>NKIM01000027.1 GCA_002255955.1 Burkholderiales bacterium PBB2 | reverse complement strand
GCCGGCTTATTCGATGTTCTGCACCTGCTCGCGCAGCTGCTCGACGGCGACCTTCATCTCCACCGAGATATTGGTCAGCTCCAGGGCGGCCGCCTTGGAGCCCAGGGTGTTGGCCTCACGGTGCAGCTCCTGGATCAGGAAGTCCAGGCGCTTGCCGATTTCGCCCCCCTTTTTGAGCAGGCGGGCGATTTCTTCCAGGTGGGCGCGCAGGCGGGCCAATTCCTCGGCCACATCGATGCGGATGGCGTAGGCCGCAGCTTCGTTGAGTGCGCGCTCGCGCAGGTTTTCTTCCGGGATGGTCTGGGCCGCGCCGGTGCTGGCGAGTGCCTCTTGCCAGCGCTCGAGGAAGCGCTGCTGCTGGCGCTGCACGATGGCCGGCAGCATGGGCTCGGCGGCATCGGCCAGGTTGCGCAGGTGTTCGATGCGCTCCATCAGGATGACGACCAGCTTTTCGCCCTCGCGTTCACGCGCTTCGAGCAGGCCGCTCACGCATTGGCGGGCGGCTTCGAGTGCGGCTTCGTCCAATTTTTCGGGGGCGGAGCCGCCGCCTTTGCACCAGATCAGAGCCTCGTGGACGGTCAAGGGCTGGGCCTTGGGCAGCCAGTTCTGCACCGTGCCCTCTAAGCGGGCCAACTTGTTGAGCTGGTCGGACTGTGGCTGCGGCCAGTTGCCCTCGCTCTCGCGCTGGGTGTTGATGCGCAGCTCGACCTTGCCGCGCTTGAGCTTGGCCGTCAGCAGCTCGCGCAGGGCGGGTTCCAGGCCTCGCAAATCCTCGGGCATGCGAAAGCCCAGGTCCAGAAATCGGCCATTGACCGAACGCAGCTCGACCGTCACGCTGGCGCCGCTGGGGCTGGCAGCTGCCGAGGATGTGGCATTGGGGGACCCGGTGTTTTCACTGGGTGCGGTGGGTTGCGAGCTGACGCTGGCATATCCCGTCATGCTGTAGACTGGCATCTAGCGTTCGGTGTGGAATAAAACTCGATTATGTCAAAGCCGAAACCGGCGCCCTTGCCTGCGGGAACGGTGGTTGGGGGCTACCAGATCATCAAGAGGTTGGCAGCAGGCGGATTCGGCGTGGTGTATCTGGCCGAAGACCCGGAACGCCACCTCGTCGCCCTCAAGGAATATCTGCCCTCCAGCCTGGCTGAACGCTCGCCCGGCGAGTTGACGCCGCGCGTCAAACCCGAGAAGCAGCCGCTTTACCGCCTGGGTCTCAAGAGCTTCTTCGAAGAAGGCCGATCGCTCGCGCAGATCTCGCACCCAAGCGTGGTGTCGGTGCTGAACTTCCTGCGCGAGAACGAAACCGTTTACATGGTGATGAACTATCTGCAGGGCGACACCCTGCAGGACTTCATCGTCACCGCGCGCGATATGAAGCGCGACAAGGTCTTCCGCGAATCCACCATCCGCAGCCTCTTCGACGAGATCCTGCGTGGCCTGCGCATCGTGCATCAGCACAAGATGCTGCATCTGGACATCAAGCCGGCCAATATCTTCATCACCAACGAAAACAAGGCGGTGCTGCTGGACTTCGGCGCCGCGCGCGAGGTGCTGAGCAAGGAAGGCAATTTCATCCGCCCCATGTACACGCCCGGTTTTGCCGCGCCCGAGATGTACCGGCGAGATGGCGCCTTAGGTCCATGGACCGACATCTACGCCATCGGCGCCTGCATCTACGCCTGCATGCAGGGCTATCCGCCCAATGACGCGCCGCAACGCCTGGAAAAAGATCGCCTTGCGCTCAGCCTCTCGCGCCTGCGCAATGTGTATTCCGACAACCTGATCGAAGTGACCGAGTGGTGCATGTCCCTGGATCCGCTCTCGCGTCCGCAAAGCGTGTTTTCGCTGCAAAAAGAGTTGGCGCGCGAAACCGAGCGCCGCTACACCAAGCTCAGCTTCAGCGAGCGTCTCAAGCTGCAACTGGAGAACCTGAAGACCGGAGCCAAAGCGTGAGGGTTCCAGCGTGAGGTTCAACACCTTCCAGGTGAGCCGCCGCGGCCGGCGGGAGAAGAACGAAGATCGCATGGGCTATTGCTACACCCGCGAGGCAGGTTTGTTCGCCCTGGCCGACGGCCTGGGTGGGCACCCCGAGGGCGAGGTGGCCGCGCAGATGGCGCTGCAGACCCTGGCCGCCTTGTTCCAGCGCGATGCCAAGCCGGCGCTTGAAGACCCCGCCGCCTTTTTGCAAGATGCGGTCTTGATCGCGCACCAGCAATTGATCCGTTATGCCGCCGAGAAGGGCATGAGCGACACGCCGCGCACCACCATCGTGGCCTGCGTGCTGCAGGGGCGCCGGGCTTTCTGGGCCCATTGCGGTGATTCGCGCCTCTACATGGTGCGTGCCGGCAAGCTGATCGCCCGCACGCGCGACCATTCCTATCTGGAGCTGCAGAACGCGCTCGGCCGCGTGCCCCAGGACGGCGAGACCTTCAACCGCAATGTGCTCCTGACCTGCCTGGGCAGCCCTGGTAAGCCCATGATCGACACCCATGGCCCCATGCTGCTGGAGGTGGGAGACCGCCTGCTGCTGTGCTCGGACGGACTCTGGGGCACGGTGCCCGACGACTTCATCACCGAGCAGCTCTCGGCCAGCCCGGTGGCCGATGCGGTGCCGGATCTGGTGGAGCAGGCCCTGCGCAACGGCGGGCCGCGCTGCGACAATGTCACCGCGTTGGCGGTGGAGTGGGAAGGCGAAGCCGATGCCGACGAGGGCCACACCGAGGCCGGCATTTCCACCCGCAGCCTGTCCGATGACGGCTTTGCCACCACCATCCAGGCTGCTGCCCAAGACGGGCGCGGCGGTGCGGACGAGCTGGACGAAGCCGAGATCGAGCGCTCCGTGCGCGAGATCAACGAAGCCATACGCCGCGCCAACGAGCGCCAGACCGGCGTACTCAAGAAATCCTGAAGGACCCCATCATGACTGAAGCCAGCCAGACTCTGCGCGCCAGTGGCCGCGCAGCGGACGCACTCCGCCCGGTGCGGATCACCCGCCACTACACCCGCCATGCAGAGGGCTCGGTGCTGCTCGAGTTCGGCGGCACCAAGGTGCTGTGCACCGCCTCGGTGGAAGAAAAAGTGCCGCCGCACAAGCGCGGCTCGGGCGAGGGCTGGGTGACGGCCGAGTACGGCATGCTGCCGCGCGCCACCCACACCCGCAGCGACCGTGAAGCGGCCAAGGGTAAACAAAGCGGCCGCACGCAGGAGATCCAGCGCCTGATCGGCCGCTCGCTGCGCTGCGTCTTCGATCTCAAGCTGCTGGGCGAGCGCACTATCGCGTTGGACTGCGATGTGATCCAGGCCGATGGCGGCACCCGCACCGCGGCCATCACCGGCGCCTACGTGGCGGCGGCCGATGCGGTCCGCTGGCTGCTGGCTCAGGGCAAGATCAGCGCCAGCCCGATCCGCCAGGCGGTGGCGGCCATCTCGGTGGGCATCGTCGAAGGCACGCCCTTGCTGGACCTGGAATACACGGAAGACTCGGCCTGCGACACCGACATGAATGTGGTGATGACGGCCGATGGCGGTTTTGTCGAGCTGCAAGGCACGGCCGAGGGCGTGGCCTTCAGCCGCGTCGAGATGAATGCGCTGCTCGATCTGGCTGAGAAGGGCATTGGCGAGTTGCTGGCGGCGCAGAAAGCAGCCTTGTCGTCATGAAGATTGTTCTGGCCTCCAACAACGCCAAGAAGCTGGTCGAGCTGCAGGCCTTGTTCGCGCCCTTGGGGGTGGAACTGCTCACGCAAGGCTCGCTCGGCATCCCCGAAGCCGAGGAGCCTTTCGGCACCTTCGCCGAGAACGCCCTGGCCAAGGCCCGCCACGCGGCCGAGGCCAGTGGCCTGCCGGCCCTGGCCGATGATTCCGGCCTGGCGGTGGGGGCCCTCGGGGGCGCGCCTGGCGTGCTGTCGGCGCGTTATGCCACGCTCTTCGGTCAGCCCAAGTCGGATGCCGACAACAACCGCGTGCTGCTGGAGCAACTGGCCGCCTTCCCGGCGCCCGAGCAACGTGGCGCGCGCTTTGTTTGCGCCCTGGTGGCTGTGCGCAGCGCCGCTGACCCCGAGCCCTTGATCGCCATGGGGCGTTGGCAGGGTCAGATCTTGACCGTCGCGCAGGGCGAGGCCGGCTTTGGCTATGACCCGCTGATGTTCATCCCGTCACTGGGGCGCAGCGTGGCCGAGCTGAGCGCGGCCGAGAAGAATGTGCAGAGCCACCGGGCTTTGGCGGCCGTCCATCTGGCCGCGCAGCTGCGCGAGGTCTGGCATCTTGGCTGATGTCATTCGCCTGATGCGGCCGGGCACGCTGAGCCTGCCGGCGCTGCCGCCGCTGTCGCTCTACGTGCACCTGCCCTGGTGTCTGCGCAAATGTCCGTATTGCGATTTCAACAGCCATGAGTGGCGGGTGGACGGCGCCGCGCGCGAGTTGCCGGTGGATACCGCGCGCGCCTATCTGGCTGCGCTGCGCGCCGATCTGGAAGCCTCGCTGCCGCTGATCTGGGGCCGGCCGGTGGTCAGCATCTTCATCGGCGGCGGCACGCCCAGCCTGTTTCCCCCGGAGCAAATCGCCGAGCTGATCTCGGACCTGCGCGCCCGACTGCCGCTGGAGCCGGGCTGCGAGATCACGCTGGAGGCCAACCCGGGCACGTTTGAGCGCGACCGCTTCAAGGGCTTTCGCGAAGCCGGCGTCACGCGTCTGTCCATCGGTGTGCAGAGCTTTGACGATGCCAAGCTCAAAGCCTTGGGCCGGGTGCACAGCGGCGAGCAGGCGCGCGCTGCGATCGCCGAGGCCGCCCAGGCCTTCGACACCTTCAACATCGACCTGATGTACGCGCTGCCGGGCCAGAGCCTGGACGAGCTGGATCTGGAGCTGCGCACGGCCCTGGACTTTGCGCCGCCGCATCTGTCGGTTTACCACCTGACCATCGAGCCCAAC
Source organism: Burkholderiales bacterium PBB2 (assembly GCA_002255955.1). GTDB lineage: Bacteria > Pseudomonadota > Gammaproteobacteria > Burkholderiales > Burkholderiaceae_C > Paucibacter_A. Next base: position 72,502 of record NKIM01000027.1, on the reverse strand, counting down.
ACCCGCTTCGCCAGCGCGCCGCCCGAGAACCTGCCCGACCCTGATCTGGCCAGCGAAATGCTGGACCTGATCACCGCCCGCACCGGCGCCGTGGGCATGGATCGTTACGAGGTGTCAGCCTACGCGCGCGCGGGGCACCGCTGCGCCCACAACCTGAACTACTGGCAGTTCGGCGATTACCTCGGCATCGGCGCTGGCGCGCACAGCAAGATTTCCTTCCCGCATCGCGTGCTGCGCCAGGTGCGCTGGCGCGAACCGGCGGCCTATATGGCCAAGGCCGGCGAGGGCGCCGCGGTGTCGAACGAGAACGAGGTGGCGCGCAGCGAGCTGCCATTCGAGTTCATGCTCAATGCCCTGCGTCTGCGTGAAGGCGTGGGCGTTCAGTCCTATCTGGAGCGCACCGGCCTGCCGCCCTCCAGCATCGCCCGGGCCATGGAGCAGGGGCGCCAACGCGGCCTGCTGGAGGCCGATCCGGCGCGCATCGCGGCGACAGCCAAGGGCTTTGATTTCCTCAGCGACCTGCAGTCATTGTTCCTGGCGGACTGACTGAGTGCGGCCCCCTCGGGGCCGCTGGGCTTCACAGCGCCATCACGTAGACGCTCAAAGCTTCGTGCTTGGCATGGCGCTTGGCCGTGGCCGCTGCGCTGGCCACCTCTTCGGCCCGGTGCAGGCTGCCGGGGCTGACCCGCACCGCGCCAATGCTCAGCGTGGTGCAGGGGTGGAAGCGCATATCGCCATGGCGGTCTTCGGCCATGATGCCGCCCGCTTGCAAGGCCGCGGCATCAAACAGATTGCGGGCCAGCTCGTTGAAGCCCTGAACGATCTGCTCGCAGCGCTGCTCCCAGTCGGCGCTCTGGAACAGCATCACGAAATCGTCGCCGCCGACATGGCCCAGGAAGTCGCGCTGGCTGTCGCAATGGTTGCTGGCCACGCGCGCCACCAGGCGGATCATCTCGTCGCCGCGCCAGTAGCCGTATTCGTCGTTGAAGGGCTTGAAGTGGTTGAGGTCGGCGTAGGCGGCGACGAACTCGCGCCCGCTGGTCAGCAGGCGGCCGATGTGCTGGCTGATCGGAATATTGCCGGGCAAGAAGGTCAGCGGGTTGGCGTGGCGCGCCGCTTCAATACGCGCCTCGGTCACCGAGCGCACCAGCTGCTCGCCGGTGCCCAGGCCGAGGTAGCGTCCCTCGCGCACGATGATGAAGCCCTCGCGCAGGTAGCGCTGGTCGGCCGAGGTCAGCACGGTGGTCAAGGCCTCGATGCCGGTGTCGGCGTTGACGATCAGCGGCGTCGGGTTGGCGAACAGGGTGCAGGCATGACGGCCGTACAGGTCCATGAAGAAGGGCTTGGCCCAGCGGTTGATGAACTGCGCCCGGTCGACCAGGGCCACTGGCTCTTGCTTGCTGTTGAGCACGGCGATGGCGTGCAGCTCCTCGTGTTCGTTGAAGACGCGGAACAGCTGCTCGTGCGTGGTGTCCTCGTGCACGGTCACAGCTTCCATCATCAGGCGCTCGGCGGTGACACCGTTGCTGGAGGCGCGGCGCAGCTCGGGCAGCACGGCGATCTCACTGCTGGCCAGCACCTCGCGGGCGCCGGCCAGGGGCTCGCGCGCGCCGTCGGGTGTGGGGCGGCCGATCAGCCAGCCTTGGCCAAAGGCCACGCCGAGGTCACGCAGCACGCGCAGTTCCTCGGCGTTCTCGATGCCTTCGGCCACCAGCTGGGCGCCAAAGGTTTCGGCCAGCTGCAGCAGCGCGCGGAAGGTCTGCAGCTTCTCGGCATGGGCCGGCAGATCATGGGTGAAGTATTTGTCGATCTTGACCACATCGGGCTGGATCTCGGACCACAGGCGCAGCGAGGAGCGGCCGTCGCCAAAGTCGTCCAGCGCAATGCCCACACCCTTGCGGCGCAGCACGCCGATGGCGCGGCGCAGGCCTTCGATATCAGCCACGCGCTCATGCTCAGTCAGCTCGATCATCAGCTGGCTGGCGCAGATGCCCAGGTCTTCGCAGATGAACAGGCGGTCCTGCTCCAGGCCCTGGGCCACAGCGCTGGCCAGGGCCGTGGCGCTCATGTTCAGCAGCAGGCGGCCGGGCAGCTTGAGCCGGCTCCACTCGGCCATGGCCAGCAGGGCGCAGTGCACCTCCAGCTCGGTGTTCAGGCCTTCGCGCCGACCGGCGGCGAACAACATATCGGGATATTCGAGCGGGCTGCCGATCGGGCCACGCACCAGGGCTTCATGGCCGTAGACCAGGCCGCAGTCCAGCTGCACGATGGGCTGGAAGACCGTGCGCAGCTGGCGGCGGTCCATCAGGCGGCGAACCGTCAGTGGCGGAGCTTCATCACCCGGTCTGGAGCCTGTGGCGATCGGGGATGCGGGGGAGGAGGAGAGTGCGGCGCTGCTCATAGCGCCATGGTGCCCAGCGCCGATGACAGGGCCAAGAAAAGCAGGCCCCATCAGCACAAAGGCCGCATCAGCGTGAGCTATTGCTCGGCTGTGCGGCCTCGGGGTGGGCGTGTTCTGGCGAGGGTGCTTACACGCGATTGAGTGACATGCCCGAGGTGCTGCGCAGTCGCTCGATCAGGCGCGGCGCGATCTGGTTCAGCGGCAGCACTTCGTCGGCGGCACCGGCATTGATGGCCTCGCGCGGCATGCCGAAGACCACGCAGGTGGCCTCGTCCTGCACGAAGTTGTAGGCGCCGGCGTCCTTCATCACCTTCATGGCCTTGGCGCCATCGGCGCCCATGCCGGTCAGCATGATGCCCAGGGCGTTCGGGCCCACGACGCGCGCGGCCGAGTGGAACAGCACCTCGACCGAAGGCTTGTGGCGGTTCACCGGCTCACCGTCCTGTACGCGGGCGATGTAGTTGGCGCCCGAGCGCTCGACGCTCAGATGCAGGCCGCCGGGGGCAATGTAGCCGTGGCCCGGCAAGATGCGCTCGCCATCGCTGGCTTCCTTGATGCGGATGCGGCACAGGCCGTCCAGGCGCGCGGCGTAGCTCTTGGTGAAGCCGGGCGGCATGTGCTGGGTGATGACCACGGCCGGGCAGTCGGCCGGCAGATTGACCAGCACATCTTTGGTTGCCTCGGTGCCGCCGGTGGAGGCGCCGATGAAGATAATTTTCTCGGTCGACAGCCGACCCAGGCTGGCCATGGTGACCGGCTTGGCCGGCGCCGCGGGCGGGTGGCCTGCGTGGGCGGCCGCGCCGGTTGCGCCCGAGGCGGGCAGGGCAGCGTGGCTGCGGCGGATGTGGGCCTTGGCGGCGATGCGGATCTTGTCGGTGATGTCATCGGCCAGCAGGCGGATGCCGTCGGCCACGCCGATCTTGGGCTTGGCGACGAAATCGACCGCCCCCAGTTCCAGCGCCTTGAGCGTGACTTCAGCGCCGCGCTCGGTCAAGGTGGACACCATCACCACCGGCATGGGGCGCAGGCGCATCAGGCGGGACAGGAAATCCAGGCCGTCCATGCGGGGCATTTCGATGTCCAGGGTGATCACGTCCGGGTTCAACGAACGGATCATTTCGCGGGCGAGCAGCGGGTCGGCGGCGGCGCCAATGCAGACCATATCGGGCTGGCGGTTGATGATCTCGCTCAGGATGCTGCGCACCAGAGCCGAGTCGTCGACCACCACCACAGTTGTCTTGGCCATGTCTTACTTCTCCTCTTGGGGGCGGGCTCAGAACAGATCGACAGAACCGCCGCTGGCCACCACGGGCTGGGCTTTCTGGGCTGCAGAACGGTCCTGTTGCACCAGGGCGTCGGTGTTGGTGGGGGCGAGGCGCTTGACCATGGCCTTGCCGCTGAAGGGCAGGAAGCAAACCTTGCGGGGATAGATGTCCATCACGTCTTTGGAGACGATGGGAATGCGCTCGAGCTTGAGGAAGTCGATCACGAAGTTGGTGTTGCGTTCGCCGACATTGATGGTGTTCATGCCGGCAATCACGGCGCCGCCACCGAAGATCTTGGCTTCCATGCGGCCTTTGGAGGCACCGCGCTTCATCATCTCGTTGATCAAGAGTTCCATGGCGTAGGAACCGTAGCGTCCGGAGTCGCCGCTGCCCTCGGGCAGCATGAAGTGGTTCATGCCGCCAATTTGCGCGTGGCGGTCCCAGAGGCAGGCGGCAATGCAGGAGCCCAGGGTCGTCATGACCAGCAGGTCCTCGTTGTCCACGAAGTATTCGCCGGGCAGGATCTTGACCGCCGCATTTTTGAAATGGGCGTCGTAGAAGAAGAACGATGCTTCACCAGGCTTGCGCGGCATGGCCTTGAGTTGCGCAACGCGGGCCGCTCCCGCGCCGCTGGTGAACATCGAGCCGGTGCCTGCACCGGAAGTGGGCGGGGGGGTGCTCATGTTTTTTTATCGGTCGCTGGACTGTGAACTTGAGGAATGCGTCGGAGCCAGGCTCAGACGCGCTCGTAAATCGTTTTGCCGCGCAGGCGGAACAGATCGCGCGAGTCGGTGAAGTTCTCCGAGTGGCCAACGAAGAGCAGGCCATGCGGGCGCATCACACGGTGGATGCGCTCCAGCACCTTGCGCTGAGTCGGCGGGTCGAAATAGATCATCACATTGCGGCAGAACACGATGTGGAAGGGCTCGCCCAGCGACCACTGCGTGTCCATCAGATTGAGCGACTTGAAATCGATCCAGCGCTGCAGCTCGGGCTTGACGCGGATGCGCCCTGAGTTGCCGCCCGTGCCGCGCATGAAGAAGTTCTTCAACCGGGTTTGGTCCAGGCCTCGGGCATCGGCGTTGTAAACACCGCGGCGGGCCGTGTTCAGCACATTGGTGTCGATGTCGCTGGCGGTGATCTGCACCTGGGCACTGCTGCCCAGCGCTTCGCTGCAGGTGATGGCGATGGAGTAGGGCTCCTCGCCCGTGGAGGCTGCGCAACACCAGATGCGCACCGGCTTGCCGGCCAACGGCTTCAGGTCGTCAGTCAGTGCATGGAAATGGTGCTCTTCGCGGAAGAAGGAGGTCAGGTTGGTGGTCAGGCAGTTGACGAACTCCTGCCATTCCTGCGTGCCCTCCGCCCCGGTGGCATGCTCCAGCCACTGCAGGTAGGCGGCAAAAGACTTGTGGCCGGTCTCGCGCAGGCGGCGAGAGAGGCGGCTGTAGACCATGGCGTGCTTGCCATCGTGCAGGCTGATGCCTGCGTGCTTGTAGATCAGTTCCCGAACCCGGTCGAAATCCGCCCGGCTGAAGCTGAATTCATGGTCGATGGCTTCGGCGCCTGGTGCACTTGGAACAGCTGGCATAAGGTGAGCTCGGTTATGTCCCGGCTGCTGGCGCAGTCCAGGCTTTGATTTTGCGTCGTCTTGCAGTCTGGCGGTTCAAGCCTGTCCAGCATAGGCTAAACAAAGCCGCCAACAGGGGCCAGATCGCCAATTGAGCACGAAAACCCACTGCTAGACTGGCTGCGCACTTGCCCCTCCCCCCTGCACACCATCTTGGATTCCTCAAGCCCCACACCCGCTTTGCTGGATGCCCGACGCCTGCGGCTGGACCTGGCCCTGCAGTTGCTGCAGCAGGCGGGCGCCTTGCTGCCCGAGGCCGAGCCTTACAGCGAGGCCTGGCTGCAAGGCATCATGGACGCGCTGTGCGACCTGTCCAGCAAGGACGCCTTGACCGGACTGGTCAACCGCCGCAGCTTCGAGATGGCGCTGGCCCGCGAAGTGGACCGCGTGGCGCGTTCGGGTGAACCGGCCTTGCTGCTGGTGCTGGACATCGACCATTTCAAGGCGGTCAACGACACCTACGGCCATGCGGCCGGTGACCTGGTGATCCAGGCTGTGGCCGGGGCGCTGAACCAGGTGGTTCGCCCCATGGACACCGTCGCCCGCGTGGGCGGCGAAGAATTTGCCATCGTGCTGCCCAAGTGCGCAGCCGGTTTTGGCGCCACCGTGGCCGAGCGCCTGCGCGAGCGGGTGGCCGAGCTGCGGATCGAAATTGCGTCCGGTCAGACGCTGGCGGTGACGGTCAGCCTGGGCGGTGCCTTTGCGCCGCAGTGGGTGCGTTCCTCGTCCCTGCTCTGGATGGAGCGGGCCGATCGTCAGCTCTACCGCGCCAAGGCCGAGGGCCGCAACCGGGCCTGCCTGGAGAACCAGGTCGATTCCCTGGTGAGCGCCGAGGAAAAAGGCATGTTGTTTGCAGTAACGCAACAGGAAAGTGAATGAGTACGACACCTGATCCTGCTGCATCGTCGCCGGCGTCCCCGCTGGGGGCCGCCCGTCCGGCGCCCAAGACGGGCAGCCGTGCCGGCGCCCGCACCTTGGCCGTCACCAGCGGCAAGGGCGGCGTGGGCAAGACCTTTGTGACGGCCAATCTGGCCGCCGCTCTGGCGCTGCGCGGCCAGCGCGTCTTGGTGCTGGATGCCGACCTGGGCCTGGCCAATCTCGATGTGGTGCTGAACTTGCACCCCAAGCTGACCCTGCACGATGTCTTCACTGAGAAGGCCACGCTGGACCAGGCCATCCTGCCGGCACCCGGCGGCTTCTCGGTGCTGCTGGCGGGTTCGGGCATGGTGGAGTATTCGCGCCTGACGCCCGAGGTGCGCGACAAGCTGCTGCACATCGTCGAGATGGTGCGGCCGCGTTTTGACTGGATCTTGTTCGACACCGGCGCCGGCATCTCCGATGTGGTGCTGTTCTCCATCTCCATGGCCGCCGATGTCCTGGTGGTGGCCACGCCCGAACCGACCTCGCTGACCGATGCCTACGCCACCATCAAGGTGCTGGCCACCCAGCAAGACCGCCGCGAGGTGGGCCTGCTGGTCAACCAGGCCAACCGCGTGGGCGAGGGCAAGCTGATTTGCGGCCAGCTGCAGCAGGTGCTGCAGCGCTTTGTTGGCGCCCGCCCGGGCCAGAGTTTCAAGCTGGAGTTGCTGGGCGAGGTCAAGAGCGACCAGACCGTGCGCCAGGCCGTGCTCAAGCGCCAGTTGGTGCTTGAACATTACCCCGGCAGCGACGCGGCCCAGGCCATCAAGGCTTTGGCCAATAAACTGCTGGGATGAGCAGTTCAGACACTTCTTCCGATTCTTCCCCTTCAACATCGTCCTCGCCCGAGGCCTCGCCCGCCACCGCCTTTGAGTGGGTGGGCGGCGAGGTGCGGGTGCGCGCCCTGGTCGATCGTTTCTACGATCTGATGGAGCTGGAGCCCGCCTTCACCGAGCTGCGCGCGGCCCACGGCCCCAGCCTTGACAGCGCCCGCGACAAGCTGTTCTGGTTCCTCTGCGGCTGGCTGGGTGGCCCCAACCACTACATCGAACGCTTCGGCCACCCGCGTCTGCGCGCCCGCCATCTGCCCTTCAAGATCGGCATCGCCGAGCGTGACCAATGGGTCGCCTGCATGGGCATGGCCATGCAGGATGTGGCGCTGGACCCGGCGTTGCAGGAGCGCTTGCTGGAGAGCTTTATGGGGACGGCGGATTGGATGAGGAACTGTTAGCCCCTCGCCCGCGGGTACGCGGGCGGTCCCCCGGGGGGACTGGACTCAGCGGCCGGCGTGGGCCGGCGGCTGAGTCCTCAAGCCGGCCTTGGGGCGGCCCGGCGGTCGGCTTGAGTGGGGTGGCTGGGCTTGCGCGTCAAGTGCCGGCCAGCAGGACCATCAGGGCGCCGCTGCCGCCATCGCTGGCGCGGGCCTGCACGAAGGCCAGGACCTGGTTTTTCTGCACCAGCCAGCGGCGCACCCGGGCTTTGAGCACGGGTTCGCGGCCCGGTGAGCCATTGCCCTTGCCGTGGACCACGCGCACGCAGCGCAGGCCGCGGCGGGCGCTTTCCTGGATGAAGTGGCCCAGGGCCTCGCGGGCCTGATCGCGGCGCAGGCCGTGCAGGTCGAGCTGGGCCTGCAGGCTCCAATGGCCGCGGCGAAGCTTGCGCACCACCTCCTGGCTGATCTCGGGGCGGCGGAAGGACAGGCTCTCGTCGGTTTCCAGCAAGGTGTCGACATCGAAGTCGTCCGACAAGGCCTGTAGCAGCACCTGGCGCTCGTCGGCCTCCCGCTGCAAGGGTTCTGGGGCGGGGCGCTGGCGCTGGTGCAGCACTCGGGCCTGCTGCGCAGCCAGCCGTGTCACGGGGCCGACGCTGAGCTCGAAGATGCGCCGCTCCTGCTCGGCCAGGCGCGCGGCCGCCGCTTCGCGCTCGCGCCGCTCTTCCTCGGCGCGGCGCGCCAGGGCCAGCTCGCGCTGCAGCAGCTTGAGGTCTTGCAGGCTGTGGAGAGCGGGGCGGGCGCGCGATGGGGAGGGCGGGGATGTCATGGCGGGAACTGCGTGGCGGGCGCCATCATATTTGCCCGCGCTCCGCCATCGAGATCACCTCGCCCATGCCCACCACGAAATGGTCAAGTACCCGGATGTCGACCAGGTTCAGGGCCGACTGCAAAGCCTGGGTCAGCAACTCGTCGGCGCGCGAGGGTTCGGCCACGCCGGAGGGGTGGTTGTGGGCCAGGATCACGGCGGCCGCACCCAGGGCCAGGCCGCGTTTGACCACCTCCCGCGGGTAGACGCTGGTTTGCGTCAGCGTGCCGCGGAACATCTCTTCCAGTGCAATCAGGCGGTGCTGGGCGTCGAGGAAGAGCACGGCAAAAACCTCATGGCCCAGCCCGCCGAGCTGCAGGCTGAGGTAGCGCCGCACGGCCTCGGGCGCGTCGAACACCGGCCGCTGCGCCAGCTCGCTGTGCAGCGAGCGCCGCGCGATTTCGAGCACGGCCGCGATCTCGGCCTGCTTGGCCGGGCCGAGGCCCTTGATACCTTTCAGATTGGCCACCCGGGCGTGGAGCAGGCCGTGCCAGCCCCCGAACTGATCAAGCAACTGCTGCGCCAGTTGCAAGACCGGTGTACCCTGGATGCCGGTGCGCAGCAGCAGGGCCAGCAGTTCGGCATCGGCCAAGGCCTCGGGGCCGCGCGCCAGCAGCTTTTCTCGCGGGCGGGCTTCGGGCGGCAGGTCGAGCAGCGGCATGAGCTTCTCCGCAGGGCAGCAGGCAATGGTGCAGGGCCGCAGGGGGCCGGGCAGGGCTTTCTGTCGTCGGTGGTCGGGAGAGGCGGGCTCAGGCCCTAAAATCCGGGCAACTTCGACCTTGCGCTCCCATGAATCTTATCCAAGCCGGTTCTTTCCTGACGCTGCACTATCGCCTCTCCGGGCCAGACGGCACCGACGTCATCAACACCTTCGATGACAAGCCGGCCACGCTGTCCCTGGGCACGGGCGAGCTGTCGCCCGCCATCGAGGCGCGCCTGATCGGCTTGGCCGAAGGCACGCGCACCCAGTTCGAGCTGGCGGCCGGTGAGGCCTTTGGCGAGCGCAACGCCGAGATGATGCAACGCGTGAAGCTCAGCCTCTTGCGCCAGCTGGGCGATCCGGACGAGGAGTACCACGTCGGCGATGTGGTGCAGTTCCCCACGCCCGACGGCCAGGCCAGCTACGCCGGCCTGATCCGCGAGATCGGTGAGGACAGCGCCTTGTTCGATTTCAACCATCCGCTGGCCGGCCAGCCGGTGAGCTTTGAAGTGCAAGTGATCGGGGTGCTCTGAGATGCCGAATTCCATCCAGCCCCAGGAAGTGCTGCTGGCCGAGCCGCGCGGCTTTTGCGCCGGCGTGGACCGGGCGATCGAGATCGTCGAGCGCGCGCTGCTCAAGTTTGGCGCGCCCATTTATGTGCGCCACGAGATCGTGCACAACACCTATGTGGTCAACGATCTGAAGGCGCGCGGCGCCATCTTCATCGAGGATCTGGCCGAGGTGCCCCCGGGTGCCACTCTGGTGTTCAGCGCCCACGGCGTGAGCCAGGCGGTGCGCCAGGAGGCAGCTCAGCGCGGTTTCCAGGTCTTCGATGCGACCTGCCCGCTGGTGACCAAGGTCCATGTTGAAGTGGCCAAGCTGCACCGCGAAGGTTATGAATTCATCATGATCGGCCACAAGGGACACCCCGAGGTCGAGGGCACGATGGGCCAGCTCAGTGAAGGCATCTACCTGGTCGAAGAGGCCAGCGATGTGCCGCATGTGCGTGTCAAGGATCCGGCCAAGCTCGCGGTGGTCACGCAGACCACGCTGAGCGTCGACGATGCCGCTGAGATTCTGGCCGCCGTGAAGACGCATTTCCCCCAGGTGCGCGAGCCCAAGAAGCAGGACATCTGCTACGCCACGCAAAACCGCCAGGATGCCGTCAAGGTGCTGGCGCCACAGGTGGACGTGGTCATCGTCGTGGGCAGCCCGACCAGTTCCAACAGCAACCGCCTGCGTGAGCTGGCCCAGCGCCTTGGCACGCCGGGTTATATGGTCGATGCGGCCGAAGACCTGCAACCCGAGTGGCTCGATGGCCGCGCCCGGGTCGGCTTGACCGCTGGCGCCTCGGCCCCCGATGTGCTGGTGCAGGCTGTCATCAACCGCCTGCGCGAACTCGGCGCCACCACGGTGCGCAGCTTGCCGGGCGTGGAAGAGCATGTGCGCTTCCCTCTGCCCATGGGCCTGGGCGACAAGTCCATGGCCGAGGTGAGCAACTCTCGATCCTGAAGCCGGCGCTTAGGCCTGCCGGCGGCGCCTGCTCTTGGCGCCGTTTTGCTTTCATAGAATCGACCGAATTCCAAGGACACCTCTTCAAATGCTAGACATCAATCTGTTGCGCAAGGACCTGGCCGCCGTGGTGGCCCGTCTGAACACCCGCAAGAACCCCCAAGCCTTCCTGGACGAAGCCCGTTACGCCGCGCTCGAGACCGAGCGCAAGGGCGTGCAGATGCGCACCGAGGAGCTGCAAAGCCGACGTAACAGCCTGTCCAAGCAGATCGGCATGCTGAAGGGCAAGGGCGAAGATGCCTCGGCCGTGATGGCCGAAGTGGGCGGCATCGGCGATGAGCTTAAGGCCGCGGCCGAGCGCCTGGAAGCGATCCAGGCCGAGCTCAGCACCATGCTGATGAGCGTGCCCAATTTGCCCGACGAGAGCGTGCCTGTGGGCAGCGACGAAAGCGGCAATGTGGAAGTGCGTCGCTGGGGCACGCCGCGCAGCTTCGATTTCGAGGTGCGTGACCATGTGGACCTGGGTGCACCCTTGGGCCTGGACTTTGAAACCGGCGCCAAGCTCAGCGGCTCGCGCTTCTCTTTCCTGAAGGGCCCTGCGGCTCGCCTGCACCGTGCACTGGCCCAGTTCATGCTGGATGTGCAGACCGAGGAGCATGGCTACACCGAGTGCTACACGCCCTATATCGTCAACCGCGAGGTGCTGGAAGGCACGGGCCAACTGCCCAAGTTTAAGGAAGACATGTTCTGGGTGCTGCGTGGCGGCGACGACCAGGCGCAAGAGCAATACCTGATTTCCACCTCGGAAATCTCGCTGACCAACACCGTGCGCGAGCAGGTGCTGGACGCCTCGGCCCTGCCGATCAAGCTGACCGCCCACAGCCCTTGCTTCCGCTCGGAAGCCGGCAGTGCCGGCCGTGACACGCGCGGCCTGATCCGTCAGCATCAGTTCGACAAGGTTGAGATGGTGCGCATCGAGCATCCCGAACGCAGCATGGCCGCGCTGGAAGAGATGACGCTGCACGCCGAGGCCATTCTGCAGAAGCTGGGCCTGCCCTACCGCACGGTGCTGCTGTGCACCGGCGATATGGGCTTTGGTGCGACCAAGACCTATGACCTGGAAGTCTGGGTGCCTGCGCAGAACACCTACCGCGAGATCAGCTCCTGCTCGAATATGGGGGCCTTCCAGGCCCGCCGCATGCAAGCGCGTTTCAAGAACGAGCAGGGCAAGAACGACCTGGTCCACACCCTGAACGGCTCCGGCCTGGCGGTAGGCCGCACCCTGGTCGCGGTTCTGGAGAACTACCAGAACGCCGACGGCAGCATCACCGTGCCCGAAGCCCTGCGCCCCTACCTGCGCGGTGCAGAAATTTTGCGGGCCTGAGCGAAAAGTGCTGGCAAACTGAGAAAAGCTCGCTATACTAGTGGGCTTACTCGCAGCAACCAACGCGAGCACCAGAATACCGGAGAGGTGGCAGAGTGGTTGAATGTACCTGACTCGAAATCAGGCGGACGGAAACGTCTCGGGGGTTCGAATCCCCCCCTCTCCTCCAAGTGTTACTGTAAGTCATTGATTTGTAGAGGTTTTTTAGCCTAGCAGTCACCGACTCACAAGTCAACTCACATAACGCCGCATCGGCATTGTCGATGCGGCGTTTTTGTTTACACGGTCAGGTCAGCAGCCACGATGTTTTGTTGGGCGCGGCCCAATGCTTACGGCTGCTTTGGGCCTAGTCCGTGACGCTCTGTCGATTCGGAACTCGCCATAGCGCGAAGTTTTTTGTTCATCGGCCCATTCGCTGAACCCGACTAGCATTTGCGAGCCGTGCCATGCGTTCTGCTTGGCCGGCGCGTCGGCGCCATGCAGCGCCCAGCACGAAGTCGAGTAGGGCGCTTCCGCTCAACACCTCCACCCAATTGCCTGCTCACCTCGCCAACACCGGCCAGGTGAGCCGCTGCATTGCGCCGCCACATCTTCAACTCCAGATAGGAATCAGAAATGGCAAGCGCCAAGACCAACATTGGACAACTCCCTCCCGGCTTCGTGTCCCCGTTCAAGCGGGTCGAAATGAAGGGTACGCACGACGATCTACTGGCCTGCGCGGCTATGTTGTGTGGCAAGTCTATGGAGGACATCAAGAAGATGGCCGTCACCCTGGGCATGCCGGCCAACGGCCCGTTCTACATGGACGAGGTGTTGTTCAGAAAGATCCTGTTCAACCTCAGCCCCCTCGCCGTGAGCGACTACAAGGACCTCACAGATGTTGCCGCGCTTCCTGACGTGGCTGTGCTCTGCGTGGACTACGACAAGCACAGCGAGGCCTGCAGGCACGTCGTGTTTCACCACGTTCGCGCCACCGAAAAGACTCCTTCGTTCTCATATACGGTGGACCCAAATAGCTGGCTTGACCCCCGATCTCATATCTCCACCGACATGGGACATCTGAACCTTAAGCCAGCCTGGTACCTTGAGATAACGCAGCGCCCCGGCACCACTCCGATCCGCAGCAGCAAGTAAGCAGAGCCGGACGCCCACCATGCACACCAGAATGCAAGCGATCCGGCCAATGCGCAGCCTGCTGAATCAACTGCCATGCCTTCCGGTGACGGAAGGGCGCATGGTGGACTACACGGCAGCTGACCCACATCTGCTCGTAGCGATCCGCGATGACGCGGAAATGACTATGCGGATGATCCACGCAGGTCTAGCAGCTATCGGCAACCTTATGGCGCATTCGGCGGCGTCCATCGAAGACGGGTCCATAGCTGCAGACTGCCTAGAGAGCTTGGGCTACCTGATGGCTGAACTCGGGGACATGGCGTCTGGCTTCATGGTGATGGCGGCATGCTGCCGTCGGGCGACTGAGGGCCTGCCATTGCCACCGTAGGTCATGCAGAAATGACCAAACGCCATCCATCTCGCCGTTCTAGCTGCGTCCCGGTTTTGCTGTGTCAATGGACTGTCTGTGCCAGGTTGGCTCAATTTGATAGTCGTTGTATACCATCGAGTCGAAAGGGGGCGTCATGCGCACAGTTAAAGCCAATCGCTGGGGAAACAGCCTCGGGTTGAGGCTTCCGCACTTCGTTGTAGAGAGTCTGGGCATCCAAGCCGGGGAGTACTTGTTTGTTCGGCTCACAGACGCCGGCGACATCCTCGTAAGGCCAGTTATGGCCCGGGACACTCCGCAGGGCCATTTCAGTCGTCTTTCCACCGGTGGCAAGGTTGAGGCGCCGCGTCTCGCAAGTGTCGATACCGAGCCATGGTAGAGGTAGCAGTCCACTGAACCATTCAGGCAGCCGATGCCGCAGAATGTCTCGCGCAACTCCATTGCAGTTGGCGTTGGCCGTGTCTGGAAAGCCCTTAGGCTTTTGGCGATGAGGCTGTCTATTTATCCAGTAAAATTCACCGCGGCCAAAGGCCGCACATTCGAGGCCAGCAAGCGGCTTCCTTTTCGTATCGGCTAGAGCAGTTCAGAAAATCATGGCGTCCAAAAAGAATCCCCCCACAAAACCGATGACGGTCCTGTCGCTTTTCTCAGGGACTGGGGGGCTTGATCTTGGTCTTGAAATGGCCGGGTTTGAGACTGTCATGTGCGTTGACAACGACCCTGAGTCGTGCAAAACGCTCCGTCACAACAGGCCTGAATGGACCGTATACGAGGGAGACATCCGTGAGTTTCAGCCGGTAGGCTCGTTCGATCTCGTCGTCGGCGGGCCGCCATGCCAAGGATTCAGCACTGCCGGAAAAGGCGACCCGAATGACCCCCGCAACTTCTTGTGGAAGGAGTACTTCCGCGTCGTCGAGAGGGTCCGGCCAAAGGCCATCCTTCTTGAGAATGTGGCGGGCATGATGAACAAGAAGAATAGCCACCACATCGATGAATTCATCGCGAAGCTGACGAGCCTGGGCTATTCGGCGAACTATGCCGTTCTAGACGCCTCGGATTTTGGCGTCCCGCAGAGCAGGAAGCGCTTGATCGTAGTAGCTGGACTGGGCTGGACACCCGAGCTGCCCGCAGCATCAGACGGCCAGACCAAGGTCACTGCAAAGGCCGCGATTCACGATCTGCTCAAGCGGAAGGATGTTGCCAATCACGAACCCAACCAGCACGCAGAACATGTGGTTGCTCGATGGAAGTTACTGAAGGAAGGCGAAGTCGATCCCAACTATCGCCGTGGCCGAATTTACTCGGACCGCCCCTCACCGACGATTCGCGCTGGCGGCGGAAAGGGCCCGCGAGGCGATCACCTTGCGGGATTTCACCCTCCCATTCACTACAAGCTCCCGAGGCAGCTAACCGTCCGTGAGGCTGCCCGCATTCAGTCGTTTCCCGACGAGTGGATCTTCTGTGGAAGCAAAACGGCCCAAGGTCGGCAGGTTGGAAACGCTGTTCCGCCACTACTCGGGAAAGCAATTGGCGATGCGTTGCGTCGGTCCATCGAGAATCAGCTTGCCACTCCTGCTGTCGAAGCTTCATGTGTTGAATTGAAGCGAAAGAAGCGGGCATAGCCTGACCCTCGCCACTGATGCCTTTTTCTTGCCGGCTACGCGATCAGACGCTCTGGCGTGCGGTCCAAGCCGGGGCTGTCATGGAAGGTGAGTTTTGATTCCTGCACGGATTCGTGTTTCAAACTCGCTCATCTTCACTGGCTTGCCTCCGGTTAGCCCTTTGACCGCTTCTTCCAGGGTCATAAAGAAGACATGCCCAGCAGTTAACGCAAAGCGACGGGTGCCCGCGTCGTAAACAAAGTCAACGACGAACCATGCCACATCAGAGTTCGATACATCGTCGACCGTCGTCATGCTACCCATGGAGTCGTAGAAGGATCTATCGACGACTACAGCCATACGCTTGCCCCACCTTCGCAATGTAGGGACTTTGATCATTAGTTGGGGCATCAGGCGCTTCGGACCGCTGCTCCGGTAGTCTGGTCGCCGAATCTGCCCTGGGAAAACCAAGCCGTCTTGGCCGTTGTAAACGTCGGTATCAATTTGGTCGAAGAGCAACCTCATCTCTGGGCCAGAGAAATAGACAGCCTGGATCTCCAGTGCGATCCACGGCAAGGGGTAATCTGCTGGCTTCTTGTTGTCGACAACCACCATGTCGATACGGCCAACGTCTTCACCCTCTGAGGCGTCGACAGTTTCAGACGACTCAAGAAACCCGACTTCTCCCACCAAAGCAGGATCGGCCTGATTGAGAATCTCCCTCGACGCCCAAGAGAAGGCCGTCCCAGCTTCATGGAAGCGTGACGGACAGGTGGCTCGAATCGCCCCACGGGGAGCCGGGACCAGAACCGCCCGGTCATTGGGTCCCTTGTCGTACAGGCGGAGGGAACAAACCCCGCCTTCTTTTGTACACGGCACTTGCCCCAACCCCCCATCGTTCTTGAAGGGGCAGGGCTTTGTATTGGCTGCCTCGTCTAGCAGTTTGGCTTCAAGTACAGCCAGTCTGTCCGCTTCTCGCGGTGCCAATACACCGCCATTGGCCGCCAACACTCGCCGCTTCTCCCTCAACTCTCGCACGCGCTCGCGCTCTTTGCTTGAAACGGTCTTGCCGGCAGGCCTTCGGTAGTGCGCAAATTCCAGGCGTTCCTCAGGTGTAAGGTCAGTAAATGGCTGGCCGTACCACTCCCCGATGCCAAATCTTGAAACGTCGGTCGGGTTTGTGCTGTCTGCGGTGACTTTGGTTGCCATGTGCCTGTGCTGCGCGATTTGTATGCCTGCAATTGTGGAGCAATCCCAGGAGGCGCCAAGGGACATGACCGCCCAAGCTAACCCTATGTTTCGTCGGATGACCGGTGTCCGCCCGTAAATGGTTCGGGCCGTTGGCGTCCGTATCATTTGCCGAAGTATTTGTTTCCACGAAGCGCCTGGCTAGCCTCGATACACTGACACTGCGGCGCCAATAGCGGGCCGTGTCGCGCCGCATCACGGCGCTGCCCTGTACTGACCCTATCAAGAGCCACGACTGCGCAAGCGGCCGTGGCTCTTCTCATTCTGGTCGGTGCCAATGCAGTGCGGCTCAACCATTGGGGAGCCCCTCATGTGCACTGACACCACCCTATCTGACACTTTAGACCTTGCCGCCAACGACGAGTTCGGACCACCCCGGTTTGGACTTGGCCTGATCCTCGCGACCATCGCCGCCTCCAACTTCTTTAACCGCAACGGCATCAACGCCATGGAATACCTGCGGCGGCATGAACGAGGTCAGTGGGGCGATGTGCCGCCCGAGGACGACCACGCCAACGAGGAGGCCATTAAGAACGGCGGGAGGATCTTCAGCGTCTATCAAGCAGAGGGGCAAACGATATGGGTCATCACTGAGGCCGTTACCGAGTCCGAGGCAACTGGCAACCACAGGGCATCAACCTGCCTCAGCTTGAGGCACGAGCACTAGTTTTGCACGAGTACAAGCCAACCGTTATTTAGTGATCCCTTTCCGCCGCACACCACTGGCCTGTCAGAAACATGGCCGATGCCCATTTCCAACATCATCATCATGACGACACCACTTTCCAACAGCGGGGCATCTCGCGTTTTCGCATACGCGCGCGTCAGCACCGTCCTTCAGATCACAGAGAACCAACGTGAACAAGTGTCCGCAGCTGGCTATGAAATCAGGCCCAAGTTCTTCATCGAAGAACAAATCTCAGGCTCTGTGCCGGCTGCGCAGCGGCCAGGGTTTCAACGCCTGCTTGAACGCATGGACGAGGGTGACACCCTGGTTGTGACCAAGTTGGATCGAATCGGCCGCGACTCCATCGACGTGCAGCAGACCGTGCAGCGGTTCCAAGCCGAAGGCATCCGGCTGATCGTTCTGCAACTCGGCAACCTCGATCTGACCTCGTCCGCTGGGTCACTGATGATCAAGATGCTGGCGGCCGTGGCCGACTTTGAGCGCGACTTGATCATCGAACGCACCCAAGCCGGTCAGGCCCGTGCGCGTGCGGCCGGCACCCACATGGGCCGACCATCGAAGACCAGCCCAAGTGAGCAGGCTGCGATCCGTGAGGCGTTGCAGGCCGGCGCCAGCGTGACCAGCATGGCAAAGGCCTACAACGTCAGCAGAGCGACGATCATCGGCATCCGCAATGCAGTTGCCGATTGATCCACTGCACGGTCACGCAGTTCTCATTGGAGTGCCGTTTCCAGTTTCCGCCGCCACTCGGGCCAACTCGCACGGCAGAAGCAATGAGGCGCCAAGTCTTCGGCGGGGTGGTAGTCGCCTGGGTAGGTCAGCGTTCGAGCTAGATACACGCTGTCCAACTTCTGGTGCTCTCGCCACGGGATGCCTATGTCGATCCGAGTTTTCTTGAGCAGAGCCCGTTTCAGCTTGGACTTTCGCTTGCTGCGGGCCATCGCAGTTTCCCCGTCAGCGATCTGTGGAATCGCATCTAAAGCATCACCGTTGAAGTAAGCAGCCAATGCCGAAGCTTGCCCCGGCGTCAGTGGCACAAGAGCCGCTGCTCGCGGCTTCTTCGTGCGTAGGAGATCGGCGCAGCGGAACGGCCCACGCACGAACTCGTTGAAGATGGCCTCGTAGCGCCCCTGGAAATAGGCTCCCTTCCAACTGGCAATGGTGTCCCAGTTTCGGTCGCGAAGCAGGTGCCCCTGAAGGTAGACCTCGATGCGGGCAGTTCTGGCGGCCACGGCCTTCAAAGACCGAACAACAGCCGGGTCCTCTACCGCGCAATGACTGAAGTCAGTCTTGCCATACATCGTTGTGGACGCACCCCTAAGCGGCACTGTGATGGTCAAGTTGGAGGAGTCGACCATTTTCGTGGCGATGCGGAACGTCTTTGCAGTGAACTCCGCGGCGGACACAAACTTGGCCAGTTCGCCTTCCGTGCCGAATTCAAGGAGATAGGTTACCGTGACGCCTTGCAGTGAAATTTGGTCCGGCGTCAACCGGTCAAGTTCTGCGGTCGGCACGCCATGCCCCTTCAGGCAAAGCTTCAACAAGGCCAGCGTAGCCATACCTGCCGCGTACACGCTGGTTCCATGAACAAAGTTGTGTCCTACCAGGGCATTCGGAATGTTCATGTCCACGACTAGCTCGGACGCCATCTGCTCGCCACCTACGTCAGCCCAGAACGTAAGGAATGGCATGCCTGTTCCAGTCATGGGGCTGGATTCCGGCACTCGTTTCGGATAAGGCCGACCTACTTTGCGGCGATGGTGGTCCGACACGTCCGCACGGTAAAACGGAACACGCGCACGGGCCGTCTTGGACAAGCTTTGGACCTTTAGCAATGCCTTCAATGAGTCAGACATGGCAACCTCCTAACTTGTCAACTGGATGTAGCGGGGAAGGCTTGAGCCCATGGTTGAGACTGGCGAAGCGGCGCGCATTACATAGTGTGCAGATTCGCCAGCGTGGTGGTCTTTGCGGGCCCGCGTGAACACCACTTCTCAGGCCTGCAGGCACGGACGGTGACCGGGTGCACACCATTCCGGCAGGCGCGCTGACTTGACTTTGCCCCATCACCTTAAGTGGCAAGGACTCGGCCCTATCTGTCGTGGCGGGTCCGCTTGCATGCTTGCTTGCGCTAGTGCGCGCAAGGGTGAAATCAGTCTTCATGTTCGCTCCCTTCCACGTCACCGGCTTCGCTCGTGGCCGCTAGCTTTCGCGGTACTTTGATCCGTGCTTTGACACGTGAAATCGTGGAGGGGCTGACCCCGAATTTTTTGGCGATCTCTTCACCTGTAAGTCCCTTGCCAAACAGCGCTGCGATCTCCGCGTCACGCACCAAGTTCTCAGTTTCTGGTTCCTCATACCGATAGCCCATCACACCGTCTTCAGTGGTGATCGCTACCCTGAATAGTTCCGGTAGATCAGGGTGGAGCTCTCGCAACTTGGTGTGCTGAACCTGAAAGCAGGTCCCATTTCGAGGCTTGGCCCGCTTGTCCGGTGACAGGAGGATCGAATAGTCCAGCATGTCCTCATGCACGCTGGTTCCCCGCTGATCGCCACCCCTCTTGCCTGTGTGGTGGACCATCAGAACAGCGATCCCCTGCGCGCGGAGTCGGCCCAACCACTTTTTGATTGGCGCGAACGATGAAGCATCCTCGCGGCCATTGCCGGTCCAGGCCGAAAGGTTGTCGATGATGAGCAGTGCACAGCCCTCAGGTAGCAGTGCTTCGATGCGATGCTGACCTTCCTCATCGTCTATATAGCCAATCACGTCGCTGGCGAGATGCCGGTTAATGATGTGCAGGTTTGCCTTCGCTAATTCCTGTGTTGCAGGGTCGGTGTCCCGCCGTTGCAATTGCCCAAGGCGCTTTTGCAGCGTTGACGCATGCATCTCACCGTCGAGATAGACAACCACTGCCGCGATGCCTTTGCCCCAGGGGCGAACCGACTTGCCGGCGGCAACTGCATAGCCCATCGTGAGAGACAACAGCGACTTGCCTAGACCACGGGGCGCGGAAAGCATGCCCGTCGATCCTCGGGTGATTACTTCGCCGAGCAAGGGCGTGTCGCGGGGTAGGTCAAGGCAAAGGAAGTCGCCAAGTGGCATGGACCTCAAGCCCTTGAAAGACCGCTTTCGTTCCTGCACTGCAAGAGGTCGAGTTGCTTGGCCTGCCGGATTGGTCGCGGCGCTGCTGGCTCCTGTGGTTTGATTACGCATGGTGCGCCTCCGTTCCATGGGAGCCGCAGTCAACCGGGGCACTTCCTGTCAGGTATCGGTTCAATCCTTCACTAGCCACCCGCTTCAAATCATCGGAACGAGATTGATCCTGCGCAAGGAGGTACTTCAAGACGTCCCCGCGTTTCCAGTACAACGTGCGGCCGGGGATTCGTTGCCCATTTATGAGCCTGATCGGAGCGGGAAAGAGGCCCGCTGCAAGCAGTTCGGCAAACTTTGTCTTGCCGATATTCAATGCGGTCAGCACCTGAGTGCGACGCATCAGAGAGTTAAGGTCCAATTGGACCGAAACCGGGTTCAGTTCATCTGTCTTTTCCATTGCAACATCCTCGAATGAAGATGGCCGCAGTTAAGACGTGTTTCAGCACATCTTGGCCCACCACACCATCCGTCCCGGATGCAGGGTGCGAAGAATGCCGACAGGTGGGCCCCATTTCCATGGGAACACGCATCCTTCACCAATCACTTGGTGCGGCCCCAGCTTGCCCTATGCAAGCTGCTCTTCGCCTGGATGCGCAGTTGTGGCGCACACAACCCGTTTTGTAGAGGGAACTGGCCTGCACCGTTTCCCATATGACGAGTTTGGCTGCTTTTCGTCAGCCATGGAGCCAGTCTATAGCACGGAATTGGCTGGAAGCAAGTCCCGGCACATAGCAGTCGATTGCTTGGACGTCTTGACGCAGTGTGCGGCCCAGATGTCCATCAGCACCCTGCGTTTGTCCAGGTAGTCGCCGCGCTGGTAGGCCGCCTCGACTTTGTCTTTCACCTGATGTGCCAGTACGGCTTCGGCTACCTCGCGAGGAAAGTCTGTGCATTCAGCGAAGAAGACGCGCGCGGTGGACCTGAAACCATGCGGAACAATGTCCCGGCGATTGATCCGTTTGAGAAGGGATGTCATAGCGGCCTCGGAAGGACACATGCCTTCCTTTTGACCTGGGAAGACGTACTTGGACGGGGTGGGTTTCGCTTCATTTAGCGCCTTCATAAAGCGAAGAATGTCCATGGCTGGAGTGCTCAGGGGGACGCGGTGCGGCTTGCGGGCCTTCATCCGGTCAGCCGGGATCGACCATAGCCTTTGTTCCATGTCGATTTCGCACCATTCCGCAGCTCGTGCCTCGGTCGTGCGGCTCGCTGTCAGGATCAGGAAGCGCATGACGGCACTGCCAATGTTTGGGAGTGTTTCCAGCATGCTGAAGAACTCAGGGACTTCGGAATAGGGCAGGGATGGGAAGTGCTTGACCTGGCTTACAGCTGACCGCTTGGGAAGCACCTCGCTCAGCCACTGATCCCATTGGGCTGGGTTCTGACCAGTCCGCAGGCCGAGAATCGTTGCCTTGCTAAAGATCCTGGCCATGCGAGAGATGAGGCGCGAACAGGTTTCATTCTTCGTGCGCCAAATCGGCTCGATGACCCGCCTCACGTCGACAACCCCGATGTCCTGAATTGGCATATCGCCGAGCACTGGATAAGCGTATGTGCCAAGCGACGAAGACCACTGCGTCAGGCTCTTGGCGCCCCATTCTTCCTTGTGCTCCTCTAGGTACGCCTCAGCGCACTCCCGGAAGGTCACGCGCTTGGACCTTTCTGCCTTTGCCGCCGATCTCTGCTGGTCGCGGACCATCAGAGGATCAACACCCTCGTCGAGTGAGACTCTGACTTTGCGGGCTCGTTTGCTTGCTTCCTCAAACGCAACGGTGCGTGCAGACCCAAGCCCGATAACCCGTGTGCGGTAGTTGATCGTGTATCTGTAGACCCAGGATTTGACGCCTTTGCCAGTGACTTGAAGCAAGAGGCCGCCATCGCCGAAGCGGTAGGTTTTGGTGGTCTTGCCGTTCGGATTTGGGCTGGCCTGGTCGATCTTGGCCTGAATGTTTTTTCGGTTGTAGGCTTGCATGGCTGCTATTCGACTCACAGTTCGACTAGCAGAACAGCACAAGCTTTTAGCGCTCGATCCCGGCCTATTGCGGCCAATGCATCTTGCGTAACTCGTTGTCGCTATTGACTTTCCGGCCAATCGCGGCTGTTAGCGGAAGCTGAATAACCAGCCCCCCTCTCCTCCAAGAAGTGAGTAAACACGGGCCCTAGCGGCCCGTTTTTATTTTTTTCCACCATCCTTTCCACCAATCCGCCCACCCATTGGGACGCGTTCGAATCCCAGAAATTGGTGATCGATCCGCGTGTTGGGCTTTCGATTGAGTCGGACAAGTGTCACCGAGTCGTGCCGATTGTTGGCCTCAGAGCTGACGCGGGGCAGGGGATAGATCTCCTTCCTGTAGCAGTCCTCGCAGTGGCTCATTCTTGATATTTACGTCAATTTTCTCCTGTGTTGCGGGGTTTCTTGATATAAATGTCAAATGCAATCCCTACAAGAGCTTGGTGAAGCTGTCGCTGAGCGGCGCAAAGCACTGAACCTGCGTCAGCAGGTGGTCGCTGAACAAGCTGGCATCACTCCGGAATCGCTGTCCCGCTTTGAGCGGGGGCGTGGTGCCGAGTTCGGTGCTCGCAAGCTGTTGGCGGTGCTGTCTGTGCTGGGCATGGAGCTCAGCATCATCCCCACAGGCCAGGCCGGCACGCTCGACGAGCTGCGTCGTGAGCGGAATCAGTCATGAAGCTCTCGGTCTATGTCAGGGGTCGAGACGTCGCCGTGCTGGAGCAAGCGGGTGACTTCAAGAGCGTGCTGACTTACCGCGCCAATACAGCGACGGATGATTTCGTCTCCCTCACGATGCCGGTCCGCACCGAGTCCTATGTGTGGGACGACCAGCTGCATCCCGTGCTGCAGATGAACCTTCCCGAGGGCTACTTGCTGCAGGTGCTGCAGGAGCAGTTTGGGCCGCACATTGGTGCCAGCCCGATTGCCTTGCTGTCGGTCATCGGTCGCAATATGGTCGGTCGGCTCCAGGTGGCCGCAACAGGTGCGGAGCTGAATCAGCCTGCCAAGCCCATTGAGGTGGCTACGCTGCTGAAGGGCGACAACTCGGAAGAGGCTTTCGCTGAGCTGGTGCGCCAACACGCCACCAGCGGGGTTTCGGGGGTGGTTCCCAAGTTCCTCGATGAGGCTGAAGAGCTGCAGCTGCAAGGCGCTGCCTCGGCCCTGGCTGAGCACAAGAAGGCCAGCTTGATCACGCGTCGGCACATCATCAAAGGTTCCAGCAAGCAGCTGCCCTTTGTGGCCTTGAACGAGCACTTGTGCATGCAGGTGGCTTCGCGGGTTATGCCCACGGCCAAGACCGAGGTGTCAGACGACGGCCAGGCTTTGGTGGTTCATCGCTTTGATGTGGATGCGCAAGGCCAACCGCACTGGGGCATGGAGGATTTTTGCTCCTTGCTGGGCCTGAGGCCTGCGGCCAAGTACGACACCACCTGGGAGCGCATCGCCAAGGCGGTGCGTGACCACGTCCCTGGAGAGCGCCGGCTGGAGACCTTCCGGCAGCTGGCCAATACCTTGCTGTTGACCTATGCGCTGCGCAATTCCGATTGCCACGCCAAGAACCTGGCCTTGCTCTACACCTGCCGGGCCGACGTACATCTCTCGCCGGCCTACGACATGCTGACCACCAATGTGTATGCTGGGTTTCAGCGCAATCCGCCTGGCATTGAGTTCATGGGAAAGAAGACTTGGACGCCAGGCAAGAACTTGCAGAAGTTCATTGCAGCCAACTTTGGGATTCAGCCCAAAGAGCAGGCGCAGATGGTGGCGGCAATCAGTGACGCCGTCGCTGATGTCGGCAGGCAAGTCCGCGAAGCCATGGTGCAGCATGCTGGCTTCAGCGATGTCGGCAAGCGCATGTTGATGGCTTGGGCTGAAGGGGTGCAGGGCCTGCGTGAACAGCGGGTCTATGCGGTGGGAGACTGGAACCCGGGCGATGCGTTCGATGGGTTTTCGCCGCCGCCTAAGCAAAAGGTAGAGGTCAACAAAATCGGCAGGTCTCCCTTGCTGGGAAAGCACTGACGCACACGCGAGATCAAGCGCAGCGGCCCGGCTCGAGTGAAGGGCTAGGCCGCACTTTCGGCCAGTAGGGTTGATAGCTTGAGGACTGTGGCCCAGTTCCGTGTGGTGGCACTCCGACCCGTACGGCTCAAGATCTCATCCCCGATCTTGCTTGCCAGAAGCCCGCCAGCGCAGTGAAGATACGCTGCGTGCTCTGTGACGGTGAAGCGTTCGCCGGGAAGAAGCAGAGACGACAGGGAATTCAGCTCCCGTAGTTTTGAGGCGTTTGAGGTGAACACCACGAGGAAGCGAGAGTGTTCCGGCTCGGGAGGAGGGAACGGATTGTTCTTGACAATTGCTTCGAATTCCGCCGCCGATTTGACGATGACCGTCGTGACGACCCCAAAGTGGTCTTGCACCACCGTGGCAATGCCCTCCGCAAGGCTGCTGGAGCTTCGTCTTGAAGAAGTGAATACGGCGTTGCCGCTGTTCAGGATCGTGTGTACAGAGCCGTGGCCCAGGCCTTTCAAAGCGGTACGGAAATCGGCCATGGGAACTTTGTTGCCCTTGCCGACGTTCACACCGCGGAGTAGTACGACAAAGCGGCTCAATGTGCGGCCCGACGTTTGAAATGAGTGGCAGCCGAAGTGTGAAGCGCGCCATTCATCCCATCAATGGACGGGTTCGCCCTCACTCGGTAGCCTGACATTCCTGGCGCACCCAGGCCGAAGCTGTAGCAACTGCGTTCGCTGGTTCTGCCAGCATCGTGGGCACGAGAGCGCCGTTGACGGGCCTGCCGTCTGCAGTTGCAAGCTTGGAGGTTGCGACTGCGAGAAGGCCGCCGGTCTGAAGTGGGTACAACTGGTTGCCCGTCGTGAGTCCGGCGGTGGGTTCGCCGAAGAGTTTCGAGTTGGGGTGGGCCAAGAGTGATGCGGCGACGAACTCGCCAGAACTTGCTGTTTGGCGGTTGACCACTATTGCCAGCGCACGCACGTGATGCTTCTCGGGCATCGTGTGTGAGTAGGGCCAGCTCGATGAAATCGGGGTGCGTTCACCAGACTTGGATACGAAATACCCGAGAGGCTTCGCAGGGAGGATCGAGTAGAGGCCATTCAACATGGGCCACATATTGCCGCCGCCGTTGTCTGATAAGTCTACGACCATTCCGCAATCGAACCTTGCACGCGATCGTTGAACTGCGTCGCTGAGTTGCATGGCTGCATGAGCTTCCACCTGGGGATTGAGTGATCCGAATGCATGAACATGCAGGGTAGGGATGTGATTCTGATCGATCGACAGATCGGCAATCGAGGACGCGGATGATCGAGCTTCAGGTTGACGATTGAGTGCCTCAGCAGAAGCTGGAGGAATGTAGTGCGAGTGCGCGTCATTTAGTTCCCCAATCAATGAGGCAATAGCCTCGTCAAGTCCAGCGCGCCGCCCTGTACGTTCTGCAATGGCCTTCGCGCGGGCTTGAGCAGCAGGCCAGTCGACGGACGAAGCAGCAAGGGCGTTGCTCTGCAAGATCCCGGCGGCTTCGTGAACAGCCTCTGCTGGATGTTCCACCCTTGGGTCAGCATAGAAATAGGACCACAAGGCCAACGCGGGAACGAGTGTGAAGGCGAGCCAGAGAAGGGAGTCAGCCAGTCGTTGCATTTGGAGATGGTCCGGACATCCAGATAGAACATAACGTTTTATCTGATTTGTCTACGATGGCAGACATGCCAGATGCCCAGAATGAAAGCAGGCTCGCTGGCGCCATTCCGTTTAGGGGTCGGCTGAGCGAGTTGTCAGGAATCACCGCTCAACACGGAACTCTAACCAGAGACCATGAGCATTGCTTGGTGAGATGAGGCGCTTTGATCCTGGGTTACTGACCTGGGAATGCTGGTCCGTGTGGGCCTCGTTCTTGGTCAACTTGGTCGACATCACAACCCCGAAAACGGGACGGCCCGCTAGAAGCTGATGCCGGGCACGAACGATCACCACTCTGCCGTTCTGAAGCTCAAACACTTCGCCCTCCGTCGGCTCAGGTACTCGAACGACGCTGACTCTTGAGGTGGCGCCAAGCGCGAGCAAAAGTTCCTTCAGCGGGTGAGGGTCGTCGGAGGCAATCCAAACCTCGCTCATGGCAACCGCGCCGTTGAGGTGATCGAAATGCTCAGGCCGATCCGTGGGCGAGCGGTTGTCGAGGGTGATAAAAACAAATCCAAGCCTCGGATCTTTGAAGGTCGTCAGTCCCGCAGCTTGATCGACTTCAATGTGGGCCTTGGAAAGAGCCGAAGCGAGTTTGGCTGCATCTCTCACGTGAAAAGAGACGTATGCAGGCCCATCTCCCTCCTTCAAGTGCTCCATGTAGAACACGCTCAGTTCGTCCGAAGCGGACCCGACTGTGATTAGTTCCAGGCCTGAGCCGTCCGGGAACTTGATGTGGCGATTCCGGATGCTTGCTCCATGATCACGCCCTGGCTTGATGGCGAACCCCAACTTCCTGAAGTCCTCGGACGCCATTTGTAGATCGCGAACAGCCAAGGGAATGTGATCGATGCCTGCGAGTGCGTTCGGGTTCTGCGCGCAGGCCGTCCCTGCGGTGGCCACCAACACGGTGACTGCGGTGGCGAAGCGGAAGAGCTGGTTCACGTGATACCTAACGTCGCAAGAAGCCTGCACCGGAGCGCCAGCGAAGGGGCCCCAAACTGATTTGCAGTGTGGGTCACCAGCTTACTAAAGTGTTTGGTTTGGCCACGTTAGAGGCCAATGGGGAACTTCGTAGACTCTACAAAGCTGAGTCAAGGCACCCTCAATGAAGCCGTGGCCGAGATGAGCCGATACACCTCAAAGCCCATCGTGTTGGTCGGTGCCCACAGGCTCAAGGCGTTGCGAGTCAGTAGCCTTTACAGGACCGGCGACAGTGCTGGCTTTGCCCGAGCTGTGGCGGCGCTGCATGGTTTGAACGTCAGCGAGCACTCTGATCGTTTGGAGTTGGTCCAACGCTGAAACGATGCTGCTGGTGCAGCAGCAGGGAAGGGAAAGGAAGGGGAGTGGCGGCCCGCTCCCGTGTCAGCGGGTGGGGGCTTCAGTGCCTTCATGCGATGCATGAACGCGCCCCCGTGCCGGACAGGCCTGTGGCCAGACCGGCACCGCTGACACCCGCCACGCCCGATGCCGGGCCGCCGGAGCCCGTTCAGGCCGACTTAATGTCGCGCCTGGGAGGCTAAACGTGCGCTGTGCTCAAAAGGGTCCGGATACGGTCCGGATATGGACCGCTTTTGGTCCGGATACGGTTCGCTTACGGTCCGGTTTTGGTCCGGATATGGTCCGGTTTCGGTCCACATCCGCCAGGTTGCTGCCGGTTGGCCAGCGACTAGGCTCACCGAGTGCTCGGAAAGTTAGGCGTAGGCGGTGATCTGGGCCTGAATTTCAGCGTCCGGCCGCAGCTTTGAAGACCAAGAACAGTAGAAAAACTGAGTGCAGGATAGGCTGAGCGCCAGCTTCTGGATGCCACTATTGTTTCCCAGCTCGCGCCTGCAGGCTGGTTTTTTGGTTGACGAGTACGCTCCGCACGACTGGTCGGGTTGGAAGTCAGGTGAAGGTTGGTTGCAGGCCCACAGATTCGACAATCGAGCCGCTGCAAAGTGCCTGTTGCAGGCATTCACCTTGGCGCGATAAGTTCACACAATCGACCAGAAGCTGCCGGTGGTGCAGCCGAAATGCTGGCGGTAACGCAGACCTGGGCAGTTGCGCCTTGGCAAGCCCCTCTGTGTGCAGGCCAGTCTCAAGGTCAGGTCAGTTGGATGATGAACGCTTTGACCACTGCTACTGTCTTCGGGCGCACGCCGGCATAGCGAGCCAACCGAAGAAATGATATGAGGTTCTCCAATCTGGTTCCTCGACTGGACTGGTCTTTTTGAATATCGAAGAGTGCACCACCAGTATTTCACCCTTCTGGCTGGCCGAGCTCGCGTCAGCGACCAAGTCGAGACAATCTGCAGCTTCGATGTCGCCGCACCGCTAGCAAGGAGCGATCCAATAGCGCCAAAAGGTCCTTCTCAACGCCGCAGCGGCAGACGGGCTCTGACCTGGTGGCGCAGGCCCTCCTGGGCGAAAGACAGCTCACCCCCCAAACGTACGATGGTCTGTTGAACGATCGCCAAGCCAAGGCCAAATCCCGGCAGGTTGCGACTGGCGTCGCCTCGGGCAAAGGCTTCCAGTAAACGTCCGCCGCCGTCCTTCGGCAGGCCCGGGCCTGCATCCGAGACGATCAGCATCGCGCTGTCACCGCCACATAGCGAAATTTCGACCCTGACCGGTATGCCCCCATGCTTGAAGGCGTTGTCGACCAGGTTGACGATCAAACGCTCGATCAACAAACCATGAGCGAGCTGCAGCAACAAGGTCGGAGGGGCATGCAGCGACAATTTTCGCGCTGAGCACTCGAATCCGGCCACGGCACGCCGTGCCACGGCAACCAGGTCTACCTCTTCAGTCAACTCCACCGCGCCAGCACGCACAAACTCCAAAAAGCTGGCCGTGAGCCGATCGGCATGATCGACATTGCGCGTGATTGTGGCCACGCCGTCCAGGTTGTCTGCCGACTCGGGCAACATTTCGGCCGCCAGGCGGATGCGACTCAAAGGGCTGCGCAGGTCGTGCGAGACACCGGCGAGCAAAAGTGCGCGCTCGCGCTCGTTGCGCTGCAGGCGCTCGGCAAGTAGCTGGTAGGCGGCAGCAATAGCAAGCAACTCGGGTGGTGCTTTGCTGGCCTGCGCATTCGTAAGCAGTGCGCTGGGCTGATGGCCAGATTCCGCATGGGCTTGCATACGTTGGCGCAATTGCGCCAGCGGGCCGGTCAAATGACGCGCGAAGCTTCGACTCACCAGGGCGATCACCAAAGTCAACAGCAGCAGGCCGACCGTCATACGCGGTGCCCAGCGCGGCAGCGCGGTGGCGGCAACCCCGCTCAACCAGACGGACGCCGTGTCCGGCAAGCGCGCATGCACCCAGAGCTCGACATGGCCCTCGTTATGTGTCATCCACACTTCATCCACCTCGATGGCGTGACGAGCGAGTTCCCTCACGAAGTCACTGACTGCGGGCAACTGCGTGACTCGGAATTTGAAGCCTTCAGGCGGCGCCTGGTGGCAGCTGATACCCGAACTGAGTCCGTATGCCGGCACAGCGGCTTGGCAGGGCGTGCGTATCGCCTTCGCAATCTGCGGGGCCAGCAAGGCAGCAAATTGGGGCGCCAGTATCTGGTTTCGCTCAACCACCAGCAAACCCCCGAAGACCAACAAGAAGCTGCACAGCAGCAGCACTTGGGCCAACACCAGACGCAAGAACAGCGAGTCAATCCGCTTTGGGATCATCGCTGTTTAGGTCTTTCGATTGCGTTTCTCTTGGAATGAAGGCATAGCCTTCCCCCCGTACGGTTTCTATCCAATCAGATCCGGGCATCGCCTGCGCGAGGCGACGGCGCAGACGCCCGACCTGCACATCGACAGTTCGGTCCTGCGGCCGGTAACTGCCAGCTTGCACAGCTTCGCTCAGTTGCTCACGTGACACTGCTTGACCCGGCACTCGAATCAATTCGAGCAAGAGTTTGAACTCGATGCTGGTCAAGGCAATCGCCTGCCCCTCGACCAGCACTTCACGTCGAATCAAGTGCACGGTTAGCGAACCGAAACTCCACACCGTCACCGGCGGCGCGGCGGGCGGTGCTTGCCGCCGCATCAAGGCCCGCACGCGCGCAACCAATTCGCGTTTTTCAAAGGGTTTAGCCAGATAGTCGTCGGCACCCAACTCCAGCCCCAACACCCGGTCAAATGGATCACCGCGCGCGGTCAACATCAGGATGCCCAGCCCCGGATAGGCGGCTCGCCAGCGCCGGCACAGGTCCATGCCGCTGGCATCCGGCAGCATCACATCCAGCAGCACCACGGCGGGCAGGTCCAGCGCCAAAGCCTGCTCGGCTTGTGCTGCGCTCAACGCTGCTTGCACCACCCATCCTTCGGCCTGCAGCAATCGCACCAGCATGGCGGATAGCTCGGCATCGTCGTCAACAACAAGAAGGGATGGGGGGCGCATCAAGAGACCGGTTCGAGTCTGGGCTAAAAGGGCCAAGGGTGACCATCGTAAGCCATGCGAGCTTGGTTGGTTTCACGACATTTGCACAGCAATTGCGACAGCACTGACATAACTTGTCGCGCAATGTCGCGCACGCTGGAAGCGAATTTGCAGAAACTGCGCAGTGCTTTGTGTGGTCCGGCCAAAAAGGCTTTTGGGTCTTAGTGGTTTTAGTTTTTAGAAAACCGACCTCATCAAGCTTCGCAATGGAGTTTGACAAAAGCCATTCCTCAAAACATTTATTTAACTCTCAAGCTAGGAATTACCATGAACCGTATTGGACCTTCGGCGAAAGTGCTTGGCGCTTGCCTCTCCATCCTGATGGCCTTCTGCCTGAACCCGGCCCAAGCGCAAAACAGCAGTGCCGATGCAGCGCCAGCCCAGACGCAAGCAAGCAATTCCAGCGCCGCCGCGACGATGCGCGTTTGCCAAGCTGATATCAAAAAGCACTGTGCAGCCAACAAGCCGGGTGGCGGTCGCGTGATCGAATGCCTGAAGAAGAATGAGGCCGAGCTGGCTTCGACGTGCCGGTCTCAGCTGGATGCGGTGGCTGAATGTGGCCAGCAGATGAAGAAGGTGTGCGGCTCTGCAGTTGTTGAACACAGTGCGCAGCAAGCCTGCCTCAAGTCTCACGCTGCCGAGTTCAGCGCCACTTGCCGCAGCGCCCTCTCGGGTCAGTGATGATCATCCGCGTCGCAGTGGCCTGAATGAGGCAAGCCCATGAATGTGTCTGGCTTTCCGAACGGCCTGACACCAGAAGCCATGCCCTGGTTGCTGGCCTTGTTGGGTCTGGTCTTGGTCGGCGCGACGCTGGAGGGCTTGGTGCGCAGCTTCGTGCTGCGCCTCCCATATGACTGGTCTGCTTTTGCAGCCTCGGTAGCTGATTTTGCTGCCCGCCGCGGCGTCGACGCCCTTGGCCTGTCGCTGGCCACACCGCTGCTGGCCTGGGTCTTTGCGCACCGTCTTTACGACATCGAGCTGACGGGGCCGATGCCGTACCTGCTGCTCTTTGTGGGGCAGGAGCTCTGCTTCTACGGCTACCACCGCGCCGCCCACCGGGTGCGCTGGTTTTGGGCCACACATGCGGTGCATCACTCTCCGAACGAGTTGAGTTTGGCGGCCGCGCTGCGCCTGGGCTGGACCGGCAAACTCAGCGGCACTGCCGTGTTTTTTGCCCCGCTGATCTGGCTGGGCTTCCCTCCATCGGCGGTAGCGGCGGCGTTGGCGGCCAATCTGCTCTATCAGTTCTGGCTGCATGCAACGTGGATACCCAAGCTAGGCGTGCTGGAGTGGGTTTTCAACACGCCTTCGCACCACCGCGTGCATCACGGCAGCAATGTTGAGTACCTCGACTGCAATTTCGGCGGTGTGCTCATTGTTTTTGACCGTTTGTTCGGCAGCTTTATCGAAGAACGCAGCAATATTGAGATTCGCTACGGGCTGAGTACCCCATTACTCAGCCACAACCCGCTGCATATTGCGACGCACGCCTGGGTGGCGCTGGCCCGCGACTTTTGGCGAGCAGGTACTTGCTGGGAGGGTTTCAAAATTCTGATTGGGCCTCCGGCTGGCAAGCCAAAACTTTGAATCCGTCCAATTCGACAAACGGGTACTTTTGAATGAGCTGATTTGATTGAGACAGTGCTGTCGCATTTTGTCGCATTACGTCGCAGGAAAACTCCATAGAGAGTGAGAAGATTTTGTCTACTTTCAGTAAGTAAACACGCAACAGGATCAGCCCCAATGAATCGCTCTGCCTCAGCAAACTTCCGTCGCCTGCCGCTGCATGTGGCGATCTGCCTGGCCATGGCGGCCGGTGCCGTCGGCCAGGCACAGGCTGCCACAGTTACCTTCACCGGCGCCAACGGTGCACTGTGGAGCGCCACCAGCTCATGGGCCGGCGGAGTCTTGCCGGTCAACGACGACGATGTGGTGATTGGCAGCTCGGGCGCTACCAGCAAGACTGCAAGCTTTGCCTCGATGATCACCGGCGCTGGCCTGAATTCGCTGAGTCTGGACTATGGCTCCACCCTCAATCAGAGCCTGGCCAGCAGCGCGATGATCGCCAAGACCGAGAGCATCGGCAGCACCCAGGCGCAGATCTCCACCTACAACCAGTCCGGTGGGTCGAACACGACCGGCCGGCTTTTTGTCGGGGGCTACCGGGGCACGGGCTCGGGTGTTTACAACCTGAGTAGCGGCGCGCTCAACGTCGGCACCGCCGCCGTGGCCGGTGATGTGGACATCGGTTGGCAGACAGGCAGCACTGGGGCCTTCAACCAAACCGGCGGCGCGACGACGGTGCTAGGCCAATTCCGCGCAGGCTACAACGATCCCAGTACCAGCGGCACCGTGACGCTCAAGGGCGGCAGCTTCAGCGTCCGCGATCAAATGACGATAGGCGTGTTTGGCACCGGCAGCTTCACCCAGAGCGGCGGCAACGCTACCCTGGGCGGGCTGGTGCTGGGCTATCAGCTCGACAGTCGGGGCACGGGCAGCTACACGCTCAATAGCAACGACGGCGCGTCCAACCTCAACAGCGGCGGCTGGGTCGATATCGGCGTGGGCGGCGGCAGCAGCAGCTTCACTCAATCGGGCAACACCAGCCATCAGGTCGCGGGCCGCCTGCAGGTGGGCAAGGCGGGCAGCTATACGCTGAACGGCGGGACTTTGAGCGCCGGCTACCTAATCATCCGGGCCGGGGGCGTGATCAGCCAGACCGGCGGCACGCTGAACCTGGTCAATAGCGCCGATTCCAGCAATGCCGGCAGTTTTGTCTGGACCGGCGGCGTCTTGCACTTCAGCGGCGACGCCAGCTTTGCCGACGCCGGCCTGCTGGCCCGCAACACCACGCTGACGAGTGCCATGAGCTTGCGCGTGGACGGCATGCTGACGCAGAGCGACGCCAGCGTGCTGAGCCTGACCGGCGGCCAGTTGCAGGTCGGCAACGCCAATCTTTCGGGGCAGGTCATCGTGGGCCAAGGCAGCAGCTTTAGCGCCACCACCCGCCTCAGCAACTATGGCAGCCTGCAACTGGCCGGCGGCCGCTTGGGTGGCGCCGGTCAGCTGTTTAACGTCACCGAGCTGAACGGCTATGGCCGCATCGACGGCACGGGCGGCTTTGTCAACGCTGGCCTGCTGACCCAGAGCGGCGGCGATCTGATTCTCAGCAACACCGGTGTCAACGAAAACCGCGGCAGTTGGAACCTCCTGGCCGGGCGGCAGTTGACACTCAGCGGTGCCCAGCTGAACAACCAGGGCCAGATCAACCTGAACGGCGGAGCCGTGGTCGGCAGCGGCGCGCTGCTCAACACCAGCCAGGGCACGATCAGCGGCAGCGGCAGCATCGGCTCGGGCTTCATCAACTTGGGCAGCCTGGTGGTGGAGCAGGGCCAGACCCGCATCGACCAGAGCTTTGTCAACAAGGGTCAGATCTTGCTTGGCAGCAACACGGCCACCCTGGCCGGCGCGCAGATCGGCAACCACGGCCTGATCCAGGGCCTCGGCCGCATCAACAACGACATCTCCAATATCGATCCGGTCGGCGTGATCGAAGCGCAAGGCGGCACGCTGACCCTGGCCGGCAGAATCGTCAGTCCCAACGGCGGCACCCTGGCCGCCGGCAGCGGCGCCAAACTGCTGATCAGCCAGGGTCTGGCGAGCAATGCCGGCCAGATCCAGTTGAGCGGCGGCGCGCTGGACAACGGCGGCAAGGCGTTGGTCAATCAGGCCGGCGCCAGCATCAATGGCTTCGGCACCCTGAGCTCGGGCACCCTGAGCAATCAAGGCCAGATCTTCTTGAGCGGCGGCACCTCGGCCCTGCGTGCCGACATCGTTGCCGGCGCGGGCAGCCAGATCATTCTCTCGGGCCTCAGCAACACGACCTTGTACGGCAAGCTGGAGATCCAGAAGGATGCTGAGCTGCGCGTCACCGAAGGCTCGGTGGCGACCTTCGTGGCCGAAGTCAAGCAGCGCAACGGTGCCAACGTCAATGGTGACGGCAAGATGTTCTTCGAGGGCGGCTTGAGCATCGGCAACTCTCCCGGCTACGGCTATATCCAGGGCTCGGTCACCTTCGCCGGCAGCAATACCTACACGGCCGAAATTGGTGGCATCAATGCCTGCACGGCTCTGAGCTGCGCTGCGGGCTCGCCGCTGCTGGACAGCAGTTTTGACAAACTGGTGGTGGGCGGGAATTTGAGACTGGGCGGCAAGCTGACGCTGAGCTCCTGGAACGGCTTTGTGGCGCAAGCCGGCCAAAGCTTCGATCTGCTGGATTGGGGCAGCAGCAGCGGCACGTTCTCGAGCATTGACGCGACTGGCTTGACGCTGGCTGCCGGCACGCAGCTGGACTTCAGCCAGCTCTACACCAACGGCAGCATCACGGTGACTGCCGTGCCCGAACCCGGCAGCTGGGCTTTGATGCTGGCGGGCCTGTTCGGCGTCGGTTTCGTCGCGCGTAGGCGCCGTGCCTAAGCTTGCTTGGGCTATGACCTGGCCCGTTCCAGCACCACCCATTTCAGCCAAGTCGAACCCGCTAAACCGCAGGAGCCACCGATATGCAACTTGTCGGCCGCGATGTCGACCTGAGCGCCGAGGCCGTATTCGAGGCCATTGGAAAACGGGTGCTGGTGTTGACCATGACCCCGGCCGAATTGAACTAGCGCAGGAAACGCATCTCAGAAGCGGGGTTGTCGCGCCAGCGATAACCCCATGGGTCAAGACCGACATTTTCAATCTTGACCTTCAACACCATTCATCCATGGAGAAGACATTGAATCAATTGCTCAAGAGGACCTTGAAGACCGCCGCCCTGCTGGGCGCATTAACCCTGGCGGGCGCGGTGCAAGCCGGTCCGACCCCAGTGCTCAAGAGCGTGAGCAGCGGCCTGGGCGTGCTGGATACCAGCACCGGGCTGGAATGGCTGCAGGATTGGAACCTCGCCAAGACCAGCGGCTACGACAGCGATGGCCGGATGACTTGGAGCCAGTCCATCGCTTGGATCGCCAAGCTCAACGCCGACAACTACGCCGGTCATAGCGATTGGCGCCTGGCCAACGCCAACGCCACTGCCTCGTCGAACTGCGACTCTACTTTCAACCCCGGTGGTGGCTTAGCTCCGCAATACAGAGGCTTCAAATGTACCGGCAGTGAAATGGGGCACCTGTTCTACAACGCACTGGGCGGCGAAGTGGTTGAGTCCATCCTGAATCAAACTGGTGATACCGAAGCTGAGAAGGCGAATCTGGCGCTGTTCAAAAACGTGAAGTCCAGCGGCTACTGGTCCGGTACGGCGTACGCGCCGAAATCGAACTTCGCGTGGTTCTTCCACACCGCCGATGGTGGCCAGGGTCACTACAACACTGACTTTAGTATGTACGCGCTGGCTGTGCGCCCCGGAGATGTGGCTGCCGCGGTGCCGGAGCCACAAACACTGGCTTTGACGCTGATTGCCTTGACCGGCGCGCTGTTGGCACGTCGTCGGCGGGCACTTTGAGGCTTTGACGCTTCGAGCCCTTCGGCTCTTTTGAGGGGGGGCGGCGGTTGAGCCCGGACTCAAACCCGCCCTGCGGTGAGTTTGTGCCTGGCGAAGGGCCGTGCCTCTGGCTCGGCGCGGCGTGCAGGGCAGCCCCAATCGATTTTTCTGCGCCCCGATGGCCCGTTACGAACAGCTGCCGATATCAATGACGACGCTGGACTTGACGGTGTATTTGGTCAGACGGGTGGCCGGTTTTTCGCAACCGCAAGCAGGCTTTTGGTCGTGTTTTTGGATGTGCTGGTTCGGGAGACCTGGCACACCCCAATACCGGATTTCAAAGGGCTTCGAGCTTGCCAGCGAATGCCCGGTATGGGCACATTGCTGACAGCCCACTTAGCAGACCGAGGGACTGCAACCGATGCATCGCCGCCGTTGACATCGCTAGGTCAAGTCAAGGCTGGTTGCTGCCAATGAGTCGTAGGCGGGTCAACCACATCTCTGCGGCTTGAAGTTCCGACGCCCAGTGATTTGCCGCGGTGCATCAGCCAAATCCATGGGGCAAAACAGTATCTGCGCAGCGAGTCAAGGGCCGCCGACTGTATAGCTGCTACCGTGGTAACCGCTCTGGAAAAGAGAAATGGGCTTGCCAACCCAGCGCGCCACTTCTCGCTGCAAGGCGAGGAACTCGGGACCCTCTCGAGAGTACGCAAAGATTCTGCCGATCTTCACCACACGTACATCACCCGCGCCGAGTACGGTGGATTCCTCGTAGCCGCCGACCAGGACAGCAGCCAGTTTGGCCCCGGGCTCCAACTTGATGTTCCATTGCACGGATTCGTAGGAGCTCAAGACCAGCACGACGGGCCTTCCTGACCGCCGCACAGTTACAGATACGCGACCAGTACCGCGCAATTGGCCGGGTTGCGCAATCTTTTCCCGTGCCTCGTAGATTCCGACGCCCTCCACTTGGGCGTCGCGGACCAAGTGCGCCAGCGGCGAGTCTGCCGACAAGGGGGCACTTTGGCTGATGCGCTGTTCCTCCGTAGCGATTTGACTCAGTGTGTGTTGGTTGGTCTCGTCAAGCATGGCCGCTACTACGTCCGTAGCTGGAACTGGCTCCCCGGTCTCCAGTCGCTCCGATAGCCAAAGCGTGGGATGGTTGATGTGAACCAGGCGCTTGATGGCCGAAAAGTACTGCACCCGGCGCTGACCTGCAGCTCCGCCCACACGAGCCAAAGTTCCCTGGCTGGCATTGAATAGATAGTTGCCATTGCGGGAGCTCAGCCCGCCAGCTGCGCCTCGCATGTTCAGGTCCACTACGAAAAGGTCGGGTGTCGAGGTGGGGGTAGCCGATCTGACGATGACTGGTTCAAAGCTGTGCTCTCGAACCTCTAGCGTTCGAAGATCGATACGAAGGAGCTTGCTTTGCTCACTTGTGATCCACTCGCTTTTGTCAGCAGCAAGCTGGCCGCTCCACATGCCTGCAGTCATGAACCGTCGGTCCGCGCTGGGCTTCTCGGTGACCATCGTTGCTTCGAGCTTGCCCTCCTGTTCGGTGACTTCATACTGGTACATACCGAGGAGGTTGAGCGCGTTGAATCGGCTGCTGTTGTCTGGCGACGGCAGCAGAACCTCAGTGGATGAGGGACTGCTGTTACGGATGGCAGTTTCATCCGCGGAGCGCAGACTCAAGATGTACATCTGTCTGTTGTTGGCGCGACGAACGCCAATGAACCACGGGCTTAGCCAGTGGATGGAGCTGACATCTTGCAGATTCAGCAGCGTTTCCCCTCCGTCGGTGACGCGGATCCGAGCCACGCCCGAGGTCGTTTGTGCAAACAGGCGCCCATTGGGTGACACACTAACTTCGCTGTAAGCCCCTCGCTCCTTGAACAGGCTTCGCCCACTGTCCAAAGCGATCAATTCCAGACTATCGGTGGCTCTCAATGCAACGACTGGGGCCTGGCCGGTGTCTTGCACCAGTGAAACTCGCTCGCTCGGCATCGTGATCGAAGGGGGAGCGCTACCGACCGTGGGAGGAGGCAGAGCAAGCTGAGCTCGTACGCGTTGGGCGCCAATCCATCGGGCCAGTTGCATATCGAACTCTTCGAAGCAAGCTTTGTTTTTGACTCCCGAGCGAACTTCATCCTCAGAGTGTCGCCAACTTGGGATGAAGTCTGGACTGCAAGTCAGCGCGCGAGCTCGCAGTCGTGCACCCCAGGCCTTTTCGAATGCCGCCAAGTCTGTCGTGCTGGTTTTCAGCGACTCGACGATACGACCGTGGGCCTGCTGCAGTTCGCTGCCGAGGGGGGCGGCAGCATTGATCCTGTCCTCTGCGCTGTCGAGTCGATGCAGTGCATCGCAGCCCGTAAGAAGTAGGCTTACAGGTAGAACAACGCAACTGAAAGAGAACTTCAGAGTCTTCAAAGGCCAGCCTTGTAGGTTAGTTGTGCGCGATCGCTTGCGAGCTCGTGAGTCCAGATGTGAGTGACCTTGGACTTGCGAACGTTGATGATTGCCACTGCACCTTCGTGCAGTGCCAAGGTCAGACCGTCGGCATGTGGAATGCCACGATCAAAGGTGCTGCGAAAGTCCACCAAACGATCGGCAAGCGGCTGCTCTTTCTGCACCTCTCCCAGATCATTGAAGGTCACCAGCTTTCCGTACTGAGAAATGCCAACATAGGTTCGTGTTTTCGAATCAAATGCAATGCTTAGGATTCCCCGGTTCTGAAGTGGTCGCGCGCTGAGCCACGAGTGACTTTTGGTGTCATAGCGATAGAAGTAGCCTTGGTCGCCCAGCGTCACAATGCCAAGAATGCCGGAGTGCTTATCCAAGGCCAAGCCGTATCCCATGGAAAATTCAGGCAAGTTTGCTGGCGGCTTGATCTCCTGACTTTCTTTTCCAAAGCCTCTTGGCAACCATCTCAAAGTGCTGCCAGCACCACCAAATGAGTACGCCTCTGAGCCATTTTTTATGAGAACGGCAGCCCCGTTTGCGCGCTCCAGCAGGCTTCCTCCGAGCACCATTTCGGCTTGGCGCTTCCCGTTTCTCGGCCCGGTGTTGCTCCAGGGTAGCCTCTGTCCATCAACGCTCAAGAGATCGAAAGTGAAATGAACTCGAGGTGATTCCGGCACAGCTGGCCGCTCAGCACTTCGCGCATTTGTCGCGTTGTTGGATTTGGGGGCAGCCTGTTCGTTTGCTTCAGCGGCTCGGGGTGCTTCTAAGCTGCCATCCAAAGAGAAGGCTTGGAAGGCATCGGATCTTCGTGGGCGCAGTGGCTCTTGAGCTGTGCGTGTCGCAATTGTCGTTGGCACATTCACTGAACGAACTTCGCTGCTGCCAGGGCATGGCTGCTCCTGGTAGGTCACTTTGTTGGCGGCATCGGTGCAGCGATAGACGCCCGCCTGTGCTAACGCAGGGGAGCTGGATAGTGCAAACGCAAGCATCAGGCCCTGTAGCCTGGGTGGATTGCTAGTCAATGTGGTCTCCCTGGATCTGCACTTGCGGTCATAGAGCCGCACTTATGGGCGTGCATTTTGCTGGGCATCGCTTCCCATGATGCGGTTGCATTTCACGATTGGTGTACTTGCTTGCGCAGGTGTCTTCGGTGCCTATTTACATCGCCCACTGGCATGTCGAGGCTGAGAGCCGAGCCCCTGGCTACCGCTTCTTTTCCACGGCAACGGCGGCGAGGCGGCAGTCTCTTTTGTGCAGGGGCATTAGCCCAGTCTTTGCGCACAAAGCTGGTAGTTCAAGCTCTGAAATGCTTGCGCATCGACTGCTTTTCGGCCGACCTTACGACCCAACAGAAAATCAAGAGTGACCCCAATGCCCCAAACCGTCGTTGGAGAAGGAACCAAGCAAACTGCTTGACGGTTCGCCCAGACCACGAACGGTTCCTCATATCGAGGGCTTGGTTGGGGTGGTGGCGTTTGGCTCAACGAGGAGACTTTTGCCCAGTCAGGGGGCTCTGAGATTGACTGATGCCCCTGCTGGCAAACGCTACTGCGAGTCTGTTTCAAATGGGGCAAGCTGATCGGAAGCAGCTGGCTCACTTGCCCCGTTTCCAATAAACGAAGCCCAGTCGCTCATCAAATTGCGGCGCTTTTCAAGCGCGTCGCCACGTCGATAGGCCGCCTCGACCTTGTTCTCAAGGGCGTGGGCCAGAGCTTGTTCGGCAAGTTCTCTCGGGTGATTTGTTCTCTCGGCAGCCCAGTCTCGGAAAGTGGAGCGGAACCCGTGAGGTACAGCGTTAGCCCCCATGCGCCGGAGTATCTGGGTCAGTGCCATGTCGGACAGCGCGCCGCCCCTTGGGGCGGAGAAAACGAAATTGCTCCCCTCGATTCTGGGCATTTGCTTTATCAGCCTGATTGCTTCGTCAGATAGTGGAACTCGGTGCTCCTTGCCGGCCTTCATGCGCTCTGCGGGGATGGTCCAGACTTTGGCTCCCATGTCGACCTCGGCCCAAGTCGTTCCCCTGGCCTCGCCGCTGCGAGCTGCCGTCAGGATCGTGAACTCTAGGGCCCTAGCTGCGGCGCAGTTGCGTTGCCTCAGCGTGAGCATGAACTCGGGCATGGCATCGATGGGTAGCGTTCGAAAGTGCGTAACTTTCTGAATCTTGCCCGGTGCTGCCAAGAGCTTGTCCAGATGGCCTTTCCAGCGGGCAGGATTGTCCCCAGCTCTGTATTTGCGGACTGCCGCCCAATCCAGAACAACCTCTAACCGGCCTCGCAGTCGGCTTGCCGTTTCGGTCTTGGTCTTCCAGATCGGCTCGAGTATCTTCAAAACGTGCTCTTGCCCGACATCTTGGATTTGCAGGTCACCGATAACCGGATAGACGTAGTTCTTCAGCGAGGCCGTCCATTGGGCGAGGTGCTTTGCACTTCTCCAGGTGTCTCCATGGGCGCTGATGTAGGCCTCTGCCGCTGTTTGAAAAGTGATGGCAATCGCCTGCCTGGCGCGCAGTTGGCTCATAGCCTCGCGCTTCCGTGCGATGGGATCGATGCCTTGAGCAATCTCGTCACGGGCTTTTCTGGCACGCTCCTTGGCTTGAGCCAATGGGACATCAGGGAATCCGCCCAAGCCAATGTGGCGCCGCTTTGACCCCACCATGGCCCGCAGGACCCAGGACCGGGATCCGGATTCGCCGATGTAGAGGTAAAGACCGGCAACGCCACCTACTGCATGGCGGCCCTTTTGATTCAGGCGGCCAACCGAAAGTGGGGCGAGCTCTTTTGCCTTCCGTGCCATGCGTCCAAACTTAGGATTTTTCCGCCGTCTTTTCCACCATTAATTTTGCGATTGAGGCGGTTTTTGACGGATCTGCTCGGACCATAAAAACTGCATTTCTCCTATGAAAATCGCTGTTTTTTGAACGTCTCTGGATGCCTAAAAATGAGGCGAATCTTAGACCCCCTCTCCTCCAAATCGCTTGCTCGGCAAGCACAGCAAAACGGGCCCTTGAGGCCCGTTTTGTTTTTTCGGCTTGTCCTTCGACATTTTCTCTGGCACAGATTTCTTGTGTAGGCGCCGACCAGCGTTTTTGCGCGATCGCTCATCGGTGGCCCTAATTTTCGATTGAAAGTACATGGGCGCCTGAGCTGTCACTTTCGGTTGAACCGTTTGGCATGTTTGGCATGTTTGGCATGTTTGGCATGTTTGGCTTGCTTGGGTGTTTGTGCCAGCGGTGAACAAGTTCAGTCAAATTCGAACGGGGCGACAAGGGTGTGCGCTATGCGGGAGCATGGCATCGGCAAGCCCCCCGAAAGGCTGAGATGGCAATTTGAGACATATTGCGTCTGATGCTTGTTTTTTCGTTTCGAAAGACGTAATTCTTGCGATTCGAGAGGGAAGCTGCAACTTGTGCTCCATATACTCGCGAACCCGGCGTAGACCGGAGTAGTAACGAGGGAGTAATAAATGAAAGCAGTTGCAACTGCTCTGGCCGTGTGCATTGCACCGGGTTTTCTGCTGGGTTGCGCGAGCGGTCCGCGTTCGCATTCGCCGTCGGTCAGTGGCCAAGTCAGGCAAGGGTCTCAATACGAAAGTGACTGGCTTGAGTGCCGCCGCTACGCAATGATCGACAGCTTGCTCTTACCAGATCCCAAAAGTAAGAGCGGCCCTTCGGGCGGTGCAGCAAGCACGCCTGGACATTCGAGTGGCGCGGTTTCCGAATCTTCGGATGAAGTTGCCAAACGCTGCATGGAGACCCGCGGCTATCCGATGCAGCAGTGAGTTCTCATCTCAATCGATCTGTCCAGAAGTCAATCGATCATTCAAGCAAGCTTCATGCTTGAGGCTTCAATTGGCGGAATGGGCCACAGGCAGGAACTTGATCTGAGCCACCCAAACTTGCATGCGGTTCATCGCCGGGCATAGGCGCGATCTCTTCGGGCTCATTGGTTTGACCTGCAGGTAGCGGTGCTGCCTTCTTCTGAGGACCTGAGGTGTCCGCTCAGTCCGGCAAGCCCATCAGCAAGTCGCCACCGGCGTACAGCCAGCTTTCCCAGTCGCAAGATTCATCGTCCTGAAGGGGCGCCGTGGTCGCAGCCCGCAACGGTGCCGGCGGCAGCGTGCTGGCATGCGGGCTTTGGCGAAGGGCTTGCAGGCTGCGGCGGCGTGCAGGGCGGGCAGGGTGAGCGGCAGCCTTGCGGTTCGCTGCGCGCAGCGAAGCCGAAGTGTCGAGACGCAAGACGTGGCTGTGAGGGCGGTGTGTGGACTGCATGGCTGAAGGGCTCCTGTCGATGGATGCAACTGTCCTCCGATGCAGATTGGCCAGATACCCCGCCAAGGGGTGCCCTCCGATGGGGGATGAGGGGTGGCTTGACTGCTGCTCCCGGTTTGGATTGTCGGAGCTGTGAGCGCGGGATGCGCAGGCGGCGTGAATCTCACCGGAAAGAGTGGGCACCTGGGTGGCCCTGCTCCGGCGAGCGGGCAAAAAAATGCCCCGGCAGGCACGAAAGCCTGCAGGGGCCGGTTCAATCGCCGAGGGCGGTAAACCAATCGATCGGGCGTCCGATCGAGGAGACAAAACTGATTTGAGGGGCTGATTCGTCGCCTTTGCTGCGTCAGATCTGCCGGAGGGCACTCAAACTCGATGAATGCCACTATAAGACCAGTTTAGGTCTTTGGCTTCGAAGGATTCCGGCTTTCTATTGCCGTTTTTCGCAAGAATGAACGAAAGCCAGGGGTTTCAGAGTCCGGCCTGGCTGGCCGATTCATGCGCAGCGGCTTCGACGGCCTCGCGCGTCAGCGGAGCGGCAAAGGTCGACATGAAGGCGTAGACGTAGTCGC
Source organism: Burkholderiales bacterium PBB2 (assembly GCA_002255955.1). Taxonomy (GTDB): domain Bacteria; phylum Pseudomonadota; class Gammaproteobacteria; order Burkholderiales; family Burkholderiaceae_C; genus Paucibacter_A. Next base: position 29,515 of record NKIM01000027.1, on the reverse strand, counting down.
GCAGGTAAGCACCACGGCGCACGGCGAGCCGGGTCATGTTGTCGGCGAAGAGGTGGCGGGCGTCGATGGCAGCCAAGTGCTGGTCGCGCTCCTCGTCGTAGGCGATGGAGGCGACGATGCCCACGCCCAGGCCCAGCTCCACGTAGGTCTTGATCACGTCGGCGTCCATGGCGGCCAGCACGACGTTGAGATCCAGGCCGGCCGTGCGGAAGGCATCATCGATGTGCGAGCGGCCGGTGTAGCCGAGCTCGTAGGTGATGATGGGGAACTTGGACAGGCGCTCCAGGGTCAAAACCTGACCCTCGGCGGCTTCGCGGGCCAGTTCGTGGTCCGGCGGCACCACCACCGAGTGGGTCCAGCGGTAGCAGGGCAGTGCGATCAGCTCATCAAACTGAGCCAGGGCCTCGGTGGCGATGCCGACATCGGCCTCGCCATCGAGCAGCAGGCGTGCCACCTGCTGCGGCGAGCCCTGATGTAGGTGCAGGCTGACATCGGGGTGGGCGGCGCGGAAGTCGCGCACCACCGGCGGCAGGGCGTAGCGTGCCTGGCTGTGGGTCGCCGCAATGCGCAGGGTGCCGGTGCCGGCGCGGGCGAAGTCATCGCCGGCGCGGCGCAGATTGTCGGCCTCGTGCAGCATGCGCTCGATGATGGGCAGCACGTGGCGGCCCGGCTCGGTCAGGCCGGTCAGGCGCTTGCCGGCGCGCATGAAGATCTCGATGCCGAGCTCATCCTCCAGCTCGCGGATCTGCCGGCTCACCCCAGGCTGCGAGGTGTGCAGAGCATGGGCCACTTCGGTCAGGTTGAAGCCTCGGCGCTGGGCCTCGCGGATGGAGCGCAGTTGCTGGAAATTCATGCCTCAGGCTGCCTTGGCGGTGCTGGCTGCAGCGCGCGGGGTTTCGGTGTTCTGGCCGGCTTCAAACAGGCTCAGTCGGCTGGCGGCCAGGTGCACACGCTGGCCGCTGTAGAGGCTCAGGGCCTCGGCGCGTTCGCGGCTCAGCTCGGCCTCGAGGTGCTGCCCCTTGGGGCCGAGCAGCTCGACGCGGGCGCTGGCGCCAAAGCTCAGCACGCGCTCCACCGTGGCGGCCAGGCCTTGCGCATCGGCCGCGGTCAGGATCTGCAGCTCATGCGGGCGGGCGTAAGCCTGCACCGGGCCGGTGGTGTTGAACGTGGCGCCATGCTGTAGCTGGTGCTCGCCGATGTGAACCACGCCGTTCTCGGCATGGCCTTCGAAGCGATTCACCGCGCCCAGGAAGCCGTAGACAAAGGGCGTGGCCGGCTTCTCGTAGACTTCTTGCGGCGTGCCGATCTGCTCGACGCGGCCGTGGTCCATCAGCACCACACGGTCGGCCACTTCCAGGGCTTCTTCCTGGTCGTGGGTGACGAAGACGCTGGTGATGTGCAGTTCGTCGTGCAGGCGGCGCAGCCAGCGGCGCAGTTCCTTGCGCACCTTGGCGTCGAGGGCGCCGAAAGGCTCGTCCAGCAGCAGCACGCGCGGCTCCACGGCCAGGGCGCGGGCCAGGGCGATGCGCTGGCGCTGGCCGCCGCTGAGTTGGGGCGGGAAGCGATCGGCCAGCCAGTCCAGCTGCACGAGATTGAGCAGCTCATGCACTTTCTTCTTGATGACGGCCTCGCTGGGGCGCTCCTTGCGCGGCTTGACGCGCAGGCCGAAGGCCACGTTTTCGAACACCGTCATGTGGCGGAACAGGGCGTAGTGCTGGAACACAAAACCGACCTGGCGCTCGCGCACATGGGTGTCGGAGGCGTCTTCGCCGTCCAGCAAGACCTGACCCCGATCGGCTGTTTCCAGGCCGGCGATGATGCGCAGCAGCGTGGTTTTGCCGCAGCCCGAGGGGCCCAGCAGGGCCACCAGCTCGCCGGTGGGGAAGTCGAGGCTGACGTCACCCAGGGCGGTGAAGGCGCCGAAGGACTTGTGGATGTTGCGGACTTGGATGCTCATGTCGATGCTTCCTTCAGGGATCGGTGGGCATTCCACTCGACGAATTGCTTGAGAACCAGAGTGACCAGGGCCAGCAGGGCCAGCAGGGAGGCGACGGCAAAGGCGGCCGCGAACTGGTACTCGTTGTAGAGAATCTCCACGTGCAGGGGCAGGGTGTTGGTGTAGCCGCGGATGTGGCCCGAGACCACCGAGACCGCGCCGAACTCGCCCATGGCGCGCGCATTGCACAGGATCACGCCGTACAGCAGGCCCCACTTCACATTGGGCAGGGTGACGCGCCAGAAGGTCTGCCAGCCCGAGGCGCCCAGCACCGTGGCCGCTTCTTCCTCATCGCGGCCTTGGGCCTGCATTAGCGGGATCAGTTCGCGCGCCACAAAGGGGAAGGTCACGAAGATCGTTGCCAGCACGATGCCGGGCACGGCAAAGATGATCTTCAAATCATGCGCTTGCAGCCAGGGGCCGAACCAGCCCTGGGCACCGAACAGCAGCACATAGACCAGGCCCGCCACCACCGGCGAGACCGAGAAGGGCAGGTCGATGAAGGTGATCAGGAGTTGCTTGCCGCGGAAATCATGCTTGGCGATGGCCCAGGCCGCGCTGACGCCGAACACCAGGTTCAGCGGCACCGAGATGGCGGCGGCGATCAGGGTCAGCTTGACCGCCGAGACCGCGTCGGCCTCGACCAGGGAGGCGATGTAGACCTCCCAGCCCTTGCGCAGCGCCTCATGGAACACGGCCACCAGGGGCATGATCAGGAACAGGCCGAAGAAGGCCAGGCCCAGGGTCAGCAGGGTGATGCGCACCCAGGGCGCCTCGCGCGTGGCGGGGTTGCGCTCGTAGCGTCCGGCGCTGCCGCTTTGCGGCACGCCCAGGCTTGAAACGATGCCGGCCATTATTTGCGTCCTTCCAGACCGTTGCGGCGCGAGCTCCAGGCTTGCAGGCCATTGATCGCCAGCAGCAGCACGAAGCTGAACACCAGCATCACCGCAGCGATCGAGGTGGCGCCGACATAGTCGTACTGCTCCAGCTTGGAGATGATCATCAGCGGGGTGATTTCGCTGACCATGGGCAGGTTGCCGGCGATAAAGATCACCGAGCCGTATTCACCGACCGCGCGGGCGAAGGCCAGGGCAAAGCCGGTCAGCAGGGCCGGCGTCAGCGTCGGCAAGACCACCAGGCGGAAGGTCTGCCAGCGGTGCGCGCCCAGGGCGGCCGCGGCTTCTTCCAGCTCGGTTTCCATGTCTTCCAGCACAGGTTGCACCGTGCGCACGATGAAAGGCAGACCGATGAAGATCAGCGCCACCAGAATGCCCAGCGGCGTGAACGCCACCTTGATGCCCCAGGGTGCCAGCAGCGAACCCAACCAGCCATTGCCTGCGTACAGCGCGGTCAGCGCTATGCCGGCCACGGCGGTGGGCAGGGCAAAGGGCAGATCGATCAAGGCATCGACCACCTTCTTGCCGAAGAACTCGTAGCGCACCAGGCTCCAGGCCAGGATCAGGCCAAAGACCAGGTTGATGCTGGCCGCCAGCAGCGAGAGGCCAAAGCTCAGCTTGTAAGACGCCACCACCCGCGGTGCGCTGGCCGCGGCCCAGAAGGCCTCAAAGCCATGGCCGGCCGATTTGATGAACACCGCCGACAGCGGGATCAACACGATCAGCGAGAGATAGAACAAGGTGAAGCCCATGCTCGGGCCGAAGCCGGGAAGCACCCGGCGTTTGGCCCGGCGCGGGCCGGAATCCGCCGCCGGCAGCGCCTGTGGCGCTGCGGCGGGCGAGGGGATCACATGGCTGGTCATGGCAAGGGGTCGGTGTGGAGCGCGTGCAGATGGGTGGTCAGCGGGGCTGGGTCAGGTTGCACTCGGGCTCAGCGCTTGATGCCGGCCACGATCTGGTCGTACTGGCCCCCATCGGCGAAATGGGTCTTGCTGACCTTGGCCCAGCCGCCCAGCAGCTGGTCGACGCTGAACAGCTTGATCGGCGCAAAGCGCTTTTCCTCGCGCTTGAAGACCGCGGCATCGCGCGGGCGGAAGTTGTGGCGGGCGATGATGGCCTGGGCTTCGGGGGTGTAGAGGAAGTCCAGATAGGCCTTGGCGGTGGCGGCGGTGCCTTTCTTGGCGACCACCTTGTCGTTGATGGCCACAGGTGCATCCGCTTCGATGGACACGCTGGGGTTGACCACCTCGAACAGGCCCTTGCCGAACTCGTTCTCGATCAGCTCGGCTTCCGATTCAAAGGTCAGCAGCACATCGCCGATGCCGCGCTGGGTGAAGGTGGTGGTGGCGCCGCGGCCGCCACCGTCCAGCACCGGCACGTTGGCGAAGATTTTGCTCACCAGCTCCTTGGCCTGAGCGTCATTGCCGCCCTTGGCCAGCACGCTGCCCCAGGCGGCCAGATAGCTGTAGCGGCCATTGCCCGTCACCTTGGGGTTGGGGATGATGACTTGGACGCCGGCACGGGCCAGATCGTTCCAGTCCTTGATGCCCTTGGGGTTGCCCTTGCGCACCAGGAACAGGATGGTGGAGCTGTAGGGCGCGGCATTGTTGGGGAAACGGCTGCGCCATTCCGCGGGCGTGAAGCCCTTGTCGGCCAGCACGTCCACATCGGTCGCCTGGTTCATGGTCACCACATCGGCCTCCAGGCCGCCGATCACGGAACCGATCTGTTTGCTGGAGCCGCCGTGCGATTGGTTGATCGTCAAGGCCTTGCCCGTCTTGGCTTGGTGCTGCTTGATGAAGGCCGGGTTGATCTCTTTGTACAACTCGCGGCTCACGTCGTAAGAGACATTGAGCAGGGTGTCGGCCGGGCTTTGCGCCAGGGCGCTTGCAGGCATCAGGCTCCAGGCCAGCAGGGCAGTGGCGGCCAAGGCGACGGTGCGGCGGGAGGTCTTTTCCATGATGTCAGGCGGGGCAGGGCATGCCCGGTTGGAGAGTCAGGCTCGCACTGTGCCTGCCGCCTCTTATTCATGGAACAACAGTTTTTATATTTGTTTATCTGGCTTTTGAATAAGAAGCCATTCGGAGACGAATGCCGGGTCATCCCAGTCAATGCCAGGGGCGCTCTCGCTGAAGAGTCGGTCCGGGCCGTGCGGGCGCTTGCTCACTTTCGCTTTCCCCATGCACCCCATCAGCAAGTGCGCACACGGCCCGGCCTATCTTCTGTGCGCGCTGTCGACGCGGCGAGCCGGCTGGCAGCCCTCGCGCACGACCCAGTGGCACAGGTCACCGGTCTTTCCTGGCTCTTCCTCTTCGTCCCTCGGGCCGCGTCTTTGTCGCGGCCTTTTCCTCGTGACGATGTTTCTTGGTGTTCGCCGAGAACGGTTCGTTTGCCGTCCGTGGCGAAGCTCAGTCTAGGTGGCGGCCCGCGCCGCGCCCAAGAAGTTTTGCGCAGGACTATGTCTGCATAACGAATAAGTCAGGCGGCATGGTGTGCCCCTGCTTCGGGACGCTGGGCACGCTCATTTGGGTCCGACCGTGATCCAGCGCCACTCCAGCCAGTTGTCTGGGCGGTGCACCACCTGGATGTTGTTTCGGGCCGCCCAGGGGATGAACTGGCGGTGCAGGGGGATGTAGTGCACCTGCTCGGCCTGGCGGCGGAAGGCCTGCTTGATTAGCTGCTGACGCTTGGCCTCATCGGGCTCCTTGCTGGAGGCGGCGACGATGGCGTCGAGCTCATCGTCCTTGAAATTGCCTCGGTTGTATTCGCCCACGCCTTTCTCGCCGCGGTTGCGGAAATGCGAGGTGAAGATGCTCTCGGGGTCGGTGATGGAGCCGCCCCAGCCGAAGAGATAGGCCGAAGTGTCCAGCTGCTCCAGCTTGCTGAAGATCAGGCCTTTGGGCTGGGCGTTCACACGGGTTTTGATGCCCAGCTTGGCCCATTGCGAAGCCAGGGTCATGCAGATGCGCTCGTCGTTGACATAGCGGTTGTTGGGGCAATCCAGTGTGAACTCAAAGCCGCTGGCGTAGCCGGCCTCGGCCAGTAGCTTCTTGGCGGCCGCCAGGTCGTAGGGCAGACGGGCCTCTAGGGCCGGGTCCTTGAAGCTGCCCAGGGGCGAGGGCACCAGGGCACCGGTGGGCGCAGATTGGCCGTTCATCAGCTTGGTCTTGATCAGCTCAATGTCGATGGCCTGGTAGAGCGCGCGCCGCACCCGCACATCCTTGAAGGGGTTCTTGCCCTTGATATTGCTGTAGAGCAGCTCATCGCGGCCCTGGTCCAGGCCGATGAAGATGATGCGGTTCTCGGGGCCGTTGACGATCTTGACGCCGGGCGTGCGGGACAGGTTTTCCAGATCACGCGGCGAGGGGTCGAGCACGAAATCGACCTCGCCCGAGACCAGGGCGGCCGTGCGGGTGGCGTCGCTTTTGATCGGCGTGTAAATCACCTCTTGCACATTGCCCTCGATCTGGCCCCAGTACTTGGGGTTGCGCTTGAACACCGTCTTGCTGTCAGGCGCGCGGCTGACCAGCATGAAGGGGCCGGTGCCGTTGGCGTTGAAGGCGGCGTAGGACTCTTCCTTGGATGAGAAATCCTGGGTGCGCGTGGCCTTGTGGGCCTCGGCCCAGCCGCGGCTCATGATGTAGAGGGTGGCCAGATGCTGCAAAAAGACCGGGTTCACCTGCGGCAGCTTGAACTCCACCGTCAGCTCGTCCACCTTGCGCGGCTCGCCCACCGCATTGGCATACATGGCGATCTGCGAGCTGGGCTGCTGGGCACGCTGGATGGAGAAGACCACATCGTCGGCCGTGAAGGGCCGGCCGTCATGGAACTTCACGCCGGGGCGCAGCTTCAGGCGCCAGCTCTGCGGGCCCAGCTGCTTCCACTCGGTGGCCAGTTGCGGCACCAGGTTCAGCTGTGGGTCGCGGGTGACCAGGAACTCGTAGATCTGGCCGTTGACGGTGTTGGTCAGGGTTTCATTCTGTGCGTAGGGGTCCAGCGTCAGCGGATCGCCGGCACTGGCCCAGCGCAGGGTTTGGGCCTGGGTGGCGGGCATCCAACTCAGGGCGGCGCCCATCAGGCAGGCCAGCAGGGGCGATTTCATGGAACAGACTCCGTGGGACAACAACAGTGGCGAAGGGCGGTGCTCAGGTCTGCTCAAGAGGCAGGGCGCCGATGCGAAAGGGGCGGGAGTGTACGCAAGGGGCGGCTTTTGCGCCGAGCTTGAGGCCAATGGTCGCAGCTTTGCCATTGCCAATGCGTCTATCGTCTTGCGAAAAGCTTCGTAGCCACGGAGACTGCCACCCGGCTTGAATGTCGTGCCCCGCCTGTTTGTCCTGTGATTCAAGGGCGCTGCCGGCACTGCGTCCCTCAACGAACTTTGGAGTCGCCTCATGACACGTTTGACCTCCCAGGACTTCTCGCCCGAAATCCTCCGGCTCTTCGACCACTATGTTCACGGGGGCCTCAGCCGTCGCGGCTTTCTCGACCAGGCGCAGCGAGCCCTGGGTAGCGCCGCCGCGGCCACGGCCACGTTGGCCGCTTTGTCACCCCGCTTTGCCGCGGCGCAGCAGGTCAAGCCTGACGATGCGCGCATCAGCACCCGCTGGCTGGAGATCGATTCGCCCCAGGGCAATGGCCGCGTGCGCGGCTACCTGGCTCGGCCTGCCGGCGCCAAGGGCCGCTTGCCCTCGGTCCTGGTGGTGCATGAAAACCGGGGCCTGAACCCGCACATCGAGGACATCACCCGGCGCCTGGCGCTGGACGGCTTCCTCGCCTTCGCGCCCGATGCGCTTTTCAACCTGGGCGGCTACCCCGGCGACGAAGACAAGGCGCGTGAGCTCTTCGGCAAGCTCGATGCGGGCAAGACCCGTGCCGATTTCGTGGCCGCAGCCCGCGCGCTGCAGGCCTTGCCCGAGGGCAACGGCCGTGTCGGCGTGGTGGGTTTCTGCTTCGGTGGTGGCATCGCCAACTACCTGGCCACCCAGCTGCCCGACCTGGCCGCGGCCGTGCCTTTCTACGGCGGCCAGCCGCTGGTTGAAGAGGTGGCCAAGATCAAGGCCCCGCTCCTGATCCACTACGCCGCTCAGGACGAGCGCATCAACGCCGGCTGGCCCAAGTACGAGGCCGCGCTCAAGGCCGCCGGCGTGCCCTTCGAGGCGCACATCTACGCCGGCACCCAGCATGGTTTCAACAACGACACCACGCCGCGCTTCGATGCCGAGGCCGCCAAGCTGGCCTGGCAGCGCACGGTGGATTTCTTCAAGGCCAAGCTGGCTTGAGGGTTGGAGGCCCGCCGTGCCCCGGGCAAGAGCCCGGGCCGGCAAGGGCAATCTGGGGCGGCGATGATGCGGGTCCTTGAATCTTGAGCGTCTCATTGCCGATATTGCCCATGACTGATCTGAGCTCCTTCGCCATCACCCGCAAATGGCCGGCCCGCCACCCCGAGCGTCTGCAGCTCTACTCCCTGCCCACGCCCAATGGCGTCAAGGTGTCGATTGCGCTGGAGGAGTTGGGCCTGCCCTACGAGGCGCATCGCGTCAGCTTTGATAGCCAGGACCAGTTCTCGCCCGAGTTCCTGTCCCTGAACCCCAACAACAAGATTCCGGCCATCCTTGACCCGCAGGGCCCGGGCGGTGTGCCGCTGGCGCTGTGGGAGTCGGGCGCCATCTTGGTCTACCTGGCCGAGAAGTCGCAAGCACAAGCGCTGCAACTGCTGCCCACCGATGCGGCCCTGCGTTATGAGACCTTGCAATGGCTGATGTTCCAGATGGGCGGCGTCGGCCCGATGATGGGCCAGCTGGGTTTCTTCCACAAGTTTGCGGGCAAGGACTACGAGGACAAGCGACCGCGCGACCGCTACGCCGCCGAGACGCGCCGCCTGCTGGGCGTGTTGAACCAGCGCCTGAGCGGCCGCCGCTGGTTGATGGGCGACGCATACACGATCGCGGACATCGCCGTCTTCCCCTGGATCAACAACCTCCTGAACTTCTACGGCGCCGGTGAGCTGGTCGGCATGGCCGAGTTTCCCGAAGTGGCGCGGGTGTTGCAGGCCTTTCTGGACCGCCCGGCGGTGCAGCGCGGATTGCAACAACCGGGCGTGGCCTGAGCGCCACCCCCTCCAAAGAGGGCCCTCTTTCGGGTTAGAGCGATTTCCTGTCTGGGCGCGCACAGTGCGCAGCAGCTCGCGGGCTTTTCCGCCGCCACAGCAGGAGATCCACATGCATTTCGAAGAAGTTGACGCCGGGGACTACCGCATCTACGCCGGCGCCATGAATCGCTTGCACAGCTATGGCTATGTGGCTGCTGTCGTGGTGATGCGGGTGCGCGGTGAGTTGCCGCGCCAGGAGGCCTACCGGGATGAAGCCCTGGCCGGCGGCTTTGGCTGGTCCTCGCCGGCCGAGGCCCTGCGCTTTGCCATCAATGCCGGGCGTGATTTCGTCATGTGCCGCATCGGCGCTCCGGCCTGAAGGACTCTCGGCCCCGCTCAGGCGCTGTGGCTGAAAAGCGCCGCGCGCAGCGCTCGGGGTGCGGGCGGGCAGCCACCCGAGGTCGATAAACCGCTGTTCGTCGCGCCGCGGCGCCCAAAGTCTTGGAAGCCGCCTCGGCAGCCGCTACGCTGCCGGCATGTCGAAAGTTTCCCCTTTGCTGGACGGCTCGGCCGCCAGCGCTGGCCGCCGGGCCAGTGCGTCGCCCAGCGGTGCACCGCCGGCGCCGCCCCACGAAGCACCCGTCGTGCTCAGCCAGGCCGAAGCCTGGCAGGCCTTTTTGGTCTACCTGAACCCCAGCCGGGTGCTGTCCACCCTGGGCCTGGCGGCTTTTGCTGCCGTGCTGCTCTCGCCCATCTTCTCGGTCAGCTTCCCGGTCCTGCTGGGACGCACCCTGTTTGTCGGCCTGCTGGGCCTGCTGGGTTTTGCCGTGGCCGGCCACTGGCCGCGGCGCCTGCCGCGTTGGCTGGCGCGCTGGTTGCTGCAGGTGCTGGCCGTGGTGGTGATGGTGCCGACGGCCACCCTGGTCGTGTACCTGGTGGCGGTGGGCGGCGATCTCTACCGCCTGCTCAACAGCGAAGGGCGCATGTTCGGCTTTCTCTGGATCGCCGGCTCGGGCCTGCTGGTCGCGCCGCTGCTGGCCATGGGCGCGCTGTACCGCCAGCGCGATGCCGAGGCGCGCAGCCAGGCCTTGCGCTTCGAACTGGAGCGCAGCGAGCTGGAGCGCCAGGCACTCGATGTGCGCCTGCGCCTGCTGCAAGCCCAGGTCGAGCCCCATTTCCTCTTCAACACCCTGGCCAATGTACGAGCCCTGGTGGAAACCGGCAGCCCGCAGGCGGCACCGGTGCTGCGCAGCCTGATTGCCTACCTGCGGGCCGCCATGCCGCGCCTGCAGAGCGAGGTGGCCACGCTGGGCGATGAGCTGACCCTGGTGCGAGCCTATCTGGAGCTGATGCACCTGCGCATGCCGGACCGGCTCAGCTTTGGCATCCACATCCCGCCCGAACTGGAGAGCCTGCGCTTCCCGCCCATGGCCTTGCTGACCCTGGTGGAGAACGCGGTGCGCCATGGCATCGATCCCAGCGAGGAGGGCGGCCACATCGAACTCGGTGCCGAGCGCAGCGCGGCCGAGGGAGGGGTTCGCCTCTGGGTCAGCGACAGCGGCATGGGCTTGAGCCAGAGCGCGGGCTCGGGCACCGGCCTGCGCAATCTGCGCGAGCGGCTCAAGGTCTTCTACCCCGGCGGGGCCAGCCTGGCCCTGAGTGAGAATCAGCCGCACGGCCTGCGCGCCGAGATCCAGTTTCAGCCATGAGTTCAGACCACGCCCCAAACGCCTCGGCCGCGCCCACCGCCCTGGTCGCCGATGACGAACCTCTGTTGCGCGACAGCCTGGTGCGCGCACTCGCGCAGGCCTGGCCGGAGCTGCAGGTGCTGGGCCAGGCGCGCAATGGCCGCGAGGCGGTTGAGAAGTTTGAGCAGCTGCGCCCGGACATCGTGTTTCTCGATGTGCACATGCCAGGCCTGAACGGGGTCGAGGCGGCGCGGCAGCTGGCGCGTCGCGCGCACATCGTCTTTGTCACCGCCTACGAGCAGTACGCCGTCCAGGCCTTTGAGCAGGGCGCGCTGGATTACCTGGTCAAGCCGATCGATGAGGCCCGCTTGGCGGACACAGTTGCGCGGCTGAGGCAGCGGCTGGCGGAGCAGCGTTCCGTGCAGGCGAACGCATCGGCGCTTGAGCCTGCAAAGAATGCGGCAAGTGCGGCAAGTGCGGCGGATGATGCCCCATCGGTGCTGCCGCCGGCCGCGCTGGAGGCGGTGATTCAGCAGCTGTTGACGCGCCTGCAGCAATCGCCCCGCGCTGAGCCCACGGTGGTGACGGCTGCGCCAGGCGCTTCAGACCCGGTCGCCGGCGCGGGAGCCAGCGTCGCCCAACCGGCCTATCTGCAGTGGATCCGTGCCTCGGTGGGCGCGAGCTTGAAGCTGATCCCGGTGGACGAAATCATCTACCTGCGTTCGGACGAGAAGTACACCCTGGTCGTCTGGCCCGAGGGCGAGGCCTTGATCCGCACGCCCATCCGCGAGCTGATGGAGCAGATCGACCCGCAACGTTTTGCCCAGGTCCACCGCTCGGTGGTGGTCAATCTGCATGCCATCAGCCACGTCACCCGCGGGCCCAACGAGACCGCCGATGTGCACCTGAAGGAGCGGTCCGAGGTGCTGCCGGTCAGCCGCAGCTACCTGCACCTGTTCCGGCAGATGTAGCCTCGCCGTTTGTGATGTCGCCGCCATGCTCTCCGCAAGCCTTGCGGCATGAAAAAAGCGGCCGAAGCCGCTTTGATGAGAGTTGCACTGCGGGTGCGATCAGATCGCTTCCGTGCGAGCCATCAGCCAGGTCAGGCCGGCGCCACTGAGCAGCGGGCTCAGGCGGCGGCGCACCTCGGCGTGGTACTGGTTCAGCCAGGCGATCTCGTCCGCGCGCATCAGGCTCAGGTCGATGCAGCGGGTTTCGATCGGGCACAGGGTCAGGGTCTCGAAGCGCAGCATCTCGCCGAACTGGCCGCGCTCGGGCGTGTCCAGGCCGGTGTTGAGCACCAGGTTCTCGATGCGCACGCCCCATTGGCCCGGGCGGTATAGGCCCGGTTCGATCGAGGTGATCATGCCGTGTTCCATGGCCATGGTCGCGTCCGGCACGGCCTTGGAGATGCTTTGCGGGCCTTCATGGACGTTCATGAAGTAGCCGACACCGTGGCCGGTGCCGTGGCTGTAGTCCAGGCCATGCTCCCACAGCGGGCTGCGTGCCAGCGCGTCCAGCATGGGGCTGAGCGTGCCGCGCGGGAAGCAGGCGCGCGAGAGGTTGATCGTGCCCTTGAGCACCAGGGTGTAGTCGCGCTTTTGCGCGGCGCTGACCTCGCCGATGCCCCAGACGCGGGTGATGTCGGTGGTGCCGCCCAGGTACTGGCCGCCCGAGTCGATCAGCAGCAGGCCGTTGCCCTCGATCACGCTGTGCGAGGCCGGCGTGGCACGGTAGTGCGGCATGGCGCCGTTGGCATTGAAGCCGGCGATGGTGGGGAAGCTCAGGCCCTTGAAACCGGGGCGGCGCGCGCGTGCGGCCGTCAGCTCTTCGTCGATGGTCAGCTCGGTGATGCGCTGCTGGCCCAGGGCGCTCTCCAGCCAGGCGTAGAACTCGCACATGGCGGCGCCGTCCTGCTCCATGGCTTCGCGCACAAAGGCGGCTTCGGCCGCGGTCTTGCGGCTCTTGGCCAGGGTGCTGGGGTTGATGGCTTCGCGGATGCTGGCGCTGGCCGGCACGGCCTGGCGCAGGCCGAAGGTGACGCGCTTGGGGTCCATCAGCACGCGCGCATCGGCCGGCAGGGCGGCCAGGGCGGTGGCGGCCTCAGCATACGGGCGCAGGCTCACGCCGTCGGCGGCCAGGCGGGCCTGCAGGGCGGCGTCGATCTTGCCTTCGGCCACAAAGAGGGTGGCGGCCTGGGCATCGAGCAGCACATGGGCCATGAAGACCGGGTTGTAGTCCACGTCCGAGCCGCGCAGGTTCAGCAACCAGGCCACGTCGTCGACGCTGCTGATGAAATGGTGGCTGCAGCCCTGGGCGGCCACGGCGGCGCGGATGGCGGCCAGCTTGTCGGCGCGGCTGACGGTGGCCTGCGGGGCGGCGTGTTCCCAGACGGTGCTGTCGGGCAGGCCCGGGCGCTCGGCCCAGACTTCGTCGACCAGGTCGATGTCGGTGCGCAGGGTGATGCGGGCTTCGGCCATGGCCGAGCTCAGCAGGCGTGCCAGGGCCAGGCCCAGCACCTGGCCGTCTACAGCCAAGGTCTGGCCGGCTTGCAGCTGGGCGGCGATCCAGGCGATGTAGTCGGTCGCCGCGCCGCTCATGACCTTGACCAGCTCGATGCCGGTGCCGGCCAGCTCGGTCTCGGCCTGGGTCCAGTAGCGGCTGTCGGCAAAGATGGCGGCGCGCTCGCGCGTCACCACCAGAGTGCCGACCGAGCCGGTGAAGCCCGACAGCCACTGGCGTGCCTGCCAGCGCTCGGGCAGGTATTCGGATAGATGCGGGTCGGCCGAGGGCACCAGCACGGCATGGACGTCGTTGCGCTTCAGGGCATCACGCATTTTTTCAATGCGCAGGGTCAGGGTGGATGTGCGGGCGTCCATGGCGGGGTCTCCGGGTCTGTGGTGCGTCTGCGCGGGTCGCGCGTGGGGCGCGGGTGTGCGCCTGAATCGTCTGAAACCGGGCGGAATTGTAGGTGGCTGCGGCTTGGCAGGTCGGAGCGTGGGGCTTGAGGCTGGCGCCGTGCGCCCGAAATGGCCTGGCGCGGCCGACTTCAGGCCGGCGGCAGCCAGAACTCGAAAAGGCAGCCACCCTGGGCATGGTTGTGGGCGCTCAGGGTGCCGCCGTGGGCGTGGAGGATTCGTCGGGCGATGGTCAGGCCAAGGCCGGTGCCACCGCTGCCGGGCTTGTGCTTGCTGCCCTGGACAAAGGGCTGAAACACCGACTCCAGTTCGGCCTCCGGAATGCCTGGCCCCTGGTCATGAACGGCGATGCACAGACCGGCCGGTTCCCGCCGCACCTGCACGTCCACGCTGCTGCCGCTGGGGGCATAGCGCAGCGCGTTCTCCAGCACATTGCGCAGCGCCTGCTGCAGGCGGGGCGGGTTGATGGCGGCCATCAAGGGCTGATCGGGTGGCAGTTGCAGGGTCAGCAAGATCTCGCGCGGCAGGGCCAGGGCCTGCATCTCGCTGTGCAGCTCTTGCAGCAGGGGCCGCAGGTCCTGGGTTTCCAGCTTGAGCTGGCCCAGCGTGCCCTCAACGTGCGAGAGATCGAGCAGCGGGTCGACCAGGTCCTGCATGCGTTGGCCGGCGGTGTGGATACGGGCGAACATGTCCTGCAGCTTGGGGTTGTCGCCGCTGCGATTCAGGCCCAGCTCGGAGAAACCGATGATGCTTTGCAACGGCGTGCGCAGCTCGTGGCTCATATTGGCGACAAACTCGGTCTTCATCTTGTTGGTGCGCTCGGCCGCGTCGCGCGCCTCGCGAATCTGGCGTTCGGCCTCGACAAAGCGGCTCACGTCAATGGCGCTGCCCAGCACGCCGGCGGTGCGACCCTGGGCATCGGTGAAGACGGTGCGGTGGGTCAGGTAGTCGCGGCCCCGCTCGTGGATCTCCAGCTGCTCGCTGCCGCCCTCGCGCAGCAGTCGGGCATCCAGCTCCTCGGGCTTTTGTGCGGCGCTGGCCGGCCGCAGCTCGCTGAGCTTGCGGCCCAGAGCCAGGTTTTTGTCCACGCCCGACATCTCGCTCCAGGCCTGGTTGACCATGACGAAGCGCAGCTGCTGGTCCTTGGCGAAGATGGGGATGGGGCAGACGTCGATCAGTCGGGCGGTGAAATCCAGCTGCGCCTGCAGGCGCTGGCGGGCATCCTCGCGCTCGGTCACATCGATGGCAAAGCCGACGAAGCCGCGGATCTGGCCGTTGTCCTGCCGCACCGGTGTGACGGTCACTTCCAGCACCCGCTGCCGGCCCTGCTGGGGCAGCAGGCGCAGGGCGATGGGCAGGTTGAGAAAGCCGCTGCCGGTGTGGAAGAGGCTGCGTGCTCGGACCTGGTCGCGCGGGTCGATCAGGTCCGCAAAGCGGCGCCCCAACACCGGCTCCTGGTCTTTGCCGCCCAGGAAGTCGTCATGGTTGACGAATTGCAGCTGGCCGTCGGGATCGGTGCGGAACATCAGCTCCTGCACGTTGTGGATCAGCAGGCCTTGTTCGCGCTCCTTGGCGGCCAGATGGCGGTGCGCGGTCTGCAGCTCGCGGCGTGCCAGGTCGTAGGCGCCCAGCGCGCGCCAGGCCATGGCGCCCAGCGCCGCCATCAAGGCCAGGCCGCCCGCCAGACTCAGGCCGACCACCTGGGCGCTTTGGCCGAGCTGGGCCATCAGCAGGCGGCTGGGCAGCTCCACCACCACCACCCAGGGGTGGTCGCGGGCAAGCTCGAAAGCGCCCAGGGCCGGCTGCTGGTCCAGGCCTTGCTCGCTGCGGTAGTTGGCGCGCTCGCGCCCGGGCAGAAAGTGGCGGAACACCGTGTGCGTGCTCAGCCGGCTGCCCGGCTCCAGCGGGGCCGGGGTTCGGCTGGCGATCAGCTGGCCCTGCAGGCTCAGCAGCGCTGCCTGGTGCTGGCCGCTGCCCAGTTGGCGCTCGAACAGGTTGGCGAAGTAGTCGGGGTTCAGGGCCGCCACCAGGTGCAAGGGCGCGCGGTTGCCGACCAGGTTCAGCGTCATCGGCACCAGGTAGGTCGCCGACGGGCCCGCCGTGGCAGCGGCCGGCGCGTTCGCCCGGCTGAGGCGCAGCTCATTCAGGTCGCGGCCCTGGAGCACCTCGCCCAGCTGGGCCTGGCCGTGGCTGTGCTCGGGCGAGGCCTGCAGGCCTTGCAGATCCAGCTGCAGATCCAAGTTGGCGGGGTTGCTGCTGGCGATGACGCGGCCACTTTCGTCCAGCAGGGAGAAGCTGCGCACAAAGGGCAGGCCGGGCAGGGTCTGGCTGAGCAGGCGGCTGGTGGCCGTGCCGCCGGGGCTGGGCGAATCGCTGGCGCCCAGGCTTCGGGCCAGGCCTTGCAGGGCCAGGCTGGCCGTGCCCAGGGTCTGGTTGGTCTGTGCCTCCAGCGTGCGGGCGTAGAGGGCGCAGTGCTCGGTTTCGGTCTGGCGGTTCTGGCGGTACTCCAGCCACAAAAAACCACCGGCCAGCAGCACCAGGGCCAGGCTGAGCACCACCGTGCCCCAGATCGCCATGCCGCCGTGGACCCAGGCCGGCAGTTGTTCGGGCGGCCGCTTCGAGCCGGGGGCCTGATCGCGCATCGAGCGACGCATCAGCGTGGCAGCAGGATCTCGCTCAGGCCGTGTTTCTTGGCGGCAGCGACCAGGCGGCCGTCCTTCTTGATGGCGGCCACAAAGGTGTTGAGCCGACCCAGCCACTCCTCATCGCCGGGTTTGACGGCGTAGGCATAGGGCAGAACGGAAAACGGCGTGGGCGAAGAGACCAGGCGTGCCCAGTCGGCGTTGTCGAGCAGGCGGCGGCTGTAGGGGTAGTCGGTCATGAAGATGTCCACGCGGCCGGCTTCCAGTTCCTGCTCGCGGGTCTGCGGTGGGCGGATCACCACCACCTGGGCCTGTTTGAGCCAGGCGGTGACCACCGGTTCCATGAAGGTGCCAGCCTGCACGGCGACCTTGATGCCGGGCTTGTCGATGTCCGACCAGGCGCGGATGCTGCGGCTGCTGCGCGTGGTGATGCCGTAGATATCGCTCTGCAGGTAGGGGCTGCTGAAACGCAGGTGTTGCTGGCGCTCTGCTGTCACGCCGATGGCGAACATGGCCACATCGCAGCGATCACTGCTCAGGTCTTCGATCAGCTTGGGAAAGGAGGACTCGACATGCTGCAGCTTGACGCCCAGATCCTGGGCCAGGGCCGTGGACAGATCGATGTCGATGCCCTGCAGTTCGCCGGTGCGCGGGCTGCGGAAGGTGACGCCGTAATAGCCGGGCCAGATGCAGACCTTGAGCTGCTGCTCGCGCTGCACGCGCTTGAGCACGTCGCCGGCCTGGGCCGGGGCCGCGCCGGCCGCCAACAAGGTGAAAAGGGCAACACATCCCAGACGGGTCGCGGCAAGCGTCGACCGGCCCGGAATCCACATCAAACTGCGCATGACAAGGACCCCTGTGTGCGGCACGCTTCCTGGCACGATCAGGGGTCCGTTCTGGACCCGGTGCTCCCACGGGCGGCCGTCGCAGCCGACTGTATAGCAAAGCCATGGGGCGCAAACCGCAGGAATTGGCAGTTTGTACCGCCTTGTCCTGCAGTTTGAGGCTGGGGCGGGCTCAGAGCTCGGTGCGCAGGGCCCAGAGCTCGGGGAAGAGCACCGTGTCCAGCATCTTGCGCAGATAGGACACGCCCGAGGTGCCGCCCGTGCCGCGCTTGAAGCCGATCACCCGCTCGACCGTGGTGACATGGCGGAAGCGCCAGAGCCGGAATGCATCCTCCAGGTCGACCAGCTCCTCGCCCATCTGGTAGAGGTCCCAGTGCTGCTCGGGGCTGCGGTAGACCTCCAGCCAGGCGGCCTTGACGCCCTCGCTGGCGGCATAGGGCTGGGTCCAGTCGCGCGCCAGCGCCTCGGCCGGCACGGTGATGCCGCGGCGCTGCATCAGGCGGATCGCCTCGTCGTAGAGCGAGGGCGCACGCCAGGCCGCCTCCACCTCGGCCAGCAGATCGGGCCGGTGGGCGTGGGGCTTGAGCATGGCCGCGTTCTTGTTGCCCAACATGAACTCGATGCGGCGGTACTGCGCGCTCTGGAAGCCGCTGCTGTTCGAGAGGTAGGGGCGGATGGCCGTGTACTCGGGCGGCGTCATGGTGGCGAGCACATCCCAGGCATGGACCAGCTGCTCCATGATCTTGGACACCCGGGCCAGCATCTTGAAGGCCTCGGGCAGGCGGTCGGCCGCCACACAGGCCACGGCTGCCTGCATCTCATGCAGCATCAGCTTCATCCACAGCTCCGAGGTCTGGTGCTGGACGATGAAGAGCATCTCGTTGTGCTCGGGCGAGAGCGGATGCTGGGCGCTGAGGATCTGGTCGAGCTTGAGGTAGTCGCCGTAGCTCATGTCTTTCGAGAAATCGAGCTGCGCCCCGTGGAATGAAGCCCCCACGTCGCTGCGCTCCTGCCCCCCGAGGGGGCGCCCGCTGCCTTGGGGCGGCCCGGCGTCAGCGGCTTTCACAATCTGCTCGGTTCGGCCGCCTTGGCCTTCGTGGTGCGGGCAGCTCATGTCACCGCTCCCTGGCGTGCGAACTCGGGGCGCTGCCACTCTTCGGTCTTGAGCACCTGGTAGAGGTGTTCCACGGCGGCATAGACGTCGGCAAAGCCGATGTAGAGCGGCGTGAAGCCGAAGCGCAGGATGTGGGGCACTTCGTCGAGTCGGGCCGGGTCACCGGCGCGGAAGTCGCCGATCACGCCGCGGGCGATCAGGGCCTGGATCACCGCATAGCCGGCATGCTGCAGCGGCGCGGCCAGGCTCAGGCAGACCTGGCTGCCGCGTTGCTCAGGATTGCGGGGCGAGGCCAGGCGCACGCCCAGGGCGCCGCAGCGTTCCTCGGCCAGCTCGATGAAGAGCTCGGTCAGCGCGATGCTCTTTTTGCGCAGCGCGGCCATGCCGCCCAGGCTCTCGGCCGCCAGCACCGTGTCGACCCCGCATTCCAGTGCCGCGGTGGACAGCATGGCCGGCGTGCCGCAGATGTATCGCTTGATGCCGGGGGCGGGTTGGTAGTCGGGCGTGAACTGGAAGGGCGCAGCATGGCCCAGCCAGCCCGAGAGCGGCTGCCAGAAGCGGTCGGCATGGCGCGGGTGGGCCCAGACAAAAGCCGGGGCGCCGGGGCCGCCGTTCAGGTATTTGTAGCCGCAGCCGACGGCGAAGTCGGCATCCGCGCCTTTCAGGTCCACCGGCACGGCGCCTGCCGAGTGGGCCAGGTCCCAGATCACCAGGGCGCCGGCCGCGTGAGCGGCGGCGGTCAGGGCTTTCATATCGTGCTTGTAGCCGGTGCGGTAGTTGACCTCGGTGATCATCAGCACGGCCAGATCGGCGTTCAGCGTGCCCGCGATCTCGTCCACGCTGTCCACCAGGTGCAGGCGCGCGCCATGCTGGCGGGCCAGGCTTTCGGCGATGTAGAGGTCGGTCGGGAAGTTGCTGCGCTCGGAGACGATGACTTTGCGCGCCGGGTCATCCGCCTGGGCAATGCGCAGGGCGGCGGACAGCACTTTGTAGAGGTTCAGCGAGGTCGAGTCGGCCACCACCAGCTCGCCCGTGCCGGCGCCCACCAGGCGCGCGATCTTGTCGCCGATCTTGCCGGGCAGGTCCATCCAGCCGGCGGTGTTCCAGCTCTTGATCAGGTCCTGGCCCCATTCGCGCTGGATCACCTCCTGCACACGGCCCAGGGTGGCGCGCGGCAGCACGCCCAGAGAATTGCCGTCCAGGTAGATGACGCCGGGCGGCAGGTCGAACTGCTGGCGCAGCTCGCGCAAGGGATCCTCTTGGTCGAGGACGTCGCAGTCTTGCAAGGTGGTCATGGTCGTGTCTCCAGGGGAAAGTCGAAATCAGTGGGTTCGTTCAGAGCGCGCGCAGCACGGCGCGCACCGGCGAGGCGCAGGCGCCGGCCAGCTTCAGGGGCAGGGCGATCAGCTCGTAGTCGCCCTCGGGCACCTCGTCCAGCACCAGGTTCTCCAGCACGCGCAGGTCCAGGCGCAGCAGCTGCTGGTGGCTGTCCAGGCTCTTGCTGCTGGCGGGGTCCACCGAGGGCGTGTCCAGGCCGATCAGGCGCACGCCGCGCGCGGCCAGCCAGGCCACGGTCTCGGGCGCAAAGGCGCTGAAATCAGGGTTCCAGACCCTGTCGGCGCGCTCGCAGCAGCGCACCAGCACGCGCGGCGGCAGTCCTTCGGCCGCATGCTGCACATGTTCGATGCGGATCAGCGGCCCGCAGCCGATGGCGTGGATCACGCGGCAGGGGCCTAGATAGGCGTCGAGCGCCACGCTGGCCGCGTCGGCGGCATTGTTGGCGTAGTGCAAGGGCGCATCGGCATGGGCGCCGACATGGGGCGACATCGTCAGCGCGCTCAGATTGACCGGGCAGTCGGGCGAGAGTCGAGCCGTCCAGTTCAGGCGGTAGGGCTCGTCGCCGGGAAAGATCGGGGCCTCGGGCGAGACCGTGGGCGAGATGTCCCAGAGTGTCTTGGGCGGCATGGGCAATGGCTCTCAGTGAATCAACAACAGCTCAGAAGCTGCGGCCAAGCCAGGGGCTGAGCGCACAGCGGGCGAGACCATAACAAGGCCTGAAAGCGCGTGGTGTCGGTTAATTCCAACATCTACACACGCGCATCCGGCACCGGGTTTGAAACGAAATCTGAAGCCAAATTGAACAGGGTATGTCCCGATCCGGCAAGCTCAGAATAATTGTTGACGCTTAAACTATCAAGGCCTAAAGTGCGCTGCAACACCACGGTTTCAGCGAGAGCCCAGCATGCGCATCACTTGTATCGGCGGCGGCCCGGCCGGCCTGTATTTCGCTCTGCTGATGAAGCAGCAAGACCCCAGCCACGAGATCACCGTGCTGGAGCGCAACCGCCCTGGCGACACCTTTGGCTGGGGCGTGGTCTTCTCCGACCAGACTCTGGGCGCCATGCGTGAGGCCGATGCGCCCACGGCCGAGGCCATCCTGACCGCCTTCAATCACTGGGACGATATCGATGTGCACATCGCCGGCCGCAGCATGCGCTCGGGCGGCCATGGTTTCTGCGGTATCGGCCGCATGAAGTTGCTGAACATCCTGCAGGCGCGCTGCGCCGAGCTGGGTGTGAAGCTGGTCTACGAACATGATGTGCAAGACGATGAAGGCGTGGATGCCGACCTCATCATCGCCTGCGACGGCCTGAACAGCCGCATCCGCCAGAAGTACAGCGCCACCTACCAGCCCGATATCGATCTGCGCCAATGCCGCTTTGTCTGGCTGGGCACGACCAAGCTCTTTGACGCCTTCACCTTCGATTTTCAGAAGACCGAGCATGGCTGGTTCCAGGCCCATGCCTACAAGTTCGACGAGACGCATTCGACCTTCATCGCCGAGACGCCCGAGTCGGTCTGGCAGGCCGCCGGCCTGGAGGCCATGAGCAAGGAAGAGGGCATTGCCTTCTGCGAGCGCCTGTTCGCCAAGGTGCTGGACGGCCACAAGCTCATCAGCAACGCCTCGCATCTGCGCGGCTCGGCGCAGTGGATCCGTTTCCCGCGCGTGGTCTGCAAGAACTGGGTGCATCACAACGGCCGCGCGCCCGTGGTGCTGATGGGCGATGCCGCCCACACCGCGCATTTCTCGATCGGCTCGGGCACCAAGCTGGCGCTGGAAGACGCCATCGCCCTGGCGCGCGATATCGGCGACGCCGGTGGTGATCTGACACGCGCCCTGGAGGTCTACCAGGCCAGCCGCAGCATCGAGGTGCTGCGCATCCAGAACGCCGCGCGCAACTCCACCGAGTGGTTTGAGAACGTCGAGCGCCATGCCCATCTGGCGCCCGAGCAGTTTGCCTATTCCCTGCTGACCCGCTCGCAGCGCATCTCGCACGAGAACCTGCGCCAGCGCGACGCCGGCTATGTGGGGCGCTTCGAGGCCTGGCTGGCGGCGCAGAGCGGCCTGCCCGAACAGGCCGTGCCGCCCATGTTCACGCCCTTCCGCCTGCGCGGGCTGACGCTGAAGAACCGCGTCGTGGTTTCGCCCATGGCGCAGTACTCCTGCGTCGATGGTGTGGTCGGCGACTACCACCTGATGCATCTGGGTGCGCGTGCCACCGGCGGCGCCGGCCTGGTCTTTGCCGAGATGACCTGCCCCTCGGCCGATGGCCGCATCACGCCGGGCTGCCCCGGCCTCTACACCGATCTGCAGGGCCTGGCCTGGCAGCGCATCGTGGACTTCGTGCACACCCACAGCAGCGCCAAGATCGCCATGCAGCTGGGTCACGCCGGCGCCAAGGGCTCGACCCGGCGCGGCTGGGAGGGCATCGACCAGCCGCTGGAGTCAGGAAACTGGCCCTTGATCTCGGCCTCACCCCAGCAGTACCTGGCTGGTGTGAGCCAGACCTCGCGCGCCATGGATCGCGCCGATATGGACCGGGTGCGCGATGACTTTGTCGCCGCCGCCCGCCGCGCGGCCGCGGCCGGTTTCGATTGGCTGGAGCTGCACTGCGCCCACGGCTACTTGCTTTCCAGCTTCCTCTCGCCGCTGACCAATCACCGCGAGGACGAGTACGGCGGCTCGCTGGAGAACCGCCTGCGCTACCCGCTCGAGGTCTTCCGCGCCCTGCGTGCGGTCTGGCCGGAAGAGCGGCCGATGTCGGTGCGCATCTCTGCCCATGACTGGGTGCCCGGCGGAAACACGCCGGAAGATGCGGTGCTGATTGCGGCGGCTTTCAAGGCGGCCGGCGCCGACCTGATCGATGTGTCCTCGGGCCAGGTCAGCAAGCAGGAAAAGCCCACCTACGGCCGCATGTGGCAGACCCCGTTTTCGGAAAGCATACGCAACCGCGTCGGCATCGCCACCATGGCCGTGGGCGCCATCTCGGAGGCCGACCATGTCAACAGCATCATCGCGGCCGGCCGGGCCGACCTCTGCGCCATCGCCCGCCCGCATCTGGCCAACCCGGCCTGGACGCTCAGCGAAGCCGCGCGCATCGGCTACCAATCCGGGCCGGGCCTCGACTGGCCGCGCGCCTACCTCTCGGCCAAGCCGCAGCTGGAAAAAGAGTTCGAGCGCCAGCGCGCGCAGGCCTCGGCCAGCGCGGGCTTGAGCGCACAAGAGCAGGCCAACAAGGCCTTGGGGGTCTGAGCCATGGCCGGCAACTTTCCGCCCCTGATGCAAGAGCCCCTGCAAGGTCTGCATGCCGTGGTCACCGGCGGTGGCAGCGGCATTGGCGCGGCCATTGCGCAAAGCCTGCTGCAGGCCGGTGCCCGCCTCACCTTGATGGGCCGCAACCACGAGCGCCTGCAGGTGCAGCAGCTGGCCCTGGCGGCCCTGGGCGAGGTGGGGTTTCAGATCGTCGATGTCGGTGACGAGGTCAGCGTGCAGCGCGGTTTCGCCGCCGCCACGGCGCTGGCGCCGGTGGACATCCTGGTCAACAACGCCGGGCAGGTCGAAACCGCGCCGATCTCGCGCACCTCGCTGGAGCTCTGGCAGCGCATGCTGCAGGTCAATCTGACCGGCACCTTTTTGTGCAGTCGCGAAGTCTTGCCGGTGATGACGGCGCGTGGCTTCGGCCGCATCATCAATGTGGCCAGCACCGCTGCCTTGACGGGTTATGCCTATGTGGCGGCCTACTGCGCCGCCAAGCATGGCGTGCTGGGCCTGACCCGCGCCATGGCCAAGGAAACCGCCAAGAAAGGCGTGACCGTCAACGCCGTCTGCCCCGGCTACACCGAGACCGACATTGTCGACCGCGCGGTGCAGACCATCATGCAAAAGACCGGTCGCAGCGCCGATGAGGCCCGCGCCGAGCTGGCGGCCGGCAACCCGCTGGGCCGCCTGATCCAGCCGCAGGAAGTGGCGGCCACCGTGCTCTGGTTGGCGCGGCGCGACAGCGCGGCCATCAACGGCCAGGCGATCTCGGTCTGCGGGGGCGAGCTGCCATGACAAGCATGACAAGCGCCCTCGGTCCCGCCGAGCTGGATCCGGGCCTGGACCTGGGGCCGGACCTGGAATCGCGGGTGATCGACGACCACCACCAGGCGCTCAAGCTCTGGCTGCGCCTGCTGGCCTGCACCAACCGGGTGGAGGGCGTGATCCGCAAACGCCTGAGCCAGGACTTCGCCACCACCTTGCCGCGCTTCGACCTGCTGGCCCAACTGGAGCGCCACCCCGAAGGCCTGGCCATGCGCGAGCTCTCGCAGCGCCTGATGGTGACCGGCGGCAACATCACCGGCATCACCGACCAGCTCGAATCCGAGGGCCTGGTGGTGCGCGAGGCCCATCCCAGCGACCGTCGCTCCTTCACCGTCAAGCTCACGCCGCAAGGCCGGCGCCAGTTCAAGCGCATGGCGGCCACGCATGAGCAATGGGTGGTGGAGCTGCTGGGCGGCTGGTCGGCCGAGCAGAAGACGGAGCTCTACGGTCTGATGGCCGTCTTGAAAAACCATCTGGGGGCGCTGGACGCTGCCGCAGCGGCGCCCACTGCGCCCACCAGCCTCGTGAGCAAGGAGAAAAAGAAATGACGGAACGCGCCATGAGCGAACACCTGCGCGAAGGCAATCGCCAGAGCTTGCAGGGCTACACGCCTCAGCACTTTGGCTGGGCCCAGCACGGCGATGTGGGCCTGATCACCCTGAACCGGCCCGAGCGCAAGAACCCGCTGACCTTCGAGAGCTATGCCGAGCTGCGCGATCTGTTCCGCCGCCTGAGCTATGTCGATGAAGTGCGCGCCATCGTCGTGCAGGGCGCGGGCGACAACTTCTGCAGCGGCGGCGATGTGCACGAGATCATCGGCCCGCTGACCCAAATGAGCATGCCCGACCTGCTCGCCTTCACCCGCATGACGGGCGATCTGGTCAAGGCCATGCGCGCCTGCCCGCAGCCGGTGATCGCCGCCATCGACGGCGTCTGCGCCGGTGCCGGCGCCATCATGGCCATGGCCTCGGACCTGCGCGTCGGCACGGCGCGCAGCAAGACCGCGTTTCTGTTCACCCGCGTCGGCCTGGCCGGCTGCGATATGGGCGCTTGCTCCATCCTGCCGCGCATCGTCGGCCAGGGCCGCGCCTCGGACCTGCTCTACAGCGGCCGCAGCCTGGGCGGCGAGGAGGGCTTGAGCTGGGGCTTCATGAACCGCCTGGTCGAGCCCGAGCGCCTCTTGTCCGAGGCTCTGGAATGGGCGCAGCAGATCGCCGGCGGCCCGGCCTTTGCCCACGCCATGACCAAGAAGATGCTGCACCAGGAATGGGCCATGGGCGTGGACGAGGCCATCGAATCTGAAGCCCAGGCCCAGGCCATCTGCATGATGACGCAAGATTTCCACCGCGCGTATCACGCCTTCGTGGCCAAGCAGCGGCCTGAGTTTCAGGGGGATTGAGCGATGAGCGAGCCCATGATGAATCCGGCCCTCAAGCACCTGGAGTGGCCGTTCTTCGAGCCGCGCCACCGCGAGCTGGCGGCACAGCTGGACGCCTGGTGCGCTGAGTTTCTGCACAGCGGCCACGGTGCCGATGTGGATGCCGAGTGCATCAGCCTGGTGCGAGCCCTGGGGCAGGGTGGCTGGCTGCGCCATGCGGTGGCCGGCACGGCGCTCGGTGGTGCGGCCGAGGTGATCGACACCCGTGCCATCTGCCTGCTGCGCGAGACCCTGGCTCGCTACAACGGCCTGGCCGATTTCGCCTTTGCCATGCAAGGCCTGGGCTCGGGTGCGATCTCGCTGGCGGGCACGCCCGAGCAAAGAGAGCGTTATCTGCCGGCCGTGGCGCGCGGCGAGAAGCTGGCCGCTTTTGCCCTGTCCGAGCCGCAAGCCGGCTCCGATGTGGCGGCCCTGCAGTGCAGTGCGCGGCTTGAGGGTGACAGCTATTTCTTGAACGGCGAAAAGACCTGGATCTCCAACGGGGGCATTGCCGACTTCTACGTGGTGTTCGCTCGGACGGGCGAAGCGCCCGGTTCGCGCGGCATCAGCGCCTTCATCGTCGATGCCGGCACGCCGGGCTTCGAGATTGCCGAGCGCATCGAGGTGATCGCGCCGCACCCGCTGGCGCGGCTGAAGTTCAGCGACTGCCGCATCCCGGCCAGTCAACGCATCGGCGCGCCGGCCGAAGGCTTCAAGATCGCCATGCGAACGCTCGACGTCTTCCGAACCTCGGTGGCCGCCGCCGCCCTGGGCTTTGCGCGGCGCGGCCTGCAAGAGGGCCTGGCCCAGGCCAAGAGCCGGGCCATGTTCGGCGCCCATCTGGCCGATCTGCCCCTGGCCCAGGCCAAGCTGGCCGACATGGCCTGCACGGTGGACAGCTCGGCCTTGCTGGTCTACCGCGCCGCCTGGCAGCGCGACCAGGGTCAGACAGTCACGCGCGAGGCGGCGATGGCCAAGCTCATGGCCACCGAGGGCGCGCAGCAGGTGATTGACGCCGCGTTGCAACTGCATGGTGGCCGCGGCGTGCGCAGCGGCGAAATCGTGGAATCGCTGTACCGGGAAATCCGCGCCCTGCGCATTTACGAGGGCGCGAGCGAGGTGCAGCAGCTGATCATCGGACGGGACTTGCTGAAATGAACGCTTCTGCCTCCAGCACTGCCATGGCCTACACCTCGCATCAGGACCACTTTGCCTTCGAGCACCTGCCACCGCGCGAGCAGTGGCCCGAGCTGATCTTCGAGCTGCCCGAGCTGCAGTTCCCCGAACGCCTGAACTGCGCGCATGAGCTGCTGGACGCCTGGGTCGAGCGCGGGCAGGGCGATCGCCTCTGTGTGCAAGGCTTTGGCGTCGACGGCCAGCCGCTGCGCTGGAGCTATGCCCAGCTGCAGGCCGAGGCCAACCGCATCGCCCATGTGCTGGTCGATGAGCTGGGTGTGGTGCCGGGCAACCGGGTGCTGCTGCGTGGTGCCAACACGCCGGCCATGGCGGCCTGCTGGTTCGCGGTGATGAAGGTGGGCGCCATTGCCGTGGCCACCATGCCCCTGCTGCGCGCGGTGGAGCTGGAACAGATCATCCAGAAAGCCGAGATCCGCCACGCCCTGTGTGACGAGCGCCTGGCCCAGGAGCTGCATCTGGCGCGCGAGCGCTCCCCGGGGCTGACACAGGCCCTGCTGTTCCACAGCGCGGCGCCCGACGGCCTGGAGGCGCGCGCCGCCGCCAAGCCGGCGCAGTTCAGCACCGTGGACACCGCCGCCGAAGACTGCTGCATCATCGCCTTCACCTCTGGCACCACCGGCCAGCCCAAAGGCACCATGCATTTCCACCGCGATGTGATGGCCATCTGCCGCTGCTGGCCGCCGCATCTGCTGCGCCCGCAGGCCGACGATGTTTTCATCGGCAGCCCGCCGCTGGCCTTCACCTTTGGACTGGGCGGCCTGCTGCTGTTCCCGATGACGGTGGGCGCCGCGACCGTGCTGTTGGAAAAAGCCTCGCCCGAGGCCTTGCTGCCGGCCGTGGCCCGCTACTGCGCCACCGTCTTGTTCACCGCGCCCACGTCTTACCGGGTGATGGCCCCTCTGTTGGGCGAGCATGATCTGAGCAGCCTGCGCAAATGCGTCAGCGCCGGCGAAGCCTTGCCTGCGGCCACGCGCCAGCTCTGGAAAGAAGCGACCCGCGGCCGCACGGCAGCGGGTGAGGGCGGCATCGAGCTGATCGACGGTATCGGTGCCACAGAGCTGCTGCATATCTTCATTTCGCACGACGAGGCCACGGCCCGGCCGGGTGCCACCGGTCGGCCGGTGCCGGGTTACCGCGCCTGCGTGCTGGGCGAGGAGGGTCAGGTCTTGCCTCCCGGTCAGGTGGGTCGTCTGGCCGTCAAGGGCCCGACCGGCTGCCGCTACCTGGCCGACGAGCGCCAGAAGAACTATGTGCTGAACGGCTGGAACTTGACCGGTGACGCCTACCTCGTCGACGAGCAGGGTTTCTTCGTCTACCAGGCGCGCACCGACGACATGATCATCTCCGGCGGCTACAACATCGCCGGCCCCGAAGTGGAAGCGGCCCTGCTGCTGCATCCGGCCGTGGCCGAGTGCGGGGTGGTGGGGCAGGCCGATGAAGAGCGCGGCCAGATCGTCAAAGCCGTGGTGGTGCTGCGCCCCGGCTTCGAGGCCGGGCCCGAGCTGTGCAAGACCTTGCAGGATTTCGTCAAGGCCACCATCGCTCCGTACAAATACCCGCGCGCCATCGAGTTCCGCGAGCGCCTGCCGCGTACTGAGACCGGCAAGCTGCAACGCTTCCGCCTTCGTCACCCTGCTTGAGTTGTCCCTTCCTGTCGCTGACCGTTTGTTCACCCCAACCTGTCCCTTGGAGAGCTTTGCCATGAACTTGCCCCAGAAGAAGAGCGTCTCGTCCCTTCGCTTGGCAGCCCTTGCCGCCGCACTCTTGTGCAGCCAGGCTGCGGTGCAGGCAGCCGACAAGGTCAAGGTCGGCCTGCTCAGCACCTTGTCCGGCCCTGGCGCAGGGCTGGGCGTGGACATCCGTGATGGCTTTCAGCTGGGGCTCAAGCATGCGGGTGGCAAGTTCGGCGGCCTGCCGGTCGAGCTGATCACGGCCGACGACCAGCAGAACCCTGAGGTCGCCAAGCAGACCTCGGACCGCCTGATCAAGCGAGACAAGGTCGACTTCATGACCGGCATCGTGTTTTCCAACCTGATGCTGGCCGTGGGCCCCAGCGTGTTCGAGAGCAAGACGCCCTACATCAGCGCCAATGCCGGACCTTCGCAGTACGCGGGTGAGCAGTGCAACCCTTATTTCTTCAACGTGGCCTGGCAGAACGACAACCTGCATGAGGCCGTGGGCAAGACCGTGATGGACAAGGGCTTCAAGAAGCTGGTCCTGTTGGCGCCCAACTACCCGGCCGGCAAGGATGCGCTGACCGGCTTCAAACGCTTCTACAAGGGCGCGGTGGTCGAGGAGATCTACACCAAGCTCGGCCAGCTGGACTACGCCGCCGAGCTGGCGCAGGCGCGCGCCGCCAAGCCCGATGCCATGTACATCTTCCTGCCCGGTGGCATGGGCATCAACTTCATCAAGCAGTTTGTCGGTGCCGGCCTGTCCAAGGACGTGACGCTGTTCGGCCCCGGCTTCTCGGCCGACGAGGATGTGATCAAGGCCGTGGGTGAGCCCATGCTGGGCATGTTCAACAGCTCGCACTGGGCGCATGACATGGACAACGCCGCCAACCAGAAGTTCGTGGCCGACTTCCAGAAAGACTACGGTCGCCTGCCTTCGCTTTACGCCAGCCAGGGCTATGACGCGGCCTTGCTGATGAATGCAGCGGTGCGCGATGTGAAGGGCAAGATCGAAGACAAGGACGCGCTGCTCAAGGCCATCAAGGCCGCCAAGTTCGAGTCCGTGCGTGGTGCTTTCAAGTTCAACAACAACCAATACCCGATCCAGGACTACTACCTGCGCGTGATCGGCAAAGACGCCCAGGGCCGCGTCACCAACAAGACCCTGGGCAAGATCTTCAGCAACCATGCGGATGCGTATGCGGGGGCGTGCAGGATGAAGTGAGTGGCGGGGTGAACAAGTGAACAGGTGAACACGTGAAGGGGTGAACGGGTGAAGCGGGCGCATCGAGACTTGGCGGCGTGGCAGGAGGCCATGAACCTGGTCGCCGCTGTGTATGCCTCGACCGAGTGCTTGCCGAAAGAAGAACGCTACGGTTTGGTCGGGCAAATGCGCCGCGCTGCTGTTTCGATTCCTTCCAATATCGCTGAAGGTGCCGCCAAGGGCAGCACACGCGAGTTGTTCCGGTCTTTGAACATCGCCAGCGGATCTCTGGCGGAACTCGATACGCAGCTTGATCTTGCCGAGCGATTGTTTGACTTGGATGTCGCCACAACCCGCGCTCAACTCGACCGTGTTCACAAACTCTTGACTGCGCTCTCTTCGTCCATCCGCG
>NKIM01000074.1 GCA_002255955.1 Burkholderiales bacterium PBB2 | reverse complement strand
GCGATTTGTGCCGGGCCGAGCAGCACAGCGCCTCGGGGCGCGCGCGTACCCGCGCGCTTCAAGTTCTGACTTGGCGCTTCTGTCTGAACGAAGCGAACGGAGGGAGCGGAGTGAGTTATGCGCCAGCCCCGAGGTGCGAGCAGCGCAGGGAAGTCGGCCCGCCAGGGCCGACCCCGGAACCATGAGCCCGGCGGCGGCGCGGGCTGCAGGGCCTCACAGGCAAACCCAAGGACTGCGTCGTGCCGATCACTGTCTTACCCAGCAATGAGGAGTATTGAATGAGCCTTCCCAACCACGTCACCCTCGTCGATGTCGGTCCTCGCGATGGCCTGCAGAACGAAAAACAGGCGGTGTCCACCGAGGACAAGGCGCAGCTGGTGGCCCTGCTGCAGGCGGCGGGCCTGAAGGAGATCGAGGTCACCAGCTTTGTGTCGCCGAAATGGGTGCCGCAGATGGCGGACAACGCGGCGGTGATGGCCGCCATTGACCGCCAGCCCGGCGTGCGTTATTCGGTGCTAACGCCCAACCTCAAGGGCTTCGAGTCGGCCCTGCCGACGCGGCCGGATGAGATCGTGGTGTTTGCGGCGGCGTCCGAGGCCTTCAGCCAGAAGAACATCAACTGCAGCATCGCCGAGAGCATCGAGCGTTTCGTGCCTGTGGTGGAGGCCGCGCATGCAGCCGGCATCAAGGTGCGCGGCGCCTTGTCCTGCGCCGTGGGCTGCCCCTACGAGGGGGACATCAGCGCCGATCAGGTGGAGCGCGTGGTGCAGCTGATGAAGGGCATTGGTGTCGATCACCTGGGCGTGGCCGACACCATCGGTGTGGGTACTCCGCGCAAGGTGCAGGCTGCGATGGAGCGGGCGCTCAAGCATTACCCTCTGGTCGAGGTCAGTGGACATTTCCACGACACCTACGGTCAAGCCCTGGCCAATATCTACGCCTGCCTGGAACTGGGCGTGCATCACTTTGACACCAGCGTCGCCGGCCTGGGCGGCTGCCCCTATGCCAAGGGCGCCACCGGCAATGTGGCCAGCGAGGATGTGGTCTTCATGCTGAATGGTCTGGGCATTGACACCGGCATCGATCTGGACCGCCTGGTCGATGCCGGCGCCTTCATCTCCGGCGTGCTGGGCCGGCCGCCGGTCTCGCGCGTGGCGCGGGCGATTCTCGCCAAACGCGGCGCCTGAGCGCTGGCCCGTCGCAGGCGGCGGGCATGAGCCATTCGGCATATATCGAGGGAAAGCGGGTCATGGCCGGGTCATGGCACTTGCCGACACTGGCGGCTGCAGGTCTTGAATCAAGACAGCAATCGCCAGTTCTTCAAGCAAGTACCCATCCGGAGATTCCCACATGTCCTTCACTCTGTCCCGCCTGTCGGCCGCTGTTGCCGCCCTGGGTCTGCTGGCTCTGAGCCAGTCGGCGTCCGCCGGCCTCAGCCAGTTCTCCAATTTCACGCCCATGGTCGGCAACGTGGCCGCCGGTGCGCTGCCCGAAACGGCTCCGTTCCAGCTGTCCTCGGCCAATTTCAGCCAGGCCATCCTGGCTGACCGCGCCACCCAGAACAGCCTGGTGCCCGGCAGCAACTCCGGCTCCTGGGACATGATCACCGCCAACGAGACCGGCCCGGATCGCGGCCGCTACCTCTTCATGCCTTTCGAGACCAACACCGCTGGCGTGCAGCGTGTGGACCTGTGGGACAACAACTACGCCACCCGCACCGTGACCATCGTCGCGCCGGGCACCCAGAGCTTTGTCTCTGGTGACGCTTCGCGCTGGACCCCCTGGGGCAGCTACCTGACGGCCGAAGAATCCTGGGGCTCGGGCAGCACCCGTGGCCGCCTGTTCGAGCTGACCAATGCCACCACGGCCACGGCCAACGGCGGTAACTTCATCCAGCGCAGCATCCTGCCGCGCGTCTCGCACGAAGGCCTGACCTTCGACCAGCAGAACAACCTTTACTTCGTGGACGAGCTCAACGGCGGCTCCATCTTCAAGTACGTGTCGGCCAACCCCAACGCCAACAACGGCAATGACTACTTCGCCGCGGGCCAGACCTTTGTGCTGAAGGTTGGCGCCGGTGCCCAGTTCGAAGGCAACAACGGTTCCGCCATCACCGGCGGCGCCTCCTGGGTGGCCATCACCAACGCCAACGGCGGCGCCCTGGCTGGCATCTCCACCGTGCTGGCCGACGGCACCATCGATGGCCGCGCCACCGCCATCAACGCCAATGTGCGTGGCACCGGTTACAACCGTCCGGAAGACCTGGAGATCCGCACCCTGGCCAACGGCAAGCAGATCGTCTACTTCACCACCACCGACTCCGACAACGACGGCAGCAGCAGCAACGGCCGTGGCCGCGTCTACTCGCTGAACCTGGACAGCAACGAGGTCAAGCTCTTCGCTGACAACAACACCATCGACATGGCCACCGGCCAGAAGGTCGGCGCCACCTGGAGCAATCCGGACAACCTGGCCATCGATGCCGACGGCAACATCTACGTCATCGAAGACCAGGACGGCGGCAAGGCCGACATCTGGTTCGCCAAGGACGAAGACGGTGACGGCGTCGCCGATGCCGTGGGCAAGTGGGCCAGCCTGAGCACCGTGGGTGCCGAGCCGACCGGCCTGTACTTTGACAAGGTCAACCCCAATGTGGCCTATGTCAATGTGCAGCACCCGAACAGCGGCGTGGACCGCCTGGTGCAGATCTCGGCCGTGCCGGAGCCGCAAACCTACGCCCTGCTGCTGGGCGGCCTGGGTCTGGTCGGCTTCGTGGCTCGCCGCCGCAAGGGCCAACAGGCCTGAGCGAGCGAGCGCGCGAGTCGCGCCTGAGCACCGGCTCGGCCTTCACAAGCGCCGGGCCGGTGGTCTGAAGCCTCGGGTGCGCTCTCCGGGTGCACCCGTTTCAGCCCTTGGTGCCACACGTTCCGAGGGCTTGCATTCCTTGTGCCTGTGATCGTTCCAGGCCCCCTGACTTTGAATTTCGACGGCAAGCCAGCCCCTTTTCTTGGCGTGCAAGCCAGCCTGTCGGCCCAACCCTGACGGAACCGCGCCATCATGCTGCCTCACTCCCTGTCCCGCCTTGCCCTGGCTTGCCTGGGCGTTCTCGCCCTCAGCGGCGTGGCCCAAGCTTCTGGCTCGGGACTGAATGCTTTTGTGCAGACCAATCTGGTCGCCAACAGCGACAAGTACAAACCCACGGCCATGGTCGACCCCGATCTGGTCAACCCCTGGGGCATCGCCCTGCGCCCGCCTGGCATTGGTGGCCACATCTGGACCAGCAATGCCGGCACCGGTACCACCACCACCTACATTGGTGATGTCAACGGCCTGCCCCTGCATCAGGACGGGCTCAAGCTCGTGCCTGTCGTCACCAGCGCGCGTGACCGCGACCCCTTCGCCACCGGCAGTGACGGTGTCGCCCAGGTGACCGGTCAGGTCTACAACGCCGCCAGCGATGTGGCCGGCCAGCCGCTGGAATTCAAGGTCAGCGGCCCGGCCGTCAACTACAACAACGGCCAGAGCGCCGGTGTCATCGAAGGCTCGGCCAAGTTCGTCTTCGTGACCATGGATGGCACCATCAATGCCTGGCGCAGCGGCACCAACCCAGGCATGTTGGAGGCGGTGGTGGTCAAGGACTACTCCCTGATCCAGCCGGCCGCCCATGGCCTGCGCGTGGCCCCGGGCTACACCGGCGTGGCCATGACGACCGATGCCTGGCGCCTGGATGCCCAGGGCCAGAAGTTGGCCGACAACCGCCTCTACGCCGCTGACTTTGCCAACGGCCGCATCCAGACCTTTGACAACCAATGGCAGGACGTGACAGCCGCCGGCAGCTTTGCCCGGCCCGAGGGCCTGGCCGCCAGCTACCACCCCTTCAATGTGCAGGTGATGGGCGACCGGGTCTATGTCGCCTGGGCCGAGAACTCCTTCGAGATCGATGAGCCGACCGAGGAGATCCCCGGCGCCGGCTTTGGCCGCATCGCCGCCTACGACCGCGACGGCCGCCTGCTGCAGGATTTCTCCGACCACAGCCTGCTCAATGCCCCCTGGGGCATGGCGATGGCGCCGCAGAGTTTTGGCGCCTTTGCCGGCGCCTTGCTGGTGGCCAATTTCGGTGACGGCACCATCGCGGGCTACGACACGCACACCGGCGCATCGCTGGGCTATCTGCGCGATGCGCAGGGCGAGGTGATCAGCATCGACGGCATCTGGGGCCTGACCTTTGGCAACGGCGTGGCCCTGGGCGACGCCAATGCCCTGTACTTCACCGCCGGCCCGGACGAAGAGCGCGATGGCCTGCTGGGCAAGCTGGAGCTGGCACCGGTGCCCGAGCCAGGCACGGTGGTTTTGATGAGCCTGGGCTTGCTGGGCCTGTTGGGCCGGCAGGGCCTGCAGGCCCGTCGCCAGCGCCGCCAGGCCTGAGCGCCTCAGCCCAAGCGCGCGCGCAGGAAGGCCAGCGTGCGCTGCCAGGCCTGCTCGGCGCAGGCCGCGTCATACACATGGGTGCGGCTGCTGTTGAAGAAGCCGTGGGCGGCCGGGTAGTGGTGGATTTCGGCGCCCGGCGGCAGCTGGGCCACAAAGGCTCGCACCGCTTCGGGTGTGCACCAGTCATCGATGTCGGCGTAGTGGCCCTGGAAGGGGATCTTCACATCCTGCGGCGCGGCAAAGTCCGCCGGCGGGATGCCGTAGAAGCAGCTGGCCGCGGACAGCCCCTGCACATGCACGGCGGCCGCCACCGTCAGCGCGCCGCCCATGCAAAAGCCGCTGACCCCGACCTTGGGGCTGCCGCAGTGCTCGCGCAGATGGCGCAGGGCGCCGGCCAGGTCCTGGTGGGTGGCGTCGGCAAAGCTCAGGCCGCTCATCAAGTGGCTGGCCTCGTCGGCATCACTGGCCTGGCGGCCACGGTATAGGTCGGGCGCCAGGGTGTGAAAACCGGCCGCCGCATAGCGGTCGGCCGTGGCGCGGATGTTCTCGTTCAGCCCCCACCATTCCTGCAACAGGATCAAACCCGGCGCATCGGGCCGTGAGGCCGTGGCCAGGTAGGCGGGGCTGTGGGCGCCGTCGGGGCGCTGGAACTCGATCATCTGGGCCATGGGCTGTTCCTCGCTGATGGGTGGTGAGTCACTTCGGTGGGTGTCGTGCCGACCTGGTGTCCGCCGGGGCGGCGCGGGCGATGAAGGCGAGCAGGCCGGCGAGGCCAGCATCCTGCCACGGACGAGCCAGCCTTGCAGGCCCCAGCGTATCGGCGAGCCCTTCAGAGCTCGGCTGGCGCGCCTGCGAGCCTTGGTGCAGGCCTCCCCCAAAAGTCGGGCGATCAGCGATCCGGCGGCGCTCTCGATGAGCGGGCCACGACAGCGGCCACCCTAGACTGCGCAGCGCCTGCATCCGCGCCTTGTCTGCTGCTGATGCGCGTTAGCAAGAAGCAGAACAAGTTGAGAGAGGAGCCCGCCATGACATGGAACTTGCCGTCCGACAGCCAATCTGCTGTGCCGGGGTTGCCGCCCGCCGCTCGCCGGCCCTGGAGTGCGGGGCTCTGGGCATGCTGGTTCAGTGCCTGCCTGGCGGCTTGCGGCGGCGGGGGCGGTGCAGGTGGTGGAAGCGAGGTTTCGCCCCCCGCGCCGCCGCCGGTGCAGCCGCCTGATCCGGTGCCGGCGCCCGGCCCCGATGGCATCGACAAGCTGCGTTTGCGTCAGCAGGTTGATGCCTGGGTGGCCGAACAGAAGGCCAGGATCGAGCCCCTTGATTGCCAGCAAAGCCAGACGGGGTGGTGCGAAGCGCTGCGCAAGATCCGATTCTCCGAGGGGCAAGCGCTGTCGGCCAAGCTGCGCGCCGACCAGACGATTTTGCTGGTCGACAATGGCATTGGCCACGCCGCCACGCTGCGTTATCGCTCGCGCATGCTGGGCTATTACCGCGTCAGCGAAAGCAGCGGCCTGGTGGAAGCCCATGACCCGGTGATCGAGCGCACGCCTCGCTGGGGTGCCGAGCTGCTGCGCGGCATCGACGGGTTTCAGTACCGCGACGCCGCCGGTCAGCAGCGGCCGACGTATGTGCCGGCGGATTGGCTGAGCGCCTTGCGGCCTTTGTTGCGCGGGCCCCGTGACTTCGCCATGGTCGATCGGGTGCCGCACGGCAATATGGTGCTGGCCCAGCTGGTCGAGTCCAATCCGCAGGCCGGCTTTGTGGTGTTGGACCCGATCCCGATCACGGCCTTGATGCGCGCCCACCTTGGCGCCGTCTGCGCCAAGGATTGGGCGGCGCTGGAGCAGGGCGTGCAGCGCATGGCGCAAAGCCTGAGTGCGGTGATGCAGCGCCATGGGGTCGACTATGTCAATCTGTCCGGCGGTCTGGACACCTCGAACCTGCCGGACAGCTGGGGACCCTTGGCCTGTGGCGGCTCGCTCAGCGCCAGCGAGGCGCAGGGTTTGATCTTGGCCTTCCGGCCTTTGTATGCGAGCTTGTTCGAGAGCCCCGGTGTGCTGGGTGTTCAGGCCGCGGGCGTGGCGCTATCGCCCGGCAGCCACCCCCTGGAAGCCTTGCCGCTGGCGAACCGGGTGCGCGTGAGCTTGTTTCATCCCGCCGCGGCCCAGCTGCCGGCCGATGGCGTGACCGGGGCGCAGCGGCCCGAGGTGCTGGAGCCCAATGCGGAGGATCGGCGCTGGGTTGATGTCTTCATCAGCACCGGCATGGTGAACGACAGCTTCCCGCCCAAGGTCAATGCCTCGCCACCGCTGATCACCGATTCTGTCTACGGCCTGGATCTCGGGCCGGTGCCCCATGCCACGACCTCGTGGTCTGCGCCTCAGGCCCTGAGCCGGCTCATCCATTTGAAGAGTCAGCTGGCCCCCGACATGGCGCCCGAGGCGCCCTTGGACGCAGCCCTGATCCAGCGCATGAAGAACGCGCTCACTCCCATGGGCTGCAGCTGGGCGCCCGAAGACGGCGGACGTTGCAAGCTGCAGGACCCGGCCTGGCATCGACAACAGGAACTGTTCCGCCAGGGCTGGCTGCCCATGGATTGGCGCTGGGACCGGCCCTGATCCACGAACACGACGGTGCGGCCTTCGCCCGCACCCGCTAGGCCGCTGTCTGCGCGCGCACCGCCGAGCCCGTTGAGTACCGAGGTAGGCCGCGAGCCTTGCCATGGGCCCCAGTGCCCGGCCCGGATACCGACAGTGCTGACACAGAGGGAGAGAGCTTTGATGATGTTGTTGAGCAAGGAAGATCCGACCCAGCGATGGACGCGCCTGGCGCTGTCCTGCCTGCTGATGATCGGTGGGCTGAGTGCATGTGGCGGTGGTGGTAGCGGCGGAGAGAGCCCCGGCTCGGCGATACCCACAACACCCACAACACCCACGACACCCACGACACCCACGACACCCACGACACCGACGACACCGACGACACCGACCACAC
>NKIM01000073.1 GCA_002255955.1 Burkholderiales bacterium PBB2 | reverse complement strand
CGGGCGCGCTGGCCGGGGCGATGCCGGCAAAGCTGTCGCTGAACATGCGGCCGAACACGGCGGCGGGGTTGGCAAATGAGGTGGAAGCGGCGAACCAGTACGCCGCGCCGATGTAGGCGGCCACCAG
The DNA here is from genome assembly GCA_002255955.1 of Burkholderiales bacterium PBB2. GTDB lineage: Bacteria > Pseudomonadota > Gammaproteobacteria > Burkholderiales > Burkholderiaceae_C > Paucibacter_A. Next base: position 7,562 of record NKIM01000073.1, on the reverse strand, counting down.
GGACGAGGCCCGGCCCGCCGGCGCGCGCAGGATGACCAGCAGCAGGCCGGCGGTGGCGATGCCCTCGGCCAGCCATTGCGCCGGGCCGGCGCGCAGCTTGGCCGAGGTTTGCAGCAGGGGCAGCTCGAACATGGCGTGGGCCGCCCAGGCGCCGAGCAGCGCACCGAGCAATTGGGCGGCGATGAAGGGCGCCAGACTGGGCCAGGGCAGCTCGCGGCGCCAGGCCATCACCAGGGACACGGCGGGGTTGAAATGGGCGCCGCTGATGGGGCCGAAAACCTCGATCAGCACATAGAGCCCGCCCACGGTGGCGGCCGTGTTGGCCAGCAGGGCGAGGGCGATATTGCCGCCGGCCAGGCGCTCGGCCATGATGCCGGAGCCGATGACGATGGCCAGCAGCAGGGCCGTGCCCAGGGCTTCGGCCAGCAGCTTTTGAGACGACAAGCGGTGGAGCATGGTGAAGCAGACCCCGTCAACTCAGCTGCGTGCAATGGCTTGCAGGGCCGCGGCCAACTCGGCGCCGCGCAGGCGCTCCAGCGGCAGGGCCAGCAGCTGCAGCATGCGGTAGGCAATCGCCTGGCGGGTCAGCTCGAAGGCGCGGCGCTTGCCTTCGTCGCCGCCCTCGGCGTTGGACGGGTCAGGGTAGCCCCAGTGCACCTTCACCGGCTGCTGTTCGCCGCCGGAGAAAAACACCGGGCAGGTCTCCGCCGCGGCGCTGTCGCAGACGGTGATGACGATGGACAGCGGCGGTGCCTCCGGGCCCGTGAACTCGTCCCAGCTCTTGCTGCGGTAGCCCGCGACATCGATGCCGGCATTCGTCAACGCTTCCAGGGCGAAGGGGTTGAGCCGGCCGCTGGGCGCGCTGCCGGCACTGTGGGCGCGCACATCCCGGCCGAGCTTTTGGGCCCAGTGATTGAGCATGCCTTCGCTGAGTACGCTGCGCGCGGAGTTGTGGGTGCAGAGGATGAGGACGTGGGTGGTCATGGCGTGGACGGGCGGTGGTGGGGCGGGCGTGAAGAGGTGGCGGGCTCAGCAGCCGCAGTCCAGCGGCTTGGGCTGCAGGCAGTCCTGGCCCTGGCAGCAGTTCTCGCCGAGGTAGGCCAGCAGGCTGTTCATCTGCGCAAAGTCGGCGCGGTAGACCAGATTGCGGCCCAGGCGCTCCTGGCTGAGCAGGCCGGCGTTGCTGAGTTCCTTGAGATGAAACGACAGGGTGGCCGCGGGCAGGCCCAGGCCTTCGGACAGGGCACCTGGCGTCAGGCCGTCCGGCCCGGCGACCACCAGCAGGCGAAAGATGCGCAGGCGGTGGCTTTGGGCCAAGGCGGCGAGGGCGCGGATGACGTGTTCTTCAGGCATGGAATCAATTATTCCATATCTATGGAAATATCGAAAAGTAAAAGCCAGCGATGCGCTTGACTCTGGACTCACTCCAGGGTTTCCAATGCAAGCCATGGACACACGCGCCCCTTCTGCTTCCCACTCCGCGACTCATGCTCATGCCCACAGCCATGGCCATGAACACGGTCATGTCCATGCCCCGGCCACGCCGGCCGCCCACGGCGACTGTTGCGGCCATGCCTGCGAAACGGCCGCGCCGGTGCTGCCTCCGGCCGCGCCCGCAGCGCTGGCCGGTTACACCCGCTACCGCATCGCCAGCATGGACTGCGCGGTGGAGCAGGCCGAGATCCGTGCGGCGCTGGAGCCGCTCGCCGGCATCGAAGCGCTGCGTTTCGATCTGCCGCAGCGCCAGCTGGCCCTGAAAGCGCCGGAGGCGGTGCAGGCCCAGGCCCTGGCCGCCATCCGCCGCCTCGGCTACGAGCCACAGCTTTTGTCCCAGGATACCGAGCCGGGCGCTGCCGCAGCCGAAGGCCTGGGTGCGGGTATCTCGCGTCTGATCGCCTCCTTGCTTGCGGCCTTGGGTGCCGAAGCCCTGGCCTTTTTCGCGCCGGACACGCTGCCCTGGCAGATTGCCTCCATGGCCCTGGCCCTGATGGCCATCGTCCTGGCCGGGCTGGAGACCTATAAAAAAGGCCTGGCGGCGCTGCGCGTCGGCCGCCTCAACATCAATGCCTTGATGGCGGTGGCCGTGACTGGCGCTTTTGTCATCGGCCAATGGCCCGAGGCGGCCATGGTGATGGCGTTGTATGCCCTGGCCGAGCTGATCGAAGCGCGCGCCGTGGACCGTGCGCGTCATGCCATTCAAAGCCTGCTGGCCCTGGCGCCCGAGGATGCCGAGGTGCTGCAGGCCGATGGCCAGTGGCGCCGCCTGCCCAGTGGCGAGGTGGCCTTGGGCTCGACCGTGCGCCTGAAGCCGGGCGAGCGCGTGCCTCTGGACGGCCGCGTGCTGCGCGGCCAGAGCGCGGTGGACCAGGCCCCGGTCACCGGCGAGAGCCTTCCGGTGGACAAGCGGGCCGGAGATGCGCTTTTTGCGGGCACCATCAACCAGACCGCGGCGCTGGAATTTGAAGTCACGGCCCTGGCGGCCGACAGCACCTTGGCCCGCATCATCCATGCCGTCGAAGAGGCGCAGTCCAGCCGCGCGCCGACACAGCGCTTTGTCGATCGCTTTGCGGCCATCTACACCCCGGCGGTCTTTGTGCTGGCGCTGGCGGTGGCGGTTCTGATGCCTTGGCTGGCAGGCTGGACCTGGATGCAATCGGTCTACAAAGCCCTGGTGCTGCTGGTCATCGCCTGCCCCTGCGCCCTGGTGATCTCGACGCCGGTGACGGTGGTCAGTGGCCTGGCTGCGGCAGCGCGGCGCGGCATCTTGATCAAGGGCGGGGTCTATCTGGAAGAGGCCCGCAAGCTCAAGGTGGTGGCGCTCGACAAGACCGGCACCCTGACCGAAGGCCGGCCGGTGTTGACCCACTTTGAGCTGCTACGCCCCGGCGCCGAGTTGGAGCGTGTGCAGGCCTGGGCCCAAGCCCTGGCTTCGCGCTCGGACCACCCGGTGTCCAAGGCGATCGCTCAGGGCTTGTCGGCCTCCGTGGTGCCCGAGGTGCAGGGCTTTCGCGCTGAAGCCGGCCGCGGCGTGGCTGCTCAGGTCGAGGGCCATGATCTGGTGCTGGCCAACCACCGCTGGATCGAGGAGCGCAGCCAGTGCTCGCCGACGCTGGAGGCGCAGATGGCGCGGCATGAGCAGGCCGGCCGCAGCGTCAGCCTGCTGGCCGATGCCGGCGGCGTGCTGGCCTTGTGCGCCGTGGCCGACACGGTCAAACCTTCCAGCCGCCAGGCCGTGGCCGACCTGATCGATCTGGGCCTGACCCCGGTCATGCTCTCAGGCGACAACCCGCGCACTGCGCAGGCGATCGCGGCCCAGCTGGGCATCACCGAGCTGCGCGCCAACCTGCTGCCCGAGGACAAGCTGGCCGCCATCACCGAGCTGCAGGCCCGCCTGGGGCCCACGGCCATGGTCGGCGATGGCATCAACGACGCGCCGGCCCTGGCCCGCGCCGACATCGGTTTTGCCATGGGCGGCGCAGGCACGCACACGGCCATGGAGGCAGCCGATGTGGTGGTGATGAACGACGACCTGTCGCGCCTGCCCGAGACCATCCGGCTCTCGCGCCGCGCCCGTGCCGTGCTTTGGCAAAACATCGCCTTGGCGCTGGGCATCAAGGCAGCCTTTTTGCTGGCTGCCTTGTTCGGCAGCGCGACCATGTGGATGGCGGTGTTCGCCGATATGGGCGCCAGCTTGCTGGTGGTGTTCAACGGCCTGCGCATGTTGCGCAGCGCGCGCCGCTGAAATTCAGGGTTGTCCCGCATCGAATTTGCCTTGCTGGCTATACTGCGCCCGCTCTCGTTCAAGCCCTTCATGCGCCGTCTCCTCCTCACCCTGCTGGCACTGTTGATGCTGGCCCAGTCCAGCTGGGCGGCGGCAGCGCTGTGCTGCATCAAGGAGTTCCAGGCCAGCGCCCTGGAGGCGGCGGTTCATCTTCAAGGCCAGGTGCATGCCGAGCCGCGTGAGCCTCAAGTGCTCGGCGATGACGGTGATGCGCTCGAGCTCAGGGCCCAGGATGTCTGCGCCCTCGGCCACTGCCATTGCAACCATTCACCCCTGGCCCTGTCGCCCGACGCCGATCTGGGTGCCCAGGCCGACGGCGCCGAGCGGCGCCCGCCGCCGCGCTGCGCAGCTGCGCGCTCGCACATTCCTGAGGGGCGCGACCGCCCCAATTGGCTGCGCGCCTGAGCGGCGCGTCGTCCAAGACTCTTTTCCCTTTTGCTCGTCCTCACGCGGCCTGGCCGTGTGAGATGAGTTCGGCCTGAACGCTTCTTTTTCAGGCCCGCCGGACGCTGCGCCGACCACCCGTATGTGCTGTTTTTCCACACAAACCGGAGTGTTCGATGCGAACCCCTTTTTCGAATTCTGTTGGCCCCGTGCCGCTGCGGATGACACGCGCCGCTGCGCTGCTGTCGCTCTGCGCCCTGGCGCTGCTGAGCCCGGGCTTGCGCGCGCAAACGCCTGAGCCTATCCCCGCGGCGAGCTTGAGTCTCCCGCAAGCCCTGAACCTGGCCCTGAGCCACAACCCCGATCTGGCCGCGGCGCGCCTGGAGCTGCAGGCCCAGGAGGCGGCCGAGCAGCAAGCTGGCGTGGGCCCCAACCCCGAGCTCAGCCTGCTGATCGAAGACACGCGCCGTGCCAGCCGCAGCAGCACCGTGCAGTGGAGCCAGGCCCTGGAGCTGGGCGGCAAGCGCGCCGCCCGGGTGGCCGCGGCCGCCCATGCACGCGAGCAGGCGGCCGTGGGCTTGCAAGCGCGGCAGGCCGAGCTGCAGGCCGCCGTCAGCACGGCATTCTTTGAACTGCTGGCGGCGCAAGAGCAGCTGAGCCTGAGCGAATCGGCCATGCAGCTGGCCGAGCGCAGCGTGCAGGCGGTGCAGCTGCGTTTGCAGGCCGGCAAGGTGGCGCCGCTGGAGCTGCACAAGGCGCAGGTCGCGGCCGCTGCCGTGCGTGCGGACCAGGCCCAGGCGCGCAGTGAGCTGAGCCTGGCCCGCCAGCGCTTGGCGGCGCTCTGGGGCGGCGCCGAGGCCCGCTTCGAGCGCGCCGAGGGCCAGGCCGAGCAGATGCCGCCCGCCAGCGCCGAAGCCGCGCCCAGCAGCACGGCGCTCGATGAAGCGCCGGCCCTGCGCCTGGCCCGCCTGGACATCGCCCGCCGCCAGGCCCTGACGGCCGGCGAGCGCGCCAAGCGCGTGCCTGATGTGACCGTCAGTCTGGGCGCCAAGCGTGAGGCAGAAACAGGGCGAAGCATGGCCGTGATCGGCCTGTCTTTGCCTTTGCCGCTGCGCGATCGCAATGAGGGCAATTTGCTCGAAGCGCTCAAGCGCGAGGAGCAGGCGCGCGAGCAACTGGCCGCCGCACAAGTGCGCCTGCGCCTGGATCTGGCGCAAGCCCAGGAGCGCCTGCGCCAGACCCGCCTGCAGCAGCTGAGCCTGCGCGAGCAGCAGCTGCCGCTGGCGCAGACGGCGTTTGACACCGCGCTGCGCGGCTATGAGCTGGGCAGGTTCGCCTTCATCGACGTGCTCGATGCCCAGCGCAGCCTGTTCCAGCTGCGCCAGCAAGCCCTGCGCCAGAGCGCCGAAGCCTGGCGCGCCGCCGCCGAGATCGCCCGCCTTTTGGGGCTGCCGCCTTTCGCCGTGCAGCCCACCACCCAACAAGACCGCACATCATGAAGAACAGCACCAACACAGAATCTACAAATCTCAGCCCGGCAGCACGCCCCAAGAAGCAGGCCCTGGCCGTGGCCGTGGTGCTGGCCCTGGGCCTGGCCGGCGGCTGGGCCATCCTGCGCGGCGGGCCGGCCGTGGCAGGGGCTGACGCCCATGCGCACGGCGAAGGTGAGGCGCCCCACGAAGAGGCGCCCTCTGTGGTGGCCCCGCCCGTGGTGGCCGCCTCGGCCCCCGCTGTGGCGGCCAGCTCCGCCGACGGCAGCGAAGAATTCGTCGAGCTCAGCGACGAGCAGCTGCAGCGCCAGGCCATCCGCCTGGAAGCCGCCGGGCCGGCCAGCCTGGCCCGCAGCCTGGAGCTGCTGGGCGAGGTCAAGCTGAACCAGGACCGCAGCGTCTTGGTCACGCCGCGCCTGGCCGGCCAGGTCGAGGCGGTGCGCGTCAGCGCCGGTGACCGGGTGCAGGCCGGCCAGGTGCTGGCCGTCATCTCCAGCCAGGCCCTGGCCGACCAGCGCAGCGAGCTGCTGGCGGCGCAAAAGCGCCTGGCCCTGGCGCGAGGCGTTTACGAGCGCGAGAAGAAACTCTGGGAGGAAAAGATCAGCGCCGAGCAGGACTACCTGCAAGCACGCCAGGCCTTCCAGGAGGCGGACATCACGGCCGAGAACGCGCGCCAGAAGCTGCAAGCCCTGGGCGCCGTCGCCGCGGCCAGCGGCACCGCGGGCCTGACCCGTTACGAGGTCCGCGCGCCGATGGCCGGCGTGGTGGTCGAGAAAAAGATCAGCGTCGGCGAGGTGCTCAAGGACGATGCGCCCATCTTCCAGCTGGCCGATCTGGGCACGCTGTGGGTGGAGCTGAGCCTGCCGGTGCAGGCCCTGGGCCAGCTGCAGATCGGCGCGCGAGGCCGCATCCAGGGCGCACCGGCCACCGAGCCGGCGCTGACGCTAAGCCATATCGGCAGCACGGTGGCCGAGCAAAGCCGCAGCGCCATGGCCCGCTTGTTGCTGCCCAACCCGCGCGGCCAGTGGCGGCCGGGCCAGCCGGTGACGGTGGCGCTGCAAACCGGCCAAACGGGCGCCTCGGGTGAGGTGACGGTGCCGGTGGCGGTGCGCAACGAAGCGCTGCAAAACCGCGAAGGCCGTGACGAGGTGTACGTGCGCGAAGGCCAGCGCATGGTGGCCCGCGCTGTGCGCCTGGGCCGCAGCGACGGCAGCCACACCGAGGTGCTGCAAGGCCTGAGCGCCGGGGAGCGCTATGCCTCGGCCAACAGCTTTGTCGTCAAGGCCGATCTGGGCAAGTCGGCCGCGGCCCACGCGCACTGAAGAAGAAAAAAAGCGAGAGGACGCAAACCATCATGTTTGAAAAACTCATACGAGCTGCCATCTCCCAGCGCTGGGCGGTGATGCTGGGCGTGCTGGCCATGGCGCTGTGGGGCTTGTACAGCCTGCAGCGCTTGCCCATCGACGCCGTGCCGGACATTACCAATGTCCAGGTGCAGATCAACACCGAGGCGCCGGGTTACTCGCCACTGGAATCCGAGCAGCGCGTCAGCTTCCCGATCGAGACGGCCATGGCCGGCCTGCCGAATCTGGAGCAGACGCGTTCGCTCTCGCGCTACGGCCTGTCCCAGGTGACCGTGGTGTTCAAGGACGGCACCGACATCTACTTCGCCCGCCAGCTGGTGAACGAGCGCATCCAGCAGGCGCGCAGCCAACTGCCGGCCGGCCTGGCGCCGGCGTTGGGGCCCATCGCCACTGGCCTCGGTGAGATCTATATGTGGACGGTGGAGGCCAAGCCCGAGGCACGCCGGCCCGATGGCCAGGCCTACACGCTCAGCGATCTTCGCGAGATCCAGGACTGGATCGTCAAGCCGCAGCTGCGCACCGTGCCCGGCGTGACCGAGATCA
>NKIM01000026.1 GCA_002255955.1 Burkholderiales bacterium PBB2 | reverse complement strand
GATGAGCGAGCCTGAGGCGGGCGCCAGGCGGCGTCGGTTCGCTGGCGAACGCTGATGCCGCGATGCGTCACACGCGTGCTTGTCCTACACGACCGCGGGCCGCTGACCTAGGCCTGAGCGCAAGAAGGCGCGGGATAGTGGCTGAAGCCCGCTGCGGCGCATCCCGCGCCAGCGGCCTTCCAAGCAAGGATTCGCCATGAACACCATCGTCCCCCACCGCGCCACCAAGCAAACTCGCATCTTCAGCGGACTCCCTGTCGCGCTCTGTGCCGGGCTCTGTGCCAGCCTGCTGCTGCTGGGCAGCGGCTGCGCCGTGACCCGCGGCCAGGAAACCATGGGCGCCTATCTGGACGACAGCGCCATCACCACCGCCGTCAAGGGACGCTTCGTCGACAACAAGGATGTGGATGCCTCGGCCATCAGCGTCGAGACCCTGCAAGGCACGGTGATGCTCTCAGGCTTTGCCAAGAGCAGCCGCGAGAAGACCACGGCTGAAGCGCTGACCTGGAAGGTGGTGGGCGTGAAAGCGGTGAAGAACGAGATTGCCGTGCGGCCTTGAGCGGCCGGGCATCCCTCGCACTTTTTATTGACACGCACTCTCACCCTCGAAGGAAAACCACCATGAACTGGGATCGCATACAAGGCAACTGGAAGCAGGCGGCCGGCAAGGCCAAGGAGCAATGGGGCAAGCTCAGTGACGACGACCTGGAGGTGGTGGCCGGGCGCCGCGACCAACTGGCCGGCCTGATCCAGGAACGCTACGGCCTGATCAAGGACGAGGCCGAGAAGCAGCTGGCCGCCTGGGAACGCCGCGCCAGCGAAGGCTGGTTCAGCAGCCCGGCGCCCCCGCATGACGGCAAGGTCCCGAAAAAGTAAACGACCTCATCAGCCTGCGCATCACGAAGGACTGCCGCGGCGCCGGATCAGAGACCCTGGTCCGGCGCCGCTTTGCTTGATGCGGCCGTGGCGCCAGCGGCCGGGCGGGCCGTCCACATCTGCACCAGGTTCAGGCCCACAGCCAGCATGGGCGGGCCGATGAAGATGCCGATGAAGCCAAAGGCCGCGATGCCACCGAACACGCCCAGCACGATCAGCAGCATGGGCAAAGCACTGTGGCGGCTGATCAGCAGCGGCTTGACCACGTTGTCGATGCTGCTGATGGCCAGCAGGCCCCAGAGCAACATGAACACGCCCCAGCCGGGCTGATCCTGCTGGAACAGCCAGATGGTGGCGCCGCCCCAAATCAGCGGCGGGCCCACTGGAATCATGGACAGGAAAAACGTGGCGGCCGCCAGCACCAGGGCCCCGGGCACACCGGCCACCCAGAAACCGGCCAGGGCCACCAGAGCCTGGGCCAGCGCCGTGCCGAAGATGCCATGCACCACGCCCGTGACGGTGTGGGACACGGTGTCCAGGATCTCATCGCCATGGCCGCCGGCCAGCGTGCCCAGCATGGCGCGCGCGCTGGCGACCAGCTTCTCGCCATCGCGGTAGAAAAAGAACAGCACAAAGGCGGCGAACAGCATCTGGATCAAGCTACCGGCCACGGCACGGCCGGCCACCAGCAACACGGTCTTGGTGGGCTCGATCAGGCTTTTGAGCAGGGCCACGAACTCCTCGCGGCTGTCGGCGATGCGGTGCCAGTAGTTGTCCAGCGGCACGCCGACCAGGGGCAGCTCGCGCAGCCAAGCCGGCGGCGGCATGGGCCCGGCATCCAGCAGCAAACGCACACGTTCCACGGCATGGGTCACGTCGTCGGCCAGGCTCATGGCCAGCAGGCTGCTGGGGCCGATGACCAGCACGATCAAGAGCAAGGTCATCACCCCCGCCGACACCGTGGCGCGCCCGTTCAAGCGGCGCCGCAGGCGCAGATGCAAGGGCCAGCTGGCCGAGCAGGCCACGGCGGCAAACAAAAGGGCCGGGATGAAGGGCTGCAGGATCTGGAAGCAGCCGATCACGACGACAGACAGGGCGGCGAGCTGGATGTAGTGCTGCAGCTTGGAATTCACGGGACACAAGACTCCATGCGGGGCCCACGCAGGCGGGCCGAGTGGCGAACCACGAGACCCGCCGAGCATAGCCGCTGCGCTGCGCCGGTGCCGTCAGGCACGGGCTTCAGCGGTTCATGCTGTCGGCATAGGGCTTGCTGCCGTAGTAAGCATGCACCCCTCGCGCCCACTCGGCATCGGCCATGTCGGGCCATTGCGATTTGTCGAAGCCGGGTGCGCCCTGCAGACGCTCGCGCTCGACATTGAGCACAAAGCGCTTGTGCAAGGTGTCCAGGCGCAGGGCGCTGAAAGGCACGGCAAACAGCTTCTCGCCCATGCCGAGAAAGCCGCCAAAGGCCAGCACGGCGTAGGCGACATGGCCGGTCTTCATGTCCAGCATCAGCTCCTTGATGTCGCCCAGATCGTCGTCGCTGAGGCTGACCACATCGTTGCCGATCAAGGTGTCAGCACCCATCAGCTGCGGGCCGGGGCCTGAGTTCAGTGAGTTCATGTGCGCATGGGGCTTGCCATTGCTCTTGTACATGCCGTAAGGGTCGCGGTCTTCGTAACTCATGGTGTGTTCCTCCAGGGCCGCCGGAGTGGCAGCGCAGAGGCCCAGCCTAGGCCCCGCTCATGGCCTCGGTCTGTACTCCAGCGCACCGGGCGCGCTCTGGTGGCTGCAGCCCCGGTGCGTTGCCGAACTGACGCCAGCAGCCCCGGCCCGTACAAAGCGCTCAGCGCTGCCGCTCGAGCCTGTCAGCGCTGCCCTCCCCCTCCCCTCCTCCACTGGCCCAGCCCCACCACCATGAAAACACGCAGCACCCTTCACCTGCCCGTACGTAGCGAGCAGCGAGCCGCTCCCGCGCGAGAACAGGTCTTTCCTCTGCCGCATGAAGATGCCAAGGCAATCCAGGCACTGGCCACCGAGAGCCCACGCGAGCGCGAGCGAGAACATGAGCGAGAACACGAGCGAAAGAGCACCGAGGCCAGTGTCGTGGCCAAGCTCGGGCCCGACGCGGCGAACCCATGAGCGCCCTGCTGTGGCTGGCCTTGCTGCTGCTCTTGCCTGCCTGTGGCCTGGCCAGCTGGATGTGGTGGACGCTGACCGACTTCAATCTCGAGGGCCTGCAACTGGCCGAAATCTCGGCGGCCGACTGGGAGGCATGATCCATTCGGATCCAGGCGCAGGCCCGGGCTTGATATAAAGCGCAGCTTGATGAATCCCCACGCCTGTTTGCACAGGCGCCGCTGCGATGTCTGGCTCCCTCTCCGGTTTTTCGGGCTCCGCCCTCCTCCCGCACCGCTTTCAGCTCGGCGCACCCACGCGCCACGCTCGCTTCAAGCCGAATCTGCGTGCTTGGCCTCTGGCCATCAGCCTGGCCAGCGCCGGCCTGGGGCTGCTGAGCCTGCCCCTGCATGCTGCCGAAACAGCGCCCGTGGGCGCGACTGCGCCAGCGGCCAGCGTCAAACGAGCGATCGACCACGCCGCCTATGCCGGCTGGCGCAGCATCCAGGGCACCGCCCTGAGCCGCGACGGCCAATGGGCGGCCTACGCCCTGGTGGGCCAGGAAAGTGACGGCGAACTGGTGCTGCGCCGCCTGGCCGACGGCCAGGAATGGCGCGTACCGCGCGGCACGGCGCCGGTCTTCAGCGCCGACGGCCGCTTTGTCGCCTATGCCATCCAGCCCAGCCGCGCCGAGCTGGACAAGGCCAAGAAAGACAAGAAAAAAGGCGAGGACGCGCCCAAGCCTGGCGCCGGTTGGCTGGACCTGAGCAGCGGCAAGCCCGAAAGTCTGGAGCGCGTCAAGCGCTTCGCCTGGGCAGAAGAAGGCGGCACCCACCTCGCCCTGCTGCTGGAGCCGGTCAAGGAGGCCGCCAAGAAAGACGAGGCCACCAACAAGGCCAAGACCGATGAGACTGACGGGGCCAACGACCAGACCGCCTCCGCCGCGGGCAGCACCAGCGCCAGCAAAAGGAAGGACAGCGGCAGCGAGCTGCTGCTGATCAACGCCGTCACCGGCCAGCGGCAGAGCCTCGACAAAGAGGCCAGCGATTTCGTCTGGGCCCGCTCGGGCCAGCGCATCGCCTATGCGGTCAGCGTGAAAGAACCGTCAGGCAAACCCGATGCCGCCGCCACCGCCAAGGCGCGAGCGCGCGAAGGCGTCTACCTGCTGGAGCTGAGCGCAGAGAACGCCACGCCGCATGCGCTGCTGGCCGGCGCTGGCAGCTACAAGCAGCTGGCCTTTGACCGCAGCGGCCAGCAACTGGCCTGGCTGAGCAACCGTGACCATCTGGCAGCGCAGGCGGCCAAGACGGAAGACAAGAGCGAGGCCAAATCAGACACCAAGGCGGACGACAAGAAGGACAAGGTCGACGAGCCAACACCGTTCAAGCTCTTCCTCTGGCGCGCCGATCAGAAAACCGCACTGGCCGTGGCCAGCGCCGAGACCGCCGGCCAGCCCGCTGGCTGGGGCCCCAGCGAGCATGGGGCCTTGAGCTTCAGCAAGGATGGCCAGCGCCTGTTCCTGGGCACCGCGCCCCTGCCTAAGGCCGAGCCCAAGGATGCGCCCGAGCCGATCAAGGTGGACCTCTGGCACTGGAAGGACCCCGAGCTGCAATCGGTGCAAAAGGTCAAGGCCGACAAGGAGCGCCAGCGCAACTACCGCGCCGTACTGCATCTGCCCGCGGCAGGCAGCGACAGCCCGCCGCGCCTGGTGCAGCTGGCCCGCACCGAGCTGCCCACGGTGCTGATCAACGACAACGCCCAGATCGCCCTGGGCCTGAACGACCGCCCCTATCAGATCGAGGAATCCTGGCGCGGTCAGCAGCAAGACGCCTATGCCGTAGACCTGGCCACCGGCGAGGCCAAGCTGTTGGCCCGCAAGCTCAAGTTCACGCCCAAGCTTTCGCCGACCGGACGCTATGTGCTGGGCTACCAGGTCGAGGACCGCGGCTGGTGGGCCTGGGAGACGCGCAGTGGCCAGGCGCAGGCGCTGACCTCCAAGCTGAGCAAGAGCACCGGCTTGCGCTTCGACAACGAAGAGCGAGACACGCCCGGGCCGGCCGAACCGTATGGCTCAGCGGGCTGGACCGAGAGTGATGCCAGCGTCGTACTCTACGACCGCTACGACCTCTGGGCCGTGCAGCTGAGTGACCTGAGCGCTCGCAATCTCAGCCAGGGCTGGGGCCGCAAGAACGGCCTGCAGCTGCGCCAGATCGTGCTGGACAGCGAAGAGCCCGAGCACAAGCCCCTGCCCGCCGCGGGCCTGATGCTGGGCGCCACCCACCTGCTCAAGCGCGACACCGGCTTCTATCAGCTGCCTCTGGCCGGCGGCCAGCCGCAGCGCCTCTTGCATGCCGACAAGCTGCTGGGCACGGTGATCAAGGCCAAGCAGGCCGACACCTTGCTCTACACGCAGCAAAGCTTCAGCGAGTTCCCGGACCTTTGGGCCAGCAACACCGCCCTGGCCGCGCCGAAGAAGATCAGCCAGGCCAACCCGCAGCAGGCCGACTACCTCTGGGGCACGCAGGAGCTGATGGACTACACCAGCGCCGACGGCAAGAAGCTGCAAGCCCTGCTGACCAAGCCCGAGAACTTCGACCCGGCCAAGAAGTACCCGGTGATGGTCTACATCTACGAAAAGATGACGGACAAGCTGCACAACCATGTGGCGCCGGCGCCGGGCCAGAACATCAACCCGACGCGCTATGCCAGCCAGGGCTACTTGGTGCTGCGCCCCGATGTGGTGTTCACCGTCGGCCACCCGGGCCAGAGCGCCATGAACACGGTGCTGCCGGCCGTGCGCGAGTTGCTCAAGAAAGGCTATGCCGACCCCAAGCGCGTGGGCATCCAGGGCCACAGCTGGGGCGCCTACCAGATCAACTACATGCTGACGCGCACGAATATGTTTCGCGCGGCGGAAGCCGGCGCCTCCATGGCCAATATGGTCAGCGGCTACGGCGGCATCCGCTGGGGCACGGGCATCAGCCGCGCGGTGCAGTACGAGCAAGGCCAGAGCCGCATCGGCGCCACGCCCTGGGACAAGCCGCAGCTCTATCTGGAGAACTCGCCCATCTTCCAGATCCACAAGGTGCAAACGCCCTACCTCACCGTGCACAACGATGAGGACGATGCCGTGCCATTCTACCAGGCCATCGAGTTCTTCACAGCCCTGAGACGCCTGGGCAAGGAGGCCTACTGGTTCAACTACAACGGCGAGAAGCACGGCCTGCGCGAGCGAGACAACATCAAGCACTTCAGCCTGCACATGGCCGAGTTCTTCGACCACTACCTGCTGAACGCGCCGCGCCCGGCTTGGATGGACCAGCCCGTGCCCTGGCTGGAACGCGGCAAGCGCGATGTGTCGGAGGCCTACAAGCCCAAGGCCACTGAAAGCGTTGGCAAAACGGGCACTGCGGCCGCCACGTCGCCGTAAACCGTTAGCCGAACGGCAGCCCGGCGCCGCAAGGTGGCCGGGCTTTTCTTTTGCGCCCACCGTTCATCCGGACGAGAGGACAGCCGGACGAAAGGACATGAGGACGCAAATACGAGCGCACAAAGCAAAAACCCCTGATCAGCTCTCGCTCATCAGGGGTTTCGCATTTTTGCAGCGTCTGTTTTCGACTTTGCAGTCTGCCAACTTCAGCTGGCGGAGTCGGAGAGATTCGAACTCTCGATGCAGGTTTTGCCCACATACTCCCTTAGCAGGGGAGCACCTTCGGCCACTCGGTCACGACTCCAGCGTAGCCTTGCATTCTATACGAAGAATTTCAGGCTTCGCAAGAACTTCTTCAAGATTTTTCGTCTTGGTCCAGATCGAAGGCCTTGTGCAGCGCGCGCACGGCCAGCTCCATGTACTTCTCGTCGATCACGACCGAGGTCTTGATCTCGCTGGTGGAGATCATCTGGATGTTGATGCCCTCTTCGCTCAGCGCGCGGAACATCTTGGAGGCCACGCCGACATGCGAGCGCATGCCGATGCCGACGATGCTGACCTTGCAAATGCGCGGATCACCGACCACCTTGGAGGCATTGGTGGCGGGGCCGACCTTGGTCTCCAGCAATTCCAGCGTGCGGGCGTAATCGTTGCGCGGCACGGTGAAGCTGAAGTCGGTCTTGCCGTCATGCGAGACGTTCTGGATGATGACGTCGATGTCAATATTGGCATCGGCCACCGGGCCCAGGATCTGGAAGGCAATGCCCGGCTTGTCCGGCACGCCCAGCAGGGTCACCTTGGCTTCGTCACGGTTGAAGGCAATGCCCGACACGACGGCTTGTTCCATTTTCTCGTCCTCTTCAAAACTGATCAGGGTGCCGGACTTGGCTTCCTCGTTGATATCGATGTCCCAGGGCGTGAAGCTGGACAGCACGCGCAGCGGCACACGGTACTTGCCCGCGAACTCGACCGAGCGGATCTGCAGGATCTTGGAGCCCAGCGAGGCCATCTCCAGCATCTCTTCGAAGCTGATGGTGTGCAGGCGGCGGGCCTCCGGCACGATGCGCGGGTCGGTGGTGTAGACGCCGTCCACATCGGTGTAGATCAGGCATTCATCGGCCTTCATGGCCGCAGCGATCGCCACGGCCGAGGTATCCGATCCGCCACGGCCCAGGGTGGTGATGTTGTTCTCTTCGTCGATGCCCTGGAAGCCGGCGATCACGACCACCTTGCCGGCGGCCAGATCGGCGCGCACGCGGGTGTCGTCAATGCTTTCGATGCGGGCCTTGGTGTAGGACGAATCGGTGGCCACCGGCACTTGCCAGCCGGTGTAGCTGACCGACTCCAGGCCCTCGGCCTGCAGGGCAATGGCCAGCAGGCCCACCGAGACCTGCTCGCCGGTCGAGGCAATCATGTCCAGTTCACGGTTCAGCGCGGCGCTGCTGCCGGCGGGCGCCAACTCTTTGGCCAGGCCCAGAAGACGGTTGGTTTCACCGCTCATCGCCGAGGGCACGACCACCATCTGATGCCCGGCACGGGCCCATTTGGCGACACGTTTGGCGACATTGCGGATGCGCTCGGTCGACCCCATCGAGGTGCCGCCGTACTTGTGAACAATCAATGCCATAAGGGTCAGTTCGTCACGCGCGGAAAGGGTGGGAAACCCGGTCGGGTGGGGTGCGCCGCGGTCGCAGCCAAAGATTCTAGCTGCTGCATTGCAGCAATATGACGCCCTCCCCCGGGCCTGCGGGAGCCGGCTTACGCATCCGGCGCAGGCTCACTCTCACCCAGACGAAGCCAGCGAAGCTGCAGCTGCGGCACCCCCTGCGGGGCCCAGCTGCGGGCATCCACACCCAGGCCTGGCGCGAACAAGACTTGCTGGGTATCGGCCTTCAGCAAGAGCGGCCCCTCGCGATGCCAGGCCGGCAGCGCAGCACTCTGATACGCCTTCTTGAGGCTGCGAGCCACCGCGCGCGGCTGACGCTGAAACTGCTCGCCGCCCAGCCGGGCCCGCATGCAGACCTGGCCCAGGCTTTCGGCCAGCACTCCGTCCTCGCTCACGGCCGAGACCTCCCAGGCGCCGCCCCAATCGGGCTGCGGATAGACGCCAGGCCGGCTCAAATCGAGCTGCTTCGCCTCACCGATGGGCGCCCCCACCTCCAGCGCTGGCTGCCAGCTCAGATGCTCACGGTAGAGGTGCAAGACACCGGGGCCGCAGGGCCAACTGAGGGTCGATTCCACATCCTCGCGCGCCAGCAGCTCGGTGACCTGACGGGCCGACGCGACCTGCCCCGTTTGCTGATGCAGCCAGGCCCGCAAGGCATTGCTGGCACGCGCGGGGCTGAGCGCTCGCAAGGCAGGCAGGTGCAGGCCTTGCGGGCTCAGCAAGCCCGGCAGGTCCTGCTCGGCCATCTCGCGCTGCAAGGCCAGTGCCTGCTGGGCCCACTGCGCGCCCAGGGCCAGGCTGCGCTCGGCCGCAGGAAAAGCCTGGGCCAGCGCCGGCCAGACCTGCAAGCGCAGGCGGTTCCGGCTGTAACGTGGGTCGCTGTTGCTGTCGTCCTCGACATAGCTCAGGCCCTGCGATTCGACATAGGCCTCGATGGCTTCGCGGCCCTGCTGCAACCAGGGTCGGGCCCAAACCAGGCCACCGTGCCCCGCTCGCTGCTGCAAGCGCGGCATGCCCGCCAAGCCAGCCACGCCACCGCCGCGCAGGGCTTGCAAGAGCAGGGTTTCGGCCTGATCGCGCCGGTGGTGGGCCATGAGGATGAGCGTGACTCCGGCATCGATCGCCATCGCGGCCAAGGCCGCGTAGCGCCCCTCGCGCGCCCAGGCTTCGATGCTCTGTCCCGCAGCAGGCTCACCCACCAAGCGGCGGTGATGAAACTCGACCGGCAGGCCTTGTGCCGCCCATTCCCGGCACAGCGTTTGCCCGTGCTGCAGCCAGGCATCGGCTTGTGAGCTCAGGCCGTGGTGGACATGGAGGGCCAGCACCTGCACAGGCACCTCCAGCGTGCGATTCAGCACCTGGGCCTGGCGCGCCACGCAGTGGAACAAGGCGGTCGAATCCCGGCCGCCGCTGAAGGCCACGGCCACGCGCCGGGGCTGGGCCAGATCGACATTCAGCTTGAGATTCGGCACGGCCAGACATCGCCCATGAAAAACGGGCCCCTCGGGGCCCGGTGTTCGCAATCCGCGGAGGGATCAGCGGCTCTTGGTGTCACCAAAGCGGCCATAAGCCTGCAGACGCTCGTAGCGGCGGTCCAGCAGTTCCTTGGGCTTGAGGTCGCTGACCTGGCGAAGGGCGTCGCTCAGGGCGCGCTTCAGGTTGGAGGCCATCTGCTTGTTGTCGCGATGGGCGCCACCGACCGGCTCATTGACGATCTTGTCGATCAAGCCCATAGCCTTCAGGCGGTGGGCGGTGATGCCCAGGGCGCTGGCGGCTTCCGAGGCACGCTCGGCGGACTTCCACAGGATGGAGGCACAACCTTCCGGCGAGATCACCGAGTAGGCCGAGAACTGCAGCATCAAGACCTGGTCGGCCACGCCGATGGCGAGGGCGCCGCCCGAGCCACCTTCACCGATCACAGTGGCGATGATGGGCACTTCCAGCTGCGCCATCTCGAAGATGTTACGGCCGATCGCTTCCGATTGACCACGCTCCTCAGCACCGATGCCGGGGTAGGCACCCATGGTGTCGATCATGGTGAAGACCGGCAGGCCGAACTTCTCGGCCAGCTTCATCAAACGCAGGGCCTTGCGATAGCCCTCGGGGCGCGGCATGCCGAAGTTGCGCAGTGCACGCTCTTTCGAATCGGCGCCACGCTGGTGGCCGATGACCATGCAGGCCTGGCCGTTGAAGCGAGCCAAGCCGCCGACGATGGCCGCGTCATCGGCGAAATGACGGTCGCCGTGCAGTTCCTGGAACTCGGTGAAGACCTCGGCGCAGTAGTCCAGAGTCTGGGGGCGCTGCGGATGCCGGGCGATCTGGTAGACCTGCCAAGGCTCGACGCTGGCGTAGACGTCCTTGGTCAGCTGCTGGCTTTTCTTGGAGAGGCGGTCAATCTCTTCGGAGATGTCCACCGCCGATTCGCTTTGCACATAGCGCAGCTCTTCGATCTTGGTTTCCAGCTCCGCAATGGGCTGCTCGAACTCGAGAAAATGTTTTTTGCTCATCCTGCGATTTCGTGTCAGTGAGGAGGGTCCGAAGACGACTCAAGCCGCCATTTTACGGGAGGCAGGAGCCGGGCGAATCAGGGCTGCACCGGGGCCGGATCGAGGCTGCGCCAAATGTACCATGTGGCCACCGAGCGATAAGGCGCCCAGGCATCACCCAGTTCGCGCGCCTCGGCCCGCGACACCGGCTCGCCGGAAAAGTACAGATCGCTGATGCCCTTGATCAAGCGCGGATCGTCCAGCGGCAGCACATTGGGCCGCGTCAGGTGGAAGATCAGGAACATCTCGGCCGTCCAGCGACCGATGCCACGGATGGCCACCAGCTCGTCGATGATGGCTTCGTCGTCCATCTGCGTCCATTGCTTGACATGGACCTGGCCGTCTTCGAAATGCTGGGCCAGATCACGCAGGTACTCGATCTTGCGGGCCGACAGACCCGCGCCGCGCAGCGACTCGGTCGGCTGCGCCAGCAAGGCGGCCGGCTGAATCTTGGCGGCATTACCGGGCAGCAAGGCCACGAACTTCTCCCAGGACGCCTGGGCCGACTTGGCCGAAATCTGCTGGCCGATGATGGAGCGGGCCAGGGTGGTGAAGGCATCGGCCCGGCTCTGCAGGCGGGCCTCGCCCCACTGAGGGATCAGCTTCTTCAGCACCCGATCGCGCTTGACGAGATGGCGGCAAGCCTCATCCCAGTAGTCCGGGGTCACCCCGGCTGCATTGACGCGCACCACGCTCAGGCTCGCGACCAGGTGGTGCCAGCGGCGGAGTCCTGCAAGACAATGCCTGCGGCCAGGAGTTCGGCGCGGATGCGGTCCGCACCGGCGAAATCACGCGCGGCCTTGGCGGCGGCGCGGGCTTCGATCTGCGCCTGAATGGCGGCTTCATCCAGGCTGGCGCCGGCCTGCAAGTACTGCCGAGGCGGCTGCTGCAGCACACCGAGGGTGCCAGCCAGCTTCTTCAGCAAGGCCGCATCCGCCAGCGAGCGCGTGCGGTTCACCTCGCTGGCCAGTTCAAACAACACAGCCAGGGCGCCCGGGGTGTTGAAGTCATCGTCCATGGCCGCACGGAACGCTGCGGCGCGCGGCTCGCTCCAGTCCAGCTCAGCCAGCTCCGGCACCTCCAGCCCATCGAGCGCGGTGTAGAGACGGCGCAGCGCGGCGCGCGCGTCGTCCAAGTTGGCATCGCTGAAATTGAAGGGGCTGCGGTAATGCGTGCGCAGCATGAAGTAGCGCAGGGTTTCGCCGTCGTAGGTCTTCAGCACATCCTGGATGGTGAAGAAGTTGCCCAGGCTCTTGGACATCTTCTCGTTGTCCACATTCAGGAAGCCGTTGTGCATCCAGACGTTGACGAAGGAATGGCCCAGCGCGCCCTCGCTCTGAGCGATTTCGTTCTCGTGGTGCGGGAACTGCAGGTCCATGCCGCCGCCGTGGATGTCGAAACGCTCACCCAGCAAGGCGCAGGACATGGCCGAGCATTCGATGTGCCAGCCGGGGCGGCCCGGGCCGTAGGTGCTGGCCCATTTGGCGTCCTCGGGCTCGCTCTCCTTGGCGGATTTCCACAGCACAAAGTCCAGGGCGTCGAGCTTGCCGTCGTCTACGGCCACGCGCTCGCCGGCGCGCAGATCGTCCAGCGACTTGCCGCTGAGCTTGCCGTAGCCGGGGAATTTGCGCACGGCGTAGTTCACGTCGCCGTTGCTGGCACGGTAGGCCAAGCCCTTGTTTTCGAGCGTGCCGATCAGGTCCAGCATTTGGCCCACGTAATCGGTGGCGCGCGGCTCATGGGTCGGGCGCTCGACGCCCAAGGCGCCGATGTCGCGGTGCATGGCGGCGATCATCTCGTCGGTCAGCGCGCGGATGCTGATGCCGCGCTCGACCGCGCGCTTGATGATCTTGTCCTCGATGTCGGTGATGTTGCGCACATAGGTCACGCGGTAGCCCGAGGCCTTGAGCCAGCGCTGCACCACATCGAAGGCCATCATCATGCGGGCATGGCCCACATGGCAGAGGTCGTAAATCGTCATGCCGCAGACGTACATGCGCACATGGCCGGGTTCGATGGGAGCGAAAGGCTGGACCGAGCGGGTCAGCGTGTTGTAAATGCGAAGAGACATGGGTGCTTGAGCCAGGATTTACGCGCCGAGCCGCTTGGCCTCGGACTTGCCGAGAGGGCGTCAGACCGGCAGGCTGGCCCGCGAAGCGCAATGAGGCATGGGCTGCGGCCGGTTCGGCTTCAAGCGATGCTCACACTGCTTCGAAGGCCGGCCAGACGTCTGTGGGGCGGGCGCCGTAGAATGAGCCTCAGTATACCGGCAGGGTTCTGCAGCCAAGTCTTGGCACTTACCCGCCAAGCTGCCCCACTTGCGCCCCATGCCCGACCAACACCTGCCCTCCTCCCTGCTCCCAACACCCCGCCGGCAGCCTCGGCTGCGGGCCCGGCGGCCGCTCTTCACCGCCCTGCTGACCCTGAGTCTGCTAGCCCCGACATGGAGCCAGGCCAGCGAGCTGGACATCGCCCAGCGCCAGTGGTTGGCTGGCCAGCGCCAGCAGGCCGTAGGCACGCTGGAAGCGGCTCTGAAGCAAACCCCTGACGAGCTGAAACTGCGCTTCGCCCTGGGCGTGATGCGCATGGAGATGGGCCAGCTTTCCAGCGCCCAGCAGATCTTCATCCAGCTGACGGAAGACTTCCCCGACCTGGCCGACCCCTACAACAATCTGGCCGTCATCCATGCCGGCCAAGGCGACCTGGACCGGGCCCGCAATGAGCTGGAACAGGCCCTGCGCCTGCAGCCCAGCCACGCCCAGGCCCAGGAAAACCTCGGCGATGTGCTGCTGCGCCAGGCCTTGCGGGCCTACCAGCGCGCGCAAGAGGCCATGGCCGCCCCGTCGCCCAGCCTGGCGCTCAAACTCAAGCGCACCCACGATCTCTTGCAGGAAGCGTCAAGCCGCAGCCGCTGAGCGGCCAGAAAGACAAGACCTTTCGCGAGCGAAGGCGTTGCCGGCCTGAAGCCGGCGGCGCACCGAAAATCGCGCCGCTTCAATTCATTTCATAGACCCCAAGATCCCCGGAGGAATGCGTCCCATGCCAAGGAATTTTGTGCAGTCCCTGAGCCGCCGCCTGGCCCTGTTCTCGCTGGCCGCCCTGGCCGTCTGCAGCGCCGAGGCTCAAGCCCCGCTGGCCACGCCAGCCTCGGCCGCGGCCGTGCCGCAAATCAACCCGACCGTGTTCGTGCGCCTGAGTACCAGCGAAGGCGAGATCCGCATCGGCCTGGATGCCGACAAGGCGCCCAAGACCGTGGCCAATTTCCTGCAGTACGTGAAGGCCGGCCACTACAACGGCCTGATCTTCCACCGCGTGATCGAGAACTTCATGATCCAGGGCGGCGGCTTCACCAAAGACCTGCAGCAGCGCCCGACCAAGCCGCCGATTCCGCTGGAATCGCGCAACGGCCTGAAGAACCTGCGCGGCACCCTGGCCATGGCCCGCACCAGCGACCCGAACTCGGCCACCTCGCAGTTCTTCATCAACACGGTGGACAACGCCTTCCTGGACGCTGACAACTCGCGCGACGGCAATGGCTACGCCGTCTTCGGCCAGGTGCTCGAAGGCATGGACGTGGTCGACAAGATCCGCGCCACGCCGACCACGGCCCAAGGCCCGCACCAGAACCTGCCGCAAACCCCCATCACCATCACCAAAGCCCTTGTGGAGCCCAAGAAATGAGCAAGATTGTTGAACTGCACACCAACCACGGCCTGATCCGCGTCGAACTCGACGACGTAAAAGCCCCGATCTCGGTCGCCAACTTCCTGTCCTATGTGAACAGCGGCCATTACAACGGCACCGTGTTCCACCGCGTGATCAAGGGCTTCATGGTCCAGGGCGGCGGCTTTGAAATCGGCATGAAGCAAAAGCCGACCACGGGCGAGATCCAGAACGAAGCCAACAACGGCCTGAAGAACGACCACTACACCCTGGCCATGGCCCGCACCAATGCGCCGCACTCGGCCTCGAGCCAGTTCTTCATCAATACGACCAACAATGGCTTCCTGAACTTCAAGTCCGAGACCCCCTCGGGCTGGGGTTATGCCGTGTTCGGCCGCGTGATCGAAGGCAAGGAAGTGGTCGACGCCATCGAGAAGGTCAAGACCGGCCGCTCGGGCTTCCATGACGATGTGCCGCTGGAAAACGTGGTCATCGAGCGCGCGGTCGAAGTTGCGGCCTGAGACGCCTTCTGCGGCGACAGCGCCGGCCGCAGCAGCGGCGGGGGCTGAACCCCTCCCTGCCCTGCCGGCCTTTGCCGAGCTGAACGTGCCCGCCGAGTGGCGCCGGCTGGACTTTCTGTCCGACCTGCACCTCTCGCCGGATACGCCAGCCACACTGGCCGCCCTGGCCGCCCATCTGCAGGAAAGCAGCGCCGAGGCGATCTTCCTGCTGGGCGATATCTTTGAAGTCTGGATCGGTGATGACGCCCGACACCAAGACTTCGAAGCTTCGTGCGTGGAAC
Organism: Burkholderiales bacterium PBB2; assembly: GCA_002255955.1. Taxonomy (GTDB): domain Bacteria; phylum Pseudomonadota; class Gammaproteobacteria; order Burkholderiales; family Burkholderiaceae_C; genus Paucibacter_A. Next base: position 65,157 of record NKIM01000026.1, on the reverse strand, counting down.
TGTTGCACGCCGCCAGCCAGCGCCACACCCTGTTCTTCATGGCCGGCAACCGCGACTTCCTCGTCGGCCCAGACATGCTGGCCGCTTGCGGCATGCAAGCCCTGGCCGACCCCACGGTGCTGAATGCCTTCGGCCAACGCTGGCTGCTCAGCCATGGCGATGCCTTGTGCCTGGACGACAAGCCCTACCAGGCCTTCCGCGCCCAGGTGCGCAGCGCCGCCTGGCAGGCGCAGTTCCTGGCTCGCCCCCTTGAAGAACGCCGCGCCCTGGCCCGCCAGATGCGCGAGGCCAGCCAGGCCGGCCAAGCCGAGATGAGCGTGTACGCTGACCTGGACAGCGCCGCCTGCGTGCAATGGCTGCAAGCCTCCAACTGCAGCGACTTGATCCACGGCCACACCCATCGGCCGGCGCGGCATGAGCTGGCGCCGGGCCTTCGCCGCCATGTGCTGTCGGACTGGGACTTCGAAGGCGCTCAGCCGCGCGGCGACCTGCTGCGTCTGCGGCACGCCGGCCTGCGCCGCATCGACCTGACCTGATGGGCTGGCTGGGCCACGTTCTCGCGCGTTTGCAGGCGCTGCCCGGGGCGTGGCGCCAGCAGCGCGAGCAACGCACCGTGGAGCGCTTGGCGATCCCCGAGCCGCTGTGGCAGCTGACCCTGCTGCGCTACCCCTTTCTGGCCCAGCGCTCCGCCGAAGACCTGAACGAGTTGCGCCGCCTGTGCTCGCTGTTTCTTGACAGCAAAGAGTTCCACGGCGCAGCCGGCTTTGAAGTCAGCGATGAAGTCGCCCTGGCCGTCGCGGCACAGGCCTGCCTGCCGGTGCTGCGCCTGGGGCTTGCCTGGTACGACGGCTTCGTCGGCATCGTCATGCATGAGAGCGAAGTGCTGGCACGCCGCGAGGTGATGGACGAAGACGGCATCGTCCACGCCTTTGACGAAGAGCTGGCCGGCGAAGCCATGGAAGGCGGGCCCTTGATGCTGAGCTGGCAGGCCATGGCGGCACACCCCGATCCCGCCCTGGACCCCGGCGACAGCATCTTCAACGTCGTCATCCATGAATTCGCTCATGTGATCGACATGCGAGACGGTTGGGCCGACGGCGTGCCGCCCCTGCCCAGCCTGGCCGAGCGCGAGCGCTGGCTGGATGTGATCGAGCCCGAGTGGCAGGCCTTCTGCGCCCGCGCCGACGCCGGCGAAGCCACACTGATCGACCCCTACGGCGCCGAGAGCCTGGAAGAGTTCTTCGCCGTGGCGGTGGAGGCGTTTTTTGTAGCACCCACCGAGCTGCGCCAAGAGCAGGAGGCGCTCTACCGCCTGCTGGCCGACTTCTTCCGGCAAGACCCGGCGGCCTGAGCCTTCAAAACAGCAATACACCGAAAAAGAAAAAGCCCCGAGGCAGGCTCGGGGCTTGGGTGATTCGGGCGCCCGACTCGGGGCGCCTCAGCATTAAGCTCAGCTGGCCGTGGCCGGCTCCGCCTTGGGCTTGTTGTCCTTGGGCTTGCTCAGGGGTTGGATGTCCAGCTGGACCTCGCCGGCGCCATCGACATCCACACCCAGGCGACCGCCATCGACCAGACGACCGAACAACAATTCATCGGCCAAGGCGCGGCGGATGGTGTCCTGGATCAAACGCTGCATGGGGCGGGCGCCCATGAGCGGGTCGAAGCCCTTCTTGGCCAGCTGCTTGCGCAGCGCGTCGCTGAAGGTGACCTCGACCTTCTTCTCCTGCAGCTGGCTTTCCAGCTGCAGCAGGAACTTGTCAACCACGCGCATGATGATTTCCTCATCGAGCGCACGGAAGGACACGATGGCGTCCAGGCGGTTGCGGAACTCCGGCGTGAACAAGCGCTTGATGTCGGCCATTTCATCGCCCTGCTGGCGCGAGTTCATGAAGCCGATGCTGCTCTTGTTCATCACCTCGGCGCCCGCATTGGTCGTCATGATGATGATGATGTTGCGAAAATCGGCCTTGCGCCCGTTGTTGTCGGTCAGCGAGCCATGGTCCATGACCTGCAGCAGGACATTGAAGACATCCGGGTGCGCCTTCTCGATTTCATCGAGCAGCAGCACCGCATGCGGCTTCTTGGTCACGGCCTCGGTCAACAGGCCGCCTTGGTCGAAACCGACATAACCCGGAGGCGCGCCGATCAGGCGGCTGACCGCATGGCGCTCCATGTACTCCGACATGTCGAAGCGAATCAGCTCGATGCCCAGGATGTAGGCAAGCTGCTTGGCCACCTCGGTCTTGCCCACGCCGGTCGGGCCGCTGAACAGGAAAGAACCAATCGGCTTGTCCGGTTTGCCCAGGCCGGAGCGCGCCATCTTGATGGCGGCCGCCAGGGCATCGATGGCCGGCTCCTGGCCGAACACCACGCTGTTCAGATCACGATCCAGGCTCTTGAGCTTGCTGCGATCATCGCTGGACACGGATGCGGGCGGGATGCGCGCGATCTTGGCCACGATGTCTTCCACCTCGCTGCGCGTGATGGTCTTCTTCTGCTTGCTCTTGGGCAGGATACGCTGGGCCGCGCCGGCCTCATCGATCACATCAATCGCCTTGTCCGGCAGGTGGCGGTCGTTGATGTACTTGGCCGACAGCTCGGCCGCCGCCTGCAGCGCACCCAGGGCGTACTTGACGTTGTGGTGCTCTTCGAAACGCGACTTCAGTCCCTTGAGGATCTCGATGGTCTGCTCGACCGAAGGCTCAGCCACATCGACCTTCTGGAAGCGACGGCTCAGGGCCGCGTCTTTTTCGAAGATGCCACGGTATTCGCTGAAGGTGGTGGCGCCGATGCACTTCATCGCGCCGGAGCTCAGCGCCGGCTTGAGCAGATTGCTGGCGTCCAGCGTGCCACCCGAGGCCGCACCGGCACCGATCAGGGTGTGGATCTCGTCGATAAACAGCACGGCATGCGGCTGGTCCTTCAGCTGCTTGAGCACGGCCTTGAGGCGTTGTTCAAAGTCACCGCGGTACTTGGTGCCAGCCAGCAAGGCGCCCATGTCCAGCGAATACACCACGGCCTCAGCCAGCACCTCCGGCACATCGCCTTCGGTGATGCGCCAGGCCAGGCCCTCGGCGATGGCCGTCTTGCCCACGCCGGCTTCGCCCACCAGCAGCGGGTTGTTCTTGCGGCGGCGGCAGAGCACCTGCACCACACGCTCGACTTCATGCTCGCGCCCGATCAGCGGGTCGATCTTGCCGTCCTTGGCCAGCTGGTTCAGGTTCTGGGTGAACTGTTCCAGCGGCGAGCCCTTGCCCTGACCTTCGCCCTCTTCGCGCTCGGTCTCGGCACCGGCACTGCCCTCCTGCCCCTTGGGCGGCTCGGGCGGATCGGACTTCTTGATGCCGTGGGCGATGAAATTCACCACGTCCAGACGCGTCACACCCTGCTGGTGCAGGTAGTAAACGGCGTGCGAATCCTTCTCGCCGAAGATGGCGACCAGCACATTGGCGCCGGTCACTTCCTTCTTGCCGCTGCCCGTGGACTGCACATGCATGATGGCGCGCTGAATCACGCGCTGGAAGCCCAGCGTCGGCTGGGTGTCCACCTCATCGGCGCCACCCACGGTCGGGGTGTTTTCCTTGATGAACTGCGTCAGGCTTTTGCGCAGATCGTCCAGATTGGCCGAGCAGGCGCGCAGCACTTCGGCAGCGGAAGGGTTGTCCAACAGGGCCATCAGCAAGTGCTCGACGGTGATGAACTCATGGCGCTGCTGGCGTGCTTCCACAAACGCCATATGCAGGCTAACTTCAAGCTCTTGCGCAATCATGCGGCCTCCATAATGCACTGCAAAGGATGGCCGGCGCGCCTTGCGGCCGCCAGCACCAATTCGACCTTGGTCGCCGCAACGTCCTTGCTGAAGACGCCGCAGACCCCACGCCCATCGTGGTGGATTTTGAGCATGATCTGGGTGGCCGTATCCAGGTCATGTCGGAAATATTCCTGCAAAACCATGACCACGAACTCCATGGGTGTGAAGTCGTCGTTGAGCAGCAGCACCTGGTAGAGGCGCGGCGGCTCGGTTTTCTGCGTCAGGCGCTCAACAGTGGTCGTGCCGTCGGCATCTTCACGCCCGGGCGGCAATCCGGGTGGCATTGGCGGTTGACTGGGGAAATCTGGCATGGATTGATTCTATCGAGAGCCACCGATACCCGCTGGCCCTGCGAAATCCATCTTGCGCCGACTGGGGAGAAAACAAGAGCCGAATTGAACCGGCGTGCCGTGCTTTTTCATCGCGCGCGGGCACCCAAGGGTCTCCCCCATCCGGGCAGGCCCTGAATTGACAGCGCACAGGCCGCCGCCAAAAATCCGCCGCGGTGCAATAGACACCGGGACGGAGGCGTTATGACGATAGGAACGGTGAAGTGGTTCAACGATGCCAAGGGTTTTGGCTTTATTGAACCCGAAGCGGGCGGCGAAGATGTGTTCGCGCATTTTTCAGCCATCCAGATGGAGGGTTTTCGAACCCTGCAACAAGGCGGCAAGGTGAGTTACGAGCTGGTGCAAGGCCCCAAAGGCCAGCTGGCCCAGAACATCACCCCGCTGTATTCCACGACCGCGCAAGCGCAGGAAGAACTCAGCGAAGCCGCCTGAGACTGGCGCTCGCTGGTGGCAGCACCGGCGAAACGCTGAGCACTCGGTCAGCCCGCTGACCCCAGGCGAAGAGGACCCGCCACCCGGCCATGTGCCACGGCTCAGTCCCCCAAGCAAAAAGGCCCGCAGATGCGGGCCTTTTTTTGTGCGCAGCAGGTCTCCGGCGCCAGGGCCGGACCGCCAACTCACATGTGGTCGATCATGACCTGACCGAAGCCAGAGCAGGACACTTGCACCGCGCCGTCCATCAGGCGCGCGAAGTCGTAGGTGACCCGCTTGCTGGCGATGGCGGCCTCCAGCGAGGCGATGATCAGGTCGGCCGCCTCCGTCCAGCCCAGGTGACGCAGCATCATCTCGGCCGAAAGGATCTCGCTGCCCGGGTTCACATAGTCCTTGCCGGCGTACTTGGGCGCGGTGCCGTGCGTGGCCTCGAAGCAGGCGACCGAATCCGACATATTGGCGCCCGGGGCGATACCGATGCCGCCCACTTGCGCGGCCAAGGCGTCGGAGATGTAGTCGCCATTCAGGTTCAGCGTGGCCACCACCGAATACTCGGCCGGGCGCAGCAGGATCTGCTGCAAGAAAGCGTCAGCGATTGAGTCCTTGATGGTGATGGGCTTGCCATTCTTGGGGCTGATGAAACGGCACCAGGGGCCACCATCGATCAGTTCGGCACCGAATTCCTTCTGCGCCAGGGCATAGGCCCAGTCACGGAAGCCACCCTCGGTGTACTTCATGATGTTGCCCTTGTGCACGATGGTCACGCTGGGCTTGTCGTTGTCGATGGCGTACTGGATGGCCTTGCGCACCAGACGCTCGGTGCCTTCACGCGAGACCGGCTTGATGCCGATGCCCGAGGTCTCCGGGAAGCGGATCTTCTTGACGCCCATTTCCTCTTGCAGGAACTTGATCAGCTTCTTGGCCTTTTCGCTTTCGGCCTCGTACTCGATGCCGGCGTAGATGTCTTCCGAGTTCTCACGGAAGATCACCATATTTGTCTTCTCGGGCTCCTTCAGGGGCGAGGGCACGCCCTTGAAATACTGCACCGGGCGCAGGCAGACATAGAGATCCAGCTCCTGGCGCAGCGCCACATTCAGCGAGCGGATGCCGCCACCGACCGGCGTGGTCAGCGGGCCCTTGATGGAGACCACGTAGTCGCGCAGCACTTCCAGGGTCTCGGCCGGCAGCCAGACATCGGGGCCGTAGACACGGGTGGCCTTCTCCCCGGCGAACACTTCCATCCACTGGATCTGGCGCTTGCCGCCGTAGGCCTTGGCCACCGCGGCATCGACCACCTTGATCATCACCGGCGTGATGTCCGCGCCCGTGCCATCGCCCTCGATGAAGGGAATGATGGGCTGATCCGGCACATTCAGCGAATGGTCGGCATTGACGGTGATTTTGGCGCCCTGGGCAGGGACCTGGATGTGCTGAAACATGTAGGAGGTACTCCGAAGGGGACGGGATGCCCTCTCGTAGAAGGCAGCCAAAAATTCTAGCGGCATTCAATGACGAAGCCGGGATATGAAAAAGCCGATGCAGGGCACCGGCTTTCTCTCGGGGCCGCCGCCGTTTGCAGGGTGCAAACGGCGGCGGGTCAGGCGCTCAAGACGCCGTGGCTGATCAGCCCAGCATCGTGGCCAGGGCGGCGTTGAAGCTGGCGCTCGGGCGCATCACTTCGGCCAGCTTGGCCATGTCGGGCTTGTAGTAACCGCCGATGTCGGCCGGCTTGCCTTGCACCGCAGCCAGCTCGGCGACGATGGCCGATTCCTTCTCGGCCAGAGCCTTGGCCAGGGGCGCGAACTTGGCGGCCAGTTCGGCATCCTCGCTCTGCCCGGCCAGAGCCTGGGCCCAGTACAGGGCCAGGTAGAACTGGCTGCCGCGGTTGTCCAGCTGGCCGGTCTTGGGGCTGGGGTTCTTGTTGTTGTCCAGCAGCTGGCCCGTGGCGGCATCCAGCGTCTTGGCCAGCAACTTGGCCCTGGGGTTGTTGTTCTTCAGGCCCAGGTCTTCCAGGCTGACTGCCAGGGCCAGGAACTCACCCAGCGAATCCCAGCGCAAGTGGTTCTCTTCCACCAGCTGCTGCACATGCTTGGGGGCCGAACCGCCGGCGCCGGTTTCGTACATGCCGCCACCGGCCATCAGCGGCACGATGGACAGCATCTTGGCCGAGGTGCCCAGTTCCATGATGGGGAACAGGTCGGTCAGGTAGTCGCGCAGGATGTTGCCGGTCGCGCTGATGGTGTCCAGACCGCGAATCACGCGCTCCAGGGTGTAACGCATGGCGCGAACCTGGCTCATGATCTGAATGTCCAGACCGGCCGTGTTGTGCTCGTGCAGGTACATCTTGACCTTGGTGATCAGCTGGGCCTCATGCGGGCGGTACTGATCGAGCCAGAACACCACCGGCATGCCGGAGTTGCGAGCACGGTTGACGGCCAGCTTGACCCAATCGCGGATGGCGGCGTCCTTGCACTGGCACATGCGCCAGATGTCGCCCTGCTCCACGTTCTGGCTCATCAGCACTTCGCCGGTGTCCAGATCGGTGATGTTGGCCACGCCGTCTTCGGGGATCTCGAAGGTCTTGTCGTGCGAGCCGTACTCTTCGGCCTGCTGGGCCATCAGACCGACATTGGGCACCGTGCCCATGGTCTTGGGGTCGAAGGCGCCGTGCCACTTGCAGAAGTTGATCATCTCCTGGTAGATGCGGGCGAAGGTCGATTCCGGCATCACGGCCTTGACGTCCTTCAGGCGGCCGTCGGCGCCCCACATCTTGCCGCCATTGCGGATCATGGCCGGCATGGACGCGTCGACGATGATGTCGTTGGGCGAATGGAAATTGGTGATGCCCTTGGCCGAGTCGACCATGGCCAGCTCGGGGCGGTGCTCGTGGCAGGCATGCAGATCGCGCTTGATCTCGTCTTGCTTGCTCTGCGGCAGGGTGGCGATCTTGTTGTACAGATCGACCATGCCGTTGTTGACATTGATGCCCAGCTCGTCGAACAGCTTGCCGTGCTTCTCGAAAGCCTCACGGTAGAAGATGCGCACGCAGTGGCCGAACACGATGGGGTGCGAGACCTTCATCATGGTGGCCTTGACGTGCAGCGAGAACATCACGCCGGTCTGGCGCGCGTCTTCGATTTCCTTCTCGTAGAACTCCAGCAGCGCCTTCTTGCTCATAAACATGCTGTCGATGACCTCACGGTCCAGCAGGGCCACCTTGGGCTTGAGCACGATGGTCTGACCGCTCTTGGTGATCAGCTCCATCTTGACGTTGCGCGCGCGGTCCAGGGTCATGGACTTTTCGCCATGGTAGAAATCGCCGCCATGCATGTGCGAGACATGCGAGCGCGAAGCCTGGCTCCAGTCGGCCATGCTGTGCGGGTTCTTGCGGGCGTATTCCTTGACGGCCTTGGGGGCGCGGCGGTCGGAATTGCCTTCACGCAGCACCGGGTTCACCGCGCTGCCGATGCACTTGCCGTAGCGGGCGCGGATGTCTTTTTCTTCGTCGGTCTTGGGGCTTTCCGGGTAATCCGGGATCGGGTAGCCCTTGCCTTGCAGCTCCTTGATCGCCGCCTTCAGCTGCGCCACCGACGCGCTGATATTGGGCAGCTTGATGATGTTGGCTTCCGGCTTCAGGGTCAGCTTGCCCAGCTCCGACAGGCGGTCGGGCACGCGCTGCTCTTCGCTCAGGAACTCCGGGAACTGGCCCAGGATGCGACCGGCCACGGAGATGTCGCTGGTCTCGACACGAACGCCGGCCGGCGCCGTGAAGGCCTGCACGATGGGCAGGAACGAGGCCGTCGCCAGCAGCGGGGCTTCGTCGGTCAGGGTGTAGATGATGGTCGGCTGCGTTGCTGTCATGTGATTTCCAGATCGGCCATCTTCAGGCCCAAGGAGTGGAACGATTAGGGCGCCGATTCTAAGTCAGCGGCGCCGGCTGCGGACTCAAGTCTTATATAAGTCTTGGCATTTCGGCGCCTGAATCAGGCCCACTGGCTGCACACGGCGGCTATCTGCGCCCACACCCCGTGACCCAAAGCCCAGGCCGAAGCGGAGGCCAGGCCCAGGCCGCCCAGGCGCACGGACCAGCGCAAACCCTCGGCGCCGCCGTCCTTGGACTGGCGCAGGCGACGCAGCAGCCAAGGCCCGAGTGCGAGACCGGCACCCGAGCTCAGGGCAAAACTGGCCATCACCGCACCACCCTGCGCCGGCCCCGAGGCCAGGGCCGAGAGCAGCAGGGCCGACTGCAACAGCCCACAAGGCCAGGCCACCCAGGCCAGGCCGGCCAGGCCTGCCCGGGCTGCGCGCCTGGAGCCAGCCCAAGCCACCCCACCCTGCCGCAAACCGGCCACGGGCACTTCGACCTGGCGCGCCACATCCTGACCCCAACGCTCCATCCAGGCCGGCTGGCGCCCCCGCCACAGCAAGGACATGCCGAGCAGAAAAGCCGCCACGTGGATGAGCACCCAGAAAGGCCGCAGCAGGGCCGTGGCCTGGCCCATCTGACTGAGCAGCTGCATGCTGGCGGCCGCCACGGCCCCAGCCAGGCTGTAGCCGAGCAGGCGGCCGAACTGGAAGGCGAGCGGCGAGCGCGCGCCCGCCGCCGCGCAGGTGGCGCCGCACATGGCCAGGCAGTGCGGCGTGCCCGCCAGCCCCATCAGGGCGGCGGACGCGGCCAGGCTGGCGTCAAGCATGGGAATCAGATGATGCGGGAGAAACGCTCACGGCTGCGGTCGGCTTGCAGGTATCGGTCAAACACCATAGCAACTGCGCGCACGAAATACCAGCCCATGGGCGTGACCTGGATGGCCCCCGGCTCCAGCACCACCAGGCCTTGCTCGGCCAGCTCGCGGATGCGTTCCATCTCGGGCTTGAAGTACTGCTCAAAGCTGAGCAGATGCGCCAACTCGATGGACTCGAACTCCAGCCGCCCCTGGCACATCAAGGCCATGATGACGGCACGGCGCACGATGTCGTCTCGCGAGAGGGCCAGGCCGCGCTGGATCGGCAGCTGGCCCTGGTTCAGCGCGTCGTAGTACTCGTCCAAAGTCTTGGCGTTCTGGCTGTAGCTGGCACCCACCCGGCCGATGGCCGAGACGCCGAGCGCAATCAGGTCACAGTCTGGCTGGGTGCTGTAGCCCTGGAAATTGCGGTGCAGCCGGCCCTGGCGCTTGGCCACGGCCAGGGAGTCGCTGGCCAAGGCAAAGTGATCCATGCCGATATAGCTGTAGCCATGGCGCTCAAAGCCGCTGATGGCCGCCGCCAGCATGGTGACCTTGTCGCCCGCCACCGGCAGCTCGACCTCGTTGATGCGGCGCTGCGGCTTGAAGCGCTGCGGCAAATGGGCGTAGCCGTAGAGCGCGATGCGGTCGGGCTTGAGCGCCCCCACCTGCTCGATGGTGCGCGCGAACGACTCGGGCGTTTGCAGCGGCAGGCCGTAGATCAGATCGACATTGGTGGATTCGAAACCCAAAGCGCGGGCCGACACCATCAGCGCTTCGACGCTCTCGTAGCTCTGCTGGCGATGCACGGCTTTTTGCACCTCGGGGTCAAAGTCCTGCACGCCAAAGCTCAGGCGGTTGAAGCCCAGCTGGCGCAGATGGGCCAGGCGCTCGACGCTGACGGTGCGCGGATCCACCTCGATGGACACCTCGGCGCCGGGTGCGAGGCGGAAGCGCTCCAACATGGCCTGCATCAGCTGGCTCAGCTCTGCATCGCTCAGAAAGGTCGGCGAACCGCCACCCAAATGCAGCTGCGAAACCGCAGCGCCGCGGCCCAGGTGTTCCAGGGTCAGATCCATCTCGGTCGCCAGGGCCTGCAGGTACTCGGTGGCCCGGTCATGGTGCTTGGTGATGACCTTGTTGCAGGCACAGTAGTAACAGACCGATTCGCAGAACGGAATGTGGACATAGAGCGACAGCGGCGTGTTGCCACCGACCTGCGAACCGCCCGCGCGTTGCGTCAGGGCCTGCTGGTACTGCTCGATGGTGAACGCTTCCACGAAGCGGTCGGCCGTCGGGTAGGAGGTGTAGCGAGGGCCGGAAACATCGAAGCGGCGCAGCAGCGCTTCATTGATTTGCGCGGCAGCGGGTGCCCCCACCATGGCCGAAGAGGCCGGCGCTGTCTCGGCGCGCTGAGGGCTGCGGTCTTGAATGTTCTGTACCATGAGCCGCACTTTGCCAAGGCTTTGGCGGATCGACTTGACAAGGATCAAGCTCGGCGCGCATTGTCGACTCAACAATGCACCCATGTTTGAGGTGCATCATGCTCATGTCCGTGAAAAATCTGGAAGTCCCGCAGCCCCAGTCTGCTTCGCCTGCTGCCTGCGAATCCCTTAAAAAGCACACGATGAATGCCACCGTCCCCATCAAGTTCGAACCGCTGAAGGTCGCCTGCTCCAGCTGCAATTTGCGCGAGCTGTGCCTGCCAGTGGGCTTGTCTTCCGGCGACCTGGATCAGCTGGACCAGCTGGTGGCCACCCGCCGCAGCGTGGCGCGCGGCGACACGCTGTTCCGCAGCGGTGACGAGTTCCAGTCGCTCTACGCGGTGCGCACCGGTTTCTTCAAGACCTGCGTGTCTTCGGAAGACGGCCGCGACCAGGTCACCGGCTTCCAGATGGCCGGCGAGTTGCTGGGCCTGGACGGCATCAGCACCGACCGCCACAGCTGCGACGCCGTCGCGCTGGAAGACTCCCAGGTCTGCGTGATCCCCTTCGAACAACTCGAAGAGCTGTCGCGCGAGTTCACCGACCTGCAGCGTCAGTTCCACAAGATCATGAGCCGCGAGATCGTGCGCGACCACGGCGTGATGCTGCTGCTGGGCAGCATGCGCGCCGAGGAGCGCCTGGCCGCTTTCCTGCTCAACCTGACCCAGCGCCTGCAAGCCCGCGGCTTTTCGGCCGCCGCCCTGGTGCTGCGCATGACGCGCGAGGAAATTGGCAGTTATCTGGGACTGAAGCTGGAGACCGTCAGCCGCACCTTTTCCAAGTTCCAGGAAGAAGGCCTGCTGGAAGTGAAGCAGCGCCATCTGCGCATCCTCGACCAGGCTGGCCTGCAAAAGCTGGTCAACAACAGCAACTGCTGAGCCCGACGCCGCCGCGAGCAAGAGCGGCTCGGCAAAACAAAAGGCCTTCGGACATCCGAAGGCCTTTTTGCTGGCCGCCGCCGATCATGGCGAGCCAATTCGAAGCGGCAGTCTGCGTGGCCGGCCTCAGCGCGGCCAGCCGCGGGGATGCGCATCCTCCGGCACATCCGGCAGCGTGGCCAGCATCACGCTGACACTGGCCGAAAGGCTGATAACCAGCCAGAAGATCATGAAGCTGACGGTGTAGACCGCCTGGCGCGACCAATCCAGGCGCTCGGCGCCGAACCAAGTCAGGTCACTGGGGTCCACGACCGCGAACACCAGAGCCTCCATCACCCCAGCCATGAAAAATGAAGGCCAGGCCACAGCCATGGCCCAGCGGCTGCCTTGTTTGGGAACTGCCGATTCGGAACGATCAGCGGTGTCCATGATCACTGCCCGCCAGTGGCTGCGTGGTTGCGCGCCTCGCGCGCCGGAATCAAGGCTTTGGCACCGCTGGCCTTGTTGGCCACGACCTTGTCTTCCAGCACCGGATCGGGGTGACCGATGGCAAGGCTCAGGGTGATGAAGCTGGCCACCACCACCAGCAAGGGGCCGCCGACCACCAGCCACATCATGGGGGTGCGCCACCAGGGCGAGGCATCGTTTTCGGGCTTGAGGTTCTGGCTCATGCGTTTCGTCTCCGGTGTGTGCGCGCCGAGCTGAGCTCAGCGTGGCACGATGAAGGTTGATTTTTCATGCACGACGGTCGCGCCGCTGCTGGCGCCGTCGAGGCTGCGCAGCTGGAACTCGATCGCGTGTGAACCCTTGTGATCTTGCGCCGCGCGGGCCGCTGTCTCGGGCGGCACCCGCACCGACAGCGTCAGCCAGCGCGCCTCGGCCGGTGCCACGCTGAGTTCGGCCGCTTGCTCCAGCTTGATGCCGTCCATGCCGCTGACCGTCACCTGGTAACGGTGATTCTGCTCGGTGGCATTCATCACCTGCAGGCGGTAGAGGTTTTCCACATAACCATCTTCCACCACCCGGGCCAACACGCCGCGGTCGCGCACCACATCGAGCTTGACGGGGCTGCGCAGGAACAGCAGGCTGGCCAGCAAGGCCGTGCATAGCACAAACAAGACCACGGTGTAGATGATCACGCGCGGGCGGAACATGCGGCGCAGCTTTTGCGCCGGACTCAGGTGCTGCTGCAGGCCGTTTTGCGTGTCGTAGCGAATCAGGCCACGCGGGTAGTTCATCTTGTCCATGACACCGTCGCAGACGTCGATGCAGGCGGCACAACCGATGCACTCGTACTGCAAGCCCTGGCGGATGTCGATGCCCGTCGGACAGACCTGCACGCACAGGGTGCAATCGATGCAGGAGCCCAGACCGGCGGCCTTGACGTCGTCCACACTGGCTTTCTTGCTGCGCGAACCGCGCGGCTCGCCGCGCTCGGCGTCGTAGCTGATGATCAGCGTGTCCTTGTCGAACATGGCGCTCTGGAAGCGCGCGTAGGGGCACATGTACTTGCAGACCTGCTCGCGCATGAAGCCCGCGAAGCCATACGTCGCGAAGGCATAGAACAGCACCCAGAACCATTCCCAGGGTCCGAAGCTGAGCGTGAAAGCCTCGGCCCAGAGCGATTTGATGGGTGTGAAATAGCCGACAAAGGTGAAGCCGGTCCACAGGGCCACGGTGATCCACACGGCCTGCTTGCCGCCCTTGCGCCAGAGCTTGTTGAAACCCCAGGGCGAGGCATCCAGCTTCATGCGGGCTTGGCGGTCACCCTCGAACTGGCGCTCGATCCACAAGAAAATTTCGGTGTAGACCGTCTGCGGGCAGGCATAGCCGCACCACAGCCGCCCGGCCACGGCGGTGAACAGGAACAGGGCATAGGCCGAGATCAGCAACAGCCCAGTCAGGTAGATGAAGTCCTGCGGATACAGGACCAGGCCAAAAATGTAAAAACGCCGGCTGGCGAGCTCGAAGAGCACCGCCTGCCGGTCGTTCCAGAGCAGCCAGGGCAGACCGTAAAACAGGACCTGCGTGAACCAGACCAGCGCCCAACGCCAGGAGGCGAAGAGGCCGGACACGGCGCGGGGGTAGATCTTTTTCTGCGCTGCGTAGAGCGAGATGATTTCCACCACGGCATCCTCACCGTCGGCCGCCTTGGCGGCCGAGGGAGCAGAAGCGATGGCCGGTCCGACGCGGGGCGCCGGCGGTACTGCCCGGGCTTCAGTCATGGTCGATCACTCAAGGGGCCGAAGCCACGGCTTTGTTGTTGGACAGGCTCCAGACATAGGCGCCCAAGACCTGGATCTGCTCCGCGCTCAGTCGGGTCGACTGGGCCGGCATCAGATTGTTCTTGCCGTTGTTGATCATGGCCATGACGGCATCTTCACCCCAGCCATGCAACCAGATCTTGTCGCTCAGGTTGGGGGCACCCAGGGCTTGATTGCCCTTGCCGTCCGCGCCGTGGCAGGCTGCGCAGGCACCGAACTTCTCCTTGCCCTTTTGTGCGGCGATGGAGTTGTGGGCGCTGCCGGACAGGCTCAGCACATAGTTGGCCAGGTTGCGCACGTCTTCAGCGGTGCCCACGGCGGCGGCCATGGGCGGCATGACGCCGTTGCGGCCGTTGGTGATGGTCTGCACGATGGTGTCGTGCGAACCGCCGTAGAGCCAGTCGCTGTCGGTCAGGTTGGGGAAGCCCTTGCTGCCCTTGGCGTCCGAGCCATGGCAACCGGCGCAGTTGTTGGCGAACAGGCGCTCTCCGATGGCCATGGCTTCCGGGTTCTGAGCCAGCTGTTCCACCGGCTTGCCGTTGAACTTGGCGTACAGGGCGCTCATGGCCTTGTGGGCATCGGCCTGCTCTTTTTCGTACTGGCCGGCACTGCTCCAGCCGAGTGAGCCCTTGCGGGCGCCGAGGCCCGGGTAAGCCGCCAGGTAAATGCCGGCGAACACCACGGTCAGGACGAACAGAATCGCCCACCAGCGCGGCAGCGGGTTGTTCATCTCGCGCAGGTCTTCGTCCCAGACATGGCCGGTGCTGTTGTCGCTGGCCATGACGCGGTGGCGGGCGGCGATCAGCAGCAAGATGATGCAGAAGATCAGGCCTGCAACCGTCACGCCGGCCACGAACATGGACCAACCGTCAGAGAAAAAATCACTCATTGAGGCCTCCCATCGGCTTCATCTTGCAAGGCCATGCCGGCCAGTTCGTCAAAGTGCGCCTTGTTGCGGCTGGAATAGGCCCAGACCACGATCACCAGGAACACCAGCAGCGACAGCAGGGTCACCGCGGTTCTCAAGCTATTGATATCCATTGCGGACTCCTTCTTGCTTATTACTTCAGCGCGGTGCCGAGCACCTGCAGATAAGCAATCACAGCTTCCATCTCGGTCTTGCCCTTGACTTCGTCGGCCGCACCGGCGATTTCGGCGTCGGTGTAGGGCACGCCCACGGTGCGCAGGGCCTTCATCTTGGGGGCCAGCTCAGCCGGGTTCAGCTGAGCGCCCACCAGCCAGGGGTAAGCCGGCATGTTCGACTCGGGCACCAGGTCACGCGGATTGTTCAGGTGAATGCGGTGCCATTCATCGCTGTACTTGCCGCCGACACGGTGCAGGTCGGGACCGGTGCGCTTGCTGCCCCATTGGAAGGGGTGGTCATAGACGAATTCACCGGCGGTCGAGTAGTGGCCGTAACGCAGGGTCTCCGAGCGGAAGGGGCGGATCATCTGCGAGTGGCAGTTGTAGCAGCCCTCGCGGATGTAGACGTCCCGGCCGGCCAGTTGCAGCGGCGTGTAGGGCTTGAGGCCCGGGGTGGCCTCAGTGGTCGAGCGCTGGAAGAACAGCGGCACGATTTCCACTGCGCCACCGGCGATCACCGTCAGCAGCACCAGCACGATCATCAGAAAGTTGCTGGTCTCGATGCGTTGGTGGCCACTGGACTTGTGTTCTGTGGATGCCATTTTGTATTTCTCCTTGGATCTCGCGTTCAGCGCTTCAGGCGGCCACCAGCGTGGGGATCGGTGCCTTGACGGCACGGCCCACTTGCACCGTCTTCACCACGTTCCAGGCCATCACCAACATGCCGCTCAGGTAGAGCAGGCCACCCAGCAAACGGATCACGTAGAAGGGATAGGTCGCCTTGACGCTTTCCACAAAGGTGTAGACCAGGCTGCCGTCCGGGTTGACTGCACGCCACATCAGGCCCTGCATCACACCGGCAATCCACATCGCGGCGATGTAGAGCACGATGCCCAGGGTCGCGATCCAGAAGTGCAGCTCGATGGCCTTCTTCGAGTACATCTCGGTGCGGCCGAACATGCGCGGGATCAGGTGGTACAGCGAACCCATGGAGATCAGACCCACCCAGCCCAGAGCGCCGGAGTGCACGTGGCCCACGGTCCAGTCCGTGTAGTGGCTCAGCGCGTTGACCGTCTTGATGGACATCATCGGGCCTTCGAAGGTCGACATGCCGTAGAAGGACAGGGACACGATCAGGAACTTCAGGATCGGGTCGTCACGCAGCTTGTGCCAGGCACCGCTCAGGGTCATGATGCCGTTGATCATGCCGCCCCAGCTGGGAGCCAGCAGCACCAGAGAGAACACCATGCCCACCGATTGCGCCCAGTCCGGCAGCGCGGTGTAGTGCAGATGGTGCGGGCCCGCCCACATATAGGTGAAGATCAGCGCCCAGAAGTGGACGATGGACAGGCGGTAGCTGTAGACCGGGCGGCCAGCTTGCTTGGGGATGTAGTAGTACATCATGCCCAGGAAGCCTGCGGTCAGGAAGAAGCCCACGGCATTGTGGCCGTACCACCACTGCACCATGGCGTCTTGCACGCCGGCGTAAGCCGAGTAGCTCTTGAACAGGCTTACCGGGATGGCGGCACTGTTGACCAGGTGCAGCAGGGCCACGGCGATGATGAAGGCGCCGAAGAACCAGTTGGCCACGTAGATGTGCTTGACCTTGCGGATGCCGACCGAGCCGAAGAACACCAGGGCGAAGGACACCCAGACCAAGGTGATCAGGATGTCAATCGGCCATTCCAGCTCGGCGTATTCCTTGCCGCTGGTGATGCCCAGCGGCAGGGTCAGCGCGGCCGAGAGGATGACCAGCTGCCAGCCCCAGAACGTGAACCAGGCCAGGCCGGGCGCGAACAGGCGCGTCTGGCCGGTGCGCTGCACCACGTGGTAAGCGGTCGCAAACAAGGTGCAACCGCCGAACGCGAAGATCACCGCATTGGTGTGCAGCGGTCGCAGGCGACCATAGCTCAGCCATGGAATGCCCAGATTGAGTTCCGGCCAGGCCAGCTGGGCAGCAATGACCACCCCCACCAACATGCCCACAACACCCCAGAGAACAGCGGCCAGTGCAAATGCACGGACCACACCGTCCTCATATACGCCTCCGGATGCAATGTCCGGCGCAGCAGTCTTTGCCATTTTTTTTGGCTCCTTGCAGCTTTTAGTTTGACGAGGGCGATTCTTTGCCAGCGCCCGGAGCGGAGGATTGACCTTCATCAACCCCCGCAGCTTCTTCAAGAATACGAACGCCTTCGCGCTCCAGATCGTCGAGTTGGCCGTTGTTAATTGCCCACCCGAACACACCCACGATCACCAGCACCAAGAGCACCGACACCGGGATCAAGAGATACAGAACTTCCATGCTCAGAGTCCGTTCAGATTGCGCGCCAGACGCTGCGCGTTCAAGACCACCCAGACCGAGCTGCAAGCCATGCCCAGGCCTGCAGCCCAAGGCGGCAGATAACCGGCCAGCGCCAGGGGAATGCAGGCCGCGTTGTAGCCAGCCGCCCAAGCCAGGTTCTGGCGGATGATGCGGCGCGTGCGCAGGGCCAATTCACGCAGCTGCGCCAGATCGGTCAAACGGCCGGACAGCAAGAGTGCATCGGCACTGGCCCGCGCCAGCATGGCGCCCTGCCCCATCACCACGCTGGCGTCAGCCCGCGCCAGCACCGGCGCATCGTTGATGCCGTCGCCCACCATCAAGACACAGTGCCCCGCCTCTTGCAAACGCTGCACCTCAGCCAGCTTGCGCTCCGGGCTGGCGCCGCCGATGGCGCGCTGCACGCCAGCCTCTCGGGCCAGGGTTTCGGCCCGAGCGGGCGCGTCGCCCGACAGCAGACAGGTCTGCAAGCCCAGGGCCTGCAAGCGCTGCAAGGCTTCGCGCGCATCGGCCCGCAGGCATTCTCCAAACTGCATCAGCAAGACCTGACCCTCGGCCTGCTGGCCCTGGTCCTGGCCCTGGCAGGCAAAGGCCAGCTGCGCTTCGCGGCGCAAGTCGGCAGGCAGGGTTCCCGACAAGCCCGCCGCGGCCACCCAGGCCGGCGCGCCGAGGCGCCAGACCCGACCCTGCGCATCCCGGGCCTGCAGGCCTTGCCCGGGATGCTCTTGCACCTCGGACCACAGGCCAGCCGCGGTAGCCTCGTCGTCCCGAGCGGGCGCGCTCTGCAATCCCGCGCTCTGCACCAGGGCGCGCGAAAACGGATGCTGCGATTGCTGAGCCAGGCTGCGCGCTGCCGCCAGCAGCTCGGCCGCTTGCGCTGGATCAGCCGCTGCGTGGGCCAGCAAGCTCATGCGGTCCTCGGTCAGAGTCCCGGTCTTGTCGAGCACCACGGTGTCGACCTTGCACATGGTTTCCAGCAGATCCATATGGACCAGCAACAAGCCACGGCGAGCCAGAGCGCCCGTCGCGGCCAAGCGCGCCGCCGGTGCCGCCAGCGACAAGGCGCAGGGGCAGGTGACGATCAGCACCGACACCGCCACCCAGACCGCACGACCGGGCTCGATCTGGCTCCACGCTGCTGCGGCCAGGCCGGCCAGCAGCAACACGGCCCACAGAAAATAGCCCGCCACCCGGTCCGCCAGCTCGACCATGGCCGGGCGCTGGCTCATGGCCTCGCGCATCAGGCGCTGGATGGCCTCGTGGCGGGTGTCAGCGCCAACGCGGCTGACCCGCACCCACAGCGGCGCCTGCACATTGATGCTGGCCGCCACCACCTCGTCGCCCACGGTCTTGGCCACCGGCTGCGACTCACCGCTGAGCAAGGCCTCATTGGCCGCACTGCTGCCACGCTCCACGCAGCCATCGGCCGGAAATGCCTGGCCCGCCGCGATGCGCAGCAGATCCCCCACGCGCAAACGAATGGGCGCCACGCGGCTGACCGAACCATCGGCTTCAATGCGTTCCACCGCATCCGGCAGCGCCGAGTTGGCCGCCTCCAGCGTACCCGCCGCCCGGTGGCGCGCCCGCAGTTCCAGCCAGCGCCCGGCCAGCAGGAATGTGACGAACATGGTCAGCGAGTCGAAATACACCTCGCGGCCGAACAGGCCACCCGGCTCAAACAAAGCCCCACTGCTGGCGACAAAAGTGACCGCCAGCCCCAGAGCCACCGGCACATCCATGCCCAGGCGGCGCGCGCGCAGCTGCTGCCAGGCGGCGCGGAAAAATGGGCCGGCCGAGAACAAGAGCACCGGCAGGCTCAGCACCCAGCTGGCCCACTGCAGCAGGCGCTCCAGATCGGGGCTCAGATCACCGGGCTCGGCAAAATAGGCCGGCGCCGCCATCATCATCACCTGCATCATCAGGAAGGCGGCGACAAAGAGGCGCCAAACGGCCTGGTGCTGCTCGCGCTCACGCAGCTGACGGGCTGGCGCGGCCACATCGGGCGCAGCGCCATAACCAGCCGCTTCGATGCGTGCCAGGACCCCGGCCAGACGGACCTGAGCCGGCCGCCAACGCAGGCTCAGGCGGGCACTGGCCGCATTCACCACGGCGCCCTGCACGCCCGGCAGCTCCAGCAAAGCGCGCTCGATGATGCCGGCGCAGGCGGCGCAATGCAGGCCGGAGAGCTGAAACTGCGACTCCGCCAGCGCAGCATCGCCGGGCCAGCGCGTGAAGGGCGCCAGCAGATCGGGATCGTCCAAAGGCTGGTCGGCGCCAGACGTTGCGGCGGCAACCGTGGTGGCGACCGAGACGGCACCCGCAGTGGCAGAGGCAGGCGAAACGCCCGCGGCCTCGCCGGCGCGCTGGAAATGGGGGGAAACTGAAGCGGAAATGGGGGTCATGGTTCGGCTGCCGTGTTCGTAATCTAGGCCCGAACCCCCTGCCTCGTCATGACATTTATCAAGACCCTGTCGCAAAGCTGCT
Source organism: Burkholderiales bacterium PBB2 (assembly GCA_002255955.1). Taxonomy (GTDB): domain Bacteria; phylum Pseudomonadota; class Gammaproteobacteria; order Burkholderiales; family Burkholderiaceae_C; genus Paucibacter_A. Next base: position 45,327 of record NKIM01000026.1, on the reverse strand, counting down.
TCATCGGCGCCCGCTGTCGCCCCCAACTTTTCAAATTGCTTCTCAAACGACCATGAAAAAGGGCCGGCACCAGCCGGCCCTTTCAGGCAGAACGCGTCAGCAGCGACTCAGGCGAAGTTGGCCTGAGCGAAGTCCCAGTTCACCAGATGGTTCAGGAAGGTCTCCACGAACTTGGGGCGCAGATTGCGGTAGTCGATGTAGTAGGCATGCTCCCACACGTCAATGGTCAGCAGCGCGGTGTCGGCGGTGGTCAGAGGCGTGCCGGCGGCGCCGGTGTTGACGATGTCCAGGGAACCGTCGGCCTTCTTCACCAGCCAGGTCCAGCCGGAACCAAAGTTGCCCACGGCGCTCTTGGTGAAGGCTTCCTTGAAGGCATCCAGGCTGCCCCACTTGGCGTTGATGGCCTCGGCCAGAGCGCCGGTCGGTGCGCCGCCGCCATTGGGCTTCATGCAGTTCCAGAAGAAGGTGTGGTTCCAGATCTGGGCGGCGTTGTTGTAGATCGGGCCGCTGGACTTCTTGACGATCTCTTCCAGGCTCAGGGCTTCGAACTCGGTGCCCTTTTGCAGATTGTTCAGGTTGACCACGTAGGCGTTGTGATGCTTGCCGTGGTGGAACTCCAGCGTCTCGGCGCTGTAGTGAGGGGCCAGGGCGTCCTTGGCATAGGGCAGTGCGGGCAACAGATGTTCCATATCAACTCCTCAGGGCTGTATTGAGAGAAAGAAAGCTGGGCTCGGGCAGGCGGGGCCTGAGCGTTGCGGACGATTGTAGGCAGCTTGGCTGGCTTTGACGGGGCGGCGGTGATAACCCTTCAGGCGGCGGGCTTGGCGGGCTTGGGCCGGGGCGCCAGCACCTGCATCTGCGCCTCGCCGTCGGCCAGCACGGCATGGACCTGCTGGCCCGGCTGCAGCTGCTGCACCGAGATCAGGGCCCGGCCCTCGCCATCGTCCAGCCAGGCGAAGCCGCGGGCCAGCACCTGCTGCGGGTCCAAGACCGACAGCCGGGCCTGCAAGGCCTCGAGCCGCAGCACCTGCGCCCGCAGCAGCTGCGGCGCCGCACGGCGGTGGCGCTGGCTCAGATGTTCCAGGCGCTGCGCCTCGGCCGCCTGCACCCGAGGCAAGGCCTGACCCCAGCGCTGGGCCAGCAAGGCCAGGCGGCGGCGCTGACGGGTCAGCACCTCGGTCGGCCGGGCCAGGCGCAGGGCCGCGCGGTCCAGGCGCTGGGCCAGGCCGTCCAGGCGCTGCTCCAGGCGGCGGTTCAGGGCATCGGAGATCGCGGCCAGGCGCTCCAGATGTGCCTCGCGCGAGGGCGCGGCCAGCTCGGCCGCGGCGGTCGGCGTGGGTGCACGCAAGTCCGCAGCCAGATCGGCCAGGGTGACATCGGTTTCATGGCCGACACCGCAAATCACCGGCAAGGCACTGAGCGCCAGGGCCTGCACCACCCGCTCGTCGTTGAAGGCCCACAAGTCCTCCAGCGAGCCGCCGCCCCGCACCAACAGCAGGGCATCCACCTCGTGCCGCTCATTGGCCAGCTCCAGGGCCCGCACGATTTGCGGCGGCGCTTGCTCACCCTGCACCAGGCAGGGATAGATCACCACCTCGACATGGGGCGCGCGGCGCGCCAGCGCGGTCAGCACATCGTGCAAGGCCGCCCCCGCGCGCGAGGTGACCACGCCCAGGCGGCGCGGGAACACAGGCAGTGGCCGTTTGCGGTCGGCATCGAAATAGCCTTGCGCCTCCAGCCGCGCTTTCAGACGCAGGAATTGTTCATACAGCGCGCCAGCGCCGGCGCGGCGCATGCTCTCGACGATGAACTGAAGCTCACCGCGCGGCTCGTAGAGCGTGACCTTGCCGCGCAGCTCGACCAACATGCCCTCCCCCGGCGAAAAGTCGAGCAGGCCCGCAGCGCGGCGGAACATGGCACAGCGCAGCACCGCACCCGCACCGTTGGAGTCCTTGAGGCTGAAATAACAATGGCCGCTGCCCGCGCGCATGAAGCCGGAGATTTCGCCGCCGACCACACAGACCGAAAAGCGCGCGGCCAGGCTGTCGCTGACCGCCGTCAGCAAGGCCTGCACACCCCAGACCACGCGCTGCGGCGGGCCGCTGGAGCGGTCAAACATGCGTCGCCCTTTCGCTCAGAGCGGCCGAGAACTCCACAGCGAGCGCAATCATGGACCGGCCGGAAGTCGAGCCCGTCACGCCGCCGTCATACGCACACAAGCGCTTGTTTTTCAAGTGTTTTTTCTGCTTAAGAATGAGGCAACTTAGCCCGGAGCCTGGATTTTCGGGCCCTGGCGGCATGAAAACTCAGCTTGCCCACAAAGTTATCCACAGCGAAAGTGGATGAGTGTTCGGCGCCGATTTTCACCGCCCGCCACGCAGCGCGCACGGCAACTGATGGTCAACCCCAGGCTCGCTTGAAAGCCCCGCGCTTCGGGCCATAATCGCCCGCAATCGCGAGGGGCTCCACCAGGGCACCGCCCCGCGACAGGTTTTTCCGCAATCGCAGCACTCAACGACAGGGGTTGTCTTTGTTTTCGATCATACAAGCCGCCGGATGGCCGATTTGGCCCCTGCTGATCTGTTCCGTTATTGCCCTGGCCCTGGTCATCGAGCGCTTCTCCAGCCTGCGCCGCAGCCGCATCGTGCCGCCCCGCCTGCTCGATGAAGTGCTCGGCATCAGCAGCCAGTCCCTGCCCACACCCGATATGGTCAACCGCCTGGCCGAGCATTCCCTGCTGGGCGAGCTGCTGGCCTCGGGCCTGCGCGCCGTGACGCTGGAGCCGCAGATGGCCGAAGCGAAACTGCGCCAGGTCTTCGAGCTGGCCGGCCGCCGCGCCATCCATCAGCTCGAACGCTACCTCAACACCCTGGGCACCATCGCCACGGCCGCGCCCCTGCTGGGCCTGCTGGGCACGGTGGTCGGCATGATCGAGATCTTCGGCAGCCAGACACCTGGCGGTGGCAATCCGGCGCAGATGGCGCATGGCATCTCCATCGCCCTCTACAACACCGCCTTCGGCCTGATGGTGGCGATTCCCTCGCTGATGTTCTACCGCTACTTCCGTGGCCGCGTGGAAGAGTATGTGCTGGAGCTGGAGCAAAGCAGCGAGCGCCTGCTGAGCCAGCTGCAGCGCTACACGGCCTGAGGCCGCGCCGGAGTTGCCACGATGAAATTCAGACAGCGCCGCAGCGAAGAGCCGGAGATCAATCTGATCCCCTTCATCGACGTGCTGCTGGTGGTCCTCATCTTCCTGATGCTGTCCACCACCTACTCGAAGTTCACCGAGCTGCAGATCGCGCTGCCGGTGGCCAATTCCGAGCAGCTCAAGGAGCGGCCGCAGGAAATCATCATCGCCGTCTCGGCCGATGGCCGCTACGTGATCAACGGCCAGGCGGTGGAAGGCCGCACGGTGGAGTTGCTGACCGCCTCGCTGACCCAGGCCAGCCAGGGCCGGCCCGAGACCATGGTGATCGTGTCCGCCGATGCCTCGGCCGCCCACCAATCGGTGGTGAATGTGATGGACGCGGCGCGCCGCGCTGGCTTGTCCCGCCTGACCTTCGCCGCGCAAACCAGCGGCCAGTGATGGCCGCTGAGCAAGAACCGTCCGCGCCGCCCGCCGGCGCGCCGCGCCCGCCGGCGCCCTTGCCCCGGCCCCTGCCCCAGCCTTTGTCTCCGTCCCTGGCGCAGACCCTGCAAGCGCAGTGGCTCACGGGTGGCGCCCTCTCCGCCAGCATGCTGCCCCTCTCGAGCCTCTACCGCCTGCTCTGGGCCGGCCGCAGCCTGCTCTACCAGCTGGGCCTCCTGAAGCCCGAAACCCTGCCCGTGCCGGTGATCGTGGTGGGCAATTGGATCGTCGGCGGCGCCGGCAAGACGCCCACCACCCTGGCCCTGCTGCAGCTCTTGCAGGGCTGGGGGATCCGGGCCGGCGTGGTCTCTCGCGGCTACGGGCGTGAGGACGATGCGGTGGCTCTGGTGCAACGTGACAGTGCCGCCCGCCAAGTCGGCGATGAGCCCTTGCTGATCCATTTGCGCAGCGGCGTGCCCGTGGCCGTGGGCCGCGACCGGGTGGCCGCCGCACACGCGCTGCTGCAGGCCCATCCGGAACTGCAGGTGCTGATCAGCGATGACGGCCTGCAGCATGGCCGCCTGCCGCGCGCGCTCTCGATCCTGGTCTTCGACAGCCGCGGCATTGGCAATGGCCATGTCTTGCCGGCCGGCCCGCTGCGTCAGCCCTTTCAGGCACAGCTGCCGCCGGACCACCTGGTGTTGTACAACGCCGATCGGCCGAGCACCGCGCTGCCCGGTTTTCTGACCCAGCGCGCACTTGCAGGTGCGGTGTCATTGCAGGACTGGTGGGCCGGCAAGCCGGCGCAGCTCAAACACCTCCAAGCCTTGCGCGGGCGCCCCCTGGCCGCTGCGGCCGGCATGGCCCAGCCGGCGCGCTTTTTTGACATGCTGGAGGCCTGCGGCTTGACGCTGCAAGCGCGCCACGCCCTGCCCGACCACTACGACTTCGCCGAGCGCCCCTGGGGCGCCGAACCGGGTGATCTGTTGGTGACCGAAAAGGACGCGGTCAAACTGCGCCCCAGCGAGGCGAGCACCGCAGGCGGCCCGCGCATCTGGGTGGTGGCGCTAGACTTCCGCCCCGAAGCCGCCTTTGCGCAAGCCTTGCAAGAGCGATTGAACACCCTGGGCCTGGCCACCGCCGCGGCCTAGTTGGCACGGCTGAACGAATCATTGATGAACGATGCACTGCAGTTGAAGATGGGGATGACGATGGATAACCGCTTGTTGGAAATGTTGGTCTGCCCCTTGTGCAAAGGTCCGCTGGAACATCTGCGCAGCCCCGATGGCGGCCGCGAGCTGATTTGCCATGCCGACCGCCTGGCCTTCCCGGTGCGCGATGGCATCCCCGTGATGCTGGAAAACGAGGCGCGCGCCTACGACCCGGACGCTGAGAGCCACAAGCCTGCCGCCCTATGAGCTTCACCGTCATCGTGCCGGCTCGGCTGGCCTCCACCCGCCTGCCCAACAAGCCGCTGGCCGATATCGAGGGCCTGCCCATGATCGTGCGCGTGGCCCAGCGCGCCGCCCAGTCGCGCGCCAGCCGTGTGGTGGTGGCCAGTGACGCGCCCGAGGTGCTGCACGCCTGTGCCGCCCATGGCATTGAGGCGGTGCTGACCCGTGCGGACCATGTCTCGGGCAGCGACCGTCTGGCCGAGGCCTGCGAGCTGCTGGGCCTGGACGGCCAGGACTTGGTCGTCAATGTGCAGGGCGACGAGCCGCTGATCGAGCCGGCCATGATCGACGCCTGCGCCGAGTTGCTGCGCCAGCGACCCGAATGCGTGATGAGCACGGTGGCCCATGGGCTGGACGACACACCCGAAGGCCAGGCCGAGTTCGCCAACCCGAATGTGGTCAAGGTCGTGACCGACAAGAACGGCCTGGCGCTGTACTTCTCGCGCGCCCACATTCCCTTCTGGCGCGACGGCCAGGCCGCAGGTGTGGCGCGCGCCCGGCCCGGCTCGGCCTTGCGCCATGTCGGGCTCTACGGCTATCTGGCCGGTTTTCTGCGCCGCTTCCCGCAGCTGGAGGTCAGCCCGCTGGAACAGATCGAATCGCTGGAACAGCTGCGCGTGCTCTGGCACGGCGAGCGCATCGCGGTGCACTTGAGCGCCGAGCGCCCCGGCCCGGGCGTCGACACCCCGGAAGACCTGGAGCGCGTGCGCGCCGTGTTTCGCGCCCAGGCCGCCAACTGAAGCGCGGGCATAGAGGCCCGGCTCCTGCGAAGCCCGGGGTTACGTTGAGACAACAAGCGGGGTTTGCGTCAGTCTGGCGTAGGTCAGCGCGTGCTATCCTCGCCCGCTGTTGAAGAGGGCCTTGCGTGCCTTCCATGCTGCATCAAGGAGACCCATGCGACTGATTCTTCTGGGCGCCCCCGGCGCCGGCAAAGGCACCCAAGCTGCCTTCATCTGCCAAAAATTTGGTATCCCGCAAATTTCCACCGGCGACATGCTGCGCGCCGCCGTCAAGGCCGGCACCGAGATGGGCCTGGCCGCCAAGAAGGTCATGGACGCCGGCGGCCTGGTCAGCGATGACATCATCATCGGCTTGGTCAAGGAACGCATCACCCAGCCCGATTGCGCCCAAGGTTTCCTGTTCGACGGTTTCCCCCGCACCATCCCGCAAGCCGATGCCATGAAGGCCGCCGGCGTGAATCTGGATTACGTGCTGGAAATCGACGTGCCCGACAGCGCCATCATCGAGCGCATGAGCGGCCGCCGTGTGCATGTGGCCTCGGGCCGCACCTACCACGTCAAGTTCAACCCTCCCAAGGTGGAAGGCAAGGACGACGCCACCGGTGAAGACCTGATCCAGCGCGACGACGACAAGGAAGAAACCGTCAAGAAGCGCCTGGAGGTCTACCAGTCGCAAACCCGCCCCCTGGTCGCCTACTACTCGCAATGGGCCGCCAGCGGCGAGGCCGGCGCACCGCAGTACCGCTGCATCGAAGGCATCGGCTCGGTCGACGACATCACCCAACGAGCCCTGGCCGCCCTGAGCTAAGCATTTTTCCTTCTCGAACAAAGCCGCTTCAATGCGGCTTTCTTTTGACCAATAATTGACGTTTACGTCAACGTCAACCAACCCTTCTTTCAAAGGATTGAACATGGACATCGCAGGCAAGGTTTTCATCGTCACCGGCGGCGCTTCGGGCCTCGGTGAAGGCACGGCACGCATGCTGACGGCGCACGGCGCCAAGGTCGTGATTGCCGACCTGCAGGTCGAGCGTGGCGAGGCCGTCGCGGCCGAGCTGGGCGGCGCCTTCGTCAAGGCCGACGTCAGCCAGGAAGCCGACGGCCAGGCCGTGGTCGCCAAGGCCCTGAGCCTGGGCAAGCTTTTCGGCCTGGTCAACTGCGCCGGCATTGCCCCGGCCGCCAAGACCGTCGGCAAGGACGGCGCCCACGCCCTGGCCTTGTTCAGCAAGACCATCACGGTCAATCTGATCGGCAGCTTCAACATGATCCGCCTGGCCGCCGAGGCCATGAGCAAGAACGATCCCGAGCCCACCGGCGAGCGCGGCGTGCTAATCTCGACCGCCTCGGTCGCGGCCTACGACGGTCAGATCGGCCAAGCCGCCTACGCGGCATCCAAGGGCGGCGTGGTCGGCATGACCCTGCCCATCGCACGCGATCTGGCCCGCAACGGCATCCGCAACATGACCATCGCTCCCGGCATCTTTGGCACGCCCATGCTCTTCGGCATGCCGCAAGAGGTGCAGGACGCACTGGCCGCTGGCGTGCCCTTCCCTTCGCGCCTGGGTACGCCCGCCGACTACGCCAAGCTGGTGCACCAGATCATCACCAACGAGATGCTGAACGGCGAAGTGATTCGCCTGGACGGCGCCATCCGCCTGGCACCGAAGTAAGCCGGAAATTCAGCGGCAAGTTGCGGGAGCGCTACGGCACCGCACAAGCAAAAAGGGCCCTGGCGCAAAGCCAGGGCCCTTTTTCTTGACGGTGCTCTCGCTCAAGCGACCGAAGTCCGGCCTGAGCGACAGCGAGGCAACAAGAAGCGCGAGATCAGCGCTTGGCGCTGCGGGTGTGGATGCCCCACAGACGAGCCAGATCGGCCGAGCCGTCCGTGCCCTTGACCGAGCGCCAGGTGGATTGCGCTTTGGATGCATCTCCGGCCATGGACTGGGCCAGACCCAGGTAGAGCTTGGCATCATCCGGGCGAGCCAGATTGCCCTTCTCGATGCCTTGCTCGATGTACTTGACACCCTTGGCTGCATCGCCGCGGAACGCGGTAGCCAGACCCAGGGACACCAGGGCGTTGCCGTCCTTGGCGGCCTGAGCGGTCTTCTCCACCTCAGGCAGCGCAGCCTTGGCTTCGCCAATGCGCTTAACCATCAGGTCATTCAGGCGCTTGTGACGCTCACCTTCCTTGCCTTGACCCAGGACGTTGGCGGCAAAGCCCTTGTCCACGACCTGCTTACCTTCTTCAGGGAAGCCAGCTTGAGCCGCCAGCTGAGCCATTTCCATGTAGTCGTTGGCATCCTTCAAGTTGCCGGTGGCCAGCTTCAAGCGGTAAACGTCCAAGGCAAAGCGGTCCGAGAAGCCCTTCTTGCTCTGGATGCCCGACAGCACCTGAGTCCACAGCTCCTTGCGGGGGTAGTAGTTCAGCAGCTTGGCAATGGCCAATTGCTCGGCATTGCCGTCCTTCTGACGGATGGCGGCACTCAGCAGGAGGTTCAGCTTGTCCTGCGAAGGCGTACGACCCGCCTTCTCATCGGCAGCAATCTCGGCCTCGGTGTCCTTGATGATGGAACCCATGTCGCCGGAATTGAACTGCGCCGAGGTCAGGACCTGCTTCATGGTGGGGCTGTTGCCGCCTTCCTTGAAGTAGCGCTGCGCCCAGGTCAGAGCGCGGGCGTTGTCCTTGTTACGCAGGTAGGTGCCTGCGATCGATTCGATGTAGCGCAGCTGTTCGGCGCCCGACAGCTTGCCGCTGGCCTTCAGGGCTTCAAAAGCCTTGACCATGGAATCGGTGTCGCCTGCACCCGAAGCGGCGGCCATGCGCATCGCTTCGATGTTGTAGTTCTCGGTGGCGTTGCGGCCGCTGACGGCTTCTGCCTCGTGCACCTTGGCCAGGGCGTCCTTGTACTTGCCGGACTTGATCAAGGCGACGGCATCTTTCAGCGCCTTGCCCACCTGAGGACGCACGCCCTCAGCCTGAGCATGGGCTTGCACAAAGCCCAGTTCGCCTTGGGGGGCGCTGCCCAACACAAACGCCATGGCGCCAATAGCAACCGAGGCCAATGTCCTGATCTTCATCGTCTTCTACCCTCTTTGCGAAAAAAAACGCGCCGCCCTTGACGGACGGCGCGCTGTTCTTTTGTCGTCTCAGTTCACGGCTTGCGCCGTCTCACTTGACGTACTGTTCGTTGCCGACCATGCCCATCTTCTTGACACCCAGTCGCTGAGCGGAAGCCATGACGGCTGCCACGGCGCCGTATTCGGCCAGCTTGTTGGGCTTGATGTGCACTTCGGCTTGGTCTGCCTCAGCAGCAACTTCAGCCAGCTTCGCTTCTACGGCCTGGTGATTGGGCATTTCGTTTTCATCCCAATACACCTTGCCATCAAAGTCAATCAACACCGTGTGAATCACCGGCTCTTTCGGATTCTCGATCGGCGGAGCAGGCGGAGGCATATCCAGATTCACCGAATGCAGCTGGATCGGGATCGTGATGATCAGCATCACGATCAGCACCAACATCACGTCGATCAACGGCGTGGTGTTGACGTCCATCATGACTTCGGGCTCGTCGCCACCGGAGGAGCTACCTACATTCATTCCCATGCTATTCGCTCCTCGCTTCAACCACCGCGCGCAGGCGGCTCGGTGACGAAGCTGACTTTCATGATGCCGGCACGCTGGCAGGCATAAACCACACGGCCCACGGATTCGTAGCGCGACTTGTCATCGCCACGAACATGCACCTCAGGCTGCGGATTCAGCACCGCCACCTTGCCCAGACGCTGCACCAGGGCATCGACATCAGGCACCAGGGTCGTGTTCCAGTAGATCTCGCCGCTCTTGGTGACCGAGATATCAATGTTCTCCGGCTTGGTCACGCGGACGACGTTGGTTTCCTTAGGAAGCTCAACCTTGACCGTGCTGACCACCGCCGGGATGGTGATGAGGAAGATGATCAACAGCACCAACATCACGTCCACGAGGGGCGTGGTGTTGATGGTTGAGACCACTTCATCATCGCCGGAAGAAGATCCGACGTTCATTCCCATGATGGGTTCTCCGGGTCAGCGCTGATTAGCGCTTGGCAACTTGACGGTTGCCCATCAGGACGCCGTGCAGGTCACCAGCGAAGGCACGCACTTGGCCCATCACCGACTTGTTGCGATTCACCAGCCAGTTGTAACCCAGCACGGCCGGCACAGCGACGCCCAGACCGATGGCGGTCATGATCAGCGCTTCACCCACAGGGCCTGCCACCTTGTCGATGGACGCTTGGCCGGCAACGCCGATGGCGGTCAGGGCTTGCAGAATACCCCACACGGTACCGAACAGACCGATGAAAGGCGAGGTCGAACCGACGGTCGCCAGGAAGCCCAGACCGGTTTGCACGCGGCCTTGCACTTCAGCCACCGAGCGCTCGATGTTGGTCGACACCCAGGTGTTGTGGTCGATGTTCTCGGTCAGGGCGCCTTCATGGTGCTCCGAAGCTTCGATGGCGTTGGCCGCGATATAGCGGAACGCGCTCGATTCCTTCAGGCCCTTGACGCCTTCGGCCAGGCTGGCCTTCTTGAAGAAGGTGGCGCGCACGTCCTTGGCTTCGCTGGCCAGCTTCTGGGTGTCCCACAGCTTGGTGATCAGGATGTACCAGCTGCCCATGGACATGATCAGCAGCAGGGCCAGAACGCCCTTGGACACCATGTCGCCGTGAGCCAGCATGGCTTGCAGGCCGTAAGGATTGTCAGCAGGCTTGGCAGCGGCTTGGGCCACGGGAGCAGCGTCGGCAGCAGGAGCAACTGCCTCGGTGGGTGCAGCAGCGGAAGCAGCAGCTTCTTGAGCTTGCACAGGCGAAACAGCCATTGCCGCAGCAAAAGCGATGGCGGCGAACAGGCCGGAAATACGAGAAATCATGGAGTCAACTCCTGCGAATGAAATCGAAATCGGTTTGAGAGAAATGGAGCCGGGCACTGCCCTGCCCCAGTGTTGGGGTCTTGCAGAACTCTAGCCTGTCGCGGCCTTATTCGATGCGGAACTGGAATTCCTGCTCGAACACGTGGTCACCGGGGCACTCGTAAGTGTCGCGCAGTGTTTCCTCGATGGCCGCAATGATGGCGCGCTGGGCCTTGCGATCCACACCGGGACGCAGGCTCTGCACTTCAATGCTGGCCACACGACCCGACTTGACGGTCGCGGTGACCTTGTACAGCGCTTCACCACTCCAGTTCACCGAAGGCACTTCCGGCTTGCCCATCTTGGTGCAAACCATGCCAGCGGTCTTGGGGCCCGTGCGAACCGGGGCCGGTGCCGGTGCCGGTGCCGCAGTCGGCGGCGGAGCCGGGCGAACCGGTGCGGCAGCCGGGGGCGCCACTTGGGTCGACTGGATAGCCGGTGCCGGCGGAGCGGGTGCGGTCACCTGGAATTCCGGCGGCGGGATGAACGGCGGCGGAGGCGCCTTCAGGTCCGGCGGCGGCGGAACGACCTTTTCAGGCTCCGGCGGCGGCTTGACCTTCTCTTCAATCACCTTGGTCTCGATGGGACCCTTGACCGCCTCAATGGCTTTCCGGGCCAGTCCACTTGCCAACGCCCACGCGATCAACACGTGGATCAAGACCACGATGCCAATACCCGTGAAGCGTGACGAGCCTTGCTTATCCTGCGCAAAGTTCATGCGCGCTCCTTCTTAAGACTGCGAATTTCTTTCATCAAGACACGTGGGTTCATCACCCCTGCGCAGCGCCCGTCTCGAACGTTCGGGTCCCGCAGTTTGCCAATTTCTGAGCTCTCATCGCCCCAGAAGAACGACTTGAGTTCGCTTATCGGCACTTGCAGCACCACCTACAACAAAAATGCCCGTCAGCTTTCGACCGCGGGCTTGAGCCTGGCATTCACCCGAAGCCGCGTCAGGCGGAGTCGGACATCTACACAAGCGCCTACGATCATAAACGAGTTCCCAAGCCCCTAAGCCGTGGGGATTACCCCAGGACCTGACAAGAGCATGACAGCCCAATCGTTCGGCAGGCCTTGATCCTCAACAAGCGGCAAGCCACACTGGTATTTTAGTGGTATCGAGCCAATTCCCATCACGCGCCAGATCAGGGTTTACGCGAGGTCTTGCGTGAGAAAAGGAAAGGTTCTGAAACAGAAAACGCGGCCCCGAAGGGCCGCGTTTGGGCGCCACCGATGCCGCGAAGGATCAGTAGGACAGGCTGGCGCGCAGCAGCAAGGTGCGGCCGTAGGCGTCGGTCAGTCGGGGGTCATAACCCTGCTGGAACACGGTGCCTTGGTTGGAGAACGGCGGCTTGGTGTCGAAGAGGTTCTTCAGGCCGACGGTGAACTTGGTGTGCTTGATCCCACTCCAGGTCACCGACAGATCGGCCAAGGTGTAGGACTTCACCTTGTTGAAGTACTGCTCTTCCACCGCGTTCTGATCGACATAGCCCGACTTGTGACCCAGACCGAAGTTGGTGCTGAAGTCACCCAGGCGCCAGTTCACCGTCACGGCATGCTGCCAACGCAGCACCGGGCTGGAGTCGGTGTACTTGCCCACGTTCTGGATGAACGGATCACCCTTGTCGCGCTGGTACTCATAACTGCGAACATAAGTAGCCTCCCAACCGAGCTGGAAGCGGCCGAAGCTGTTGTGGAAGGCATAGCCTGCAGCAAAGTCGAAGCCATCGGTCTTCACATCGCCGAGGTTGTCATTCAAGGCCACCACATAGCCGAGCGCGTTGGAGTTCTTCCACTCGGGCGTGTTGCAGCGGTCCAGCGTGGCTTGCACGTCGGCGCTCAGGTCCTTGCAGCGGCGATAGCGCGAGGCGTACTTGGCCGGGTCACCGAAGATCGCCTGCTCGGACACGGCCGAGATGGAGTTGGTGATCTTGATGTTCCAGTAGTCGATCGAGGCGGTCAGACCCTTGACCGGCTCAAAGGCCAGACCCAGCGAGAAGGTCTTGGACTTCTCCGGCTTCAGCTCGGTGTTGCCGCCCGACTGGATCTGTGCCTGCTGGCCGCAATCGCGCGACTCCACGCCGCCCGACTGCACCACGCCACCCTTGCACAGGACCGGATCGTCGTACGGGTCACCGGTGAAGCTGACGGCTTGCGGGCCGTAGACCTCGTCCAGCGAGGGAGCGCGGAAGCCGGTGTTGTAGGACGCGCGAACATTGACGTTCTTGGCCGGCGTCCAACGGATGGCAGCCTTCGGGTTGAAGGTGGAACCAAAGTCCGAGTACTTGTCGAAACGGCCGGCAAAGGTCAGCTCGACATCCTTGCTCACCGGGAACAGCCACTCGGTGCTCAGCGCCGAGATCTTGCGGTCACCGCTGACGTGGTAGGGCGCGACGCCCAGGGAAGGCACGTTATCGACGATGCTGTCGATGGTGTCGTTGCGGTACTTGTCCTTGCGAAACTCGGCGCCCACCGACACGCCCACGGGGCCACCAGCCATGTCCCACAACTGGGTCGAGGCATTGAAATCCACACCCTGGCTGCTGCCCTTGGCGTTGGAGTAGACGCCGCGCATCTTGGCGGCTTCGATCAGCGCCAGTGCGGCGGCATCGGCTTCACCAAAGGGGTTCAGCTTGCCTTCGGTCACGCCCTTTTGGATCAAGGACTTGTTGACGTAGCCATCCTGGATGTCCTGGTTGCCCTTGCTCTCGGCATTGAAGAAGCCGGCGCGGTAGTCCCAGTTGCCATAGCTGCCGTCCACCGAGATCACGGTGCGGTTGGCCTTGGTCGAGGCCTGGTTGGTGCGAGCACCGCCAGGGATCATGCGCCAGCCCACGGTGATGGGCAGGGTCGGGTCGATGCCGGCATAGCTCTTCGGGAAGAAGGGGCTGCTGGTGGGCATGCTCAGGCCGGTCACCGGGTCAGAAGCGACCCGCGCGATATTGCTGCTATCCGTCGCCATGTGTTCCAGCGACAGGTACTGGCCACCCACCTTGGCGGTGGCTTTGAGCAGGCCCGTCTTGGTTTCCGTGTCCGGGATGATGTCGATGAAGGCCGTGTAATCAAAACGGCAGGTGCTGGTCGAAATGCTGGGCAGGTAGAGCGAGAACGGCGGTGCGCAGCCCTTCAGCGAGGGGTTGCCCGACAACGAGACGGACGTAGGGGCACCGGTCTCGTCCAGCACCGGCTTGCCCGCGGCATCCAGCACCGGCTGGGTTTGCGAGAAGTTGGCCGGGAAGGAGGTGCCCGAGGTCTTGAGCAGGCCGCGATCAGGGATCACACCCGTGCGGGCAAAGTCGCGATCCACGGCACGCACGCGCTCATTGGTCTGCTTGTCGACCGAGGCCCAGACGTTGAAGCCGTCGGCCTCCAGATTGCCCCAGCCGCCGCTCACGGCGATGCCCTTCTTGACGCCGCCTTCCTCGCGCGGCTTCGAGTAGTTCACCGAGGCGTCGATGCCGCGGTAATCACGCTTGGTGATGAAATTGATCACGCCGCCGATGGCGTCGGTGCCGTAGATGGCGGAAGCGCCGTCACGCAGCACTTCCACGCGGTCGATCGCTGCAAAGGGAATGGAGTTCAGGTCTACCGAGGCGGAGCTGAAGGCAAAGGCGGCCACACGGCGGCCGTTCAGCAACACCAGAGTCTTGTTCGAACCCAGGCCGCGCAGATTGGCGTAAGCCGCACCACCCGTGCCGGAGCCAATCGTTTGCGAGCTGCCGGTCATGGACTGGCTGGCTGCGATCTTGGCCAGGGCACCTTCGGCCGAGTTGACACCGGTCGCACGCAGATCAGCGGCCGAGATGACGGAGATGGGCAAGGCGCTGTCGGTGTCGACCATGCGCTTGATGGACGAACCAGTGACCTCGATGCGCTCGAGTTGTTGTTGGGCGTGCGCGGACGAGGTGGCCAGCGCCAGACCGCCAAGAGCGATCCAAACAGCGGCGCCGACCGGGGATTTTTTGAACATGAACTGCTAACTCCAGGAAAGAATGCGGGCGAGGTCGATAGACACAGAGCGAGGCCGGCACACCCAGAGCGATGGATAAAAGCACTGGTGCGCTGAACGCACGCTTGAACGCATTCTGGCGAGCGCTTCGCCCAGGTGGCTGCCTAGGGAAAGTACGCGCGGCGCGCCTGAAAAATGGTCGTTTTCACATCAGCGCTGGAGCGCTAGATGCTTGATTCTTCAAGCATTTACGCTCACCCCATGCCAAAGGTCATGCGCCATTCAGAGCCATCTCGGCAGCAGGTAAAGATTCGTGCTGTCGCCATGCTGCAACGCCGCATTGCACGGCATCCATCGCTTTTGTCACTTGCGCGACAAGCGTTTCGGAGGGTTTTCCCGCGTCAGCCCTGGCACTTTCGACCCCTGGTGCCTGCAAAAGCAACGACCTGAGGCAGGCGAGCGGACAAAAAAGGGCGCCCTCTCGGGCGCCCTGATGGGTGCGAAGCCACGGACCTGGCCGTGTTTGGGGTCTCGCAGGTTCCGGCGATCAGTGCGAGTGCGCGTGCTCACCGTGCGCATGCGAGGGAGCATCGGCTGGGCCATGCGCGTGGTCATGACGGTGCTGAGGGTCACCCTGCCAGCCCATCATCACATCCCGGCCTTCCACCACCAGTTCCACCTTGGCGCCAACCGGCAGGCAGACCTTGGTGTCGACATGACCGAAAGGCAGGCCCGTGAGGATCGGCGTCTTGGTGCGCGAACGCACCGCTTCAATCGCATGCTTGAGCGTGTAGCCGCGGTCCAGCGGCGACTTCTTCCAGGCGCTGAACTCACCCAGCAGCACGGCCTTCTGCGCGTCCAGCACACCCGCCTGCTGCAGCTGCAGCAGCATGCGCTCGACGCGATAGGGATGTTCGCCCACATCCTCCAGGAAGAGCACGCCACCCTTGATGCGTGGGAAATGCGGCGTGCCCAGCAGCGAGCTCAGCACACAGAGATTGCCACCCCAGAGCTGGCCCTTGAGGCCCAGGCCGTCAAAGCCCTTCTCGGTGCGAAAGCCCACGGCTTCGAGCAGGCCGTCCATGGCCTCGACGAAACAGTCCTGGGTCACATCGTCCACGCCGCCCTCGTCCTTGCTGCGGCCGAAATCACCGCAGGCCAAGGGGCCGGCCCAGCTCTGTGCCTTGGCATGGGCCAGCAAACCCATCTGCAGCGCGGTGATGTCGCTGTAACCCACCCAGCGCGTGCCCTGCTCCACGCTGCGCGCCAACAGCTTCCAATCGATCTGGTCGAGCAAACGGGTCAGGCCGTAGCCGCCGCGGGTGGCCAAGGCCACGCTGGGCGCCGCGCTGGCCACGCGATGCAAGGCCGCCAGGCGGGTGGCGTCATCGCCGCCAAATCGCTGATGGCGGGCCAGGGCGTCTTCGTCAACGCTGACCGCAAAGCCCAGCTTCTCCAGGCGCTTGGCCGCGCGCTTGAGTGCTGCGGCATGGGCCAGCACGCCGGCGGGGGTGTAGAGGGTCAGGCTCGGGCTTGCGCTCATGGCTGGGATTCCGGTGAGGGTTCAGAAGACGAAGAAAAATCGAGATGGGTCACGTCGCCGGTCGGGATGGCATCGGGCAACTCACCGTCGCCGGCCGCAGCACGCGCGGCGGCGCGGCGCTGGCGGGCGGCGTCACGGCGCTGGGCAAAAAACTCGCGCAGCAGCTTGGACGAGGCCTCGGCCAGCACCCCACCCTGGATGCAGGTGTGGTGATTCAGCTGGGGCTGGGCAAACAAGTCCAGCACCGAACCAGCCACGCCGGTCTTGGGATCGTGGGCGGCGAACACCACCCGCTTGAGCCGGGCATGCATCATGGCCATGGCACACATGGCGCAAGGCTCCAGTGTCACGAACAGCTCGCACTCGGGCAGGCGGTAATTGCCCAGCAAGGTGGCGGCGTGGCGCAAGGCCACGATCTCGGCATGGGCCGTGGGGTCGTGGGTGGTGATGGGTCGGTTGTAGCCGGTGGCGATCACCTGGCCGGCGCGCATCAGCACCGCGCCGACCGGCACCTCCCCTGCAAGCCAGGCGTTATGGGCCTGGTCCAGCGCGATGCGCATGGCGTATTCATCGGCGGCGGAAACCGCAGCGGCGGGCGAGGAAGATGAGAGAAGGATTTCAGACATGGTCGGCCCGGCGCAGTGTAACAAGCGCCCCGCCCCGCCCCGGGAAATCCCTTGCTCGCCTTGCCAGCGCCGGCGCCACTCAGGGCTAAGCCTCGGAGGCGCGCGCCGCGGCCTGGTCCACCAACTGTTGCAGCTCCTGGCGCACCGCCTCGGGGCGCACGGCGCCGGCCTGCACAGCGCCAGGGGCCGATGACGCGAGCCCGGCGGCGGATGCTGCTGGGCTGCCCGACGCCGCCGGTGGCTGCAAAGAACGCGCCTGCTGCTTGACCATGAACAAGACCACCGCCAAGGTGATCACCAAACCCAGAATGCTGAACGCTGCGCGCATCGAGAAACCGCCTCCTGCGGAAAACAAAAGCTCCAGAAGCCGCCAGCCTAATCGAGCGGACCATGCAGCCGGGCATCCAGACGCGCATCCAGCCGTGCATCCAGGCCCGCTTCGCGCATCTTGCGGTACAGGGTGTTGCGGCTGACGCCCAGCCGGCGTGCCGCTTCGCTGCGGTTGCCCTGGGCCAAGGCCAGGGCCTGCTGAACGCAGCGGCTGGAGGCCAGGCGCAGGTCCAGCTCCAGCGGCGCCGCCTCCTCCTTCTCCTCCTCCTCAGGCTGGGCGGACTCTGCCCACACCAGGGCTTGCAACTCTTCGGCCACCTCGTCGGGCAGGTGGCTCCAGCCGATCTGCGCCTCGTCTGCATCGAGCAGCGCGCAGCAGGTGCGCAGCACATTGGCCAGCTGGCGCAGATTGCCAGGCCAGCGATGGCGGGCGAGCAGCGCCAACAAATCGGGCTCTACGCTCACACTGCGGCTCGGCTCCGCCTCGGCCAGCAGGCGCTGCACCAGGGCCGCAAAATCGCTGCGCTCGCGCAGCGGCGGCAGTTGCACGCTGAGCCCGTTGATGCGGTAGTACAAATCCTCGCGGAAGCGCTGCGCGTCCACCTCATCGCGCAGGCGCCGATGGCTGGCGCAGATCAGCGCAAAGTCCACCGCCACCGGCTGCCCACCGCCCAGCGGCGAGACCTGGCGCTCCTGCAAGACCCGCAGCAGCCGGGCCTGCAGCGCCAGCGGCATGTCACCGATCTCGTCGAGGAATAGCGTGCCTCCATCCGCCTGGCGCAGCAGCCCTGGCGCCCCTTCCTTGAGCGCCCCGGTGAAGGCGCCCGGCCGGTGGCCGAAGAGCTCGGCCTCGATCAGATGCTCGGGCAGCGCCGCGCAGTTGATGGCCACAAAAGGCCCGGCGCGCCGCGGCCCGCTCTGGTGACAGGCCCGCGCCAGCAACTCCTTGCCGACGCCCGACTCGCCCTGCAAGAGCAAGGCAATCGGCTTGGCCAGCACGCGACGCGCCCGCTCGATCAGCTTGTGCACGACCGCGTCACCGGTGTCGAGCGCGCTCAGTGCATCCGGGGCAGGGGCAGGCGCATACGCTGGCGGCGCCGTCGTGAGCAAAACCGAGGCAGCCGGCGGCGCCACGCGTGGGCGGGGCTGCAGGGGCCGGGCACCATCGAGCCGGCCGTAGATCAAGCTGCCGTCCACCCGCTGCAGGCGCCGCGGCTGCGAGCCATGCGCCCCGTGCACATCGGCCAGCAGCTCCTGCATGCGCACCCCCAGCGCCGCCTCCACCGTGCAGCGGCCCAAGGCACCGGACGCCAGACCCAGCCACTCGAGGCCCAGGCCGTTGGCGCCGAGGATGAGGCCGTCATCGGCCAGGGCCAGCAAGCCCTCGGTGACTGTGTCCAGGCCTTCGGGACGGCTGTGCAGGCGCAGCACCAGGCCGCCGCCGTGGCGGGCCACAAACAGCTGGTGCTCGATCATGCGCGCGGCCGAACGGGCCAGGCCCAGGGTGTGGGGGTGGTAACCGCGCCGGTCGCCGGAGATATCCAGCACCCCAAGCAAGGCACCGCTGGGGTCGACGATGGGCGCAGCGGCGCAAGTCAGGAACCCATTGCGCTCTAGGTAATGCTCGGCACCGTTGATGACGACAGGCCGGCCATCGGCCAGCGCCGTGCCGATCGCATTGGTGCCGCGCCACTGTTCCAGCCAGACGGCGCCGGGCCGCAAGGCCACCCGTGCGGCCTTGTCGGCAAAGCCATCGTCGCCCAGCGCGTGCAGCAGCATGCCTTGAGGGTCGGCCAGAATGACCAGGCTGTCGCTGGCCCTCACCTGCTCGGCCACAAACTCCATCACCGGCCGGGCCTGGGCCAGCAAGGCGCGGCGCTGTTCCAGGGCCCGCGCCAGCTGGGCGGCCGACGCATGCGGCACCCCCTGCGGCCGCCCCTCGGGCGCCAGACCATAGGCCCGGCTGCGCTGCCAGCTGGCATGGAGTCGGGCATCGAGCAAGCCGGCGCCCAGCTCACCGGTTTCCAGCAGCTGCCGGCGCGCCTGTCGCAGGCGGCTGGGCGGCGTGCGCAAGCTCATCAAGGCATTGGCAGCAGTCATCGCGTGTGTCTCCGTGATCGGCCCTTGTGAACGGGCTCTGAATCGGACGCGGCTCAGGTGTTGGCACCCGAGCCGCAGCGCGACCTTAACAGGCTCATGGCGCTTGCCAAGCCCTTGAGCTGGTTTTGCCCGCTTCCAGCACAAGCGGCTGGACTGCTGTGCCATGCGAGGCGGCCACCTGTCCTCTTTCGTGACAGTGGGGCGACACGGTGCGCAGCCAGCCGTACCGGCCAGTCTTTTCGCCCCGCGCAGCAGCAGCCCCTTACGCCCAAATTCCGAGCAAACCAAGGCCTTGGCACGCTCCGTGCAAGAAATCCTGCGGCTGGCCTGCTTGCCTCCAACCC
This sequence comes from Burkholderiales bacterium PBB2, assembly GCA_002255955.1. Taxonomy (GTDB): domain Bacteria; phylum Pseudomonadota; class Gammaproteobacteria; order Burkholderiales; family Burkholderiaceae_C; genus Paucibacter_A. The sequence goes on along the minus strand of NKIM01000026.1, from coordinate 25,728 downwards.
CGCAACTCAGCATCTGGGATGGAGACGGAGCGGGCCCAGACCTTGAGACCCCAACACAACACACGGAGACCGACATGCTTTACGCCAGCCCCAACACCCCCGGCGCCACACTTGCCTACAAAGCGCAGTACGACAACTTCATCGGCGGCCGCTTCGTGCCGCCGGTCAAAGGCGAGTACTTCGACGTCGTCACCCCCATCAGCGGCCAGGTCTACACCCGCGCCGCCCGCTCCACCGCCGAGGACATCGAGCTGGCCCTGGACGCCGCCCATGCCGCCACGACCCAGTGGGCCGCCACCAATGCCGCCACCCGCGCCAACATCCTGCTCAAGATCGCCGATCGCATCGAGGCCAATCTCGAATTGCTGGCCTATGCCGAGACCGTGGACAACGGCAAGCCCATCCGCGAAACCCTCAATGCCGACATCCCGCTTGCCGCCGACCATTTCCGTTACTTCGCCGGATGCCTGCGCGCGCAGGAAGGCGCGCTGAGCCAGATCGACGACCACACCGTGGCCTACCATTTCCACGAACCGCTGGGCGTGGTCGGGCAAATCATCCCCTGGAACTTTCCCATCCTGATGGCGGCCTGGAAGCTGGCGCCTGCCCTGGGCGCAGGCAACTGCGTGGTGCTCAAGCCGGCGGAATCGACACCGATCAGCATCTTGGTGCTGACCGAGCTGATCGCCGACTTGCTGCCGCCCGGCGTGCTCAACATCGTCAACGGCTATGGCCGCGAGGCCGGCATGCCGCTGGCCACCAGCAAGCGCATCGCCAAAATTGCCTTCACCGGCTCCACCGCCACCGGCCGCGTGATTGCGCAGGCGGCAGCCAGCAACCTGATCCCGGCCACCCTGGAGCTGGGCGGCAAGAGCCCCAATGTCTTCTTCGACGATGTGATGGCCCAGGACGACGCCTTCCTGGACAAGGCCATCGAAGGCCTGGTGCTGTTTGCCTTCAACCAGGGCGAGGTCTGCACCTGCCCGAGCCGGGCGCTGATTCAAGAGTCGATCTACGACCGCTTCATTGAACGCGCACTCAAGCGCGTGGCCGCCATCAAGCAAGGCAGCCCGCTGGACACCGACACCATGATGGGCGCCCAGGCCTCAGCCCTGCAGATGGACAAAATCATGTCCTACTTGGAAGTGGGCAAGCAGGAAGGCGCGCAGCTGCTGATCGGCGGCGGCCGCAAGCAGATGTCGGGCGAGTTGGCGGGCGGCTACTACATCGAGCCCACGCTCTTCAAGGGCACGAACAGTATGCGCGTGTTCCGCGAAGAAATCTTCGGCCCCGTGCTGGCCGTGGCCACCTTCAAGGACGAGGCCGAGGCCCTGCAGATCGCCAATGACACGCCTTACGGCCTGGGCGCCGGCGTTTGGACGCGCGACGGCAGCCGCGCCTACCGCATGGGCCGCGCCATCCAGGCGGGCCGGGTCTGGACCAATTGCTATCACGCCTATCCGGCGCACGCGGCCTTCGGCGGCTACAAGGAATCCGGCATTGGCCGCGAAACCCACAAAGCCATGCTGGACCATTATCAGCAGACCAAAAACCTGCTGGTCAGCTACTCGCCCAATGCCCTGGGTTTCTTCTGAGCCTCCAGCGCTGCTGACTTGAAACAAAAAAGGCGGCCTTGCAGGCCGCCTTTTGCTTTCACTCGGGGCCTGAACCTAAGTTTCTAGCCCACGAGATCATTCCCACTCGATCGTCAACCTGACTCACCCCTACTGGGAAGTGCGCGGTGCTGAGATACCTCGACAGGACCGACAGCGCATCAGGCAACCGCTGTCTAGAGGGCGATGGCGGGGCCGAGTTGGAGGTCTACCTTCCACGCTCTCAGAAACCGCCGGCCTCAGCGGGTGCCCACGGCTACATGGTGCCTGCGTGGGCCGAAAATCAGAAGTACAAAGAAAAACAGCTTAGCGACCTACGCCGCTAAGCTGTTGATTTCATTCTTAATTTTTGGTGGGCCCTGAGTGACTCGAACACTCGACCTACGGATTAAGAGTCCGAAAAATATGGATTTTCGCGGCTGAAGCCGGACAACACATCAATCGTAAGTTGTTGATTCATATAGAAACGCTGCCAACAACGTCCTAGAATTTCCAACATCAATCGCGCCAAAACTGGCACCAGACTGGCACCAGCTCCAAATCGCTGAGGCAAGACTGGCACCAGACTGGCACCAGATGGAGGGGCAAGGGATGGCGACCAAAGTACAAAAAACTGCTGGCGAGACACTCGCAGGCCTGAAGCCAGGACAGTTCATCACGCTGGCAAAGGTCATTCCAAACGGCGCACTGCAAGCCCGCAAGCTATCCAGCGGAGCGGTGAAACTCTACTGGCGCTACACATTCAAAGGTGGGACTGATCGTGTAGAGATTGGCCTGTATGACGGTAAGTTGCCGCCCAAGACCCTAGCCCCCATCGACGGGCGCTGGACTATTGCCGCGGCAACGGCTGAAGCAGCAAGACTGGCCTTGCAGCACGACGATGCCAAGAGCCAAGGTGGGCATGCGGGACTTGTACAAGCCAAGGCAGAAGCCCAAGCCAAAGCCATCAACGACCAAGCGGCTGCACTAGCCCAAGCTCAAGCCGAGCTTGATCGGCGGAGCAAATACACGCTGGCCGAATTGCTGAGAGCCTATTGGCTCTATCTTGAATCGCTCGGCCGAACCTCATACAAGGACGCCAAATCCATTTTGACCAATCACGCGATAGTGGCCTTTCCTGAAACGGCAAGTCAGCCCGCTGCGGACGTGACCGACGAGCAAGTGGCGGACATGAGCCGAAGACTGATCGAGGCGGGCAAAGAACGTACAGCCAACAAGCTCCGGGCCTATATGGGAGCGGCCTACGAGGTCGCTCGCAAAGCCAAGACGAATCCCAAAATTCCGGTTGCATTCAAGGGCTACCAAGTGAAGCACAACCCCGCAGCTGAAACCGCCGCCAACAGTGAAGCAAACAAGGCCGACAAGAACCCGCTATCTGCTGACGAAATGCGGGTCTATTGGAACTGCATCAAGGATTTGCCTGGCATCAAGGGCGCGACGCTCAGACTGCACCTGCTCACAGGCGGGCAGCGAATCGAACAACTGGTCCGACTGAAGTCTGCTGATGTGTCCGCTGACAGCATCACGATCTTCGACGGCAAGGGGCGCCCAGGTCGGCCGGCACGAAGGCATACCCTGCCCCTGACCGTGAAAGCGCAAGAAGCCATTCAGCAGCTAGACCTGTCGGGTGACTATGCAATCTCTACAGTCGCGGGCGAAAACGTCGGCGCAACCCATGTCGTCAGTTCGACACTGAGCGCTTGGGCCAGCGATGCCGTGGGCGACAAGATCGCCTGCTTTCAGACCAAACGAATTCGAAGCGGCGTGGAGACCATCCTGGCCAGCCTCAAGATCAGCAAGGACACACGCGGCAGGCTCCAAAGCCATGGCATCAGTGGAGTGCAAGACCGCCACTACGACGCGTACGACTACTTGCCCGAGCTGCACGCAGCACTAGAGGAGCTAGAGAGGGCATGCACAACAGGCACATGAACGTGCCACCATCTTTGCTGCAAGTAGGCCAAGGACTGCGGCATTGCCAGAGAAAAGGCGAGAAACCCACGAGCGCGATAACTCGGCGACGGTGAGCGTCTTCAGTTCAATGAAAACCGAACGAAGTGCACGCGAGGCCTACAGGCCAGGCGCCCAAGCACGGGCGGAGCCGTTCGACGACTTCGAGCGGTTTTAGAAACCAGATCGGCGTCATTCGAGCCTCAGCTAAGCCAGCCCGGTACGCTTGGACCACGCTCATCGAGCTCAGCCGATGTCTACGAATCGGCAGCAGCCCACTGCTGCGTGAGAGACCACTACGGACGCGTGTGAGTAGCACGGTGGCGCATCAAGGCGCCACCTTGGAAGGCGGCGTGCTTGGTGCGGCGGCCGGCCATGCGCTTACGCCACATCCGGAAGGACGCCGGCTTCATCTGGCGGCGCATCAAGGCGACCACGGCGGACTCGTTCAAGCCAAATTGAAGCTCAATGGCCTCGAAAGAAGTGCGGTCCTCCCAAGCCATCTCCATGATGCGGGCAAGATCGGTTGGGGACTTTGTTGTCAACACGGAGGGCATGGCTTGACCAGGGGCTGCGCTAGATTCAAGAACGATCATGGAGAGTCTCGTCGTCCAGGAAATTTCGATGTTTCTACGGGGCATTTTCAAAGCTTTTGACAGCCCGGTGGCGTCGAAGCATGTTCAACACGGCAATGGGATCCACGAACCTAACCGCCCCACCGTGCAAACGCAATTCAAACACGCCAATAGAAAGCTCAATATCGACTCAAGCGATAAGGCGGTGCAGCGGATGCGGCATCTGGATGCTGGAGCGGGTCAGCGGATTGATGAGGTTTTTAAGTAGAAGTGCCTGAGCTTGGTGGCGACATTGACAGGCGGCCAGGCAGGGAAATTGCAAGCACCAGATACTCCGCGCATGTGCCGCATCTTCGTACTGCTCTTGCTCACCTTGCCCGGACTTGTGGCTGCTTCAGACTGGCCCGACCTGCCGCCTGCTTCGGTCGTGCTGATTCGCCATGCGCTCGCGCCGGGCGGCGGCGATCCGGCTGAGTTCAAGCTCGACGACTGCAACACCCAGCGTAATCTGAGCCAGGCAGGCCGCGAGCAAGCGAAGCGCATCGGGCGCGCGTTCGTTGAACGCGGCGTCAAGATCGGCGCGGTATGGTCATCGCGATGGTGCCGCACGCGTGAGACCGCCGATCTTGCCTTCCCCGGTCAGCGGCAGGACCGTCCGGAATTCAACTCATTTTTTGGCCGCAGTGAGTTGCAAGCGGAACAAACACAAGCGGCGCTGGCCCAGCTTCAGAGTTGGCGCGGCCCCGGCGTTTTGGTGGTCGTCACACACCAAGTCAATATCACGGCGTTGACCGGCGTGGTGCCCGAATCGGGATCGGGCGTGGTGCTGCAGCCGCATGCGGGCGGCTTGAAGCTGATCGGGCGCCTGCCCTGACGGCCTGGCGCGCCTCGCTTTAGTAACTTTAAACCGCGGTGGCAGCCGATTTCATGTAGCTGGCGATGTAGTTGACGGCCATACCGCGCGTCCACCAAACGCGATGAATGACCGGCAGGTAGGCCATGCCGCGTTGCTCGACAGTGCGCAACCCGCAGGCCCCGGCGAGCTTCCCCAGCTCATTGGGACGCACAAACTGAGCCCAGCGATGCGTACCCAAGGGCAACGCACGAAACACCATTTCTCCGCCGACGATAGCGATGAAGTAACTGCGAAGCGTGCGGTTGATAGTCGAAATCAGCATCAGCCCCGGCTCATACGTCTTGCGAACCAAGGCAGCCTTCTCGGCCGCCGACCAGCGCGGCCTGCACTGATATCGGGTGCTGACCTCAATGGTCTCTCGCACAGCCCTAAGCCTATCTGGAAGATAAGCGATGGACCGTGTCCGGGGATTCAGGGGGCTACCTAACTCGCTGGGGCGAGAAACGCAGGATCACCTTATGACCTCAAAGGCCTCTTAGACATTTGCCATAGCAGGGACGTGCTGTACGCGGCTCCCAACACAGAAATGAGGCAAACAACAATCACGACATAGAGAGCGCTTAGACCTCCTTGAGCGTCTGAACCCCTATCAAGGGCAGTGGCAATTGCGCGACCCACAATGACGGTCGCATAGATTGCAACGCTAGTAACTACTACTAATAGCGCGGCAAATAGTCTGCAGACGGATGGTGGCAGACGACGGTCGTGTCTCATGTCTAGAAGGCCTGGAAATCCGGATAGTCAAGCATCAACACTGAGCATACTTGAACCGCCCTGGTTTCCGCGGAGGCCAGTTGGTTAAAGTCAGACGGTTGCGGCCTGACTGACATACAGCTCAGGGTCGCTTGAGCCTGCAGCAATCCGGGGGGCGGTCCGGCTTGCTAGGCCGGCCTTGATCGGGCAACAAGAATCGGCGGTAACGCTTTCGGTAAAGGCCGCCGGCACTGGATCACCGGTGTTCGTCGTTGGCGCCGTTCAGGACTCGGGCGTCGAACGTCTCAGATCAGCCTGAAGGCATCGTTGGCCGTCGGTCGGCATCTATGCAGCGGTTGCAGTCACTCTCCCCCGCGGCGCCAGCGTCGGCTGTGGTCCTGTCACTCGGCGCTCCCAGCTTGTCCCGAAGCAGCGACCACTGAGCTCGAATACGGTGTCGGATCGGCTGTGCGCGCGCAGGTGCCCGTCACCTTGCTCGCGCGGGCGCCCTATGAGCAGGTCCTATTGAACTCTAGGGACTCGTTGCGCGACTTGGCCAGACTGGAACTCCTCGACAAGACGACCCGGGATGAGAGCGACGTCGTGCTGTTGCGCGAAAAGGACCCCAAACGCCTGCACCGGTACGGCAGGCTTTCCTGCGTCTGACTGCAAGTCGCCGAACGCAATGGCTAGTCTTGCGGGAACAACGCTGCCGGGACATGGCTTCGGGCGGAAGCCGTGGCTCGGCACTAGCGAGACCGTGCCATCGCCACGACATGTAAGCTCGGCTCCACTGCGAAGCAGCGAGCTGCTGCTGGCGTTCCGGCCCCAACAGACTTCACCGCCACGAAGTACAACGGACTAGGCTGGATGGGGTGGGCCACCAGCTACAACATGAACAGCAACCCACAGCACTAGAGGGAAGAAGCATGAGCCTTGCGGGCACACGCTCCAGTCGCGGCGACATCTACCAAGTTTGCGTCGCCATGGACTGGGCGATTCGAATGATCAAGGACCCAGACCTTGTCTGGATGGAACTCGACTCGACCCGAGTCATCTCGGGAGGCATACCGGCGCCAGTCGACGACGTCATTCTTGGCCAAGCCTCTGGCCACGAGATCTGCTGCCAATGCAAAAAGAACGAGCCTGGATTCACCGCTTGGAAGGTGACCGAGCTCGAAGAAGATCTCAAGAAAGCAGCTGAGCACTTGATGGCTGAGCCGAATGTGGAAGTACGCTTCTACTCGCGAGCAGACTTCGGCGATCTCGGACGATTGGTTGAGCGGGCACATCAGACGCCAGACTTGGCTGCATTTCAGAGTGGCTTCCCGAAGGCGCTTTCAGCCGAGCTGGCCAAACTGAACGCTGCATGGAAGGATGCTCTTGCAAAGGGCACGCGCGACATTCACGCGCTGCTGCGGAGGATCAGGTTTGACCCGACCCGCGGGCTAGGTGAACTCCAAACCCATTTGAAGCTGGACCTTGCTCAGCAGGTCACCCGTGCGGACGATGCCTACAACGCGCTTTGGACCGTGCTCGATGGGCTGGGCGCCCGCACGGCCGATCCATCCCTGGTCGCCGAGACCCATCGCATTTCGCGAAGCGAGTTGCTCCAGATTCTCCAGGACAAGGGGTGTGCCATTGCCCCCCCACGCGTCCAGGCGGATGTAGAGGGCAAGCTAAGAGGAATGTCGGCCATCGGGCGCCAGTGGCGGCGCGAGATCGCCGGCAAGCGGGTCGAGCGCACTGCGGTGGCGGACCTGAGGAATGCAATCGCCGCCGGTGGGAGCGTCCTGCTGACCGACGGTCCGGGGTCGGGCAAGACCTGCGTGCTGCTGCAACTCGCGGAGGAACTGGAAGCTCGCACCGACGTCGCCACGCTCTTCCTGCAGGCGCGCGACTACGCCGACGCCAACGACCAGGAGGGCCGCGTGGCTCTGGGCCTGGATCCCGACATTCCTGCGCTGGTGTCGGCAATGTCCGAATGGAAACGCGTCGTCGTCATCATCGACTCACTGGACGTACTCTCGCTGAACCGCGAGACGCAGTGCCTGACCTATTTCCTGACCCTCATTGATCGCTTGAGGATGATTCCTGATGCCTGCGTCGTCGTGGCCTGCCGCAGCTTCGACCTGCAATACAACTGGAATCTGGCAGGTCGGCGCTGGGACCAAACGGTCGAGATCGGCCTGCTGGATTGGAGCGATGTTGTCGAGCCGCTGCTGAGCGGGCTCAGCGTCGACACTGCCGCCCTTGATGCGTCAACGCGGGAACTGCTCGGCAATCCCCGCAACTTGGCGCTCTTTGCGGATGTCGCCACCAAGTCCGAGCGGAAGAGCCTCTCCAGCGCACAGGAACTGACCGACCTCTATCTGGATATCGTGATTGCCGGGGATTCGAACCTGGGCACACCGGCGATGATTGCCATCGAGACGATGGCCAACGAGATGCTGACCCAGCGCCGTCATCAACTGCGGCGCAGCAGGGTACAGGCCAGCGATGACCTGCTGCGCCGCCTGTGCAGTGCCAACGTGCTTTTCGAGAGCGGGCGCGGCGACGTCGGCTTCGGACACCAGACGCTGCTTGATGCGCTTGCGGTTCGCGATGGCGTCCGCCGTGGTCTGGGCTTGCTCGAGTTCATCCAGTCGCTGCAGCCCGTGCCCTTCATCAGGCCGGCGATCCGCGCGTTCTTCGCGCACCTCCGCTTGACCGACCGTGCAAACTTCGGCGCGCAGGTTCGATCAGTCTTCGACAGCGACGCGGCGTTCCACATCAAGCGGCTGATCGGCGAGTCGTATGCCGCCTGCGAACCTGATGATCGCGACTGGAGCCTTGTACGGCACCTGTTCCGCAAACATCCAGAGCACTTCGCGTCGGTGTACGACCACGGCCACAAATTGGCCTGGCACCACTTCTGGATGCGTAACCTGGTGCCCATGCTGGATGCCGATGGCGATACGAGGTGGCTTGGAATCCACTTCCGGAAATTGCAGGCATGGGTCAATGACGATCCCGCGGGCGTCTTTGCATTCTGGACGCGGCTTGCCGCATCCAGCGTGGCGAAGGAGAGGAACCTTCGAGGCCAGTTCAGCTACATGGTCCGCGGCTTCAAGCATCTCGAGAAGGTCGATGCTCAGGCACTCCTGGAGAGCCTGCTCAGTCTGCCGTCCGGGGATCACGACTCTCTGGGCGACTTCCTCCTGCAGTGGGCGCGCCACGATGCTCGGGGCGACGCCCTCGTCTGGAAGTACATCGCCGGAGACGTACCGACGAACCCAAGCAGGGACAGCGAGATCGAGGAGAAGCTGAAATGCGATGAATCGAATTTTAGGCACGAAAAGGAACTGCTCCAGCGCTTCGCCGACTCCGATGCTCTGCTGAACCTGGCCGTGTCGGCCCTCGAGTCCTGGAGCAGGACTCTCGCGCTCGGCCCCTACTCTGCCCCTGGCGAAGTTGCAGAAGGGCCAAACAATGAACTGCGCGAAGAGACGAGCTATTCGGTCACACACTCCAATCATGCGGTGCGGCATGTGTCGCCCCTGCAAAGGTTGGTACGGTCGATCGAGGCCGCCATCCTTCAGCGCGCGAAGGCTCATGATGGCTGGTGGAGCGCCAACGCACTCAGGATCTGCCTGGCCGACTGCGGCGCCTTGCGCTACATCGGCGTTCTGGCAATGACCGACTGCCCGGAGCGCAATGCCGACGCGGCCAAGCAGTTCTTTGCCGATGATCGACGCCCGCGGCTGACGGATCGCTACGAGCTGGGTCGATTGATCTGGGCGGTGGCCCCCTTTCTCGGCGAGGCGATCGAACTTGCCGAACGGCACATATTCCAAAGGCTCAGCGAGTACGAGAGCCGGTCCAAGCCCTGGGTCGAGGTCGAGCGCTATGAGTTGCTTACTCAAATTCCAGTGTTGTTGCGCTCGCCAATCGTGACGTCGGCCATTGCCCGCATGGCGGTCGAACTTCCGCCACCTGACGGCCGGCCGGACATCCATTCCTCAAGCGGTATGGTGGGCGCTCCGTTTCACGCAGACCAACTGACGGGACTCAGCGACGATGCGCTGGTTGCCTTGCTGGACAGCAGCATGACCCTCGGGAACGGCCTCCGTCCATTCCACGAACTCGTTGGCGGCTTCGAGTCGGTCAATCAACTGCTGCACTCGGTTTCGAGTGAGGCGCCACGTCGCTTTCTCGAGCTCCTTGCGCTGCGTTGGCATGACCTGCCCGACCCGTCGAAGCGGGCGGTATTCGACGGCGCAGCGCACTACCTGCGATATCGGTACGGCAACCTCCAGAACTCGGCGTGGAGGGCCAAGGAAGATGTCGACCGCTCGGAAATCCTGGAGTTGCTGCTGGTGGAACTGGAGCGGCACCCGGCCTTCTGGACCGGAAGGCGGGAGGGGGCAACGGCGCTATCTGGCTGCGCATCGGTGGCGTCGAGCGACGACCACGCGGCGCGTGTGGCCTTCCTCGCACCGGCGCACATCAGGGCGGAAGACCCGCCTTGCGGCGAGCGGCAGGACGATGATCTGATTTTCACGGCCATCAATAGCTCGCGCGGCGAACTGGCGGAAGGGCTCCTCTCGCTGGCGAATCGCCTGTTTGAGGAGGGGCGGGAGCTGCCCGCGCTTCTGGCGCCAGCGCTCCGGCGCCTGGCGCAAGACTGCCATCCTGCCGTGCGCGCGGTAGTCGTTCAGCAACTGGCCTATATGCAGACGAAGAGCGAGCTGGGCTGGGAACTGTTCGATGCGGCGTTCTCTGCGAACGATCAGCGGGTTTGGAAGTACGCAGCTCACACGCTGTACTACGCGACGGGCAAGCTCTTCGCGCGCGCCAAGCCGTACATCGACAGGATGGAGCACTCCGACCTGCCAACTGCGCTGAAGGTCTGGGCGCGCCTGTCTGCGCTCGCTGTGCTTGAGGGGCAGATCGCTTCGCAGGTCCTGCTTGAGAAGCTGGCGCAGCGTGCTGAGGCATCCGCATGGGATGGCGCCGTCTCGGTGTGGGTCGCCAACGCAGGCAACGCCACCCATGCGTCTGAATGCTTCTCAGGGATGACTGCCGCCGCCTCCCATGCCGTGGCCCACGCGCCGCTGCTTCAACGTATGAGCGCACTGTTCCGGGAACAATCTCCCGTACCGCGTATTCCGCTGGGTTTGTTCCGCTCCGTGTACCTTAACGGTGGCGTGGGCCCGGAGCCCGGCGGCAATCTTGCTCCCGGGATTGACGAGTGGCTCAGCCGCTTCGCCGAGATTGACCCGGACCAGGCGCTCGAGATCGCGGAGATCATTGCCGGCATCTGCAAGGCCCGGGACACGACGCCGTTCTACGACCCAAAGCCACTTGGGGCCCTGCTCACGTCTCTGTTCAGGGAGGCAGAAGAGCGCGAGGCTTCGGACAGTGGGGAGATGCTTCGGAGGGTCGTCGCCCTGCAGGACTTGTTCCTGTCCGTGCCGACCTCGATGCTTGGCGAGTGGCTTCAGGCGGCCGAGCGGCCGGGCGCCTAACGTCAGCACGGTAGCGCTGAAACCACCCCGTTTGCGGCTGAGGCTCCCGTCGGACAGCTCGCTACTCGGCTCGCGGCCATGGGCCGGCTGATGATGAGTGTCCGCTTGAGCCGGAAGCAGTCCCTGGCAAGCCTGGCGCGAAGGTCTGCAACCAGCCTATTGCTGAAATTCGACGGACTTCGACTTCGGGCACGAAGCTGCCAACTGACACGGAACAGACGATAAGTGCTGACCCACAAGCCCAGCCAAATTGCACGAGGTACCGATTTCAGTGACGGTAGTGTCTAACTGCAGGAGTACCCCGTCGCAGCATTGCATCTGACGCTAGAAATCCCAGCTGAAGGTCGTGCCGCTGTCCTTGTGGGTGACGATCACCCGAGCGCGGGTTGTACTACAGACCCATTCCTGCATGCCGAAGGGCGGAACTGAGCGCAGTGCCCGCGGGCTAAGAACCGCTGCGCAGTGCGTCCCGGGGCAACGCACCGACTCGTAACGAATCCACTCGACGCCATGAACGCGAGCCTCGGCGGCGACTGCCTGTGTGCTGCTGTAGTCGGCGCCGTGTGTCCACAGGGCGCGCCCAGCATCCCAAGGGGCCTCAGTCAGGTTCATTGACTGACCTTGGACACGAGTCTGAAAAAGCGTGTGCAGCGTCAGCAGTCCATCGGCATCCTTGGCCAAGCCTGCTGAATCGAGAATGAAGCGATGGCGCCAATATGCGAGCTCGGCGCACACGGTCTCCACCGATTCGGCGCCATACCAGATGCCAGCCTCGTTCGGGCGCCGAAACCGCGACTGGTAGGGCGAGGTGTATCGAAACGGTGTGAACAGCAAATAGTGAAGTCCCTGGCAGCCTTCAGGCAGCGGTGGCTTCGAAGCCTCCAGCATTCCTTCCAATGCGTCGTGTTCGGCGCTCGAATCGACGAGCCGCCATGTGGCGACTTGTGCTTGGCTTTCCACGCCTCGCCAGGCTGTCATTTCGGCCGGCGCGCAAGTCTGAAACCAGGCTGGTTCCCAAGCGAACGGAATTTCGATTGGAGCCGTGGTCATCAGATCGGAGCGCGCATGCCGTCGAGGTAGGCCAGTGTTCGACCCAGGCCTTCAGCCGTGACGATGAGTGTCGCCGGAACACCGTTCAGGGCGGAGTTGTGCGATTTCATCCAGGTTAGACGCTTTGCGGCGTCGCCGCCCACCAGCGCGTCGAGTGAGCGAAACACCCGCACCAGCATGAGGCTGAGTTGGCCTTCCTTGGAAGTGGGATCGATGCCACGCTCACCTTTCACGATGCGTGACACCGTCGGCTCACTGAATCCGACGGTCAGTGCCAACTCGCGGCCGTTCAGGCCCAGGGCTTCGGCGGCACGTTGCGTGGCCTTGCCCAGCACATGGGTGCGGTCAACTTCCATTACGGGGCTGGCTTGCATAGCTCTTCCTTGGGTGCTCTTTCTTATTTCTGCTGAAAGAATAGTAACCCAAAACAGAATTTTTCATCATGCAGAGGCGTAGCGAGAGCCAACCGGCTATCGCCAACGCGCTGCGCGCTGGGGGCGTGGCCCTGTGATGCGACAACCGCCGTCTACCTGCAGCGTCAAACCCGAAGCGCCGGGTCCGCTGCGATAGGCGGGCGCACCGCGAGCTGGACTGCTTCAACGTCCGGTACGTTTTTGAACCGCGTCACGCGATAGCCCGCGCGCTCCAGCAAGATGTCACGCCCGCGGTCATGATCTTCCCGGCCACGGTGGCTGGCGTCATCGAGCTCGATGACCGCCACGACGTCGAAGGCCTTGCTCGCCAGGACGAAGTCCGCCACTTTGCGATTGAAGATGGCGCGAGTGGGTAGGTCTTTGGCCGTGATTAGTGCGGAGAAGGCAACCTGGGTGAGCACGATGTGCTCAGGGAAGGCCTGCTGCAGGCGGTGAAACATTGCCTGTTCTCGATTCGTTAGCAGCTTGCGCGCGCGGATGTCGCCCCTGGCCCTGCGGCGCCCAGCGCTCATGCTCTTGAGGGCGATCATCGTCATGGCCAGCCCGAAGACCAACAACAGGATCAAGGTCGTGGTCAGGTTCTTTGGCATGGGCTCTTCCCTTCAAACAAGCTGTCAGCACGAAGCCGACAGCGACTGTACCGACTGCCTGGGTGGCTTGTGCTGAGCTTGCACGCTAGCTAGCGTAAGGCTTCGTTGAGAGTCGCTGCCCTGAGTCTGGAGACATGGGGCGGGTCCCTTTGGTCGATATCAGGCTGGCGTACTTCGCTGTGATGTGCAGATCGTGGATGTAGGCGACCTTGAGGGTCTCTTGTAGGACGGCAATTGCCCCCTCTGCGTTGAGCGGCTCGAAACTTCGGGCTTTCTCGATTTCTTCGCGAGCCTTGTTGCGGCGCTCAACTGACGTGCTTACCTGTGTACGAAGCTCGGCGGAGGCGCCCCGCTGCTCCTCCAGCCTCTATGCACTAAGCACCATGCTCATCTCCTAGGCGATCCGACCAGCTTCACAGGGACAAAGATTGGGGCTTTCGGCCTCATTGATCATCCGTGCCGATTCCTACTGCCCACTTTGCTTGCCTGTACTGACTCGTACTAACCAGCCTCGGAAGACGCACCTTTGGGCTGGTTGTAGTCGCATGGATCCGCCAAGCAAGTGGCCGCAATGTGCCCATAGCTGAAATTCGCTCGGCGAGTACACCGCCCACCGGGTTTCGTTGCGGGCATTGCTAGGCGTGTCGATATCGCAGGTCGCCAGCAGAAACGGGTGTGACCCAAGGAACATCTGATTCTTACCCTCACCAGCTATGCCAAAGCTCCACGGCAGCGTCGACGAACGCATCGCAGTTGGCCTGGTTCCAGCAGGTGTGCGCGCCGTTGCGCAGCAGGTAGTACTGGTGGTTGGCGCAGACAAGCTGCGTCTTGTCAGCCTCGTTGCGATACCAGTCGATGACATTGGCGACAGAGCTCTGGTAGTTGGTGCCGAATAGCCCGCTCGGCACGTTGTGGAGCAGCGCTTCGATGTAATAAGACGGCGCCACGCCCGGTTTGAGGAGGCCGTCGTCGACGAGGCGGCTGCGCATATTCTTGAAGACCCGCGCGACGGGCTTGAACCATTGCGAGGTGTCCTTGTGCTTCTGCGTGAGATTGGCCGAGTGCTGGCGCGGATAGTTTGCAATGCGCTCACCGGCCGCGTTGTAGAAGCAGATGCCTTCGTCGTAGGTCGAATTGGAGGCGGACTTGAACCTGTAGTAGCGCCTGAACTGGATCGCAGCGATGACATCCGCCTTGCGCCGGGTACCATTGGCCGCGAGGGCGATGGCTTTGTCGCCGACCTTGACGTCTGCCCCGTACCGGGCCGTCAACGCAGCAACCACATCGTTCTTGAACTCGACATGCCCATAGGTGGCGTCGACGAACGCACCCTGATACGCGGCCGTGTCATCTGGCGACAAGGCCTCAATATCCCGCTGCCAGCAATCGTTCAAGCAGATGACGATGTCGACGTCGCTCTCCGCCCAGATGTTGGTGTCGTTGCCGTAAGAGCCCTGCAGGAAGACTTTGTAGTTCTTGCCCGCGTACGGCGTGCCGTTGCCTTCGAGGACCCCCTTGATGCTGTTGTAGGTGGTCGACGATTGGGCGATGGACCCCTGGTGTGACCAGGTCACCAACTGAGACTCGGGAATGGCCATGGCGAACTCTGCCCCTACATCAGGTACTCGCGCAGCTGCTTCTCGCGCGACGCGAAGGACTCTCTACCGCGCTGGAACAGCACGTCCAGCTTGGCCAGGTCATGTTCCAGCAGGTCCGTGGCCATCTCCGGCTGGGCGAAGGTGTCGCTGATGCGGACGGTGGGCACGTCGTGGAACAGCACCTGGCGCAGTTGATCCATGGACTGCGTGTTGATCTCCAGCGTCTTCTGCAGCAGCTCGACGCTTACCACGTACCTCTTGGCCAGCCGCATCCAGAACGGCGGCTTCGGCTCGGGGTACACGCCCACGCCGACGCTGACTATGCGAATGTCCTGACGGTCTCGCTTGAGCGCGTGCACCGCATCCGCGATGGCATACAGCGTCGGATTGTTCGCGCAATAGCCGCCGTCGATGAGCTCGATGCTTTCGCCCTTCGACGTCTTGACAATGGTGCGCTCGAAGAATGGGTAGGCCGAGCAAGATGCCCTGACGGCGTCCGCGATCGACACGCCGAATCCCGGCACGAAGGTGCCCGCTCGACCATGGGCTTGGGCCACGCTGGCCTTGAAGATCATGGGCCGCTCGGTCAACCACTTCGTGGTCACGACGCCGATGCCGGTCTTCACTGCCGCGAAGCTGGCATCGCCGAAGACCGTCTTGGCCAACTCGGTCAGCGCCCGCGTTCGGCCGGCGCGCGTCTTCTCGGACATCACCGTCGGCACATGTGCGCGGTACAACGTCAGGATCTCGTCAACGGATTGGCCCAGCGCGATCAGCGATGCAATGATGGATCCGGTGCTCGTACCGAAGATCAGATCGAACTTTTCATGCAGCGGCCCGCCGACCATGGCCTCGATCTCGGTGAGCACACCGAGCGTGTAGAAGCCCTTGGCGCCACCGCCATCGAGCGTCAAGACGCGCAGCGGCCGGTCGGGCGCTGCAAATTCCGGGATTTCCGCCATGGGGTCATGCCTCGACGTTCGTGAGTTTGAGCTTGGTGCGAAGGTCTTCCGTGGAGAGATACGTGGAAACGCCGTAGCCATGCTCCCGCGCGACCTGCTTGAGCAGATCGTCCATCTCAACCGAGAGTTGGGTGAGGCCGTCCAGCTTCTTCGGATCGTCGAAGATGCGGCGCAGGCCGTCCGGCGTCACCAGCGTCCTGGCGTAGTCCTTGTTATGGTGCAAATAGTCAAGGAAGCGCTGCGTCTCGGCCAGGATGGCCAGCTCGTACACCAGGCCCATTCGGAGCTGCCCCATGTCGGCGTGATACATCGTCGCTGCGATGTCGAAGCTCGGGAACGAGACCGTCTTGCCTTCCATCTCCATGTCGGCCTTGACCTGCTTGCACAGGCGGATCGACTTGCGCAGCCCTCCGAATATTCCGTCGCATCGCTCTCCCACCCTGTGGATGTGCAGGAATGGCAGGTTGTCGATCGTCGTGACCTTCTTGGAGTCGAGAATCGTGACGCCGCGATCCCGCTCCATGCGAGAACTCTGGTACTGGATGGTGTCATGCCAGTGCGAGGAGACGACGTCGACCACGCGCTGCAGCGATCCACCGGAAACGGTGACGGCCTTTGCGCCCGAGGAATCGACTGTCGCAGCCGGGAAGGCTTCCCTCAAGCTCGATACCACCCCCGCGCGCAGCGAGCCGAGCACGCTTACCGAGCTCCTCGCAGGTTGATAGAGATAGGCGCCGCTCGCCGCCATGACGCCTTGCCTGTCGTACGTCCGATGGCTGGTGTCCAGCAACAGCAGGTCCACGTCACTCACACGGCGGATGTGCACGTTCAGCGGCACGGATCCCTGCAGGCGGTACTCAGCAGGAATGCCGCGGCGGGCCAGCCGTGGGACAAGCTGCTTGCCCACGCGCTCGGCCTCCTCCACGCTGACCCTGGTATAGGTCTCCCCGACTTCTTGCATCGCACCCAGTGCATAGGCGGTGTAGGGGCGGGCCTGTCGGTTCCTTTCCCACTTCTCGTCCGACTGGTACAGCGACTTCGCCATGACGTCGAGCGTCTGCGCGGCACTCAACGCCGTGCGTTGCGGGCGATCGTCTCCTACCCGCCGCGCGCGCAGCTGGATCAAGCGCTTTCCGATATCGGCCATTCCGTCCCTCTTCCGTGTTCGAGTTGTGTTGTTCGCCGCGCTCACCGTCCAAGGGTGAGCGGCCAGCCAGCCTAGGCCTTGACCGGCGGGTGCTTGACGAGGAAATCGATCGCGTCGGTTGTGCTGTCGGTGATGTGCACGTAGTCGGCGAAGCCCTTCTCGAAAGCCAGCTTCTTCAGGACCGGGTACAGCGGCCGCCGGCGGTCGGCTGGATTGCTGTAGTCGGAATAGGCCGAGTTCCAGTACGCCGTCCCCAACAGCACCATCGGGCTCTTCAGCTGAGCGTACGTGCGGTAGTAGTTTTGACAGGCATCCTGGAAAATCTCCTGCACGGTGCCGCCATTGCCCTCGGCGAAAAGCACGCCGGAATGCGCGATGGCCAGCAGGCCCTCCTCCCGGACGCTGTTCTCAAAGTACTTCGCGATGTCCGTGGCAAACAGGTTGGGCGGCTCGTGCCCGTAGAACCAGGTGGGGATGCCGAGGTTGCGGCTCTTCTGGAAATCGACCGGCTTGCCCAGCCCCTTCCAGACCTTGTAGCCGACTTTCAGCCAGTTGGCGTCCTTGTAGGTCGGCGCCGCCTTCAGTTGCTCGACGGACGCCTTAACCACGGCTTCGGGGTCAGCAAAGCCGGCGGCATAGGCGCCCAGATTGGCGGCCTCCATGAGGCCTGGGCCACCGCCGGTCGCGATGATGTAGTCCTTGCGCGTCAACTCCAGCGCCAGCATGGCCACTTCGAGGTAGAGCGCGTCGCTGCGGGCACGATCGTGGCCACCCATGATGGCGACGATGCGCCCCTGGGCGCCCTTGACGAAGGCGTCCAGCGCGGTGGCAATCGTGGCGTCATGCATCCGGCGCAGCAGCAGGACATCGGCCGCCACCGGCTTGAGCTCGGCCGGCGGACCAAGGGACATGTACGAGAGATACACCTTGCGGTCGAAATACCTGTCGTAGGTGCCGACATCGTCCGGGTCGTAGCCATCGTAAAGTTCGCACGGCGTGTACATGCTCACCGAGTACGGATTGAAGGGGGCTTCGTCCGACGCCTCGATGGGCGGAAGTACCAGACAGTGAGCTTCCCCCGCCGCCTTGGCCAGGTCAGGGGCCATGACGCAGCCCAGGAAGGCGCAGCCGGCGAGGTCGCGCTTGGCGAACTCCGCTGCCGCGGCCGTGAGGTCGAGATCCTGGATGACCGCAGGTCCGGGGAGCGTCAACCAGGCAGCCAGCTCAGCAGCATTGCGAACTTCAGTTTTCATGGTTTGAATGAACGTGAGGCCAGTGCCTGGCCGGTGGATGGTCTCGCCGGACAGCGCGAGGTCAGAGGGTGAGTCTGGTGATCCGGGGACAGTGGTCGCTGGTCATGATGAACTGCTTGTCCTTCTGCTCGACCTTGACCTTCTCCGACGAGAGCGGGCCGGTCTGCCGCTTGTTCAGCGCTGCACTGATCAAGATGTGGTCCAGCCCTTCAAAGCCCTTGCAGTCCGTCGCCACCGGCGGCGGAACCTGGACCAGCGTCGGGTCTCCATCAGACAGCTCCTGCCAGAGGAACCTGGAGCTGACCTCACCGTTGGGGCCCGTCTTGTTCGGTGCCGCAGGATCCGTGTGGTCCGTGCGCACGTCCTTGGGGGCCACAGCCTTGGCAGCCTCCTCGTCCAGCCTGCGGTTGAAGTCTCCGAGCACGACGAAAAGGGGCGAAGTCTTGGCCACGCCGTCTATCCAGGCTTCCAGCGGCGCGACCTGCCGGTTCAGCACCTGACAGGCCGAGTCTGGGTTGGTCAGTTCATGGCCTTTGAAGGCCGGGCTGGTGATGAGGTTGGCGCAGCTTGACTTGAGGTGCACGTTCATCAGCGTGAGGGGATCCTTGCCGATGGTGAGCGACAAGGCCACGCCCGGCCGCAGGTGCCGCAGAGACGCCGGATCCTGAGGGTTCTCTTTGATGGCGAGCCCGGCCTCTGGGGCGCACTTCCCGGGCTTGGACGTCACCGAGCGCCGCCACGCGAATCCGACCGTCTGGAACGCCGTGTGGTCCGCAACGCAAACCTCGAAGTCGGCCGCATGGCTACCAAGGATCTCCTTGATGACGCCGGCGGAGCGGACCTCTTGGAAAGCGATAACGTCCACGTGCCGCGCCCGGATGAGGCCATCGACGGTCTGGCGCAGCCCGTCAAGCTTCTCGGCATAGATCCCGGGCGCCGCCTTCTTCCACTTCGACGCGGTGAGCTTGTACGCGTTGCACGGTGCAACGAGCATGCCCTTGCCGGCACCGCCGGCGGCAGTGTCGAACTCCGTCTGGCACCGCTTTGCGCGGACGTCTTCTTCGGGCGGGGGGGCCGTCTCGCCCTTGGCAATCTTGGCGCGCGTGTCGCACCAGTTCACCTGCGGGCTGGTGCAGACCCGGATGTGCTCGTTGAAATCGGCCTCGGAGCCGGCCCACGCGATATTGAACGCCGCGATGCCCAGTTCCGCTGCATGGGCGTTCAAACTCCAGCCGGCGAGCACCGCTCCCAGCAAAACTTGCCATCTCCGCATAAGCCCTCCCCAGGGATGCTGATTGATTGGTCAGTAGACAACCATGATAGAAGCGCGTCGCTATCGAATCCAGAGGGCAACTGCTGGGGGTCGGCGAATTTCGGCTTTGGGCACATTGCTGCCCCACGATTGCCGAATCCAATTGGCTGCAACCAGCCTAAACCTGCCTTCTAAATCCATCAGATCAACATAGCGCCCGGGTCCGCCAAAACCCCAATCCACAGCAGCGCGCGGAAAGGCAAGATTGGCATCCAAATGCTGGCAGCTAGCCTATCCTGCACTCAAGTTTTCCTAGTGTTCTTGGTCTTCAAAGCTGCGGCCAGGCGCTGAATTTCAGGCCCAGATCACCGCCGATGCCTAACTTTCCGAGCGCGCGGTGAGCCTGGTCGCTAGCCAACCGACAGCAATCAGGCGGATGTGGACCGAAACCGGACCATATCCGGACCATATCCGGACCGTAAGCGAACCGTATCCGGACCGTATCCGGACCAAAAGCGGACCATATCCGGACCGCATCCGAACCCTTTTGAGCCCAGTGCACGAGTGACGCCCCGGGCGCGACATCAAGTCGGCCTGAACGCGCTCCGGCGGCCCGGCATCGGGCGTGGCGGGTGTCGGCGGTGCCGGTCTGGCCGAAGGCCTGTCCGGCAAGGGGGCGCGTTCATACAACGCATGAAGGCATTGAAGCCTCCATCCACTGACACGGGAGCGGGCCGCCTCTCCCCTGCCCTGCTGCTGCCGCAGCTGCCCTTCAGCGCGGCGCCAGCTCCAAACGATCAGAGTGCTCTCGGACGTCCAAACCATGCAGCGCTGCCACAGCTCGCGCAAAGCTCACACTGTCGCCCGTCCTGAACAGGCCACTGACTCGCAGCGCCTTGAGCCTGTCGGCATGGACGATCACGATGGGCTTCGAGCTGTAGCGATTCATTTCCGCCACGGCCTCATTGAGGGTGACATCGTCAAACGAGGCCTCACCACGTGTCCAGGCGACAGCTCGGTCCAGACTTGACCGATCAACTCGCACCTTTAAAAACCGTGAAGCGGCCATCGCGCCATCAAAGCGCACACGCTCCCCAGCAGTCATCTCGACCGGACCAGCACCCGCCGCTAAGCCCACAAGACCTTCTTGAGGCCGCAAGACAACCTGTCCCTCAATCAAGGTCACTTCGAGCGACGTGCTGACCTCTTGCATGCTCGGCAGCAAGCGCACGAGAAAAGCGGTTCCAGTCGCTTTGACCGCAGTCTCACCCGCAGTCACCAGAAAGGGGCGGCTCGCGTCCTTGGCCACTTCGAACAGCGCCTCCCCAGCCTCGACTTCAACGAGCCGCTGAGACGAACTTAGACTTGCCCGAACTTTCGTGGCGGTGTTCAGAGACATGCGACTGCCATCCGCGAGCATCACCACCCGGTGCTCCCCCACTTCCGTGGCGTACACCTCTCCAGTTCGCGATGGCTGCAGCGCCAAGACCAGCACGGAGGCCAGCGCCAGGAACACCGCCGCCAAGGCCCACTGCATAGGCTTGGTGACTCTCAAGCGATGCCCTGAAACCTTCTCGGCGCTGCTCCAGGTGTTTGCATAAGCACTGAGACTGAGATTTGTAACTTCCTGCCATGTCTCCGTACACCGTTCGAAGGCAAGGCGATGCGCGGGTGACTGGGCCTGCCAAGCCAAGCACTCGCGCACCATAGCTGGCGTACGGCTGGGGCCATGCAATCTCGCGATCCACACAGCGGCTTCAGCAGCGATGTCAGGCGTCACCAAAGGCGGTGAATGTCCTCCCGCTTCCGCAGCAAGCCCAACACGCCCACTGTCCACACGTCCTGCCCTGCCCGGATCAGCCTCAAACTCAGCAACCACTACCAACCTTCCATCCAGCTAGTCAGCTGCAGGGTGGCCTTGGCGACATGCTTTTCCACCGTGCTGATGCTCAAGCCATGATTCTGGGCAATCTCTTGGTAGGTCAAACCATCGATCCGGTGTGACAGAAAAATGTCCCGGGTCTTGTCGGTCAGGCGCCCTAACCCGAGACTCAGACGCGCCATGCGCTCCCGAGCCAGCACGATTGCCTCGGTGCCCGGAGCGGTGTCGAGCAGAACCACCTCATCCACCATCAGCTGTTCACCGTGGCAGACGCTGGACCGGTGAGCATCAATGGACAAATTGAGAGCCGCTCGCATCATGAAAGCCTCAGGTTTGGCAACCACCTGCTCACCTTCATAGCAAGCCAGGCGAACCCAAGCTTCCTGCACAAGGTCGTCCGCATCATGGGAGGAACGACCGCTGCGCATCAGCGCGGTGCGTATGCGAAAAAAGACCGGCGGTAGTTTCTTGAGCATGGGGTATCCCTCCAGGCAGGGTCAGACAGATAGGGCTAACGCCAAGGCGGCCAGTTCAGATCGAGCAGCAGCTCGGGCTGCAGCCCGAGCCGCAACGCGCCCCTACGGATGCAAGAAAAAAGGCACTCGAGGCAACTCGGCCAACTCAATCTGTGCCGCGCACCGCGTTCGAGCACAAACCGCAGATTGAGGATGATCGTCCGTGGTGCTATTGACGTCAATAGCAAACCATTTATGGATGCCGCGCAAGTCTCCTCGTCACGCTCAAACACCAACACTGTTGGCGTTCGGCGCAGCTGTCCGAGAACGCCGGCTGAGCCTTGGCCTGTCTCAGGAAGGCTTGGCCCACGAGGCGGGAATTGACCGCTCTTACGTGAGCAGTGTCGAGCGCGGAGGGCAGAACGTGGGGCTTGTACTCGCCGCACAAATCGCGCAGGCCCTTGACACCAGTTTGGCGGACTTGATTGCGGCCGCACAGCTTTAAGGCCCAGTAACTGATCCTGAGCATCGGCTTGAGGCTCGGAGATGGCGTTGCAGTAGGCCTGGCGCCTGGCCGAAGTTGATCCAGAGTGGCAGATCGGTCTTCAGGCGTCAGCGGCAGCATGTGCCCAAAGCAAAAGTGCCTAGTCCGTTAGCACCAGACTGGTTGCAGCCGTTCGGACTCGGCCCCTCGTCGGTCAGCAAAGTGCCCAAAGCTAAAGCTGGTGGTTGACGATCAGCAACGGAATCGCGGCCAACTAGGTCCGTCGGCGAACGTCGTCGTAAAACCGGACTACAGCTCGCTTCAGTCCTTCAGCTGTGGGCCATTTTCAGCTTTGACAAACTGGTCTGCAGGCTGGATCTGCTGTTCCTGGGCCGGAACGCAATTCGTTTTCCAGTAATTTTTCACGCATACCGAAGAGGCATTTTCCTCACCTGCTACAGCGAGGTCATAGACTTTTCGATACACAAATTCCACTGCCAATCAGGGGGCTTGAGAATGCTGAACAAGAGTAAGTGTGGGTACATCACCGCGGCCATTTGTTCGTTTTTGTTAGCAGGGTGCGCGACGCCTACCCCAACGTACAAGGTTCAAACGAACCTCGAGTCCCCGATAACCATCCAGTACTTCGCTTATTCTTCAGACGAATTCTTCAAGATCAATCGCGTGGCGGCTGATGCGCATACAGCGCAAAACATTCCGACTGGCATTCTCTGGGTGCAGAACGGAGATGAAAAAGGAGTCAGCTTCTTGCGCCTTGATGAGGTCAAGAGTATTGATGCGACTGGAAATACTTACACAGTCATCATTTCGAAGAACAGTGCGAAGTTTGTCACCCGAACTCGGGTGCTGCTCGTTTGTCCGCCGGGAGTAGCGCCCAAAGTGCACTCCGATTGCCCTCAGGTTAGTGAACTCGGCGGCACGCTCATGGATGAACGCAACGGTTTCCGCGCCCGCGCTGAGCAAAAGCTATCGGGCATGAGCATGTATTCCTATGCTGGAGGCAATAAGTACTTCCGGAATATTTATCGTGCTGATGAGTGGGCTGCTCATGTTGACAAAGAAGAGATGCATGCCAAGGCTGTAAAAAACTCGCGCCAAGAGGAAGCCGTGCGCCAAAGTGCAGCGGCTGTCGAGCGTGCTGCTCAGCTCAAAGCCGAAAGCGCTGGTCGGGTAGTGCGATTGCGTGGGTACTCGGCGGGTATAAACGTGAACTGCTCTTCAGATCGACTGGTGCCCCGTGGGACGCCCGTGTCGGGTGATGTGGTTTTCAATTGTGCGACGATCGGAAGAGTTTCAATTCAAGAACTGCAAAGCGCCGGTTGGACAACCGCAGTCATCGCAAGGCTCCCAAGCCAACAGTTTGATATTATTGGCGACTCGGTCGAAATGAGCGCTACGAAGGCGAAATAGCGTACCGTCCGAATGTGAGGGTATTCAACTCGGGGCCTAGCCTCTAATTTTTAGAAGGTCTGCACAAAGCGCCGCCATATGTGCGGCCCCTGGTTTGAAGTCGAATATTGAAGTCTGTTGTGCTGTTTGCACCTGGCTCTTCCGCATTTCGCGATGCGTTTGCCGACTTCTCAGAGGATTTCGAGATTTGCAGGAGCCCTGAAGTCCCGTCCAGTTGGCGCCGCAGCATCCAAAGGATGGACAGCGCGAACAGAGCGGGCAGCCGCGCAGTGTTCTCCGCTATCCCGTGATAGCGCGCCTTCACATGGTCGAACAGGTGTTTGATCACGCGGAATGGGTGATCCTCTGGGTAAGATGCTCGCTTTAAGGCTTTTGAGCTCATCAATCAGCCGATTCGATTCCCAGCTCGCTCAGCTTCTTACGCTTGCTGGGCTGCATCGCAAAGTTCGAGCGCTTTTCCGGCTTGGCGTCAGCTCGCTTGTCCGCGCCCTGGTAACCCGCGTCCGCGGAAGCTTTGGTCTCGTCACCGTTTGGCAGCGCCTTGGCCTCGGTCACATCATTTGGGCTGCCCGTCGCGCCGCGCACCTTGAGCATTAGGCTCGATTCAGCATCCACGCCAATGTGCGCCGCTATACCGAAGCACCACGGATCGCCCTTCTTGCTCTGCTCCATCTAACGTTCGAGTTCGCCGGCAGCATTATCGGTCGACCTTAGGGTGCCGATCATCGGAGCGTCCACCACCAGGCCCACGCAGAGCAATACGGCCTTGCTCAGCAGTTGCTCGTTGATCGTATTCAGGATCTGTGCCGCTAGCTCGTGCTTCTCCCGTGCGTGTCGAAAAAATCGAAGGCTTCGCCAAAGCGCAGGTTCGTCGTCTCGTCAGGAAAACGCTTAGTCCATTCGCTTAGTACTGCAAACGTTCGTGCAACGGCGTGTCATGCGACGCCCCCCTGACAAGGAGAGCAAGCTGGTCAAAGGCCTGACCGTAAATGCATCTACTCTGTGTCCCTGGTGTCAATGGTTGAGCTGGACCAGGGTGCTGTCATCGTGCCTTGACCTGACCCGGGAACGAATTGCGCAGATGCTGGATGTGCAGCTACTTCCCGATCAACTGGTAGGCCTCGACCTCAGTGCCACCCATCGCATTAGGGTGATGGATGCGGTGAAAGCGGATGAAGGCCCGACACCAGTGCACATATGCGTCCTCGGTGCGGCGGCTGTAATGCACGTAGCGGATCCGCTCACGGACCTGGTCGAGCAGCTTGACCGACTGCAGCGGAGGCAGTTGAGACGGCGGCGGACAAAGAAGGCCGCGGGCAACTGACCGGGCTCCCCCTGCAAAGGTGATTGACGGACTGAGCATGCTTGCCTCCAATCAACGGCACACAGTCCGTCGTCGGGCAAACCAAGAAGATCTAGCCCGTTAGGACTGGCAAACTGCCGGCGCCGGGCTTGCCGGAATCAAGAATACTGTATAAATACACATATATGCAACGTAAGCCCAGACTTGGTGCGCCCTGCAGGCAGGTTGGGGTTGCAGCATTAAGGGGACAGCTGACCGTGATAAGCGGACACACCTGTCTCCCTACAATACGTTAGCCGGCATCGGGAGCCCCATGCGCCGCTTCACATGGCTTCTATCTGCATTCCTTTCGCTTCAACCGCTAGCACTCGTCGCGGCAGAAAGTCAGTGTTACGGCACAGTAAGCAATGGTCGGTTGGAGGGTGGGGTAAAGCTTCCAAGCGAAGGCCCGAACTTCACGTCATACAGCACGTTGGCTGCGGCTGCAGGCAGAACATACGTGCACTCAAAAGTAGCGGAGATCATTGTCTTGGCCTATGAAGCACTGGCCAAAGACAAGCCTTCTAACACCTACGTCTACGGAGAAACCGGCTGGTCGTCGGGAGGTCGCATTCGGCCGCATCGAACACA
>NKIM01000072.1 GCA_002255955.1 Burkholderiales bacterium PBB2 | reverse complement strand
GCGACCGCTTGGCGTTTTCGCCGAAGGAGCAAGGCCGTGCTGGATCGGGGCGGCTGGGTGCTCTGCGAAGTGAAGTAAAGGAGGAGACCCCAGCCATAGGCTGGGGTCGGGGGACATGAACGGAGCAGAGCGCCTAGTCGGCCCGATCAACAACTGATTCAAGGGCTGCTTCGTGCCACAAGCTACCCCTCACAGCGCGGCAGATTCGTCGTTAGCACCCGCACTGCGCTCATTGAGATGAGCCGCAGACCTTCTTGCTTGAACTCAGGCGCCTCCGTCCGGCCTCTCGTCCACCCGCCCCACCACCCGAGCTGGATTGCCCGCCACGATGGACAACTCAGGGGCCTGGAAATGCGGCTGCAGCACGGCGCCGGCCGCGATCACGCAGCCGCGGCCGATGCGCACGCCTTTGAGGATGGTCACGCGCGAGCCGATGAAGACCTCGTCGCCGATCACCACCTCGGCCGGTCGCGGGTCGGGCTCGCGGCGGTGGGCCAGGCGCAGATCGTGCAGATTGCTGTCCATGACTTGCAGCTCGGCGCCGACCAGGCAGTTGGCGCCAAAGCGGATGGCCGCACCTTCCGAAATCAGGTTCAGGCGGTTGTTGAACACCGTGCCGGGGCCGATCTCGATCAGCGAATCGGGCGTGCGTGACTCCACATAGCTGCAGGCATAGCTGCCCGGCGAGCGTGGCACACCAAAAACGGTGCTGGTGCTGAGCACGATGCGCCCTGCCCCCTTGAAGACCGTCGGTGTGAGGAAGTTAAGGCTGCGCGAACCTGGGCCCTGGATCTCGATGCGCTGCTTGTCGGACACATGAAAGAAGTAGTGCACCAGCAAGGCGCGCACCCAGGTTTCCAGCTCCAAAGGCGAGCTGCGCGAGATCAGGCCGCGCAGGCGTTCCAGTCGGTTCTGCAAGGCCATGTTCAAAACCCGTGGGATTGCAGGAAGCCATGCCAGGCTTCGACAAAGGCGGCTTCGGCCCCCTCACTGCCCTGCCCCAGCTCCAGCAGCAGGGGCACAAAGGCCATCACGTCCGGCTGATCGGCATAGTTCTTGACCAGGGCGCCGGCCATGCCGGTGGCGCACATCCGCATCTGCTCCGGCGTGACCTGGCCGATGCGGCAGCCGCCGACGGCCAGGGCCACATAGCCGAGGTAGGCGGCTTTCATGTGCGGGCCGTTGCGCTGGGCCGAATGGCCCTCGCCGCCAGCGCGGAAGTAGCCGAGCCGGTCCTGGATGTAGCCGATCGGCGCCTGCAGGCTGGCGGCCAGGAAGAAACCCAGGTCCCACAAGCCCGCGTAGGACACGCCGCCAAAGGCCGGTTGCTCCAGCAGCTCGGCACAGCGCGCCCGGATCACGCAGTTGGAGAACTCACCCAGCCAGTTGACGCTGCCCGGCACCGTGCTGGAGAACATGGCCTTGGGGCCCATGGACATGATGCGGCTGTTGGAGCTGGCAATCGCCTCGGGCACCGGCATGCCCTCGATGGGCTGGCCGCGTTCATTGGCGTTCCAGCGGGCGCTGATGCTGCAGGACAGCTCGGCCATCTGGTGGGTCTGCAGATGCTGTGCGTAGAAGTCCGGAAAGATGACGTCGTCGTCCAGCAGGATGTGGAAGAGCTCGCTGCGGCCCGCCCAGAGCCGCACCAGGTTCTTGAAGTTCTCGTAGGCGCCGGCACGGCGGCCGACATGCAGCTCCAGCGGCAGCGTGGCCACCCAGTTGGCATAGCGCGGGGACAGCAGCTGCTGCGTGAACTCACCGCCGGGGCTGTCGTCGGAGATGACGATCCGATCCGGCTTGCGGGTCTGGGTCATCAAACCGGCCAGCAGCTCTTGCAGGTATTTGGTCTTGTAGGCCGGGATCAGGGTGGTGATGTGCATGGCGCGCGGCGGTCTCACCGCAGCTTGCGGCCCTGCCATTACATCGAAGACGCAGAGCGCACAGCGCGCCAAACAAGCGAGCAATGCGCCCCCTTATGCGACCTTCGTTTTTCGCGCCACTTTCTAACATCGGTAGAGCCTCGAAGAACTTGAGGCTTTTTTTCACATCCACAAAAAAACCGATTCGTTGGACACCGACCGAACCGCCTCTTTCCACTGACACCTGAAGCAGCCCGCCATGCGCCACCCAGCCGCTCTCACCCGCGCGAACACGCCAGCAAACGGGGACACCCCCGAGCTGCGGGCTCAAGTCCGGGCCGACGGCGTCGAAAGCGCTAGCACGGGATTCGAGAACTCATGCACGGAGAAAGCATGGTTTTCGCCCCCTGACGATCGAATTGAGCGCATCCAGCCCCTGCCCGCAGGGGCTGCGCGCTGCCATTCGAACGTTCTGGAGCTTCGCAGCGCGGCACCGAACCCGCCGCTGCTGCGTCGCGCTGCCTCAAGGTTTCACAGGAGTTGCCGGGTCGGACCACTGAACACCCCCGAGGAGGTCGGGTCGGTGCTGCCGTGCGCGCATGAGCGCCTGCGGCCACCGCCTGCCCGAGCGAGCCACTGATGAGCACCCTGATCACCCATTTGTCGACCACCCAGATCGCGGGCCTGACCACCCGCACGCTGGGCCGTTTCTCGACCGAAGATTGGGCTGCCTTCAGCAGCGACCAGATCCAGGCCCTGACCACGCGGCAGTTCGCCTCGCTCGGCAGCTTTGCCCTGACGGCCCTGAGCAGCGAGCAGATCCGCTACATCCAGACCGCCGACCTGCGCGCCCTCAGCAGCAGCGCGCTGCGCGCCCTCAGCACCGACAAGCTCGCCGCACTCGACTCCGATCAAATCGGCGCGCTCAGCACCCAGCAGGTGGCGGCGTTCAGCACGCGGCAAATCCAGGGCTTGCTCAGCGAGGATCTGAACGCGCTCACCAGCGCACAGATGCGCGCCCTGCAATCCAGCCAGATTGCGGCCCTGGGCAGCGACCAGCTGCGCAGCCTCAGCACCGAAGACCTGGTCGCCATCAGCAGCGCCGGCCTGCGCGGCCTCAGCGCCAGCCAGCTGGGCCAGTTGGGCAGCGACCAGATCGTCGCCCTGAGCACGCAGCAAGCGGCCTCGCTCAACAGCAGCCAGGTCGGTGGCTTGAAGACCGAGCAGATCGCCAAGATGGCGACGGACGATCTGCAAGCCCTGAACAGCGCCGCCCTGCGCGCGCTGAGCACTGAGCAGCTGACGGCGCTGGGCTCCGATCAGTGGCAGGCCCTGGGCACCGCCCAGGTCGCCGCCCTCAGCGGCAGCCAACTCGCCAGCCTGGCCAGTGAGGAACTCAATGCGCTGAGCAGCCGCCAGTTTGGCGCGCTCAATTCCGCCCAGGTGGCGGCCCTGCGCAGCGAACAGATCCGCAGCCTGGACACTGAGGACCTGGCCGCCCTCAACACCGCCGCCTTGCGCGGCCTGAGCGCCGGCCAGCTCGGCGCATTGAGCAGCGATCAGATCATCGCCCTGAGCACCAACCAGGCCGCGGCACTGAACAGCGCCCAGGTGGCGGGGCTTAGCACCGAACAGATCGCCAAGCTCGCCACCGATGACCTGGCCGCCCTGAACAGCGCCGCCCTGCGCGCCCTCAGCAGCGAGCAGCTGGCGGCCTTGGGCTCGGACCAGCTGGCCGCGCTGGGCGCGGCCCAGGTCAATGCCCTGACCGCGGCGCAGATCCAGAGCCTGTCCAGCGATGACCTCAATGCCTTCAGCAGCGCCCAGTTCCGGGCCCTGAACTCGGCCCAGCTCTCGGCCATCAGCAGCGATCAGATGCGCACGCTGAGCACCGAGGATCTGGCCGCGCTCAGCAGCGCCGGCCTGCGCGGCCTGCGCGCCGAGCAGCTCTCGGCCCTGGGCACCGAGCAGATCGTGGCCATGGGCAGCCAGCAGTTCGCGGCCCTGAACAGCGTGCAGGCCCAGGGCCTGCGCACCGAGCAGATCGCCGCCTTGCAAAGCGAGGATCTGCGCGCGCTCAGCACCGCCGTGATCCGCTCGCTCAGCAGTGAGCAGATCGCCGCCCTCGGCTCCGACCAGATCTCCGTGCTCGGCACGGCCCAGCTCAGCGCCATGGCCAGCGCACCGGTGAACCAGCTGGCGGCACTCAGCACCGACGAGATTCGCGCCTTCACCACCGCCCAGATGGCGGTGCTCAACAGCGCCCAGATCGGCGGCCTGCGCAGCGACCAGATCGCCGCCCTGCAGACCGAAGACCTGCGCGCCATCCAGAGCGGCGCCCTGCGCGCGCTCAGCAGCGAGCAGCTGGCAGCACTGGGCTCCGACCAGATGGCAGCCCTGGGCACGGCCCAGCTCAATGCCCTCACCTCGACCCAGATCCGCAACCTGGACAGCGAACACCTCAATGCCCTGACGGCCACGCAGTGGCAGGCCATCAGCTCGACCCAGACCGCCGCCCTGCTGACCGACCAAATCGCCAGCCTCGGCACCGAGGACTGGGCTGCCATCGGCACCACCGGCCTGCGCGGCCTGAGCTCGGCCCAGCTCGACAGCCTGGGCACGGGCAGCAAGGTCGCCGCCCTGACCACGGCCCAGGCGGCAGCGCTGAGCAGCAGCCAGATCGCCGGCCTGCAGGTGCAGGCCATGGAGACGATCGACCTGCGTGCCTTGAGCACGGCCGCCATCCGCGCGCTGAGCTCCGAACAGCTGGGCAATCTCAGCTCGGATGCCCAGCAGGCCTTGAGCACCCAGCAGGTCGCCGCGCTGAGCAACGTGCAGATCCAGGGCCTGGGCAACTCGCTCAAGGATTTCAGCTCCGGCCAGTTTGCGGCCATGAATTCCAGCCAGGTCGCGGCCATGAGCAGCGATCAGGTGCAGGCGCTCGATGTCTCCGACCTCGCCGCCCTCAACACTGCCGCCCTGCGAGGCCTCAATGCTGGCCAGCTGGCGGCCCTGAGCAGCGATCAGCTGATCGGCCTGGGCACCCAGCAGTACGCAGTGCTCAACAGCGCCCAGGTCCAGTCCCTGAGCGCGGCCCAGATGGGCAAGCTGGCCACCGATGATTTGCGCGCACTCAACAGCGGCGCCCTGCGCGGCCTCAGCACCGAGCAGCTGGCCGGCCTGGGCAGCGATCAACTCGCCGCCCTGGGCACGCAGCAGGTCAATGCGCTCACGCAGGCCCAGCTGCAATCCCTGTCCAGCGAGGACCTCAACGCCTTCAGCACGCAGCAGTTCCAGGCTCTGAACTCTGCCCAGGTGGGCGCGCTGAGCAGCTATCAGCTGCGCACGCTGCAAAACGAAGACCTGGTGGCCATCGGCAGCGCCGGCTGGCGCGGCCTGAGCTCCACACAGCTCGGCGCCCTGAGCACCGACCAGATCGTGGCGCTGAGCACCCAGCAGTTCGCGGCGCTGAACAGCGTGCAAGTGCAAGGCCTGCGCATCGAGCAAATGGCCAAGATCGCCACCGACGATCTGCAGGCGATCAACAGTGCCGCGTTGCGCGCCCTGCGCAGCGATCAGCTCGCTGCCCTGGGCTCGGACCAATGGGCGGCCTTGAGCTCGACCCAGGTCAATGCCCTGACGTCGGTGCAGATCCAGAGCCTGTCCAGCGAGGATCTGAACGCACTCACCACCGCCCAGTTCCGCGCCATGAATTCGGCCCAGGTGGCGGCGATTGCCAGCGACCAGATCCGCAGCCTGCAAAGCGAAGACCTGGCGGCGCTGAGTACCGCCGGCCAGCGCGGCCTGAGCGCTGGCCAGATTGGCGCCTTGAGCAGCGACCAGATCATCGCCCTGACCACAACGCAAGCCGCAGCACTGAACAGCGCCCAGGTCCAGGCCCTGAGCACCGAGCAGATCAGCCATCTGCAAACCGAGGACCTGCGGGCCTTGAGCACCGCCGCGATTCGCGCGCTCAGCACCGATCAGATGCGGGCGCTGGATTCCGAGCAGATCGCCGCGCTCAGCACGGCCCAGATCGCCGCGCTCAGCAGCTCACCGATCAACCAGCTGGCCGCGCTCAGCAGCGACGAGATCCGCGCCCTCAGCTCGGCCCAGATCGGCGCCCTGGGCAGCGCCCAGATCGGCGGCTTCAGCAGCGATCAATTCGCCAGCCTGGCGACCGATGACCTCTCGGCCATCAATACCCGCGCCTTGCAGGCCGTGGCCACCGACCGCCTGGCCGCCCTCGGCTCGGACCAGATCGCCGCGCTGACCTCCGCGCAAGTCAATGCGCTGAGCAGCAGCCAGATCCAAAGCTGGGGCAGTGAAGACCTCAATGCCCTGAGCACGACGCAATTCCGCGCCCTCAACTCGGCGCAGATTGCCGCGCTGGGCACCGACCAGGTGCGCAGCCTCGCCACCGATGACCTGGCCGCCATCCACACCGGCGCCTGGCGCGGTTTCAGCGCGGCCCAGCTGGGCGTGCTGGGCACGGATCAGATCATCGCCATCAGCACGGCCCAGGCCGCCGCCCTCAACAGCGCCCAAGTGGCCGGCCTGCAAGCCAGCCAGATGGCCAAGATTGCCACCGATGACTTGCAAGCCATCAACTCGGCCGCCCTGCGTGCGCTCAACTCCGAGCAACTGGCGGCCCTGGGCTCGGACCAATGGCAGGCCCTGAGCAGCAGCCAGCTCAATGCCCTGAGCAGCGCGCAGATCCAGAGCCTGGCCAGCGAGGACCTCAATGCCCTGAGCACGGCGCAGTTCCGCGCCCTCAACTCGGCCCAGGTGGCGGCCTTGACGACCGACCAGCTGCGCGCCCTGGCCAGCGAGGACCTGGCCGCCATCAGCACCGCTGCCCTACGCGGCCTGAGTGCGGGCCAGCTCGGCGCCCTCGGCACCGACCAGATCATTGCGCTGAGCACCGCTCAGGTGGCCGTGCTGAACAGCGCGCAGGTCAGCGGCTTGCAGGCCAGCCAGATCGCCAAGATGGCCAGCGACGACCTGCAAGCCCTGAACAGCGCCGCCCTGCGGGCCCTGAACAGCGAGCAGCTCGGCGCCCTGGGCTCGGACCAGCTGGCCGCGCTGAGCACCCTGCAGGTCAACGCGCTCAGCTCGGTGCAGATCCAGAGCCTGTCCAGCGAAGACCTGAACGCCTTCAGCAGTGCCCAGTTCCGGGCCATGAACTCGGCCCAGATCGCCGCCATCTCCAGCGATCAGATGCGCAGCCTGCAGTCCGAGGACCTGGCCGCCATCAGCACCCTGGGCCTGCGCGGCTTGAGTGCTGCTCAGCTGGGCGCCCTGGGCACCGAGCAGATCGTGGCCTTGAGCAGCAGCCAGGCCGCCGCGCTGAACAGCGCCCAGGTGGCCGGCCTGCGCACGGATCAGATCGCGCGCATGGAAACCGACGACCTGCGTGCGCTCAACAGCGCCGCCCTGCGGGCCTTGAACAGCGATCAACTGCGCGCGCTGAACTCCGACCAATGGGCTGCGCTGACCACGGCGCAGGTCAATGCTCTGACGCCCAGCCAGCTGCAAAGCCTGGGCAGCGAGGACCTCAACGCCCTGAGCACGGCCCAGTTCCGCGTCATCGGCTCGGCACAGATTGCCGCCCTGGGCAGCGACCAGCTGCGCAGCCTGCAAAGCGAAGACCTGGCCGCCATCGGCAGCACCGGCCTGCGCGGCCTCAGCGCCGCCCAGCTGGGCGCCCTGGGCACCGATCAGATCGTGGCCATGGCCAGCAGCCAGTTCGCGGCGCTGAACAGCGCCCAGGTCCAGGGCCTGCGCACTGACCAGCTGGTGGCCTTGCAGAGCGAGGACCTGCGCGCCCTCAGCTCCGCCGCCATCCGGGCGCTGAGCAGCGAGCAGTTCCAGGCCCTGGGCTCGGACCAGATCGCCGCCCTCAGCACCGCCCAGATCGCGGCCCTGCGCACCGGCCCCGTCACCCCGCTGGCCCAGC
>NKIM01000079.1 GCA_002255955.1 Burkholderiales bacterium PBB2 | reverse complement strand
TGGAGCCCGTGATGAGCATCCCCCCGACCCCCCCGACCCCCCCGACCCCCACCACGCCCACGATCCCCATGAGCACCGCCCGACGCCTGTGGACCTACGCCACCCTCTGCAGCGCCGGCCTGATGGCGGCTTGCGCCAGCATCCCGCCACCCACGGAACAGATGGCGGTGTCCACCGCGGCCCTGACCAGCGCCAATGCCGCGGGCGCGGGGCAGTGGGCGCCAATGGAGCTGCGCAGCGCTCAGGACAAGCTGGACCGCGCACGCCTGGCCATGAACGACAAGAACTACGAGCAAGCGCTCTGGCTGGCCCAGGACGCACAAGTCCAGGCCCAGCTGGCCGAGAAGAAGGCCGGCGCCGGCAAGGCGGGCAAGGCGGCCGATGAGTTGCGCGAGGCCAGCCGCGTCCTCAGCGAAGAGCTGCGTCGCAAGAAGCCCTGAGTGCAGCGCATTCGCAAGCTCACCGCACTGAAGCACTCCACCACAAGGACACCCTCCACCATGAAGCCCCCCCGTCGTATCCATTCCCTGTCCCTGGTCAGCGTGGCCTTTCTGGCCATCTCGGCCAGCCTGCTGGGCTGCAGCAGCCTGCCCAGCGACAACGCCCAGCTCGATCGGGCTCGCAGCGATTACCGCAGCGCCCAGGCCGACCCGCAGACGGCCGCCCATGCCGCCAGCGAGATGAAGCTGGCCCGCGAAGCCCTGGACCGCGCCAACAGCGCCTGGGCCGCCCAGGACGAAGCGACCAAGGTCGACCACCTGGCCTTCCTGGCCCAGCAGCAGGTAGCCATCGCCCAGGAGACCACGCGCCAGAAGCTGGCCGAGGCGGCGGTGAGCAGCGCCAATGCCCAGCGCGACCAGATCCGCCTGCAGGCCCGCACGCAAGAGGCCGATCGCGCGGGGCAAGCCGCCGGCATCGCCCAGGCCCAGGCGGCGCAGTCACAGCAGGACCGCCTGAACGCCCAGGCACAGACGGCGGCGGTTCATCAGCAGGCGCAGAGTCAGGCGGATGCCGCCCGCATCCGCACCTACCAGCTGGAGACGCAGATCCGCGAGCTCAACGCCAAGCAGACCGAGCACGGCCTGGTCATCACCATCGGCGATGTCCTGTTCGACAACAACCGGGCTGAGCTGAAGAGCGCTGCCCAGCGCCATATCGAACGCCTGGCCCAGTTCATGCAGACCTACCCCGAGCGGCGCGTTCGGGTGGAGGGTTATGCCGACAGCGTCGGCAGTTCCAGCAGCAACGAGTCGCTGTCCGGCCGACGCGCCGAGTCGGTGCGCAGCGCCTTGCTGGCTCTGGGGGTGGACCCCGGCCGCGTGGTCAGCCAGGCCATGGGTGAAACCCACCCGGTCGCCAGCAATGACAACGCCGCCGGCCGCCAGCAGAACCGGCGGGTCGAGATCGTGCTCTCGGATGAGAGCGGGGTGATGGCTTCGCGCTGAACTTGCGGCAGGTCGAGGAGAAAGAAAAGGCGGCCCAGGCCGCCTTTTTTTTTTCATGCCCGTTCGGCGGAGGCTGCTGGCTTCAGAGCGGCACCACAAAACGCGCCTCGCGCGGCAGCCCGTCCAGCGCCTGGCGCTGCCCCGCGTGCAGCAGCTGTGCCGCTTGTTCCTGCGCCAGGGCCTGGGCTTGCGCGGTTGTGCCGCGCAGCAGGGTGATCTGCAGCAGCCGGCCCTGCCGGCGCAGGATCAGGCGGGCTTGCGGCCAGGCCAGGGGCAGGCAGGGTTGCAGGCTGAAGTGGTCCGTGTCCAGCGCTAGGCCGAAGATGGATTCCAGCGCCGCCCGGTGCAACCAGGCGGCCGAGCCGGTGTACCAGCTCCAGCCGCCACGGCCGGTGTAGGGCGGGGCGCTGTAGACATCGCCGGCCACAGCATAGGGCTCGGCGCCGTAGACCCGGCTCTGGCGCGGGTCGCTGGCGCGGTGGGCCGGGCTCAGGTAGCGGAAGTAGCGGTAGACGTTCTCGCTGGCGCGTGCGGCCTGGGCCTGCAGGGCTGCCGCCGCCAGAGCTTGGGGCTCGCCCTGGGCCAGCTCCAGCAGCTGGCGCGCCAGGCCGGCCTGGGCCATCAGCGCCCACACGCCGGCATGGGTGTACTGGCCGCCGTTCTCGCGCACACCGGGCGGGTAGGCCTGGATGTAGCCGGGGTTGTGGGCATGGTCGGAGCCGGCAGCCCCCGCTTCTGCAGCATCCTGCAGCGGCGGGTCCAGCAGGCGGATCAGGTCGGCGCTGCTGTCCACCAGCAAGCCATCCATCGAGGCCAGGGCGCGCGCCTGCAGGTCCAGCGGCGCAGCGCCGGACAGCACGCTCCAGGCCTGGGCAATCAGGTCAATGCGGGCCGGGCCCTGCTCGGGCCTGTGTCCCTGGCCGCCCAGGGCTTGGCCGTCGTCGAAGTAGGCGCGGGTGAACCAGGCCCCCTCCCAGGCCGTGCCCAGCAAGGCCTGCTGCCAGCCCTGCGCCGCGTCCAGCCAGCGCTGGGCCCGCAGATTCTGGCCGCGCGCCTGTGCCAGCGGCGCAAAGTCCATCACCAGGCGCCAGAGCAGCCAGCCCAGCCAGACCGATTCGCCCTGGCCGCCCTGGCCCACGCGGTTCATGCCATCGTTCCAGTCGCCCGTGCCCATCAGGGGCAGGCCATGGCGGCCCACGCGCAGGCTGCGGTCGATGCTCAGCGCCGCATGTTCGTAGACGCTGGCCCGCTGCGTGCTGATGCCGGGTCGGGCGTAGCGGTCCTCGCCCAATTCGGGCGGCTCCACGCCGTTCAGGAAGGGCACGCTTTCGTCCAGCAAGCCCGCATCGCCGTTGATGCGCAGATGCTGCAGGCAGGCCAGGGGCAGCCAGAGCAGATCGTCCGAGCAATGGGTGCGCACGCCCGCGCCCAGCGGCGCATGCCACCAGTGCTGCACATCGCCCTCGGCGAACTGGCGGCTGGCGTGCAGCAGGATTTGCGCGCGCAGCAGCTCGGGCGCCGCCCAGGCCAGGGCCATGGCGTCCTGCAGATGGTCGCGAAAGCCGGTGGCGCCCCCGGCCTGGTAGAAGCCCGCCTTGGCCCACAGGCGGCAGGCCAGGGTCTGGTAGAGCAGCCAGCGGTTGACCAGGGCGTCGAACAGCGGGTCGGGTGTCTGCACCTCGCTGGCCTCCAGCAGGGCGTCCCAGCGCGCTCGCACCAGGCTCAGGCGCTGCAGCGGCGGCTGGCGCACGGCCTGGGCCAGCAGGCGCTGGGCCGCGGCCGGGCTGGCGGCATGGCCGAGCAGAAAGGTCTGCTCGCAGCGCGCGCCGGCCGCCAGGGTCCAGCGCCGGCTCAGCA
The DNA here is from genome assembly GCA_002255955.1 of Burkholderiales bacterium PBB2. GTDB lineage: Bacteria > Pseudomonadota > Gammaproteobacteria > Burkholderiales > Burkholderiaceae_C > Paucibacter_A. The sequence continues at coordinate 4,734 of NKIM01000079.1, read as the reverse complement.
GGGCGCAGGGGTCCAGGCCGGCGCCTTGCGCCTCGCCGCCATGCTGCGGCACCTGCAGGCGGCCGCGGGCATCGAAGCATTCGCGGCGGTCGCAGCTCCAGTCCAGGCGGTCCTCGGGGCCGGCCGTCCCAGGGGCCATGGGCAGAAGGGTCAGGAAGGCCGTGCTCTGGCCAAAGCCGGCCGAGCCCTCGCGCTGCGTGCAGAGCAGAGCCAGGCCCCCATCCAGCTGCAGCATGCGGCTGTCGCAGCTCATGCGCTCGCTGCGCTGCGCGCCCATCAGCCATTCGACCAGGCCGATCACGCGCAGGCGCCGGCTGCGCTCACCCGCGTTGTGCAGGCGCAGCTGCACCTGCTTGATGGCCTGGTCGGCATCGACACACCAGCGCAGGGTCCAGCTCAGGCTTCCGCGCTGCTGGCGCATCTCGGTCCAGCCCTGGCTGTGGCAGACCTGGGCCGGCGTGCCCTCGCCCCAGGCCGAGGGCGCCAGGCTCCAGACCTCCTGGCTGGCCTCGTCCTGCAGCAACCACCATTCGCCAGGGGTGTCGGCCACCGGGTCGTTGGACCAGGCGCTGAGCTGGTGCAGGCGGCTGTTCAGCGCCCAGCTGTAGCCGGCGCCGCTGTCCGAGACTTGGGCGCCAAAGCCCGGGTTGGCCAGCACATTGATCCAGGGCCGCTCGGGCCGCTGGCGCGCGCTGACCTCGAACTCGAAGCGCGCGCCGTCCGGGCTGAAGCGACCCGGGTCAGCCGGGTGGGCGGCGCCCGCGCGGCTCAGGGCCACGACCTCGGCGCCGCCGTCCTGGCGCTGCCGGCAGGCGGCTTCGAAGGCAGCGCTCCAGACCTGCACCTGGTGGTGCAAGGGCCGGCCATCGGCCTCGAGGCAGACGCTGGCCAGCGCGCGCAAGCTGCCCAGCTCGGCGGCGCTGACATCCTCGGCGCGCAGCAGGTGGAACTGGGTGCGACTCGGGCCTGCGGCCTTGCCCTGGGTGTTGTGCGTGGTCTGCATCTGCGCCTGGGCCGCGCCATCGGCGAGATGGCGTTCGCGCAGGGCGGTCAGCTCGCGCTGCAAGGCCATGTGGTACGAGGCCGATTCGGCATTGATCACCACCAGATCGCAGGCCACGCCGGCCCAGGCCCAGAGGCTCAGGGCCTGCGCCAGGCTGCGCAGCAGGCCCAGGCCTTCGATCACCCCGGCCTGCACGACGATCAGCGGCTGCTCGCCCGAGATGCCGAAGCGCCAGAGCAGGCTGCGATCGCAGCCCGGTGTGCCGTTCGGCAGCACGCCCGCTGCCTCTTGCAGCTGCGGGCGGCTCAGGCTCAGCAGCAGCGCGCTGCTCAGGGTCTGCACGGCCGCCAGATTGGCCGGGCTGATGCGCAGGCTGCGCAGGCGGATGCCGCAGAGCGTGGCCGACATCAGCGAGGCGCGTTGCACATGGGCGGCCTGCCGGTACTTGTCGATCACCGCATGCAGCGTGCCGGCCTCGCGGCTGGCCGCGGTGGCAAAGGTCAGCATCAGCTTGCCCTGGGCCGGGATGCGCAGTCGCGCGGCCAGCACGCAGACCGGGTCCAGGCCGGTGTCCAGCACCACTGCCTCCTGCCAGGCCGGCACGGCGCGCAGCTGGCCGCGCGGGCGGCAGGCCGGCTGCAGGCGGCCGCGCCAGAGCTGGCGGTCGGTTTGCAGGGCCAGGCCGTGCAGGCCGCTCTCGGCTGCGGGGCTCTCGGGGCAGAGCTCGGTCAGGAAATGCGCCAGCAGCAGCTCGGGCTCGCCCGGCAGGCGCGGCTTGCGCTGCAGCAGCAGGGCCTGCTGCGCCGCCTGCCACTGGGCGCGCAGAAACAGGTTGCTGAAGGCCGGGTGCGCTTCGTCGGCGCCGGCTTCGGCCAGGGTGGGCTCGAAGGCCGAAATCAGCTCCAGCTCCAGCGGCCGATCGCCCAGGTTGTGCAGCTCGACCTGGCGGAACTCGATGTCGTCCTCGGGGCTGACCCAGACAGTCAGCTGGCTGCTCAGGCCCGGCCAGTGCGCGCTCAGGCAGACGCGGTCGGGGTGGAAGCTGCAGCGGTAATCGGCCCGAGCATCGGGCGCGGGATGCTGGGTCAGCGAGACCAGGCGCTGCGGCTCGGCCGGGTCCAGGCCGCGCAGAAAGAGAAAGCTGCCGTACTCATCGCGCAAGGCATCGTCGCGCTGGCGGCTCAGGCCACTGCTGCCCAGCTGCGAAGCGCCGGCCCCATTGGGCCGCAGGCTCAGGTGGTAGCGGCCGTTGGAGAGCAGCTGGCTGGGCTCGATGGCGGCCTCGCCCGGGTCCACCTCGCGCAGCAGGCCGCTGACGCGGCGCTCGAACACCGGCGCTGGCAGCAGGGCCACCGGCAGGCTCAGGCGCGGCAGCTCGCGCGGCGCACGCTCGTGCAGCAGCGAGGCCACCGCCTCCAGCGGCGCATAGGCCATGCCCCAGCGCTGCACCTGGCCATCCAGCAGCACATTGGCCAGGGCGGCGATGCTCATGCCCTGGTGGTGGGCCATGAAGGTCACCACCGGCACGCAGCCGGCCAGGCGGCGCTCGGGCAGGCCCGGGCCTTGCTCTTGGCCCTGGCGTGCCGGGCTGAAATCCAGCGCTTCGATGAAGCCGTAGCGGCCGCGCGCGGACAGCGCCTCCAGCAGGGCGAAGTTGCGGCATGCCAGGCGCGGCTCCAGCTGCGCGGCCAGGGCGGTGGCGTAGGGCGCGATCACCAGCTCCTCGGGCGGCGTGCGGCGCAGGGCCAGGCGCGGCACGCCTTGCGGCGCGTACTGGTAGGCCAGGCTGTGGTCGCGCCCGGCATAGGCCGATTCCGAGATGCCCCAGGGCAGGCCGGTGCGGGCACCGAAGGCGCGCTGCTCGGCAATCGCCGCACGGCAGGCGCCGCGCAGGGCGCTGCCCACCGGCTCGTCCAGCATCAGGCTGGGCATCAGGTACTCGAACATCGAGCCCGACCAGGAGCGCAGGCCCGCTGCCAGGCCCGAGGCAAAAAAGGGCCGGCCCAGCGCCGCCCAGTGCCGCACCGGCACATCGCCCTTGGCCATGGCCAGCAGGCTGGTCAGGCGCGACTCCGAGGCCAGCAGGTCGTAGAAGCCGGCGTCCAGCTCCTGCTCGGCCACGCGGAAGCCGATGTGCAGCAGATGGCGCTTGGGGTGGTAGAGAAAACCGAAGTCGGGCTCGGCGGCGAGCGCTTCGCAGCGCTGGGCCAGGGCCAGCAACTGGAGGCTGGCCGTGTCCGTGCGGCCCTTGGCCTGCGCTTGAATGTCCTCCAGCGCCGAGCGCAGCAGGTTCAGGTGGTCCAGCAGCAGCCAGTTCAGCTGCTCGCGCGGGTCGCTGCTGAGCTCGGGCGGCGCCTCATGCGCGCCGGTGCTGTGGGCGCGGCGCTGGGCCAGCTCGCTGGCCGCCTGCTCGAGCAGCAGCTCGAAGCCCGCCACATCGGCGCGCGCCTGGGCCAGCGGCGCCGGCAGCTCGATCAGCTCGCGCAGGCGGGGCCAGCTCGGTTCCCGGCCTTCACTTGCCAGCGGCCACAGCACCCGCAGCGGCTGCAGGCGCTGGCGTGAGTCTTCCAGCGCGGCTTCGGCGGGGCCGCTGGCCCAGGGCGCCAGCGCCAGGCTGCGGCAGGCCTGGGCCACGGCCAGCATCACAGAATAAGCCTTGACCACCGCCGTGGCGCTCTGGCCGACCGCCAGCCCCAGGGCGTCGACCGCGTCGTTGGTGACCGAGGCGGTGATCACCGCACCCCCGGGCAGGGTGACGCCCACCATCGACGACACGGCGCCCTTTTCCAACCGCGAGATCGTGCCCGCCAGCTGGTTGCGGGCCGACAGCGCGTAGCCCGCAAAGTCGGTGACCAGCACCACGGCCGATGACTTGATCAGCGCGATCGCCTCCATGCCCACGGCCAGCTTCAGCCGCCGCGCGGCGCTGCTGGTGAGGGTGGCGGTGATCTCCTGGCCGCCGGGCAGGCTGAGGGTGGCCTGGGCGGTGACCGGGCCCAGCTCCAGGGCGTTGATGGTGCCGGCGAACTGGTTGCGGGCAGTGGCTTTCATGGACATCCTCTTCAATGCGCCGGCCAGGGCCGGCTGTTCCAGCAGCCAGGCTTCCTGATCGCGCAGGAAGTCTCGGTGGGCGGATTGCAGCTGCCGCCACGCCACCAGCAAGGCCTGCGCCGTCGGCGTCAGGCGCGAGCCGCCGCCCTGGGCGCCGCCGGTGCTGCTTTCGATCAGCGGAAAGCGCGCCAGGTTGGCCGCCGTCTCCAGCAGCAGCCACGCGCCGCGGTAGCTGTAGCCGGCGGTCTTGGCCGCGCGGTTGATCGAGCCCGTGGCGTCCACCGCTGCCAGCAAGGCAAAGAAGCGGGCGTCCAGCCGGCCGGCCAGCTTGAGGTCGCCGGACAGCAGGGTGGCGTCAGCCATGGCAGCGCGGTGCAAGCATGGGCCGATTCTGGCTTGCGCCACGCCTGCCCCGTGCGCCGCGGTGCCAGGGCCACGGGTGGCCTGCTACGCTGGCGCATGGACCTGTTGATCATCGGCGGTACCCGCTTTGTCGGCCGCCACCTGGTGGACGCGGCGCTGGCGCGCGGCGACCGTGTCACGCTGTTCAACCGCGGCCAGTCGGTGGCCACGCCGCCGCCCGGTGTGCGCTGGCTGCAGGGCGACCGCCGGGCCGATCTGGCGCGGCTGGCCGACGGCCGCTGGGACGCGGTGGTGGACACCTGCGCCTACCAGCCGGC
>NKIM01000087.1 GCA_002255955.1 Burkholderiales bacterium PBB2 | reverse complement strand
TTGATAAACGTGCGCGCAGCGTCCTTGCGAATCTCGCCCAGGAACTCACTCAAATCCCGGTTATCCATCTGGCGCGTCACCGGATGGTGCGCAGCCGGCGTAATACCCTGACCCATCATCACCTGAATCCACGAGTTGTCCTTGAACAACTCGTCAGAATCCAGACACACACGCGCCGTATCCTTAAACAGCTGAATGCGGTGCGCTAGCAACGCAGGCACCGCCATATCCCTGCAATCGCGCCAGAACTGCGAATCCCCGCGGTTGGTCACGTGGTAATGCAAGATGATGAAATCGCGGATCGTCTGAATCGCCGAATCCGTCTGCTGGTTGTACTCATCGATATCGCTTTGGCGCACCCCATCGGCCGGAAACATCTGAATCAAGCGCGTCAAACCCCGCTGAATCAAATGAATACTGGTGGACTCCAGCGGCTCCAAGAAACCACTGGACAGGCCAATGGCAACACAATTGTTCTTCCACACCTGCTTGCGCTGGCCAGGGGTGAACTTGATCACGCGCGGTGGGCGCAACACCGCCCCCTGCACATTCGCTAAAAGCGTCGCCTTGGCCTCGTCATCGCTCAAATACTTGCTGCTGTAAATCAGCCCATTGCCCACCCGGTGCTGCAAAGGAATGCGCCACTGCCAGCCAAAGGGATGGGCGATAGAGCGGGTGTAAGGCACCGCCTCACCCACCGAAGCCGTCTGCGCCGCCACGGCGCTATCGCAAGGCAGCCACTGCGACCAATCCTCATAAGCCACGCCCAAGGTCTCGCCCAACAGCAAAGAACGCATACCGGTGCAATCAATGAACAAATCGCCCTCGATCAGCGATCCGTCATTCAGCGTAATCCCGGTGATGCCGCCCTGGCTTGGGCCACTACTTGCATCCGTATGCACCTTGACAATCTTGCCCTCGATGCGCACCACACCCAGGGCTTCGGAGTAACGCCGCAAATACCCGGCATAGGCCGTGGCATCCAGGTGGTAGGCATAGTTCAGGCCCCAGTTGGGCAGCTTGGCAAAGCGGTTGTCCATCGCTGCGCGCAGCTCCAGGCAATAGTCGCCATAGTCGCTGGCCAGCCCGCGTTTGCGGCCCTCTAGCCAAAAGTGCTGAAACCCCGCAGTCCAATGCGGCTTGCCGGTGGTGCCAAAGGAGTGGAAGTAGTCCTCATTGACATTGCGCCAGTTCTCAAAACTGATGCCCAGCTTGAACGTTGCGTTCGTCGCGGCCATGAACTCCTGCTCATCGATCCCCAATATCTCATGAAAAAAATGCAAGGTCGGAATGGTGGCCTCGCCCACGCCGATGGTGCCAATCTCCTCGGACTCGATCAAGCGGATGTCATACAAGCTGCCCAGGCTCTTGGACAGGCCCGCGGCCACCATCCAGCCAGCGGTGCCGCCGCCGGCGATGACGACACGGCGTACGGGTTGGGATTGGTAGGGTGCAGCGGAGGTAACGGAGGTAGAGGAGGTAGGGGCGGGGGCAGCGGGGGTGATCATGGACGGGTCCTAGCGGTTGAGTCGGTTCAGCAAGACCGAGCGCAGATGGCGTGCCCGGTCTGGCGTGATGGGGGCCAGCACCCCTTGGGCCTCTGGCGGGATGTGGGCGGCCGTTTGCGCATCGGCCGCAAAGATGTAGTGATCAAACAGAGCTTGCCAGGCTTGGCGCTGGGCTGGGGGCAGGTCGCGCAGCGTCATGAGCGCCAGCATCAGGGTGTTCATCGGTGAATCCATGTGGGCTGGAGATTGCCGCCACCAAAAATTCACCAATGCGCTCACCGGCTCCAATGCCTCTACCGCATGCCACCACAGGCTGGGGATGAACAGTGCATCGCCTGGCATCAGCTCCACCGTCTGGGCCTGGGCCAGCGCCTGGGCGAAGCGTGGAAAGCGGGCCAGATCGGGGTGGGCCACATCCACCAGGCTGATGGGTTGCCCAGCGGGCGTCAGGTCCAGCGGGCCGACATACAGGTTGCTGACCTGCTCGGGGGGGAACAGCGTGAAGCGACGGCGTCCGGCCACAACACAGACGATGTTGTCTGGCACATCAAAATGGGCCGCCACGCGCGTACGGTTGCCCAGCCACAGGCTGACCAGGGGGTCTTGCGCGCGCAAGCCCTCCAAGTCATTGGCCTGGCGAAGACCGGGAAAAGACCCATCGAGCTCGGTGGAGCCCAAGTAAAGCGCGGGCGGTGTGGGGTTCTGGGCGTGCGCCAGCAGGGCATCCAGCAGCGTACCAAAATTACCTATCTCGCGCTGGTAGTTAAAGCCATTGAAGGCGGTGTTGTAAAAAAAGCGGCCTGCAATATCGGGTGCCCCGTGCCACAAGCCCACCTTGGCGTTGCCACCAAACCCGCGCAAGTAATCGCAAAACGCCCGGTCAGACTGCAGTGCGGCCTGCACCAGGGGCCAGTGCCGTACCAAGCCGCGCAGCAGCACTGGCTGGGTGCTGTGCAGCAAGTCGGTGGGCAGGGCATCGGCGCGCACATCGCTGCGCACCTGGACGCGTTCAGGCAGGTGCCCAGACAGGTGTTCAGACATGCACCCACCCATGCGCCTAGACCTCTGGGGCCGCTTGAATCTCTTGGGCCTCTTGGGCCAGATGCAGCTGGATCAGCGTCTGAAGATTCGACATGGAGGCCACGGCCATGTAGATGGGTTGCAGGTAGTCGGCCTGGTGCAGCAAGCCAATGGTGTTGGCATCCAGGGCGGCGAGTCGCTCCTCAAAGATGGTGTACATCCCCACCAAGCGGCCGTGCGTGCCGTCTGGGCGCTCTACGTCCAGCACAAAGGGCTCCAGCAAATTGTGCGCGACCAAGGCCTCAACGAATTCAGGCGTGGCTTGCAGACCCTCGTGCAGGGCCTTCAGAATCGAATTGGCCTGCTCCAGAAATTCAGTGTTTCCGCCCTGGGGCAAGAAAACGGCCTCACCCTCAGCCCCCTGGCTGATGCGCGGGCTTGCTATATCGATCAGCATGCGCAGTTCATCGTCGGCCACGCCAATCATGAAGGGCCCGCGCTGCATGGACAAGGGAACGTAGGGCACGCTCCAGCCCTTGGCTCCGAGGAACAGATTCTCCCCATCTTGCAGGCCCAGCAGCGCCAGCGGCTGGAATTGGCCCTGCGCGTTCTCCTGGAACACGATGGGGTAGTGCGCTTGCAGCTTGCGAAACTCGTCGGGTGTGGCCAGACAGGACATGACCGCATCGCCCCACTGCGCGCCACGGTGGGTGATGACCCGTAGGTCTTTGTGCGTAATATTGTTGAGTAATTCAGTTTTTTGCATGGTTTTGCAGAGTGAGGGCGTTGACGCAGAAGTTCACGCGGGAGTTGATGGTGGGGTTGAAGCTGGGGTTGCCTATGGGGGCATGCCGTGCATACCGTGCATGCGGATGTGCTCGATGAGATCGCGGTGGCGGGGCAGCCCACCGAGCTGCCGTTTGGTGATTATGGCTGCGCTGTGCAGACTGGCTTGCGCCTGTGCCAGGCGCTCCGATCGCATGCGCTGGGCTGGCTGGGCGTGGGCGAGGTCTGGCTTGAAGCCCATACCGTACAGGACATACTGGTAGCTGGCTGCAGGAAAAACTTCTTCAATCCGAAACAGATCATTGCGGTACGGAGCCCGGTGCTTCCACAGTTGCAGCAGCTCTTGCAGGCGTTCGGGCTGGCTCTGGGGCAGGCGGTGTTCGCGCCAGTAGTCAGAGTCCTGGCGCTGGCTCAAGGCGTAGTGCAGCTTCAAAAAATCGATGATGCGTGCCCAGCGGTAGCTAAAGGCATCGTTAAAGCGCTTGGCCACCAAATCCATGTCGGCGCGGTTGGCGGGCAGCTCATCGCGGATCATCGCCACAGACAGCTCGACCAACGCCAGCGCCGAGGCCTCCAGGGGCTCGATAAAGCCTGCGGACAGGCCTACCGCCACGCAGTTGCGGTGCCAAAACCGTTCGCGGTAGCCGGGTGTAAAGCGGATGTGGCGCGGGGTGGGCAGCTCGGCTGCCCACCCGCTGCGCTGGATGTGTTGGTGCAACGCCGTGGTTGCCGCATCCAGGCTGGTGTGCGCGCTGGAGTACACCAGACCCACGCCACGCCGGGTGGGCAGGCCAATGTCCCAGGTCCAGCCTTGTGCGTGCGCTGTCGAAATCGTGGCCGATGCCAGCGGCACATGGCCGTCAGCGTAAGGCGCCTGCAAGGCCAAGGCGCTGTCGTTGAACAGCACGTGTTGCTGTGATTGCAGGGCAATGCCGTAGTGTTGCCCCAGCAGCAAGGACGGCATGCCAGAGCAGTCGATAAAGAGATCCCCCGCGATGTCCCCATGGGTACGGGTTTGCAATGCAGCGATGTCGCCGTTGTCATGCGAACGCACCAGCGTGACATGGTCCAGGATGTGCCGCACCCCCAAGGTCGCCACCGCATGCTTGCGCAGTAAAACCCCGATCTTGACGGCATCAAAGTGGTAGCCATAGTTGGCGACGGCGGCAAACTCCGGGGTGGAGACTTGCTTCGGGGCCAAATGCGCATTGCAAAGATGCGGTTGGGGGCTGACACACTCGGCAAAGGGCCGGTCTGCGTGTCCTTGCAGCCACCCACCGACCAAATCGGCATCCCCATAGCCCTGCGGTAGAGAAAACGGATGGTAGTAGCGGTCCTCAGAGCTGCCGTTCACCCACCCATCAAAACGCGACCCTTGCTTGAACGCGGCGTCGCACTCGCGCACCAGATCGACCTCGCGCAGGCCAATGCGCTGCAAGGTCTCGCGCATGGAGGGCCAAGTGCCTTCACCCACGCCAATGGCCGGTGTGTCCGGCGACTCGATCAGGCAGATGTCCAGAGCACCTGGCTCTAGTCCACCGTGTTCCGCAGCCAGCAAGGCCGCAGTCATCCAGCCCGCAGAGCCACCGCCCAGCACCACAATCCGTCGCACTGCAGGACTCTGCGTATGGGGCACGGTCGCACTGTTCACATCAAATTCCGCCACGCTAAAAGTAAAAGTGCCCGCCAAAGGGCGGGCGGCATTCGCGCTATGCTAACTCTGACCTGCGCTGCCCCAGGGGCAGCACAGGCCAGGTGGTCTCCGACTTAGAACCGGTAGCGTGCACCGAACTGGTAGCGGCGTCCCGTTTGGGTGACTGCCACCAGCATTTCCTCGGTACGACCGTACTGCCGAATCACCCCATCGTTCAGATTGATGAAATCTGCCTGCAAGGACAAGTTCTTGTTCCACTTGTAGCCCAGTGTCAGGTCAAACTGGCCATAGGGGGCGGTGTAGATCGGGTTATTGCCAGCCCCATCGGTGGTGGCCGACAGGAACTTGTCGCGCCAGTTATAGGCACCCCGAACCGACCACGACTTGTCTTCATAGAACCCGATCAGGTTGTACGAATTGCTCACACCCACCAAAGCCGACTGGGTGGCCGTGCTGGTGTTGTCATAGGTCAGTCCAGAGGTCACACGGGTGTAGTTGCCTGCGATACCAAAGCCGCTATTGCCGAACACGTGTTGCATGTTCAACTCAAAGCCACTGAGTCTGTCGCCTTCCGCGTTGGCCGGAGTGGTCACCGCGAATTGCAGCAGTGGGTCGCCTGGCTGTCCGACGATAGAGCCTTGCGCCTCGCCTGTGGAGTTGAAGCCGGTGAACGTCACACCCGGCTGACCGTTGAAGTTGGCAAAAATGTACTTGCGCAAACACACGGGATCGGTCGTCGCGCATCCGCTGGCCACCGCGGCGTTGTAGTACTTGCCGCCAATCGGCGTGTGCACATTGCTAACCGCTTGGCGTACGGTGCTGCTGGAGATGAAGTTGGAGATGTTCTTCGTAAAAAGACCACCGGCCACATAGCTGGACTTGGCGTAGTAGTACTCCAAAGACGTGTCCACATTCTTCGACAGCAAGGGCAGCAGGGCCGGATTGCCCGTGGAGCCGGTGCCACCACCGAAGTTGGCCGTTTGGCCCACCGACACACCACCGGCGAGTGAACCCCAGCCTGGGCGTCCGATGTTCTCGCCGTAGCTGGCACGCAACTTCAGATCAGGCGTCAAGTCGGCATCCCAGTCAATGCTGGGCAGGTTGTAGGTGTACGAACCCGAACCCGAACCGAAGGTCGCCGCACCGGATTCCACATTGATTTCATTGAGCGAACCCCAACGTGCACCGGTCAACGCAAGGACTTGCGAAGACGAGTCAACGGTGGTCGATTCACGGCGCAAACCGACCGAGATGCTCATCGGAATCGAGGTGTCAAAGCTGTGGTCAAACTGCAGATATGCGCTCGTGGACTTCTCAGTGGTGAGCAAGTCATTGCCCTGGCTGAAGTCGGTGTAAGCCGCAAAATAGGCTTCGGCCTGGGCCCGTGTCATAGGCGTCGGGTTGCTGGAGGTACCCTTTTGCATGGCAATCGTGATGGCACGGTCGCGCAAGGCATTGAAGTCAAAGTTAAAGAAACTCTGGAACTGGCGTGGGTCACCCGAGCCACTGATCTGGCTGAAATAGCTGGGCAGGTTGTTCTTGGTAAACAGGCTGGCAGGGTAATCACCCTGTGCGCCCACACCACCCCAGTCCGCATTCTGGTGGTTCACGGAAGCGGAACGGTTGTTCACCTTGGTAGCGCCCAGACCGAAGTTCAGCTTGCTGTCGGGGTTGAGCTTGAAGGCACCACGGAACTGCTGCTGGTCAATCGTCTGCTCGCTCAAAGCGTTGTCGAAGCGGGTCCCGGTGAGCTGGATCTTGGTGGTATCGAGCACCGTATTGGGCATGCTCAGGACTGGGAAGTCCTGTGTGTAGTACGCCGTGGCATTGCCCTGGCTGAACATACCTGCGTCCATGACGGAGTAAGTACCGTAGGGGCTGTTCGGTCCCGTCGCCGCAGTGGAGTGGTGGGCATCAAACTCCAGCTTGAGCTGGTCAGAGACCTTCCATTCCACATTGAAACCTGTAGAGCGCGTCTCGGCCTTCTCGCCGTACAGACCGCCGTTGAAAGCGAGGTCATGGTCATTGGCTGGGAAGTTGGCCGAGTAAGAGATCGGGCCGGCGACGGGGCCACTGGTCCACGACGATGGGCCACCCTGGAAGTTAAACCAGGAGGACATCTCCAGATTCTTCTTGTTGGTCGTGTTGTTGGCCATGGTGTGGTCCAACGTGAACTTCAGATCCTTGCTAGGTGCGTATTGCAAGGTCAACTGCCCGTTGGTGCGCTCGCGCTGCAAAGCGGTGATGGCGTAACGCAGCTCCACAGGCGTGGCGTACAGGGTGTTGCCCGTGGGGCGGTTGGTAATCAGGTTTGCACCGGCCTCACCTGGCAAAGGAATGTTGCCCCAACCGGTTTCACCGGCGCGAAATGGGTGCCAGCCGTTTTGCGTATAGGCCTTGTTGGAGCCCGAATCACGCTTGGAATAGCTGCCGCTGATGGAGACACCGAAGGTGCCATCCAGGAATGTGTCGCTGTAGATGCCAGACATCTCGGGCGTGACGCTTTGGCCCTGGAATTCACCCGGCAGGCGCGTATTGGAGACGTCGTAGTTGCCTTTGATGCCAAAGCTGGCGATGCGCTCCTTGCTGTCCAGCGGGCGTGCGGTCTTGATGTTGATAGTGGCACCGATACCGCCAGCAGGTGTGCTGGCGCGGCTGGTCTTGAACACTTCCAGTGCCGAGACTGAATCGGAGGACAGGTTGGCGAAGTCAAAGGCGCGCGAGTTGTTGGCTGAGCTTCCGCCTTCAGCGCTATTGATGCCAGCACCTGGCATCTGGCGGCCGTTGAGCAGCACCATGTTGAAGTCAGCGCCGACGCCGCGCACGGTGACTTTGGAGCCTTCGCCGCTTTGGCCGCGGTCGATGGACACGCCGGAGATGCGCTGCATGGACTCGGCCAGGTTGGTATCGGGGAACTTACCGATATCTTCGGCGACGATGCCGTCGACCATGCCGTGGGTGGAGCGTTTGAGGTCTAGCGAAGTATCCAGGGACTTGCGAATGCCTGTGATGACGACGGAGTCCAGTGCTTTGGCCGAGGTGTCGGTGGCTTGGGCGTAGGGCAGGGGGGTGCTCAGGGCCAGCAGGGTGGCGCAGGCGGCGGCGATGGGGTGGACTTTGGATTGGAAGGCGCGGCGAACCGGCGGCCTGTCTAGTTGCTTATGTTTCACTGG
>NKIM01000025.1 GCA_002255955.1 Burkholderiales bacterium PBB2 | reverse complement strand
GACCGATGGTGCCGACGTTGACGTGCGGCTTGGTGCGTTCAAACTTGCTTTTTGCCATTTCTGCGCTCCTGAGAAGGACTCGATCAGACTAGAAGAAGAAAAGAGGTGGTGCCCATGACGCGGATCGAACGCGTGACCTCTCCCTTACCAAGGGAGTGCTCTACCACTGAGCCACATGGGCATCGGCACGGGTTTGCAGACTGCCTACAGAAAACCACAAACCCGTGACGACACAAACTGACACTGCTTCGCTTCTCACCCAACTCTGGAGCGGGAAACGGGAATCGAACCCGTGTCATTAGCTTGGAAGGCTAAGGTTCTACCATTGAACTACTCCCGCCCGGGAGCCTTGCCACTTGACTTGGGATCGAGCTGCCGGACCAGCCGACAGCTCGAATCAAGAAAAGCGTTTGCCTTGGTGGAGGAGGCTGGATTCGAACCAGCGTACGCGTAAGCGGGCAGATTTACAGTCTGCTGCCTTTAACCACTCGGCCACCCCTCCGAGGCAAGCCCACTACTGTAGCACAGCATTTTTCGAGCGCCAACAAAATTTCCGAAAAACTTTCAGGCCGCAGCGACCAGCGCAGAGAAGTCGGCCGAATGGGCTTCGAACAAGGCGGCGAACTTCCGGCCCGCACCCGACCCGCTTTCCTCTTTAGTCGATCGCCTCTTGCGTCGAAACAACCACTGAAGCACCTCGGTTGCAAAACACATCAAAGAGTCCCTTGGTCCGCGCAGCCCACAAACACCCGGCGACCTCAATCGGAACGACATTCGCATCGGGCTGCAGATGGACCTGATCAACGCCAGAACACCGGGATCGCCTGGCATCTTCGACGCACCCCACCCGGCAATACCAATGTGCTACCAAGAGCGTGTGACGCGAAAACCCGGCCACCCGCGCGCCCTGCGCCATTCGGCCTAGCGCCCATGGCCTCGGCAAGTCCCAAAAAACATGGTGGCAAGCTCGCCACAGCAGGGAAAACACGAACCCAAAAGTGGTAGCAAAGTGGCACTACCGAGCCGTATAGTGGCATGGCATTGGTTGCATTCGTACGTCATAGGAGGCACCAGACACATGCCAATTTGCAGATTGGCATTGCACTGGTTCCGCGTCGTAACAGGCCGACTCATCCATTCCGGCCAATATCGAGGAGCAGTTATGAAGGTCAAGAAGAATCCCATCGCCGCAGCGGTCACACTGACGCTGCTGGGCGCTTCGCTTGCCGCACAGGCACAGCAAACGGAAACAAAGCAAGACACCGCTCAATTGGAGCAAGTTGTCGTCACCGGTATCCGCGCGTCGCTGCAGACCGCAGTGAACATCAAGAAGAACTCAAACGCCGTCGTCGACGCCGTCTCTGCTGAAGACGTGGGCAAGCTGCCTGACGCTGACGTCGGGCAAGCTCTGGGCCGCATTCCCGGCGTGTCTGTGGGTCGAGACTTCGGCGTGGGCGCCTCGGTGTCGATCCGCGGCACCGACCCGCAAATGACCTACACAACCCTGAACGGCCAAACCATGGCCTCGACGGGCTGGTATGACCAAAAGGCCATCGATCGCTCGTTCAACTATTCCTTGCTCCCCTCCGAACTGATCGGCGGCATGGAGGTGTACAAGACCTCGCAGGCCGATTTGACCGAAGGCGGCATCGGCGGCACCGTGATCGTCAAGACCCGCAAGCCCCTGGACATGGCGGCCAACACCGGTTTCGCCAGCGTCAAGCTGGGTAAGGGTACGGTCAGCACCGACCTCAACAAGGAAGCCTCGGCTTTGTTCAGCTGGCGCGATGAGCAGAAGAAGTTCGGCGTGCTGGTTGCTGGCGCCATGGAGAAGGGCGACTACATGCGCCGCGGCATTGAAGCCGATGGCCGTTGGTCCGGTGATGTGGTGCCGGGCACCTTCTTCCAGGAAAAGCAGCGTTCCGCCGTGAATGTCACCTTGCAGGCACGGCCAGCAGCCGGCATGGAGCTGGGCCTGAACTACACCCGCCTGGAGTACCAAGCTCCGGCAGGCAACACCACGCACTACGCCTTCACTCTGCAAGATCCGGGCAAGGACTACGCCGACACCAAGGCTTGTACGCTGGCCAACCCCACAGCCGGCCTGCTCTGCTTGAAGACCAAGCTGGATGCATCGAACGCGTCGAGCACTTTCATGCAAACCTGGGCGCGTGACGCGACCATGAGCTCGGACAGCTTGGTGCTGAATGGCTCCATGAAGGGCGACAAGTTCAAGCTGGAAGCCGTTGCAGGCACCACCAAGGCCGACGGCGGCACCTCGCTGACAAGCAATTACAGCTATGTGGGCTGGGGCAATGCTCCCCTGCTTCCGAAGTGGGAAGGCACGACCGACGCCACCGGCAAGCAGATCGTGATGACGCCGAGCAAGGACATGAATGTCGGCCTCAACCAGCTGCCGGCGACCTCAGGCCCTGAGTCCTGGGCAACCGCTCGCGGCCCCAACAAGGACAAGGAAACCTTCGCCCAAGTTGACGCCACCATTGACCTCGAATGGGGTGCACTGACTTCGTTCAAGACCGGCGCACGGGCCACCAAGCACACCTTCAGCAAGACCGAGTTCCGCCCGACCTTTGTTACGCCTGGTCTGACCGCCTCGACAGCAAGCCTGTTCGACGGCTCGATGCCGGTCGGCACCGCAGGCTGGAACGTGCCTAAGCCCAATCTGTCTGCCATGTTTGACCTGGCCAACTCCAACGTCAAGAGCTGGGTGGAGTCCCGCGGTGGCTTCGGCGAGCTGGAGGAGAAGAACACGGCCTTGTACGGCATGTTCGACTTCGAACAGGATCATTGGCATGGCAACTTTGGTCTGCGTTACATCCGCACCAAGGCCACCGCCTCGTCCTACTTCTTTGACGGCAAGTCGGACATGACCAACGTCGTCGAAGCGAACCGCGGCTGGAGCACCACCAAGAAGAATGCCGACGCGTCTTATAGCGACTGGCTGCCCAGCTTGAATGTGGTGTATGACCTGAACAAGGAAACGAAGCTGCGCTTCGCTGCCTCGTCGGCGATCACCCGCCCGAACTACGACAATATGTTCATTGGCGGCTCCACCGCTGGCTGGCAAGACACCTTGCCGGGCAACGAAACCGTGACCTTCGGTAAAGTGGGCCTCAAGCCGATGAAGTCGAACCAGCTGGACTTTGGCCTCGAGTACTACTACGGCCGCGGCAATCTGGCTGCTGTGACTTTCTTCTACAAGAAGGTCAACAACTTCATCACCACCGACACCCTGCTGAATCAGCAGATCGGTTTGATCAGCCCGGACACCGGCAAGGACAACTGGACGATCAACACCTACAAAAATGCTGGTGGCGGCAAGATCACCGGCTTTGAGGCCCAGATCAACCACGGCTTCGGCAATGGCTTCGGCACATCGATCAACTACACCTACACCGACGCAACCGCGCCTGGCAAGAGCTACCAAGACGAGCTGAACCTGTTCACGCTCTCGTCCAAGCACAACGCCAACTTGGTCGGTTACTGGGAATCGCCCACTTACTCGGCTCGCCTGGCCTACAACTGGCGCTCGAAGTACATGGTGCGCGAGACCGGCTACTACAGCAACCGCATGCACGACGCCTTCGGTTCGTTGGATCTGAGCCTGGGCTGGAACGTGACAGACAAGATCCGCGTGAGCTTCGACGCCACCAACCTGCTGAAGAGCGACGACATCCAGTACGGTGCCGCCGGTGCCTCGACCTCGCTGCGCGCCTCCTTGAAGGAAGGCTACCCAGCCTGGTCGTTCATGGGCGAAACCACCTACCGCTTCGGCGTCAGCGCCAAGTTCTGATCGAAGCAGCGACTCACCAAGCAAAAGCCCGGCAGATGCCGGGCTTTTTTCATGGGCGAAACAGGGGTCAAAAATCGAAGAACGTATTGACCGTCAAACGACCGCGCCGCGGATCCGCGCACACGCCGATACCCGGATTGATACATGCGCTGTGCAATAGGCTACCGGGATAGACCACCAATCGATTGAAACGGGCCGGCATCATGCCCAGGAATTGAAAGTGAGCATCGGAATCATCAAAATAGCGCGGCTGGGGCGGCACGCGCCGCAGTTCATCCCGATAGATGTCTGAATAGGACTGCACATTCTCAGGCGTGATCCTCTGAAAACCAGTTGCCTTGTGCCGATAGAAGCCGGTTCCACCATGCTCGGGACCGCAGAGATACAGCAACGCAGCCATATGGTGGGGCGAGCTCGAATCGAAATGCGGCGTACGTTGCATCACGCCCAAGCGATCAGGCGGCACCGTCGTCAAGGAGAACTCACAAGCACTTTTGTTCAGTCCCAAGTGGCCAGGGACTTGAAAGTTGATCCTGATCAAGGGTTCCAACAATTCCACCAAGCGCTGCGAATACTCAGAGGGCGCCGTGGCGCGCAAACCAGGGTAGCCCTTGCTTTGTTCATAGCCGGGGCACGGCGAAAACTGGGCTTGACACGCCGCCTCCACCAATTCCGCCGGATCGGTCAAGAAATCATCGACGAACACCACCGACTGCTCACCAATCTGGATCGACTGAACATCGGGTGGCATTCGAATCGCAATAGTCATGTCCGCTCTTTCTGAATCAAGGGCTACAAATTCCGGCCAGCCACAATCCTAGCGATTGTCGCGAATGGCTTCAGTCAGTTTATTTTCGCTGCATTTCTCGGTAGGCAGCCAAAAAGCCGGTCAACCATTCACGATGGCCAATCAACTCGCCGGACAAGGCCTTCTCCAAACCCTTGACCTGATTGAGCTCTCGGACGTAGGCCTGAACCTCGTTGGCAGTCATCGCACGGGCCTTTGTCGGGTACTTCATGCCATACAAGACAAAGAGAAAATTCTCGACATCAAAGAGATCGAATCGACTGAAGAAATCCGATTTCTTGGGCGGATTCACACGCCACATGGCAAGTCGCTGCGCCAGAACCTCAGAGAGCTGAGCCGCCTCGGTATTCAAACGCCAAAATTCGGAGTCGCGGCGGTCAGAAATGCAGTAATGCAATTGCACAAAGTCCATGACTCGCTCCCAGGTGTAGGAAACCACCTGATTGCAATACGCGGCAGCGGCCGACATGGCGCCTTTTTCAGGGGAGAAGTTCCTCGCGAACAACTCGGCAGCAAGATCCGTGACGAAAATCGAGGTCGCTTCCAGCGGCTCGACAAAACCCTGAGCCAAGCCCAGCGCAACCACATTCTGGTGCCAAAATTTCTCCCGATAACCGATACGCATGCCGATCTTTCGGGGCGACATCTGGTCGGGGCTCTGTCCGAGATGCGCAGCCAAGCCCTCCAACGCCTGCGCTTCTGGCATGAGCGAGCTCGCATAGACGAAGCCCACGCCGCGCCGGTTGGTCAATGGAATATCCCAAAGCCAGCCTGCCTTATGCGCTTTGGCCAAGGTGTAGGGCGGAATTTCGCACTGTGGCTCCGTTGGAACCTGAACGGTCAGGGCTGTATCCGTCAATATCTGCGAGGACTTGTCGACAAAGGGGATCTTGTACAAACCACCGAGCAGCAAAGAATTGAAACCCGTGCAGTCAACGTAGACGTCAAACTGTAACTGCTCACCCTCCTTGGTCAACAAGTAGTCCACATCGCCGCTTGAATTCAAGACTGCATCGACCACCGTCGCCTGCTTGCGATGCACCCCGAGTCGTTCCGTGGCATTTCTTGCGAGCAACTGCCCGAACTTCAAGGCATTGAAGTGATACGCGTAATTGATCGGCGCCTCAAACGGAGCCGAAGAAACTTTCTTCGGTGCTTTCATGGCATCCGCCAAAGCGGCCACTTCAGTCAAAGAAGAAAACTCCATGTCTGCCGCGTTCTGCAAATACATGGTTGTCACGTCCAGCCCGCCGGGGTAGGGCGAGGAAAACGGATGGTAGTAAGAATTGGCGGCCTGATTTTGCCCCGGGGCCAGCCAATCGCTGAACTTGATGCCCACCTTGAAGGTCGCATCACATTCGGCCAGAAGCTCCGCTTCTGAGATGCCGAATTTCAGCAAGGACTTGCGGATATGAGGAACCGTACCCTCGCCTACCCCAATGATTCCAATTTCGGCTGATTCGATCACGGTGATCGAGATGTCCTGTTCGGCTCGTAACTCAACGGCCAAATGATTGGCGGCAAGCCATCCGGCCGTGCCGCCACCAATGATTGCAATTTTCTTGACGCGCATTGTCAAATCAACCTATCAAGTGATGTACGCCATCAGACTGAACGTACTTTCAAAAAACTGACGGCCAGCATCGTGACATTTCAATCTTGAGATTCCGTGTATCCAGTTCGATGCCGTTTTGAACCCAGAGCTGAGGCGCGGGCATACAAAGCATTTGTAACTATTCCCCGCAAAATGCGCTGAACTCTACAGAACAGATACCTCTATCATCATGCCCGAGCTCCAGCTGTCATGGAATAGTTTTCTCAACCAAGATGTCAGAATTTCAAGGCGCTCCATGAACTTGACTAGACAGGCGTTTATCCTCGCACTCGCCAGCTTGATGGCTGGCTGCACGACCCTGCCGAGCACCACAGAGGCTCTGCCAGATTTCAATCAGCAAGATATTGACGCCTGCAAAAAGCTCAGCCTTGCCAAGGTGAAGCCGAATATCAAAGTGGTCGTGCCGGCGATTTCTTTGCCAGACCGACTCAATTGCACCTCAGGCAGCATGCCAGGTTCAACCAGTTGCTCGACCATTCCCGGCATCAAATACCCGGCCATTGAAGAGGACCTCAATTCCGATGCCCGCGTCAATGTCCTGAGCGAATGCTTGCTCGCCAAATTGCAGGCACGAACCACTTTGGCTGCGGCACCACGGGGCGACAACAAGCCGAGCTCGGCTCCAGCTTGGACAGCACCGCCAGAACTCAGCGCCCAGGTGGAAGCCAAGGCGAGGCAACTGCTCGGAGCCCCCGCTTCTGCAGGCGCCCAGGCTGCTGACAAGGTGAGCGGCAAGCACAACCAAGGGCGCAAGGATTGCGCGGTTTGCCCAGCGATGGTGTTGATTCCAGCTGGAAGCTTCAGCATGGGCAGCACCAGCCACCTCTCTGAACAGCCGGTACACCAGGTCGTAATCGCAAGTTTCTTGCTGGGCAAGTACGAAGTGACCCAGGGAGAGTGGACGGCCATCATGGGCAGCAATCCCAGCGCCAATACAGCGTGTGGAGAGCGCTGCCCTGTCGAGCGGATCAGCTGGAACGAAGCTCAGACTTTCATCCATCGCCTCAAGCAACTCACGGGCTTGAACTACCGCTTGCCCAGCGAAGCGGAATGGGAATACGCCGCTCGGGCCAACACCAGGCTGGCCACAGATTCTGAAGAAGAGGTGGAGCAGCTGCAGCAAAACGCCTGGTACAGCAAGAACAGCAAGGGGCATGTCCACCCGGTCGGTCAGAAGGCGCCGAATGGATTTGGCCTGCACGATATGCAAGGCAATGTCTGTGAATGGGTGGAAGATGCGTTCCACGAGAACTACCTAGGTGCGCATCCCAACGGCAAGCCCCGTCTGAGTCACAGTGAATCGATCAGACGCGTGCTGCGGGGCGGTTCATGGTTCAACGAGCACAAGCTGTTGCGCCCCCATCACCGCAACTCGGACGCGCCCGAAGCCAGCTATGTCTTCTTTGGCCTCAGGTTGGCGCGAGATGTGGCGCCCGCACTGCCGGCCCTGAAAGCGACCCGAGCAGAACAAAGCAGCGACCCGGCTTCCGACGGCATCCATGCATCAGGCCTCACACCTTGATGTAAATGCCCCGCCGATCCATCAGCATCACGATCAGCGACCACGCCGCCACGAATGCCAGCGCAAACGCCAGTGAGGCATTGAAAGGCCCGGCCAGGCGATCGATCCAGCCGAAGGCGCCGGCGTAGAGCGGGTCCATCAAGCCGAAACCTTCGAGCACCACCGTGCACATCCAGGCGCCGGCGTAGGCGGCGATGGCGTTGACACCGAAACTGCGGCCCAGGGCCGGCCAGCCGGCCTGGTCGATCAGGCGGTGAGCCAGGCCCAGGGCCAGGGCGCCGAGGCCGCCGGTCCAGAGCACAAAGCTCGGCGTCCAGAGCTGCTTGTTGAGCGGCTGGAACTCGGCCACCAGCAGGCCCAGACAGGCACTGCCCAGACCCAGCAGCCACAGATTGTTGCGCTGCCCCCGGCGCAGGTACTGGCCAGCTTGCAGGCCCAGCAGGCTGGTGGCCAGCGCACCCAGGGTGCTGACCAGGCCTTCCGGGTCGTGGCCCAGGCCGGTGGCCGCGTTCCACTCGTAGCCGAAACGGCCAAACAAGGCGGCGTCCCACCGCGAGGCGAGATTGCCGACCTTGTCGAGGCTGCCGCCCCAGGCCAGCAAGAGCCCGTAACCCATCAAAAGCGCCGCCAGCAGGGCCCATTGCTGGGCGGAGCGCCGCAGCTGCAGGACCACCAAACCGCTGAGCGCAAAACAGATCGCGATGCGCTGCAGCACACCCGGGATGCGCAGCTCAGGCTTGCCCATCAGCCACCAGGCGAGCAGGTGCAACACCAGGCCCAGGGCCAGGATGCGTGCCGCGCGGATCAGTACGGTGCGGCGCAAGGGCGCGATCGGCGCCTGCGCATCAACCCGTGGCCCCAGGGCCAGGGCCAGCGAGACGCCGACGATGAACAGGAAGAAGGGGAAGATCAGGTCGGTCGGCGTGCAGCCATGCCAGGCCGAATGTTCCAGAGGCGCGTAGACATGGCCCCAATCGCCGGGGTTGTTGACCAGCAGCATGGCGGCCACGGCCAGACCTCGCAAAGCGTCCACCGACGCAAACCGTTGGCTAGCGCTCATCGCGGCCCGCCCTTTCCATCACACTCACACAAAAACACCCGGTCACCGCCCCGCCCGGCTGGGGCGCGGGGTCGCTGCACCCGGAATCAGAAATCACACAGGCTGCTGAGCGCCGGCTCCGGCGCGGGCACCGTGTCCAGCTGGGCCACGCCGCCGGCGCGCAGGCGCTTGACCTCGGCATCGACCTCGGCCGGGCTCAGCACCTTGTTGCGGGCATGAAAAACCCAGTCCACATCCTGCTCGTACGCGCGCGCCTGGCTGCTGGTCGGCAGCAGGCCGCCGGGCGAGAACCAGAGGTTGAAGTTGATGGACATCAGCGAGACCGGATAGTTGCGGCCGCCATGGACCGCCAGCTGCCGGCCATCGAGGAAGAGCTTGACCTGGCCCCCTGACACCTGCATCAGCAGCTGGTGCCAGCCATTCAGGTTGGTGAACTCTTCGTGCGACTGGTTGTAGCTCTTCCAGGGCTCGAGCTGCACGGTCTGCCAGGCGATGCCGTAGAGCCGCGTCTTCTCGCTGCCCCAGCCGCCGTTGGGCAGGTATTCCCAGTCGATCTCGCTGAACTCAGGGTCGAAGTCATGGCGCAAGGGCGCCACCACATAAAAGGTCTGGATCACTGGGTCGCCATCGACACCGCGCACCGGCGCATCGCTGAAGCGCAGGCGCGCCGCATACGTGCCTTCCAGGTACTTGCGCTGGTGGCAGATCTGAGCCTGTGCCGTGCCGGCGCCGCTGCCGTCGGTCTGCGCGGCCAGGCGCAGCAGGCGGTTGCCGGCTTGCAGAGGATCATCAACCAGGCTCAGCTGCTCGGCGCTCCAGCGCGCACCGGTCACGCCCGGGTGGCCGGCCTTGCTGCGCGGCGTCCAGCCCTGAGCCCAGAGGCCGCTCAGATCGCGGTAGCTGAAGTCATCGAAGAACAGGCCGCCAGGCGAAGGCGCAGCAGCTTGAACATGAGTCGCTAGCAAACTTGCCGCAGCACCGGCCAGGCCCAAAAAGAAACCGCGCATGATCTCAGCGGCTCGCAGCGGGAGCGGCATCAACTCCCGTGAGGGCGGTCTCGGCCGCTTGCGCGCCCGGAATCTTGACGAAGAACATCAGGACCAAGGCCGGTACGCCGCAAGCAATCGTCCAGAGGAAAAAGCTCTGGTAGCCCATGGCCACCTGGATGTCACCGCTGATGGTCTTGGAAAAGATGAACCCCAGTTGCATGACGCCAGAGCCGAGCGCGTAATGCGCAGTCTGGAACTTGCCCGGTGCGACCGCCTGCATGATGTAGAGAATCATGCCGACAAAGCCGAAGCCATAACCAAACATCTCCACGGCCACGGCTGCGCTGATGTGGAACATGTCCTGCGGCAGGCTCACGCTGAGGTAGTAGAAGGTCACGTTGGGCACGGCCATCATCAAGATCAGAACCGGCATGGCGCGCTTGAGACTCAGCCACGACGTGAAGTAGCCGCCCAGGATGGAGCCGACGAGAAAAGCCGCCGTCCCCACCGTGCCATAGACGCCGCCCACCTGTTCGGTGCTCAGCCCCAAGCCGCCCTTGTCGCGCGCTTCAATCAGGAACAAGGGTCCGATGGTCTGCACCTGCCCCTCGGCAAAGCGGAACAGCACGATGAACAGAATCGCCAGCCAGATGCCCGGCTTGCGCAGAAAGTCGCCGATCACCTCGCGCAAGGTGCGCGCCACACCCGCGGCACTGATATCGGCCGTCTCGGTGTTCAAGGTCCCGGGCAAGGCGTAGGCGTTGTAAGCGGCCAGCAGCGCCAGCAGCACCGCCAGCAAGACAAAGATGATGGACCACGCGTTGAACACACCGTAGCGTGTCTCCAGATGGCCGGCCAGAACCAACAAGCCGCCCAAGGTCAGAAATTTGGAGGCATTGAAGAAGGCGCCCTGCCACCCCGCATAGGCGGCCTGCGACTTGGCATCGAGCGCAGCCATATAGAGCCCGTCGCAGGCGATGTCGTGGGTGGCCGAAGCGTAAGCCAGCACGAAGAGCACGCCGATGGAGGCTGCAAACCACATTGGCAACTGCAGGGCCAGCGCCATCAGGCCGAGTCCAGCGGCACCGGTGAACTGCATGGCCACGACGATCAGCTTCTTGCTGCGTGCCAATTCCAGGAACGGGCTCCACAAGGGCTTGATCGCCCAGGCCAGTCCCAGCAAGCCGGTCCAGCGGGCGATCTGGTCATTGGCCACGCCCATGTTCTTGAACATCAGGCCGGCAATCAGCATGACGACAAAGAACTGCATGCCCTGCACAAAGTACAGGCTGGGAATCCATCGGATCGGGGAACGCCCTGCCGCGGCTGACGATTCTTGGCTCATGGCCGGTCTCCTCGTGTATTGTTCTCAGGCTGACAAGGCGCGCCGGGCTCAGGCATCCAGACGCACAGGCGACTGCGCAGCGGCCACATGCTCGCCCTGCAACCATGCCTGCAGGCCGGCCAGGGCGCCATCGGCATAACCCCAGCTCACCACGGTCGGACCCGGCACATCCAGGGCCTGGAAGGGGTTCCAGAGCACCAGATGCAGATCAGGCGTCCAGGCGCAGGCGTTCTGGCCGTAACGCATGCGGTGGGTGGAGGCGACGATGTTCAAGCGCCCGTCCTGCGGCACCGTGGTCCAGTCCAGGGCCAGGATGTCCTCGACGAACTCGATCTGGGCATTCGGGAAGGCACGGAACAGCTCGACGATCTGTGCGCCCGAGGGGCCGGCTTCCGAGACGCCGTCGGTCGGCACCTCGGGCTGCACGAACACGCGCAGCGCGGCATCGCGAGCCGGCGGCGTGGCGCCGCGCAAGGCGGTCAGGCCGGCGGCCCAGGCCTGGCGCATCAGGCTGTCATCGGCGGCGCGCGGCTCGCCCTGGTAGTCGTCATGACGCACCGGGTAGGCGGCGGCCAGCTTGTCCAGCCGGGCGGCGGCGATGCGGCCCTGCTCCTGGGTCAGCTCGCCGCGCTCGAAGGCGTCTTTCAAGGCCTGGATGGACTGGCCCTGCTCGTCAAGCGAACCCTGGGCCAGGATCATGTCGGCACCGGCCTGGATGGCCATCACGGCGGCGCGGGCGTAGCCGTAGCGCTCGAAGATGGCCTTCATCATCAGCGCGTCGGTGATGACCACGCCGTCGTAGCCCCACTCGCGGCGCAGGATGTCGCCCAGGATCTTGGTCGACAAGGTCGCCGGGTGATCGGGGTCGATCTGCGGGTAGACGATGTGAGCCGTCATCACGGCGGGTGCCGCATCGCGCAAGGCCTTGAAGGGGCGCAGCTCCAGCGCATCCAGCTCGGCGCGGCTCTTGTCCACCGTCGGCAGGGCCAGGTGCGAGTCCACATGGGTGTCGCCATGGCCGGGGAAATGCTTGACGCAGCAGGCCACGCCTTCGCGCAGCGAGCCGGCCATCCAGGCGCCGGCCAAACGGGTCACATCATCGGCATCTTCGGAGAAGCTGCGCTCGGCGATCACCGGGTTGGCCGGGTTGTTGTTGATGTCGAGCACCGGTGCGAAGTTCCAGTTCACGCCGATGGAGGCCAGGCCGCGTGCGACCGCGGCGCCGACCTTCTCGGCCAGGGCCGCATCATCGGCCGCGCCCAGAGCCATGGCCGAAGGCGCTTGCGGCAGAAAGGTGGCGCGCACCACCGAACCGCCTTCCTGGTCGAGGCCGATCAGGGCGCCGGGGCCCATGACCTCGCGCAGATCGCGGGTCAGCTGGCGCACTTCGGCTTCGGTGCCCAGGTTCTTGCGGAACAGGCAGACGGCGCGCACCTGGTTGGCGCGCAGGAACTCGGCGGTGGCCGCGTCCAGGGACTTGCCCTGGATGTCGACCATCACCAGCTGGCCGGGATGAAAAGCAGTCATGACAGCCGGCCCCGATCAGTTCGTCTTGGTGACCTTGGCCAGATGCGGCGGCGCATCCGGGTTGCGGCCGCGGGCGCGGGCCAGGACCTCCACCATGGGGTAGAAGCTCTGCACCACGGCGATCGGGTCCAGGTCTTCATTGCCGGTGCAGGCCAGGGGCAGCTCGGCGCCGGGCGTGCCGGCCGGCGCAGCCAGCAGCACGCGGGCACCACGGCCGCGCATTTCCTCAGCCAGCGCGATCAGTCCAGCCTGGGCCGGGCCACGCGGTGCGAACACCAGCATGGGGTAGCCCTCGTCGACCAGGGCCATGGGGCCGTGCTTGACCTCGGCACCCGAGAAGGCCTCGGCCTGGATGCCGCAGGTTTCCTTGAACTTCAGCGCCGCTTCCATGGCGATGGGCAGGCCCGTGCCACGGCCGATGACGAAGAGCTTGTCCGCGCCCTTGAGCACGTCCACCGCCACATCCCAGCGCTGCTTGGCCGCCTCTTCCAGGGCCGAGGGCAGCTGCTGCAGCGCAGCCTGCAGGTCTTCATCACCGCTCCAAGCGGCCACCACGCGGGCGCCGGCCACCAGCTGGGCGATATAGCTCTTGGTGGCGGCCACGCTCAGCTCGGGGCCCGAGCGCAGCGGGAACACAAACTGCGCGGCATCGGCCAGCGGCGAGCTCTCGGCATTGACGAAGGCCACGGTGCGGGCACCGCCTTCTCGGAAAAACTTGGTCGGTGCGACCAGATCGGGGCTTTGGCCCGATTGCGAGAAGGCCAGGGACACCAGGCCGTCGCAGACGATCTTGCTTTGGTACAGCGTCACCAGCGACATCGGCAGCGAAGTCACCAGGCGGCCCATGCGCGCCATCATCAGATAGGCCATGTAATGGGCGGCGTGGTCCGAGCTGCCACGGGCCACGGTCAGCAGCGCCGTGGGCGGCTGCTCGCGCAGGGCCTCGCCGAGCTCGGCGTAGGCGTTCTGGTCGTGGGCCAGCTGGTGTGCGACAGCGGCGGGGGCACTCAGGGCTTCTTGCAACATGCGCGAGGCATGCACCAACTCAGGCGAGGTCAATTTTTTCTCCTTCAACGACCACGCCTTGCAACTGCAAATCACGGTCCAGTACAACAAAATCCGCCCAAGCCCCAGGCTGCAGGCGACCGCGATCTTCCAAACCCATGTAGTCGGCCGCATAGGTCGACACGCGCCGCGAGGCGTCTTCAATCTCCAGGCCCAGGCCGACCAGATTGCGCAGGGCCTGATCCATGGTCAGGGTGCTGCCAGCCAGGGTGCCGTCGGGCAGGCGCACGCCACCCATGCACTTGGTCACGCGGTGGCGGCCCAGGCTGTATTCGCCATCAGGCATACCGGCCGCGGCCGTGGAATCGGTGACGCAGAACATGCAGGGGATCGAGCGCATGGCCACGCGGATGGCACCTGGGTGCACATGCAGCAGGTCCGGGATGATCTCGGCGAACTTGGCATGGGCCAGGGCCGCGCCCACCATGCCGGGCTCGCGGTGGTGCAGGCCGGACATGGCGTTGAACAGATGGGTGAAGCCGCCGGCGCCATGCTGCAGGGCCTGCACGCCGTCCTCGTAGGTGCCGGCCGTGTGGCCGATCTGCACCTGGAAGCCTTCGGCGCGCAGCTCGGCGATCAGCTCCAGCGTGCCGGGCAGTTCCGGCGCCAGGGTGATCAGGCGAATCGGCGCCAGCGCATGCAGGGCATGGATCTCGGCCAGGGTCGCGGGCTTGGCGAAGTCGGGCTGGGCGCCCAGCTTGCCGGGATTGATGTAAGGGCCTTCCAGGTGCACGCCGAGCAGGCGGGCCGAGCCCGGGGCGCGCTCGGCACAAAACGGGCCAAGGGCGCTGAGCGCCGAGCGGATCTCGTCCAGCGGCGCCGTCATGGTGGTGGCCAGCATGGAGGTGGTGCCGTGGCGCACATGCAGGCGCGCGATCTGGCCCGCGGCGTCGCCGCCTTCCATGGTGTCGCGGCCGCCGCCGCCGTGCACATGCACATCGATGAAACCAGGCAGCACGATCTGGCGCTCGCCGGCATCGTGCCGGACTTGGCTTTCCGTGACCGGGCTGCCGTGGATGGCGCTCACGCGCCCTTCAACATAGTCCAGTCGACCCCGTACAAAGCCTTGCGGCGTGAGGATGTCTGCGTCGATGTGCTGTACTGAGGTCATCCTTCGCCTATCCCTCGCGCCGCATCTCGGCGACAAAGTCGTAGTAATCGCTGCGGCAATAGGAATGCGTCAGCTCGACGGCATGACCCGATTCCAGATAGCCCACACGGGTGATGAACAAAACGGCCTGGCCCACCGGCACTTCCAGCAGGCTGGCGAGCTTGGTGTCGGCATTGATGGCCCGGATGTGCTGCAGCGCGCGCACCGGGGCACCGCCGAGCTTGGCCAGGTGTTCGTACAAGGAGGCCTGCACGCTGGCCGGATCGGGCAGCACGGCCTCGGGCAGCACGCTGACCTCGTAGGCCATGACCACGGTGTCGGCCAGGCGCAGGCGCTCCAGGCGCGCCACGCGCTCGCCGGTGGACAGGCCCAGGCTCAGCTGTTCGTCCGGGGCGGCCGGCGTGAAGCTGCGGGTCAGCCAGCGCGAGCTGGGCTTGAAGCCGCGCTGCTGCAGCTCTTCCGAGAAGCTGGTCAGGCGCGACAGCGGCTGCTCCAGCTTGGGCGCGATGTAGTTGCCCGAGCCGCGCTTGCGGATGATCAGGCCTTGCTCGACCAGGCGATCGATGGCCTTGCGCGCGGTCACGCGCGACAGGTCCAGCGATTCCGACAGCACCCGCTCCGAAGGCAGGGCCTCGTCGGCGTGGTACACGCCCTCACGGATGGCCTGGGCCAACTTGTGGGCCAGCTGCATGTACAGCGGCGAGGCGGCGTCCGGATCGGGCTTGAATTGAAATGCGATGCTCATCACGAAATCCTCAGCGTTGCAGTGCGCTGCGCACCAGATGCAGCGCACCTTCGGCGGAATCACCCCGAGGTGACACGCAGCGGGCACGAATGGTGCCTGAGAATTCGGAACTCAAACGCAAAGCGATGCTGCCGCACAGCGCCAGAGGCAGTTCAGCTTGAGGATCCAGGGCGTGGGCGAGGCGTTCCAGCTCGCTCACAGCGTCGGCGACAAAGCCGGCCGCCACCGGATCGTTCGGCGCATGGTCAAAGACCAGGGGCGCCAGGCTGGCATAACCATGCTGACCGGCGGCAGCACACCAGGCCAGGATGGTGGCGCGGTCCTGACCGGCCACAGCCCAGACGGCACGGGCCAGCGCGCCGGCTTCAGCGCGGCCATCCAGGGCCTGCTGGGCGTGGCGCATGGCCTTCAGGCCCAGCCAGGCGCCGCTGCCCTCATCGCCGCAGACCCAGCCCCAACCGCTGATGTAGGCGCGCTCGCCATTGCGGCGCAGGCCTTCGCCGATGGTGCCGGTGCCCGCTGCCACCACCGCGCCGGGTTCACCGCCATGGGCGCCCAGCAAGGTGGTGAAACCGTCGTTGTCCAGGGCCACCAGGGCGTAGCCAGGCTGCAGGGCCGAGAAGGCCTCGACCTGCGCCTCGACGCCGGTGCCCGACAAGCCCAGGCCGATGGCGCAGCGCGACAGATCCAGCTCACCCAGGCCTGCTTGCGCAGCCGCGGCCTGCACGGCCTGCTGGATGTGGCGCCAGGCTTGCTCGGCGCCTTGACCCAGGGCCGAGGGGCCGGACTCGCCCTGCCCGAGCAGCACGCCGTCCCGGTCGCTCAAGCGCACACGGGTGCCGGTGCCGCCACCGTCCACGCCGATCAGGTACTGCACCGCCGCCGAAAGATCGGAAGCCGTGGCGCCCTGCAGGGCTTGTGAACGAAGGATGACCGTTTTCATATTAATACCAGTTTAGTACCAAAAATGAAGACCCGTCAATTGCTGGTCTACCCTGGTTGCAACCATGCCGAAACGCCGCTTTTGCGCCTTGTCAGCGCCCGGTCAGCGCCGCCTCAGAGGAAGGGAAACCCATGACTCCCTGGGTAAACACCATACCAGTTTAGAACCAAGATGACGACTGGTAGCTGCCCGGAGTGCCTGCAAATCTTGAGTAAACCTTGAGCAGGTCTTGAAGAGGTCTTTAGAGCAAAGCTCCATCGACCGGTGAAACGACAGATTGTCGTTGACGACTCTTTCGTTTCCGGGCGTGACGCCTTGGGGATAGCCCTGAGTCGGGCCGCGGCAACCCTCAGTCCAGCGACCAGTCCAGCGCGCGGCCGTGCTGCGCCAAAAAAGCGGCTGCCGCGCTGAAATGCCCGCAGCCGATGAAAGGCACAGGCGGCCGCAGGGCCGAGAGCGGCGAAGGATGGTTGGCCTGCAAGACGCAGTGCGGCGCGGCGCCCGGGCCCTGGGCCGCCGCGATCAGCGGTGCCTTGGCCTGCGCGTACGCGCCCCAGAGCATGAAGACCTTGGGCGCGGGGTCTCGCGCGGCCGCGGCGATCAGGGCGTCGCTCAGGGCTTCCCAGCCCTGCTTGGCGTGGCTGGCGGGCGCGCCGTCTTCCACGGTGAAACAGCTGTTGAGCAGCAGCACGCCTCGGCGCGCCCAGGCACCCAGATGGGGCGACATGGGCGGCTGCTGACCCAGATCGCGCTGCAGCTCCTTGAACACATTGCGCAGGCTGGGCGGCGGCGCGATGCCCTCGGGCACCGAGAACGCCAGGCCCTCGGCTTGGCCCGGCCCGTGGTAGGGGTCCTGGCCCAGGATGAGCACACGGGTCTCGGCCAGGGGCGTCAGCCGCAGGGCACGCAGCGGCTCGGGCGGGTAGATCAAGGCGCCGGACTCACGGCGGCGCTGCAAGAAAGCCAACAAGCGCTGACCCTCGGCGCTGGTCGCCCAGGCATCGAGCACCGGCTGCCAGCCGGGGTCCACAGGGGCCAGCAGGTCCAGATTCACAGGCCAAAAACAGTCATCAGGCAAACAAGGCGGCCAGCGCCTCACCCGGATCGGGCGCACGCATGAAGGCCTCGCCGACCAGGAAGGCATGCACGTTCGCGGCGCGCATGGTCTGCACATCGGCCGCAGCCAGGATGCCGGACTCGGTCACCAGCAGGCGCTCGGCCGGCACACGGTCCAGCAGACCCAGGGTGGTGTCCAGCGTGACTTCGAAGCTGCGCAGATTGCGGTTGTTGATGCCGACCAGCGGGGTCTTGAGGCGCAGGGCGCGGTCCAGCTCGGCACCGTCGTGCACCTCGACCAGCACGGCCAGGCCCAGACTCTGCGCCACGGCCTCGAGATCGGCCATCTGCGCGTCATCGAGGCAGGCGGCGATCAGCAAGATGCAGTCGGCCCCCATGGCCCGCGCTTCAAAGACCTGGTACTCGTCGACCATGAAGTCCTTGCGCAGCACCGGCAGCGCGCAGGCAGCGCGGGCCTGCTGCAAATAGTCGACCGAGCCCTGGAAGAACTGCGCATCGGTCAGCACGCTCAGGCAGGCGGCGCCGTGGCGGGCATAACTCTGCGCGATGGCGGCAGGCTCGAAGTTCGCGCGCAGCACGCCCTTGCTGGGGCTGGCCTTTTTGATCTCGGCGATCACGGCACTGCGGCCCGCCGCAATCTGGGCGCGCAAGGCCGCCTCGAAATCGCGCAGGTCGGCGCGACGCTCGGCGCTTTCGGCCTCCTCGCGCAGGCTGGCCAGCGAGCGCTGGCGGCGCAGCACGGCCAGCTCTTCATGTTTGACCGCAACGATGCGGCGGAGGATGTCGGACATGGTGTGAATCGGCAGAAGGAAGATGCGAGGGCGCTCAGCCGCGGGCTAAGGCCTGTGTGGCGGCCACGAACTGGTCAAGCTTGGCGCGGGCCGCGCCGCTGGCAATGGCCGCGCGGGCGCGGGCGATGCCGTCGGCGATCGAGCTGGCCACATTGGCGGCGTACAGGGTGGCGCCGGCATTGAGCAGCACGATGTCGCGCGCCGCGCCGTCCTCATTGGCCAGGGCGCCGAGCAGCATCACGCGCGACTCCTCAGGGCCGGCCACGCGCAGGCTGCGGTTGGACACCATCGCCAGGCCAAAGTCCTCGGGGTGGATCTCATACTCGCGCACCTCGCCGTTCTTCAGCTCACCCACCAGGGTGGCGGCGCCCAGCGAGATCTCGTCCATGCCGTCCTTGCCGTAGACCACCAGCGCATGCTCGGCGCCCAGGCGCTGCATCACACGCACCTGGATGCCGACCAGATCGGGGTGGAACACGCCCATCAAGATGTTGGGCGCGCCGGCCGGGTTGGTCAGCGGTCCCAGGATGTTGAAGATGGTGCGCACGCCCATCTCCTTGCGCACCGGGGCGATGTTCTTCATCGCCGGATGGTGGTTGGGCGCGAACATGAACCCGATGCCGGTCTGCGCCACGCTCTCGGCCACCTGGGCCGGGCTGAGCATGATGTTGGCGCCCAGCTGCTCCAGCACATCGGCGCTGCCGGTCTTGCTGGAGACACTGCGGTTGCCATGCTTGGCCACCTGCGCGCCGGCAGCGGCCGCCACAAACATCGAGCAGGTCGAGATGTTGAAGGTGTGGGCACCATCGCCGCCCGTGCCCACCACATCGACCAGATGCGGGTGCAGGGCCGGCTCCAGCGGCACCTTGTTGGACAGCTCGCGCATCACCTGCGCGGCGGCGGTGATCTCGCCGATGGTTTCCTTTTTCACCCGCAGGCCAGCCAGCAGGGCGGCGGCCATCACAGGCGACATTTCGCCGGCCATGATGCGGCGCATCAGGGTCAGCATTTCATCGTGGAAGATTTCCCGGTGTTCGATGACGCGGGTCAGGGCTTCGGTGTCGGTGATCGGCATCTCAATTTCCTCTCAAGCGAAGTACTCGCGCACGGCCGCCACAGCGTGGTCCACACCGGCCGCATCCACATCCAGATGGGTCACAAAGCGCAGGCGATACAGGCCCGTGGCCAGCACGCCGCGCGATTTCAGGAAAGGCAGCAAGCCGACGGCACGCTCACCCTGAGCCACATCGACAAACACGATATTGGTCTGCGGCGCTTCCACGCTCAGGCCGGCGATGCCTTGCAGGCCTTGGGCCAGGCGCTGGGCCAGGGCATGGTCGTCGGCCAGGCGATGCACCTGATGATCCAGCGCATGGTGGGCCGCAGCCGCCAGCACACCGGCCTGGCGCATGCCACCGCCCAGCATCTTGCGCCAGCGGTGGGCGCGCTGGATCAGCGCCGCCGGGCCGCAGAGCACCGAACCGACCGGGGCGCCCAGGCCTTTGGAAAAACAGACCGAAACGCTGTCGAAATGGCTGCAGATGCGCCGGGCCGCGGCGTACGGGTCTGCGGCATCCACCGCCACCGCCGCATTGAACAGGCGCGCACCGTCCAGATGGCGCGTCAGCCCATGTTTCTGCGCCAGGGCCGAGGCCGCGGCCAGGTAGTCCATGGGCAACACCTTGCCGCCGATGGTGTTCTCCAGCGTCAGCAAGCGGCTGCGGGCGAAGTGGGCATCATCGGGCTTGATATTGGCTTCGATGTCGGCCAGCGACAGCGAGCCATCGGCCTGGTGGGGCAGCGGCTGAGGCTGGATGGAGCCGAGCACGGCCGCACCGCCACCTTCCCAGCGGTAGGTGTGGGCGAACTGGCCGACGATGTACTCCTCGCCGCGCTGGCAATGCGCCATCAGCGCCGCCAGATTGCTCTGCGTGCCGGTGGGCATGAAGAGTGCTGCCTCAAAGCCGAGGCGCTCGGCCAGGGCCTGTTGCAAGGCATTGACCGAGGGGTCATCGCCAAACACATCGTCACCCAAGGGAGCCGCCATCATGGCAGCCCGCATCGCGACTGTCGGCTGTGTCACCGTATCACTGCGAAGATCGACAACAGTGCTCATGGTGCTCAAAGGGCCAGTTGGAGAAAGTTCTTGAGCATGGCGTGGCCATGCTCACTGAGGATGGACTCGGGGTGGAACTGCACGCCTTCCATCGGCGTGGCCGTACCCGCCAGTTCGCGGTGGCGCACACCCATGATCTCGCCGTCCTCGCTGCGCGCGGTGATGTCGAAGACCGCGGGCAGCGTGGCCTCCTCGATCACCAGCGAGTGATAACGGATGACGCTGAAATCACGCGGCAGGCCGTGGAACACGCCCTTCTGGTCGGTGCTGATGGTGCTGGCCTTGCCATGCATCTGGGTCTTGGCGCGAATGATCTTGCCGCCCATGGCCGCCCCCATGCTCTGGTGGCCCAAGCAGACGCCCAGGATGGGCAACTTGCCGGCGAAATGCTGGATGGCCGGCACGCAGATGCCGGCTTCCGCCGGCGAGCACGGCCCGGGCGAGAACACCAGATGATCGGGCCGCAAGGCCTCGATCTCGTTCAGGGTGATCTCGTCGTTGCGAACGACTTTGACCTCAGCGCCGAGTTCGCCGAAGTACTGCACCAGGTTGAAGGTGAAGCTGTCGTAGTTGTCGATCATCAGCAGCATGGCTCAGAACCCCTCTTCCACCAGTTCAGCGGCGCGCAGCAAGGCGCGGGCTTTCGCTTCCGTTTCTTTCCACTCCAGCTCGGGCACCGAGTCAGCCACGATGCCGGCCGCGGCCGAGACGTACAGGGTCTGATCCTGCACGATGCCGGTGCGGATGGCGATGGCCAGGTCCATATCGCCAGCAAAGCTCAGGTAGCCGCAGGCGCCGCCGTAGATGCCGCGCTTGACCGGCTCCAGCTCGTCGATGATTTCCATGGCGCGAATCTTGGGCGCACCCGAGAGCGTGCCGGCCGGGAAGGCGGCACGGAACACATCCATATTCGACAAGCCCTCGCGCAGCCGGCCCTCGACATTGCTGACGATGTGCATCACATGCGAGTAGCGCTCCACCGCATAGGCATCGGTCACCTTGACCGAGCCGATCTCGGCGATGCGGCCCAGGTCGTTGCGGGCCAGGTCGATCAGCATCAGATGCTCGGCGCGCTCCTTGGGGTCGGCCTTGAGCTCGGCTTCCAGGGCCAGGTCTTGCTCGGGCGTGCCGCCGCGCGGCCGGGTGCCGGCCAAGGGGCGGATGGTGACCTGCTGGCCCTCGGCCGTGCGCTCATGCCGCACCAGGATCTCGGGCGAGGCGCCCACGATCTGGAAGTCGCCCATGTCGTAGAAGTACATGTAGGGGCTGGGGTTGAGCGAGCGCAGGGCGCGGTACAGGCTCAGCGGCGATTCGGTGTAGCGCTTGGACAGGCGCTGGCCGAAGACGATCTGCATGCAGTCGCCGGCGGCGATGTAGTCCTTGGCCTTGAGCACGGCCGCTTCGAAATCGGCGCGCGCAAACTCGCGCTGCACCGGGTGCGCCTGGCCGCGCTTCACCTGGGGCGCGCTGACGCTGTAGCTGAGCTTGTCGCGCAGCTCGGTCAGGCGCTTCTTGGCTTTGTGAAAAGCTTCGGGCTGAGCGGGGTCGGCATAGACGATCAGGTAAAGCCGGCCCGAGAGGTTGTCGATGACGGCCAGCTCCTCGCATTGCAGCAGCATCACATCGGGCGTGTCCAGGCCACCGGTCTTTTCGGTCTTGGCCAGCTTGGGCTCGATGTAGCGGACCGCGTCGTAGCCGAAGTAGCCGGCCAGACCACCGCAGAAGCGCGGCATGCCGGGGCGCAGGGCCACTTTGAAGCGCTGCTGGTAGGCCTCGATGAAGGCCAGCGGATCGCCTTCATGCGTCTCGACCACGGCGCCGTCTCGGATCACCTCGGTCTTGCGCCCATGGCTCTTCAGCACGGTGCGGGCCGGCAGGCCGATGAAGGAGTAACGCCCGAAGCGCTCGCCACCGACCACGGATTCGAGCAGAAAGCTGTGCTTGCCCGAATTGCCGCCGTAGGCGCCAGCGCCGGAGCAGAGTTTCAGGTACAGAGACAACGGGGTCTCCAGGTCCGCGAAGGCCTCGCTGATCAGCGGGATGCGGTTGTAGCCCAGGCTGGCCAGGCTTTGAAATTCAAGTTCAGTGATCATCACGTCAAACCCTTGCAGGCAGGCGACGCGCACCGGGAATCAGGGGGTGGCGGTGGCGCGGCGCATCAATCAACCAAGAAGAGACGACGAACGCTGGGCCTGGATCGACGACAGGCGACACCCGGTTTGGGCGCAGGTGGAGCAGCGTCGATTCGGAGGCCATCGGCAGGGATGCTGTGGCGAGCGGCGCGCGGGGCTGCCCGGACATCACGCCCGCGGCAAGCAGCAGGCCAAGCGGCGTCTTCTTCAGCGAAGGAAGGCGAGCGGGCGACGCCAGGGCCAGGCTCCCCGGTCGTGCGACCCCTTGATGTGCTTGCGCGTGATGAACATAGTGCGAACGAGTGTAGCAGCCCCATTCAAACAGGCGTTGGCAGAGTCTTGAGCTTGCAGCCATACTGCCGCTTACTTTTGCTTACTTGGCGCATGCGCCACGCAAAAGCACGACACCACAACAAAGACGACGGAGACAACACGCATGCGTGACGCAGCAGGATTTTCACTTCGCTCCCGGCGAGCCCTGGGCTTGAGCGCCCTGGCCGGCCTGTTCTTGTTCGCCATGGGTGGCAGCGCCCAGGCGCAGACCGTGGAGCTGGCCGGAGTGAAGTACGAGGGACAGGCCGACATCGGCGGCCAGAAACTGCAATTGAACGGCGCAGGCATCCGCTACAAGGCCGTGTTCAAGGTCTACACCGCCGGCCTGTATCTGGCCGAGAAGACCAGCAATGCCGAGGCCGCCCTGGCCGCCCCCGGCGCCAAACGCATCCACCTGGTCATGCTGCGCGAGGTGGATGGCAACGAGCTCGGCAAGCTCTTCACCAAGGGCATGGAACAGAACGCGTCGCGCGAAGAATTCGGCAAAGCCATCAATGGCGTGCTGCGCGTGGCCGAGATCTTCTCCACCCGCAAGAGCCTGACCTCGGGCGAATACTTCTGGATCGACTACGTGCCCGGCACCGGCTCCACCGTCTTCCTGAATGGCAAGCCGGTTGGCGCACCGATCAAGGAACCCGAGTTCTTCAGCGCCCTGCTGCGCATCTGGCTGGGCAAATCGCCCGCCGACGATCAGCTGAAAGACGCCCTGCTGGGCGTCAAGCGCTCGCTGCGGGAGCGAGGCTGATCTGATCGAGCCGGTCCAGGTGCTGCAGCGCGGGCAGTGCCGTGACCGGCTCGCCATGGTTGTAGCCATAGCTGAGCAGCAGCACCGGGCAGCCGGCCGCCGCCGCGGCGCGCGCATCGTTGCTGCTGTCGCCAATCATCCAGGTTCGCGCCGGTGCCGTGCCCAACGCTTCGCAGGTTTTGAGCAGGGGCAAGGGGTCGGGCTTTTTACGCTCGAAGTCATCGCCTCCAAACACGAAATCGAAGAAGCCTGACAGCTGCTTGCGCGCCAACAGTTCGCGCGCAAAGGCCGCCGGCTTGTTGGTCAAACAGGCCATGGGCCGCCCGGTCGCCCGCAGCCGCGCCAGACCCTCTCGCACGCCGGGGTAGACCTCGGAAAACTGCCCGTTGAGCTCGCGGTAATGCGCCTGGTACAGCGCCCAGGCCGGTTCGTAGAGCTGGGCCGGGTCGGCGCCGACATGGTCCAGGGTGCTGCGGATCAAATGCTCGCTGCCCTGCCCCACCGTGCGCTCGACAAAGGCGCGCCGCACCTCCGGCAGCCCCAGTTCGTTCAGAACCCGGTTCAGGACCGCGACGAAATCACCGAGGGTGTCAACCAAGGTGCCGTCCAGGTCGAGGATGAAGGCATCGGGCATCAGGCTCATGGTGTGGGGCAGGTGTTGGGCGAACCGAGGTTCACATGGGCATTGAGATGGGAGCCAAGCATATCGCCCGGCGGCACACCCGCCCCTCGCAGCGCGATGGCGGGAGCGCACCCGCAGGTGCATCCCACGGCACACGTTACGTAATCCAGGGTCCGATGCCGAATCGCTGGCAGACTGGCCGACGTCCTGTTTGCTGTCCCGACGCTGCCCCGCCCTGACACGTCTGCCATGTTCACACCCGCCCCCACAACTGCGCCCTGCCTCACGACCCCGTCCGCGCTGCCGCGCCTGATCCTGGCCCTGTGCCTCATGCCTCTCAGCGCCTGTGTGGCCATCGGTGAGCTGGCCTACGACACCCGGCTGGAACAGGAGCGGGAGCGCTGCCAGAGCCTGCTACCCAGCAGCGAGCGCGGCGCCTGCCTGGAGCGTGTGCGGTCCACCGAGCGGCAGGCCCAGCAGGTGCGCCAGCAGAACGAAGATCGCGACCGCGGCCAGGAGAGAAAGCGCCCGGGTGAAATCTGCATCACCCGCAGCAACGGCGAACGGGTGTGTTCCAACTGAGCATCTGCCCGCCCGGCCCCAACCGGCTTGCGTGCCACGTGGTTCGGTGGGCCTGAGGCCCACCCTGTTGCCATCCAGACAATAGTTTGCATTCTCGACATTTGTCTAGAATGCAGGCATGGACAGCAAAAAAGAGCTGCTGCTGGCATTGCTGCAGCAAGACCCCTTCATCGGCCAGCAGGCGCTGGCCGAGCGCCTGGGCCTGTCGCGCTCGGCCGTGGCCGGGCATATCGCGGCGCTGACGCGCGAGGGCCGCATCCTCGGCCGCGCCTATGTGCTGCCGCAGCAGGCGCCGGTGCTGTGCATCGGTGGCGCCAACATCGACCGCAAGCTGCGCACCCTGGGCGCGCTGCAGATGGGCAGCTCCAACCCGGCGGTGATGAGCGAAAGCCTGGGCGGCGTGGCGCGCAATGTGGCCGAAAACCTGGCCCGCCTGGGCCTGCCCACCCAGCTGATCACCGCCGTGGGTGAGGACGCCGCCGGCCAGGCCTTGCTGGCGCAAGCGGCGGCCGTGGGCCTGTCCACCCAGGGCACGCTGCGCGCGGCAGACGCACCGACGGGCAGCTACACCGCCGTGCTCGATGCGGCCGGCGAGATGCAGCTGGCCCTGGCCGCCATGCCCCTGGCCGAGCGCCTGGACCCGGAGTTTCTGCGCCGCAGCTGCGCCCAGCGCCAGCAGGCGCGCCTGATCGTGCTGGACCTCAATCTGCCGGCCGAGAGCATCGCCCTGCTGCTTCGCGAGGCGCAAGAGAACCCGAGCCGGCGCCTGCTGGCCGTGGCGGTCTCTGAGGCCAAGATGTGCCACCTGCCGGCCCAGCTGCAGGGCTTGACGACCTTGCTGCTGAACCGCGGCGAGCTGGCCGCCCTGCTCGGCCACGCCCTGCCCGCCCACGACCCGCAGCAGCCCCTGCCCGCCCTGGCCCCGGCCCTGGCCGAGCTCCATGCCCGCGGCCTGCCCCAGCTGGTGCTGAGCCTGGGCGAGGCCGGCTTGATCTGCAGCGAGGCCGGCCAGGCCCCGCAGCATCTGCGCGCCCCGGCCGTGCCGGTCTGCGATGTCACCGGCGCCGGTGATGCCCTGGCCGCCGGCGTCTGCGCCGGCCTGCTGCAGGCCGAGGTCAGTCTGACCAGCGCCTGCCGCCTGGGCCTGCGCCTGGCGGCCCTGACCGTGCAAAGCCCCCACACCGTTCACCCCGAGCTCAGCCCCGCGCTGCTGCAAGAGCAAGAAGACTTCACGAAGCCACACGCATGAACCCCTCCTCCCGTACCGCCCGCACCACTCCCTCCGCCGATTTCCTGGTCTTCTCCGCCGAAGTGGCCGCCGCGCGCGCTGCCGGCCAGCCCGTGGTGGCCCTGGAGTCCACCATCATTTCGCACGGCATGCCCTACCCGCAGAACGTGCAGACCGCCCGCGAGGTGGAAGCCCTCATCCGCGCCGAGGGCGCCGTGCCGGCCACCATCGCCATCCTGGACGGCAAGATCCGCATCGGCCTCTCGGACGCCGAGCTGGAGCTGCTGGGCCGCTCGCCCGAGGCGATGAAGGTCAGCCGCCGCGACCTGCCCTTTGTGCTGGCCAGCGGCCGCATCGGTGCCACCACGGTGGCGGCCACCATGATCTGTGCCGAGCTGGCCGGCATCGAGGTCTTCGTGACCGGCGGCATCGGCGGCGTGCACCGCGGCGCCGAGACCAGCTTCGACATCTCGGCCGATTTGCAGGAGCTGGCCCAGACCTCCGTGGCCGTGGTCTGCGCCGGCGCCAAGAGCATTCTGGACATCGGCCTGACCCTGGAGTACCTGGAGACCCACGGCGTGCCCGTGCTCAGCGTGGGCCAGGACCACTTCGCCGCCTTCTACACGCCGGACAGCGGCTTCAAAGCCGACTTCCGCCTCGACACGGCGGCCGAACAGGCCCGCTTCCTGCGCTGCAAATGGGACCTGGGCCTGCGCGGCGGCGTGGTCGTGAGCAACCCGGTGCCGGCGGCCGAGGCCATGCCGCGCGAGGAAATCGACGCCATCACCGCCCAAGCCCTGCAAGAGGCCGAGGCGCAAGGCATCAGCGGCAAGGCCGTCACGCCCTTCCTGCTGGCGCGCATCAAAGCCCTGACCGAAGGCCGCAGCCTGGCCACCAACATCGCCCTGGTGAAGAACAACGCCCGTGTCGGTGCGCAGCTCGCCCGCGCCATGCAAGCCCTGGCCTGAAGTCCAGGCCCGTTCACGGAGCAGCAATACGCGCCATTTCTTGATCGCTTAAGCTTCGGCACCCCATCCCACAGCGCACCCTGCCTGGGTGCCTGCGCCGAAAGCGAACAAGAAATGCGCCTCAAGCCCATCGCCCTGAGCACCGTCGTCCTGCTGAGCCTGGCCGGCGGCGGCTGGTACCTCCAGCAGCACAAGAAACCCAAGCCGAGCGCCGACAGCGCGGCGCCTGCCAGCCCCGCTTCCGCGGCCAGCGGCACAGCCGGCAGCTCCAGCAGCAAGAGCCCGCCGCAAACCGTGGGCGTCATGGCCGCCCGCCTGCAGGACGTGCCGGTGACGGTGGAAGCCAGCGGCACCGTGGCCTCGCTCAAGACCGTGGACCTGCGCGCCCAGACCAGCAGCGTGGTGCGCGAGGTGCTGATCAAGGACGGCGACACCGTGCGCCGGGGTCAGGTCTTGTTCCGCTTCGACGACCGGCCGGACCGGGCCAATGTCGAGCGCGCCCGCGCCCAGCTGGCCCGCGACCGCGCCAGCCTGGCCGATGCCGAGCGCCAGTACAAGCGCGCGCAAGAGCTGCGCGCCCAGAACTTCATCGCCCCCAGCGCCCTGGACAGCAGCCAAGCCGCGGTGGATGCGCAGCGCGCCGCCGTGCAGGCCGACGAGGCCGCGCTGAGAACGGCTGAATTGAGCCTGGGCTACAACGAGCTGCGCGCGCCCATGGACGGCCGCGTCGGCCTGATCAGCGTCAACCCGGGCAGCCTGGTGCAAGGCGGCAGCGCGGCAGCCACACCCCTGCTCAGCATCGTGCAGATGAACCCCATCGGCGTGAGCTTCAACCTGCCGGAAACCCAGCTGGCATCCCTGCTGGCGGCCACGCGCGCCGCGCCGGGCGAGAAGAACCCGCCCGCACTGGATGCCCAGCTGCTGATGCCCGGCGTGCGCGGGGGCAGTGATCAAGCGGCCAAGGAGCTGCCTCTGAAGGGCAAGCTCGGCTTTGTCGACAACCTCGTCGACAGCAGCACCGGCACGATCAAGGTGCGGGCCGAGTTCGACAACAGCCAGCAGACGCTCTGGCCCGGCCAGTACGTGCGCATCCGCATGACGCTGCGCACGATCAAGGACGCGGTGGTGGTGCCGCAGGCGGCCATCATCCAGCGTGGCAACGAGCGCTCTGTCTATGTGGTGGGCGCCGACAAGAGCGCCGAGATGCGCCCGGTACAGACCCGCTACCCCTTCGGGGACTGGGTGGTGGTCGAAGGCCTGAAGGCCGGCGACAGCGTGGTGGTGGAGGGCAAGCAAAACCTGCGCCCCGGCACGCCGCTCAAGCCCCAGCCGGCCCAGCTGAATCCGGCCCAGGGTGGCAGCAAACGCGGGGCTGCGGCGGCAGCTGCAGCATCTGGCGCATCTGCTTCCGCATCCGCAGCTTCCGCCGCCGGAGCCTGAGCATGCGCCTGACGGAAGCCTTCATCCGCCGGCCGGTCATGACCGTGCTGCTCAATCTCGCCCTGGTGATCGCCGGCCTGGCGGCCTGGAGCAAGATCCCGGTGGCCGCCCTGCCCTCCTACAACACACCGGTCATCAATGTGCAGGCCAGCCTGCCCGGCGCCTCACCCGAGACCATGGCCTCGTCGGTGGCCCTGCCGCTGGAAAAGCAGTTCTCCACCATCGCGGGCCTGAGCGCAATCTCCTCCAGCAGCATCCTGGGCTCGACCTCGCTGACCCTGGAGTTCGACCCCTCGCGCAATATCGATGCGGCTGCGGTGGATGTGCAGGCGGCGCTGTTCCGCTCGCTGCGCGCCCTGCCCACCGAGATGACCTCGCCGCCCAGCTACCGCAAGGTCAACCCGGCCGATGCGCCGGTGCTGCTGGTGGCGCTGACCTCGCCCTCGATCAACCTCTCCGAGCTCAACGATTTCGCCGAGAACCTGATCACTCCGGCCCTGTCCACGCTGGACGGCGTGGCGCAAGTCTCCATCTTTGGCCAGAAGCGCTATGCGGTGCGCATCAAGGTCAACCCCGAGCTGCTGCAGCAGCGCAACCTGACGCTGGAAGAGCTGCAGACCGCGATTCGTGGCGCCAATGCCAACACCCCGGTGGGCGTGCTCGACGGCACGCGCCAGACCCTGACCATCCAGGCCAACAAGCAGCTCAAGAATGCGCGCGAGTTCGGTGCCATCGTGGTGGGCAGCCGCAACGGCGCACCGATCTTTCTGCGTGATGTGGCCGAGGTGCAAGACAGCTTCGAGACGGTCAAATCCTTCGCCAGCTTCAACGGCGAGCGCTCCATCACCCTGGCGGTGCAGCGCCAGCCCGATGCCAACACCGTCAAGGTGGTCGATGCGGTCAAGGCCATGCTGCCGCGCTTCCAGGCCCAGCTGCCGGCCTCGGTGCAGATGAGCACCTTGAACGACCGCTCGCTCTCGGTGCGCGAATCGCTGCACGACGTTTATTTCACCCTGGCCCTGACCGTGGCCCTGGTGGTGATGGTGATCTTCATCTTCCTGCGCAAGGCGGTGGCAACGCTGATCCCGACGCTGTCGCTGCCGATCTCGTTGATCGGCGCCCTGACCCTGCTCTATGCCCTGGGCTACAGCCTGGACAACATCTCGCTGC
The DNA here is from genome assembly GCA_002255955.1 of Burkholderiales bacterium PBB2. Taxonomy (GTDB): domain Bacteria; phylum Pseudomonadota; class Gammaproteobacteria; order Burkholderiales; family Burkholderiaceae_C; genus Paucibacter_A. The sequence goes on along the minus strand of NKIM01000025.1, from coordinate 57,457 downwards.
TGGGCATCACCCTGGCCGTGGGCCTGGTGGTGGACGACGCCATCGTCATGCTGGAGAACATCGTCCGCCATGTCGAGGACGGCATGGAGCCGTTTGCGGCCGCCGTGCGCGGCGCGCGCGAGATGGCTTTCACCATCGTCTCGATCTCGATCTCGCTGGTGGCGGTGCTGATCCCCATCTTCTTCATGCCGGGTGTGATCGGCCTGCTGTTCCACGAGTTCGCGGTGGTGGTCAGCCTGTCCATCCTGGTCTCGGCCGTGGTCTCGCTGAGCCTGGTGCCCATGCTCTGCAGCCGCTTTCTGCGCCACCACGAGCCGCAGGAGGAAGGCCGCTTCGGCCGCCTGTTCGAGCGCGGTTTCAATGCCGTGCTGGGCGCCTACACCCGCAGCCTGGACGCCGCCCTGCGCCACCGCCGCTGGGTGCTGGGCGTGGCCCTGCTGAGCTTTGCCGCCAGCGCCTGGCTCTACGACCGCATTCCCAAAGGCTTTTTCCCCGAGGAAGACATCGGCCAGATCCAGGCCAGCACCGAAGCCTCCGAGGACATCTCCTTCAACGCCATGCAGGTGCTGCAGGAGCAGGCCGCCGAGATCGTGCGCAAGGACCCGGCCGTGGCCAGCGTTTCGGCGGCGCTGGGCGCCGGCGGTGGCGGCGGCAATGCGGTCAACACCGGTCGCATGTTCATCAACTTGAAAGCACGCGGCGAGCGCCCGCCGATGAAAGAGGTGGTCGAGGGCCTGCGCAAAAAGCTGCGCGCCGTGCCCGGCCTGGCCGTCTACCTGCGCCCGGTGCAGAACCTGCAGCTGGGCGGGCGGCAGAGCAAGAGCCGCTACCAGTACACCTTGCAATCGGTGGCGGCGGGTGAGCTGAACAGCTGGGCCAGCAAGCTGCAAGAGAAGCTGCGCGGCGACCCCATGTTCCGCGATGTGACCAGCGATTCCCAGCTGCGCGGCCTGCAGGCCAACCTCATCATCGACCGCGAACGCGCCGCCGTGCTGGGCGTGCAGATGCAGGACCTGCGCAGCGCGCTCTACGCCGCCTTCGGCGAGCGCCAGGTCAGCAGCATCTATGCCGAGAGCAACACCTTCCAGGTCATCATGGAGGCGGCCGACAGCGAGCGCCTGAACGAAGAAGCCTTCGGCAAGATCTATCTGCGCGGCAAGGGCGGCGCCCTGGTGCCGCTGACGGCGTTTGCCAGCGTGCAGCGAGGCCTGGGGCCCACCTCGGTCAACCACCAGGGACAGCTGCAGGCCATCACCCTGTCCTTCAATCTGGCGCCCGACGTGCCCCTGGGCAATGCCACGGCCAAGCTGGATGGCTATGTCAAGGAGATCCAGCTGCCGGCCAGCATCATCACCAGCTACGGCGGTGATGCCGCGGTGTTCCAGGATTCGCAAGGCGGCCAGTTGCTGCTGATCGGCCTGGCGATTGCGGTGATCTATGTGCTGCTGGGCGTGCTCTACGAGAGCTACATCCACCCCATCACCATCCTGGCCGGCCTGCCTTCGGCGGCCGTGGGTGCGCTGATCACGCTGGAGCTGTTCGGCATGGACCTGACGCTGATCGCCACCATCGGCATCCTGATGCTGATCGGCATCGTCAAGAAGAACGCCATCATGATGATCGACTTCGCGCTGGAGGCGCAGCGCCACGGCGGCATGAGCCCGGCCCAGGCCATCCGCGAGGCCTGCATCCTGCGTTTCCGTCCCATCATGATGACCACCCTGGCCGCCTTGATGGGCGCCCTGCCCATCGCCCTGGGCCTGGGCGCCGGCGCGGAACTGCGCCAGCCCCTGGGCCTGGCCGTGGTCGGCGGCCTGATCCTGTCGCAGGCGGTGACGCTCTACATCACGCCGGTGATCTACCTGGCCCTGGACCGCTTCAGTGGCAAGGGCCCGGACACCCGGGTGGTCGAGGACACGCCGGCCACCCCGGCGCACGCCCATGCAAACACGGCCTGAACCGGGCGCGGCTAGCGCAAAATCACCACGCGCGCTGCGGCAAGTTCTTTGCCTCGGTGCTACCTTGTCGCACCTGCTGCTTTTGGCAGCGCCAACGAAATGAACACATCCATGCTTTTTTCTGCCCTCCAAGTCGGCGCCCTGACCCTGCCCAACCGCATCCTGCTGGCCCCGCTGACGCGCACCCGCGCCGACGCCGGCCACATGCCCAATGCGCTGATGGCCGAGTACTACGCCCAGCGCGCCAGCGGTGGCCTCCTGATCACCGAATGCACCATGGTGGCCCCCAACACCTCGGCCTTCATCAACGAGCCAGGCATCTACAACGCCGAGCAGATCGAAGCCTGGAAGCAGGTCACCGCCGCCGTGCATGCCAAGGGCGGCCGCATCTTCATGCAGATCTGGCACGCCGGCCGCGCCGCCCACCCGGCCATGAACGAAGGCACGACCCCGGTGTCCTCAGGCTCGGTCGCCATCGACGGCGAGGTGCACACCCCCAATGGCAAGGAAGCCAATGCCCAGCCGCGCGAGCTGCGCGCTGATGAGATCCCAGCCCTGGTCGAGGCCTATGCCCAGGGCGCGCGCAATGCCATCGCCGCCGGCTTTGACGGCGTCGAGGTGCATGGTGCCAACGGCTACCTGATCGACCAGTTCCTGCGCGACGGCGTCAACAAGCGCAGCGACGCCTACGGCGGCTCGCTGGAGAACCGCGCCCGCTTCCTGTTCGAGGTGCTGGATGCCGTGACGGCCGCCATCGGCGCCGACCGTGTGGGCCTGCGACTGTCGCCGCTGAACAGCTACAACAGCATGGTCGACAGCGATCCCGTAGGCTGGATCGGCTTCCTGGCCGAGAAGGTCAGCGCCTACAAGCTGGCGTATCTGCACGTCATGCGCGCCGATTTCTTTCAGGTGCAAAAAGCCGATGTCATGCCGGTGGCCCGCGCCAAGTACCAGGGCGTGCTGATCGGCAATATGGGCTACAGCGGCGAGGAAGCCAGCCAAGCCATCGAGGCTGGCCTGCTCGACGCTGTCGCTTTCGGCACCAGCTTCCTGGCCAACCCGGACCTGCCGGCCCGCCTCCAGTCCGGCGCCGCGCTCAATGCACCGGACCCCAGCACCTTCTACACGCCGGGCGCCAAGGGCTACACCGACTACCCGACGCTCTGAGTGAGGCTCCGGCGCTCGCGCTGAGCTGAGCCAAACTCCACACATTTGCGGGCAGCCTTCGGGCTGCCCGCTGTGTTTTGGGACCAGCGTCCGCGCCGCTGGGTAGGATGACGAAACTCCATGGAGGGCGGCCGGGCATGGTCACGACGATCAAACGCGAAGATTTCTGTTTTCTGGTGGTGGACGATTTCTCGACCATGCGCCGCATCATCTCGGGCCTGCTGCGCGAGCTGGGCTTTCGCAAGATCCTGGAGGCCGAGGACGGCCAGGTCGCGCTGCGCACCCTGGAGCTGGCGGCCGAATCGGGCGAGCCGGTGCACTTTGTGCTCAGCGACATCAATATGCCGGTAATGAATGGCTTCCAGCTGCTGGAAGCCCTGCGCCAGAAGCCCGAGGGCACCGCGCTGCGCCAGGTGCCGGTGCTGCTGGTCACGGCCGAGGGCCGCAAGGAAGACATCGTGCGCGCTGCCCAGCTGGGCGCCAGCGGCTATGTGGTGAAGCCCTTCAACAAGGACACCATCGGCGACAAGAGTCATCTCGTCCTGAAGAACCGCCACGTGATGGTGGCCTGAGCACTGCTGCTTCCGCGACGTCACGCCCGCGGCAGCGCCCCTTTGCGCCAGGCCTGACCCAACGTCACCAGGCCGCGCTCCAGCAGCATCAGCACCTGATCAAAACCGCTGGCCGGGCCGAAGTAAGGGTCGGGCACATCCTGGCCGGCCATGCCGGGCACCAGGTCCATGAACAGATGCAGGCGGTGCTGCAGCTCGGGCGGGCATTGCTTGCGCAGGGCCACCAGGTGGTCGTTCTCCATCGCCAGGATCAGCTCATAACGCTGGAAATCCTCGGCCCGAATCCGGCGCGTGCGCCACTTCTTGTCGATGCCCAGGCGCACGCGTTCCAGCGCCGCGATCGCGCGCTTGTCGGCCGGCTCGCCGCGCGAGCCGGCATGGACGCCGGCCGAGGACACCTCGGCAAACGCCGCCTCGCCGCCCGGGCCAAAGCCGGCCCGGCGTGCCTTCAGCAGCGCCTCGGCCATGGGCGAGCGGCACAGATTGGCTGTGCAGACGAAGAGAACGGCGGGCACGGCGATCAGCGCGCGAGTTCGGCGCGCATGGCGTCGATCACGGCCTTGTAGTCGGGCTTGCCGAAGATGGCCGAGCCGGCGACGAAGGTGTCGGCGCCGGCATCGGCGATTTGGCGGATGTTGTCGACCTTGACGCCGCCGTCGATCTCCAGGCGGATGTCGCGACCGCTCTTGTCGATGATCTTGCGCGCAGCCTCCAGCTTCTTGAGCGCGCTGGGGATGAAGCTCTGGCCGCCGAAGCCGGGGTTGACGCTCATGATCAGGATCAGATCAACCTTGTCGATCACCCACTCCAGCACGTCCAGCGGCTCGGCCGGGTTGAACACCAGGCCGGCCTGCTTGCCCTCGGCCTTGATCAGTTGCAGGGTGCGGTCCACATGCTTGGAGGCATCGGGGTGGAAGCTCACCAGATCGGCGCCGGCCTTGGCAAAGGCCACGGCCAGGGCATCGACCGGCTCGACCATCAGGTGCACATCGATGGGGGCGGGCGTGCCATCGGGCTTGACCGAATGTTTGCGCAGCGCCTCGCAGACCATGGGCCCGAAAGTCAGATTGGGCACGTAATGGTTGTCCATCACGTCGAAGTGGATCCAGTCGGCGCCGGCGGCCAGCACATGGCGGACCTCCTCGCCCAGGCGGGCGAAATCGGCGGACAGGATGCTCGGGGCGATGCGGTATTGGGGGGTGCTCATGGCTGGCTGCTGGCGCGCGGGCGCTCGGTGGGACGGATGAAACACGGATTTTAGAAGCCTGGCGCGCCGCGCCCAGCGCAGGCCCGAGATTCCGCCCCGCCAGCCCCTGTCGACCCGCGCTCAATCAGGCAGATGGCAAACCGCCTCGATATTGTTGCCCTCGGGGTCGAGGACGAAGGCCCCGTAGTAGTTCGGGTGGTAATGCGGGCGCAGACCGGGCGCGGCGCCGGCGGCTGGCGGCGCGGCTCAGGCCTTGCGCACCCGCTTGGTGGGAGCCGCGGCCTGGGCTTCTTGCCCGGTGGACAGGCCGCCGAAGCAGCTGAGCAACAGGATGTCGATGATCTGCGCATCGCTGTACTGGCCGGCGGCCTTGAGCAGGCCCAGCACCGGGTCGCAGGCGCGGGCAAACAAGGTGTAGAGCAGCACCTCGGGCGGCAGCTCGGCGCGCAGGCTGCCGTCGGCCTGACCGGCTTCGATCCACTCGCCCAGCAGGTCGGACAGGCGCAGCAGCCGGTCCATATAGCCCTTGTGCGCCACCAGGGCGGCGCGCAGCGTCGAGTTCTGAGGGGGCAGCGAGGGCATCTCGCCCGCCAGCTGCACCTGCATGGTCCAGCGGGCCACCGCGCGCAGCTGTTCCAACGGTGCCGCAGGCTGCTGGCGCAGGCGCTCCACCTCGGCCAGGGCCAGATCCAGCACGCGCACCATGGCGGCGGCGGCCAGTTCTTCCTTGGACGAGAAGTGCTTGTAGAGGCTGGCTTTGGCGATGCCGACATCGGCCACCACCTCGTCCACCGTCATCAGGTCAAAGCCTTTTTCGGCCAGCAAGCGATTGACGGAGGCCACGATGGCGTCCTCACGCACTTGCAACACTTGTTCGCGAAAAGAGACTTTTGCCATGGCGCGATTCTAGGCGCCATCGGCCGCGGAAACGACAGCGCCGTTTCCAAACACCCGAATTCGTAACTTTTTAAACGAAGCGGTTGACTTTGTGAACTACTCAGTTCACATTTCATCCCAAGCGGTGCAGCGCTCCCTGGCGACACGGGGCTCGCACCGAGCGCATTCGCCAAGACCTTCGCCCATTCCATCGTCAAGGCCGCCCAAGAGCCCAAGACAGCCCACGGAGATCCACCCATGTTGAACTGGCTCATCGATCCCACCCGCCTGGCACGCATGGCACGCAGCGAGCTGCTGCCCCGCGACAGCGCCTGCGTGTCGCCGCGCCCGTCGGCCCCGGTCGAGGCACCGCGCCTCGAGCGCTGGCGCGCCGCGGTGCATCTGGCCGGCATGGAACGCGCGCTGGACCCGGCCGCCAGCCAGGGCCAGCTCAGCCTGCTGGTGCCCGAGGACACCGCCTTTGCCGCCTTCGAGGCCGAGCTGGAGCAAAGCGGCAGCAGCTGGGCCGCGTTCTGCGAAGACCGCGCCGCCCTGCGCCGCTGGCTGCTCGGTCATGTGCTGCCCCAGCCCTGCACGGCGCAAGCACTGCGCAGCCACCGCGGCGCGGCGCTGGACACCCTGGGAGCCCACGCCCTGCGTCTGGCCCCCGCCTCCGACAGCTTGGCAGCGCCCGCCCTGCTCGACGCCCGCGGCCGCCGCGCCCAGCTGCTGAGCAGCCGCCAAACCGGGCCGCAGCGCCATCTGCATGTGATCGACCGGGTGCTGCAGCCAGCGGAGCAGGGTCTGCTGGATCTGCTCGCACAGAACCCCGAGCACCGAGACTTCCTGGCCGCCCTGCGCAGCACTGGCCTGGATGCGCTGCTGGCCGGCAGTGGCCCCTTCACCGTGCTGGCGCCCAGCAACGCCGGCATGGCCCGCCTGGCCCCGCGGCTGGGCCTGCGCGAGCGTGAGCTGGCGCGCCAGCCGGCGCAGCTGCGCCAAGTCTTGCTGCAACACCTGCTGCCGGGTGACTGCCCCGTGAACGATCTGCCCTGGGGCGGCCAGCTGCGCACCGCGGCCGGCGAGGCCTTGAGTTTCAGTGCGCTGGGTCTGCTGGGCGAGGGCGAACAGCTCCAGCCGCTGCTGCCCGGTAGTGATCAGCTGGCCCGCAACGGCCGCTTGCATCAGGTGGAGCAGTTGCTGATCCCGCCCTCGCTGCAGGACGAACACGAAGCGAACGCTGCCGCCGACGAGCTGACGGCGATCCCGCTGCCGCTCTGGCGAGCGCCGCCCTGCGCGCCGCGCAGCCACGCGCTCTGAGGCCAGCGCCACACCCGGTTCTCTTCCACTTTCCCTTTGTTCTCTCCAGCCGTGCCCTCCAGGCGCGGCCGGGTGGGCGTGAGCCTGCCTGTCTTGCTGCTTGTCTCTCGCATGGGCCTTGCCCTCGTTCCTCAACCTCTCTTTTGTTCAATTCAAGTAAGGAGCACGACGATGTCCCTCATCAATTGGCTGAAACCTTGGATCCTGCTGGGCTCTGCTGCCCTGATGCTGAGCGCCTGCGGCGGCGGCGATGACCCTGCACCGCCACCCAAGCCGGAACCGACCCTGGTCGACGTGGCCAAGGGCGATGCGCGCTTCAGCATCCTGGTCGAAGCGGTGGTCGCCGCCGACCTGGCCACCACCTTGTCGGGCCCCGGCCCCTTCACCGTGTTTGCGCCGACCAACGATGCCTTCGCCGCCCTGCTGACCGAGCTGGGCGTGACCAAGGAGCAGCTGCTGGCCAACAAAGACCTGCTCAAGACGGTGCTGACCTACCACGTGCTGCCCGCCCGCGTCGCCAAGGCTGCGGTGCCGGCCGGCAAGGCGATCACCACCGTGCAGGGCGGCATCTTCAAGGTCGATGCCGTGGCCAGTGACCTGGTGATCACCGACGGCCGCAACCGCAAGGCCAAGATCACCGCCACCGACGTGGCTGGCAGCAACGGCCTGATCCACGTGATCGACAAAGTGATCCTGCCCGCCAACAAGAACCTGGTGGAAACGGCGATCGCCACGCCCGATCTGAGCATCCTGGTCGAAGCCGTGGTGGCCGCCGACCTGGGCGCGACCCTCAGCGGCACCGGCCCCTTCACCGTCTTCGCGCCGACCAACGCGGCCTTCGCCGCACTGCTGACCGAGTTGGGCGTCACCAAGGCCGAGCTGCTGGCCAACAAGCCGCTGCTCACCAAGGTCCTGACCTACCACGTGCTCTCGGGCCGCGTGCTCAAGGCCGATGTACCGATCGGCACCGCCGTCAACACCGTGCAAGGCGAGAGCCTGACGGTGGACGCCAACCTCGACATCACCGACCGCAACGGCCGCAAAGCCCGCATCACCGCCACCGACGTGATGACCAGCAACGGCGTCGTACACCTGATCGACAAGGTCATCCTGCCCAAGCAGTGATCACCCAGCTCTCCACTTTTTCGTTCACCAACCCAAGCACCACCACCAAAGGCAACACCATGAAGCACTTCATCGCCATCACCGCCCTGAGCCTGAGCGCCCTGTCTGCCCAAGCCAAGGACATCGTCGACACCGCGGTGGCCGCCGGCAACTTCAAGACCCTGGCCACCGCCCTGCAAGCGGCCGGTCTGGTCGACACCCTCAAGGGCAAGGGTCCCTTCACCGTCTTCGCCCCGACCGACGAAGCGTTCGCCAAGGTGCCCAAGGCCGATCTGGAAGCGCTGCTGAAGGACAAGGCCAAGCTCACCGCCGTGCTGACCTACCACGTCGTGCCGGGCAAGGTCATGGCCAAGGACGTCAAGGCCGGCAAGGTCAAGACCGTGCAAGGCAGCGAACTGACCATCGGCACCATGGGCGGCGTCACAGTCGACCAGGCCAAGGTCACCGCCACCGACATCGCCGCTGACAACGGCGTGATTCACGTCATCGACAGCGTGATCATGCCCAAGTAAGCCGGCAACTCGCCCGCCCAGCCGCCAGCGGTGCGAGAGCACCCTGGCGGCTTCTTGTTTTCCTGGCTCGCGCGCTGTGCTTTGACGTGAGGCTGGTTGCGGCACATTGCGGACCTTCGTTGTGCCGATCGCTCACGCTGCGGTGTCTCGTCCCGCCGCCGGATTCGGCGGGCTCCACCGTCGAAGGGGCTCGTCGACCGCGATGCAAGCGCCCTGCAGCCCGTGCCGCTGCCGGGCGATTTTTGAAGGGCCGAGCAGCGCAGCGCCTCGGGGCGCGCGCGTACTCGCGCGCTTCAAGTTCTGACTTGGCGTTTCTGTCTGAACGAAGCGAACGCAGGGAGCGAAGTGAGTTATGCGCCAGCCCCGAGGTGCGAGCAGCGCAGGGAAGTCGGCCCGCCAGGGCCGACCCCGGAACCATGAGCCCGGCGGCGGCACGGGCTGCAGGGCCTCACGAACAAAACCAAAGGCTGCTTCGTGCCGCTTTCAACCACCTGCCGGCGAACGAAACTGCGCCCTCGCCACGGCCACCTTCTCGCGCGTGATGCATCCCGGCGCATGGTCGTTGATCAGACCCATGGATTGCAGGAATGCGTACATGGTGGTCGGGCCGACAAACTTCCAGCCGCGCTTTTTCAAGTCCTTGGACAAGGCACGCGAGGCGTCGGATTCGGTGGCGATCTCGCCCGGCACCGGCACCGCGTGATGGCTGGGTTCGAAGCCCCAGATGTAGCGCGCGAGCGAGCCCTGCTCGGCCACCAGCTCCCGTGCGCGGGCGGCGTTATGGATCACGGCCTCGATCTTGCCGCGGTGGCGCACGATGCCGGCGTCCTGCAAGAGGCGCTCGACATCTTCAGGGCCGAAGCGGGCCATGCGCTCGATCTCGAAGTTGGCAAAGGCGGCCCGAAAGGCCTCACGCTTGTTGAGGATGGTGCGCCAGGACAGGCCCGACTGAAAGCCCTCCAGGCACAGCTTCTCGAACAGCCGGCGGTCATCGGCCACCGGAAAGCCCCACTCGCTGTCGTGGTACTCCAGATAGACGGCATCACCGGGCGCGGCGGCGCACCACCGGCAGCGGGGCCAGCCATCGGCCGGCAAATACAAGGTTTGTTGCGGGGTCATGACGGTGGCAAAGAAGAGGCAAAAAGACCAAGGCCGCCCGAACACAAGGGCTTGGGCCGCAGCATAGCGCTCCGGCCAGAGGGACAACCTAGAATCGGCCGCATGCCCAAGCCTCAGTTCAAATGCTCCGCGCTCGTGCAAGTCCTGCCCGAACAGACCGATGTCGCGCAAGACCTGTACGCCTTCAGCTACACGATCACGATCGAGAACACCGGCGACATCAGCGCCCAGCTGATCGGCCGGCATTGGCACATCGTCGATGCGCGCGGCCATGAGCAGGAAGTCCATGGCCTGGCGGTCGTGGGCCACCAGCCCCTGCTGGCACCGGGCCAGAGCTTCCAGTACAGCTCCTGGGCGCAGATCGCCACGCCGCAAGGCAGCATGCGCGGCCGCTTCCTCTGCGCCACCGAGAACGCCGAAGTGTTCTACGCCGAGGTGCCCGAGTTCCTGCTCGCCGACAGCGGCGCCCTGCATTGATGATGGGGGGCTCGCTGCGCCGCGCGCCGAGCTGGGACCTGACCGCCCTGCTCAACGCCGCCGATCCGCGCGCCGAACTGGCTGCACGCAATCTCTGGCTGGCCCGACTGCTCGAATGGCTGCGCCACCCGCCCAGCCGCGAAGAAGAACGCGAGCGCAGCGGCAGCAGCCTGCTGCCCGTGCTGCGGCTCAAGCATCTGCTCAATGTGCTGGAGCGCAACCCCGAGCACGCGCAGGCGGTGCGCCTGCTGCTCAACTCGATCTGGCGCGACATCGACGCCAGCGGCCTGTTCGCCGATGTCGGCTTTGCGCCGCGTGTGGCACTCTGGGCCGAGTTCCAGCACCGCCTGCAGCAGCGCTTGCTGCCACGCACGGCCGACACCCGCGATCTGGCCGAGCTGTTCGGCCTGCTCTTCCCCGAAGACAGCGACGAGCAATGGCTGCTGGCCCTGGACGAGCCCCTGCTGCAGCGCCTGGCCGCCCTGCTGAACCCGGCCCTGCCCGCCGCCAGCGAGACCAGCGCCGCGCCCGACACCAAACCGCAGTGGCGCGAAGCCATGCTGCGCGGCCTGACCGTGCTGGTCAGCAGCGTGCGCGCGGCCGGTCTCTCGGGCCCCTTGCGCAAGCGCATGAGCCCCGAGCTGCTCGCCGATCAACCGTTTGAACAACTGGCCGGCGCCTGCGACCAGCTGATCCAGGCCCTGCGCAGCGGTGACGCGGCGCGCAGCGGCCAGGCCCTGCAGCTGCTGCGCGCCCTGCTCGATGTCTGCCAGCGCGCGGCAGCCAGCGTGCCCGAGCATCTGGAGGCCTACGGCGTGTCGGTGGACATCGTCTTTGCCGTGGAGCAGATGCTGGCGCGGGTGCAGCGCATCGAGGCTTTGCTGGATTGCCTGGGCGCCGAGCAAAGCCCGCGCGAGCTGGCCCGGCTGCTGGCCGGCCTGGTGCGCGTGGGCCATGAGCGGCGCAGCATCCGCACCCTGTTCTCGCACCACTACTCGCTGCTGGCCCGCAAGGTGGCCGAGCGCAGCGCCGAGACCGGCGAGCACTACATCACCCGCAGCCGCGAGGACTACCGCCAGATGCTGCGCCACGCGGCCGGCGGCGGCGCCATCATCGCCGGGACCACCTTCGCCAAGTTCATGGTCATGGCCCTGGGACTGACCGCGTTCTGGGCCGGCTTCTGGTCAGGCGTGAACTACGCGGCCAGCTTCGTCATCATCCACTTGCTGCACTGGACAGTGGCCACCAAGCAGCCGGCCATGACGGCGCCGGCCATGGCCGCCAAGCTGCAGCACATCAACACGCCGGAAGGCCTGAGCAGCTTTGTCGATGAGGTGGCGCATCTGCTGCGCTCGCAGATCGCCGGCATCCTGGGCAATCTGGCCGTGGTGGCGCCGGTGGTGCTGGGCGTGCAGCTGCTCAGCGGCCTCTTGATGGGCGCGCCGCTGGTGGGCGAAAAGAATGCGCACTACGTGCTGCATTCACTCAGCCTGCTTGGCCCCTCGCCCCTGTTCGCGGCCTTCACCGGCGTGCTGCTGTTCGCCAGCAGCCTGATCGCCGGCTGGGTGGAGAACTGGTTTGTGCTGCACCGCGTGGACGCGGCAATCGCCTGGAACCCCGGTCTGATCGCCCGCCTGGGCCAGGCGCGCGCACAACGCTGGGCGGCCTGGTGGCGCGGCAATGTTTCGGGCCTGGCGGCCAATATCTCGCTGGGCCTGATGCTGGGCCTGGTGCCGGCCCTGCTGTCCTTCATCGGTCTGCCCATCGAGGTGCGCCACGTGACCCTGTCCACCGGCCAGCTGGCCGCGGCCGTGGGTGCGCTGGGATTTGAGGTGCTGCAGCAGCCGGCGTTCTGGTGGTGCGTGGCCGGCATTGCACTGACCGGTGTGCTGAACCTGGGCGTCAGCTTCTACCTGGCCCTGCGTGTGGCGCTGCGCTCACGCGGCATCCAGCTGGCTGACCAGGCCTTGCTGCGCCACTCGATCTGGCAGCGCTTCCGGGCGCAGCCGCGCAGCTTCTTCCTGCCGCCCAAGGACTGAGCGCCGACGACTTATTTGTCCTGCTCGTCCTGCTCCGGCAGGCGACGCTCGCCGCCCTTGCGACCGGAAAACATGGTCCACCAGATGATGAACACGAACAGCGCCAAGGCCCCCAAAGCCTCCAGCAAGATCAATCCCATGGCGTCGGCCTCGAATGCGTGGTGTGAACGGCTGCGGCAGGGCGCAGCCGCCGCGATTCTAGGGCTGCTGGCGGCCTGCTCGAGCACGCCACTGCCACCGGCCACGCCGCCGGGCCCCGGCAGCAAGCCCACCGCACCCAGCGAGCCAGCCACCCCGAGTGGAGCCCACAGCGCCGGCAGCCCCGAGCGCGCGCGCCTGGTGCTGCAGCGCGAGCGCTCGCGCTGGGTGGCGGTGGACTGGAGCGAGCTGCCCGGCTGGGGCGAAGACCGCGCTGCTGAGCTCTGGCCGGCGCTGCTGCAGGGCTGCGCGCGGCCGGCGGCCGGCTGGGCCGAGCTCTGCGCCCGCGCCGCACTGGCTTCACCGGGCGACGACCACGAGGTCACGCTGTGGCTGATGCAGCACCTGCAAGCCTTTCGCGTCGAATCGCCCGAGGGCGAGACGCAAGGCCTGCTGACCGGCTACTTCGAACCCATGCTGGACGCCACGCGCAAGCCGCTGGGCGGCTACCAGGTGCCCGTGCATGCCGCGCCGCCCGATCTGCAGCAGCGCCGCCCCTACTTCAGCCGCCAGCAGCTCGAAGGCGAGCAGCGCCAGCGCCTGCGCGGCCTGGAGCTGGCTTATCTGGACGACCCGCTGGACCTGCTGGTCCTGCAGATCCAGGGCTCGGGCCGGCTGCGGGTGAAAAGCCACCCCAACGACGAGAACGGCAGCTGGGTGCGCCTGGCCTTTGCCGGCCACAACGACCACCCGTATCAATCGATCGGCAAGCTCTTGATCGAGCGCGGCGAGCTGCGCCCCGGCGAGGCGTCCTGGCCGGCCATCCGCGACTGGCTGCGTCGCAACCCGCAGCAGGCCCGCGAGGTGCTGTGGAGCAACCCGCGCTATGTCTTCTTCCGCGAAGAGCCCCTGGCCGACCCCAACATCGGCCCGCGCGGCGCCCAAGGCGTGCCGCTGACACCCGGCCGCTCGGTCGCGGTGGACCGCGGCAGCATCCCCTACGGCACCGCCCTCTGGCTGGAAGCCGGCGATCCGCTGCAAAGCGGCAACTCGCCGCTGCGCCGCCTGGTCATGGCCCAGGACACCGGCAGCGCCATCACCGGCGCTGTGCGCGCCGACTTCTTCTGGGGCTGGGGCCGCGACGCCGAAGCGCAAGCCGGCCGCATGAAGCAGCCGCTGCGCCTGTGGGCGCTGTGGCCGCGCAAGAGCCTGGGCGCGGGCGGGCAGGTGCTGAGCACGCGGCCCTGATGGCAGAACTTGGCGCCGCGTCAGCGGCGCTCAGTCGCTGATCTGCACGCCCTTCCAAAAGGCATAACGCCCGCGAATGGCGGCAGCTGATTCGGTCGGCTCGGCATAGAACCAGACCGCATCGGGGTTGAGCTCGCCGTTGACGAACAGGCTCAGGTACTGGGCCTGCCCCTTGTCGCTGCTGCTGCGGTGGTTGCTGAAGCTGGTGTACTCGCGCTTCAGCGCCTCGGCGGGGAAGTAGTGGTTGCCGTCCATCAGCACCGTGTCATCGCTTTCGGCGATCACGACGCCGTTCCAGATTGCTTTGGTCATGCCTGCGGCCTCCCCGATTGGGTTCCATTCATCGAGCGGCGATTCTAGGAGGCCCGCGCGCATTCACCCGCCGACCCGCTGCCCCTGTTGCGGCAGCGACAATGGCGCGGTGAAACGCTACCACTCCCACCAGAACAAAGACATCTTCGTCACGGCCGGTTCGGCCAAGACCTTGGCCCCGGGCAGCTTCGGGGTGTGCGCCATCGGCGGCGGCGCGGAGGGCTGGTCCGTCGTCCACATCGGCCCAGATGGCGATGTCGCCGACCTCGGCGGCGAGTACTACTTCGCCACGCCGGAAGAAGCCCTGGAATTCGTCAAGGAACTGATCGACCTGATGGTGGGCACGGCCTGAGGGCGACGCAGCGCCCCGGGCGACACCTGTCTCTTCCGCGCTGCGCACAAATGCGCAGCAGCGCGGCAAAACCCTGAGCCGCAGGAGGGAGGGCCACCGCTATGCTCGGCGCGCCTCAGAGGCCCGGGCGGCTCCGAGGTGGGGCTGCTCCCTGAGTTGGAGCCTGGAGTCGCCCCGTCTGCCATCTCCTGTTTTTTGGTTTTTATTGAGGTCGCCGCTGCATCTGATCCAGCTGCAGCAGCGACCCGGTTCCGACGGTCTCGTGTGAATCCTGTGCCCCGCCCTGCTGCTGCTCTCTCTTCTGCCTTTGATCGCGCGGCCCGCTGCCTTGGCTTCTTTGGCCGCCCTCGGTCTTTGACCACAAACCCCACAGGCCTGTCGACCCTGATCTGCGCCCTGGGCTTCATGAGCCAGACCGCAGTCGCCGCACCGCATGCGGCCTCAGCCGCACGAAGCCCCGAGCCGGACGTCCATCAAATCACCTGGCTGATGCCCGACAGCAAAGTCGCCGGCCCCGGGCCCGGCCGCAGCCTGGGCTACTCCGACCGGCTGGTGGCCTACCTGAGCGAGCGCCTGCCCCAGATCCAGCAACGCAGCCTGGTGGCCAACAGCAAGCGCAGCTGGCAGCTGCTGGCGCGCGGCGAACCCGTGTGCATTCCAGCGGCCCTGCGCACGCCCGAGCGTGAGGCCGTGGCCTACTTCATCGACGCGCAGTGGGTGCCGCCACCGCAGCTGATCGTGCGCCGCGACCGGCTGGAGCGCCTGCCGCGCAACAGTGCAGGTGAAGTGGACCTGGCCCGCCTGCTGGCCGATACCAGCCTGCGCGGCGCCTTGTTTGAAGGGCGCAGCTACGGCCCCCACCTCGACGCCCTGCTCAAGCAGGCCCCGAACCCCAGCGCGGTCTCGCTCTACGCCCATGCCGGCGCGGCCGACAAGCTGCTGAACATGGTGCTGGCCGACCGCGCCGACTACACCCTCGACTACGACTTCATGCTGCGCCTGCGCGCGCCTGACAACGAAGCCATCCAGCGCAGCGCCCCCGGCAGCCTGGGCGGCAACGGCGAGGCCGAGCTCCTGCCCCTGCCCGTGCAGGGTGCCGACGAAGGCATGATCGGCGCCATGGCCTGCCCCCGCAATGCCTGGGGCTTGGCGGCACTGCGCCAGATCGACCGGGTGCTGGGCACGCCGGCTGGCGCCCGCTTTCTGCGCGAGGTGGTGGAAAGCCTGCTCACCCCCGACACCCGCCGTCACTACAGCAGCAAGATCGACGCCTTCTACCGGGAGCGAGCCCGGCCGTCCAAACCGGGCTGATCCCGCATCGGGTAGAGCCGCCGCGGAACGCGCCCATCCAAACGCCCTGCATGGCGCTCAGGTGCACGTGCTGCACCAGGGGTGCTGGCGACATGGATGCATCCACTGCATCTTGAGCGCGGGTGAAGCGGGCGAGGCACTCAAGCAGACGCATGAGATCTGCTTCACACCCGAGAGGCACCGCCGCTATGCTGGGCAGCTCGAACCGTACCAATGCCAATGAGCCCAGCCCGACCTCATGCCATGAGTGCGAAAACCGCTCGCCAAACCCAAGCCCAAACCCGACGCCAAGACCGGCACCTGCTGGCCGCTCTGCTCAGCGCGATGCTGGCGGGGGCGCCTGCCTGCGCCGCCAGTGGCTTGCCGCCACCCCGCGTCGATCGCATCGTCTGGTTGCAAGGCAGCGCAGCGCGGCTCAACCCCATCGTGGCTTATTTGAAGGAGCAACTCCCGGCCATACAGCACGAGCCCCTGGACACCAATGCGGTGCGCAGCTGGCAGATGGTCCAGCGCGGCGAGCCGGCCTGCCGGCCGAGCACGGTGCACACCCGGGCGCGCGAGGCCGAGGCCTACTTCGCCGACACCCTGCTGGCGCCGCCGCCCGAGCTGGTGCTGCGGCGCGACAAGCTGCATCTGCTGCCGCGCGACGCCGAGGGCGCGGCCGATCTGCGTGCACTGCTGGAACAGCAACGCTTGCGCGGGGCCTACGCCCGCGGGCGCAGCTTTGGCGACACGGTGGATGCCCTGCTCGCCGCGCAGCGCAAGCGCAGCAATCCCATGCTGGCTGATTACGCGACCGCCGCCTGGGGCGATCGCATGCGCGCCATGCTGGCCAAGGACCGAACCGATTACTTGATCGATGCGCCCGGCGCGCTGCTCCAGCTGCAAAGGCTGGGCCTCGCGGCCGAGGAGTACATCAGCTTGCCCATC
This sequence comes from Burkholderiales bacterium PBB2, assembly GCA_002255955.1. Classification (GTDB taxonomy): domain Bacteria; phylum Pseudomonadota; class Gammaproteobacteria; order Burkholderiales; family Burkholderiaceae_C; genus Paucibacter_A. The sequence goes on along the minus strand of NKIM01000025.1, from coordinate 40,794 downwards.
CACGGAGCCACCGAGCCCCTGGTGCTGGGCATCGCCTGCCCGCGCAACCCCTGGGGTCGCGAGGCCATCCTGGCCATCGACCAGGTTCTGGGCACACCGGCTGGCGCCGCCCGCCTGCGCGAGATCGGCAAAGATTGGTTCAGCGCCGAATCCCGCGAGCGCTACGCGCCGCAGATCGAGCAGTTCTTTCAGCGCCGCAGCAAGCCCTTGAACCCGGAATGATCCGCGCTCAGCCCTGGCCCAACAAAGCCGCTCCCAGCGCCTCGGCCACCTCAATGCCATCGACACCGGCCGACATGATGCCGCCGGCATAACCGGCACCTTCACCGGCGGGATAGAGCCCCTTGATATTGAGGCTTTGGTAGTCGCGGCCGCGGGTGATGCGCAGCGGCGAGGAAGTGCGGGTCTCGACGCCAGTGAGCACGGCGTCGGGGCGCGAGAAGCCTTTGATCTGGCGCTCAAACGCGGGCAAGGCCTCGCGGATCGCGTCCAGGCAGTAGTCGGGCAGACTGCCTCGGCCTTTTTGCTGCAGGTCGGTCAGGGTCACGCCGGGCTTGTAGCTGGGCTCGACATTGCCCAGCACCTTGGAGCGCTGGCGCTTGATGAAGTCACCCACCAGGGCGCCGGGCGCCAGATAGCCGCCCTCGCCGAGCTCGTAAGCGCGGCTTTCCCAGATGCGCTGGAAGGCCATGCCGTCGAGCGGGCTGACCGGGCCTTCGTGCTTGCCGTCCTGGCGGTAGTCCTGCGGGCTGATGCCGACGACGATGCCGGCATTGGCATTGCGCTCGTTGCGCGAGTACTGGCTCATGCCGTTGGTGACCACGCGCTCGGGCTCGCTGGTGGCTGCCACCACGGTGCCGCCGGGGCACATGCAGAAGCTGTAGACCGAGCGGCCGTTCTTGGCGTGGTGCACCAGCTTGTAATCGGCCGCGCCCAGGATGGGGTTGCCGGCGTTGGGCCCGAAGCGGGCCGCGTCGATCACGCTTTGCGGATGCTCGATGCGGTAGCCGATGGAGAAGGGTTTCGCCTCCATGAACACGCCGCGCTGATACAGCATGGTGAAGGTGTCGCGGGCGCTGTGGCCCAGGGCCAGCACCACATGGTCGCTGCGGATCTGCTCGCCCGACTCCAGCGTCACGCCGCGAATGTGTTCACTGCCATCGGCGCCCTTCTCGATGCGCACATCGCTGACCTTTTGCTCGAAGCGGATCTCGCCGCCCAAGGCCTCGATCTCGGCGCGCATCTTGATCACCATGCTGACCAGGCGGAAGGTGCCAATATGGGGCTTGCTGACGAACAGGATTTCCTCCGGCGCGCCGGCTTTGACGAACTCGGTCAGTACCTTGCGGGTCAGGTGGCGCGGGTCGGAGATCTGGCTCCAGAGCTTGCCGTCGGAGAAGGTGCCGGCCCCGCCCTCGCCGAACTGCACATTCGACTCGGGGTTCAGGCGCTGCTCGCGCCACAGGCCCCAGGTGTCCTTGGTGCGTTCGCGCACCTGCTTGCCACGCTCCAGCACGATGGGGCGCAAGCCCATCTGGGCCAGGATCAGAGCAGCAAAGATGCCGCAGGGGCCAAAGCCGATGACCACCGGCCGGGGGCGCTCGCCACCGTTGAAGAAATCCACCGGCGCCTGGCCGACGAATTTGTACTGCGTGTCCGGCGAGGGCTTGAGGTGCGGGTCGCCGGCGAACTGCTGCAGCACCGCCGCCTCGTCGCTGAGCTCGCAGTCCACCGTGTAGATCAGCTGGATGGCAGTCTTCTTGCGCGCGTCGTAGCTGCGCTTGAAGACGGTGAAACCCAGCAGCGCCGCATCGTGGGGCAGTCCCAGGCGCTGCACAACGGCCGGGCGCAGGGCGTCCTCGGCGTGGTCCAACGGCAAACGGAGTTCGGTGATGCGGAGCATGGCGTGTCGGAGTGGTTCAGGGTGAGCGAACAAAGGACGCGTGGTGGGGCTGCGCATGGCCGCAGCAGGCGGCCGGCCCCCAAAAAAGCACAGGCCCTACCGCGAGGAAGGGCCTGTGGTCAGCGCGCTGTGCCGGGCGTCCTTGCGAACCAGACCCGGGCACAAACAGCGGGGGTTTTCAGCCGCCGCTGCTGGGACGCTTGCCCGGGTTCTTCTTGCTGCGGGTGTGCGAGCCGCGCTCCAGGCTGATCTTTTGGCCGCGGGGAGCCGTGAAGGTCACGCCCTTGGGGGCGACGGGACGGGGGGTGGCGCGTGCAGCGGCTTCGGTGATGATCTTGTTGCCCATGATGGCTCCGGTACGGAAAAAGAAGTCGGAAAAAAACTGCAAAACCTGGGGTCCTGCGAACCAATCCACTGCCGCCGCCCGCACCGGCTTGGAGCGGCTGCGGCAGGGTGGGTCATGGATCGGACCTGGGATTTTACTGTGTTCTCGCCCATCCAGGGCCAAGGGCGTGCTCAAGCGCCCGCCCCGGGCGGCCAGAGCTGCTCCAGCGCCACCGGCCGGTGCAGCAGAAAACCCTGGCTGAAATCCACGCCCAGGCGGCCCAAGCGCGCCTGGGCCGCCTCGCTGTCGACCCCGCCGGCCACCGTGTGCAGGCCCACCACCTGGGCCACATCGACGAAAGCGCGCACCGCCGCCTCGTCCAGCGGGTCCTCCGCCAGATCGCGCACAAACTGGCTGGAGATCTTGAGATAGTCCAGCGGCAGGTTCTTGAGATAGCCGAAGCTGGACGCCCCGGCGCCGAACTCATCCAGCGCGGCGCTGGCACCCAGGGCCCGCACCTGTTCCAGAAACAGGGCCGCATCGGTGAGCCCGGCCACGGCCGTGTGCTCGCTGATCTCGATGCAGAGCTGGGCGCAGACCTCGGGCCCGGCCGCGCGCAAGAGCGCCAGCGCCCAGCGGTGGAACGCCCGGTCGCCGATGGCCTGCTCGGACAGATTGATGCTCAGCAGCCCCACCTGGCGCGGCAGCCGGGCCCGCAGGCGATGCACCACCTCGGCCAGCACCCAGCGGTCGATCTGCGCCGCCAGATGAAAGCGTGCCGCGGCCGGCAAGAACGCGCCGGGCAGCACCAGTCCGGCGTCCGCAGCTCCCGATTCATCCGCCGGTGCCGGTGCAGGCTGGCCTGCGCGGTCGGCCCCGTCCTCGCGCATGCGCAGGAGCACCTCGGCTCGCAGCGCGCCTGGCGCCAGGGCACGCCGCTGCGTCTGCACCTGCCGGCGCCATGCCCGGCCAGCCTCCATCGCCGGAGCGGCCGCTGCCAGCGGTGGCAGGGCCTCGATGCGCTGGCCGTGCAGGACAAAACGCCCCTCGCTGAGCGCCCGAGCGATGCGCGCCTGCCACTGTTGCTCGGCGCTGCGCGAAGCGCGGTGGGACGGGCTGTCCTGCCAGACCTGCACCCGGTTGCGCCCGGCCTGCTTGGCGGCGTAGCAGGCGCCATCGGCCGCCTGCAGCGCCAGCTCGAGATGGCGCCAGCGCCCATCCAACGGCAGCAGGCCGATGCTGGCGCCGATGGGAAAGCGCCGCCCGTCGTGGCTGAACTGGAAGGCCTCCATGCGCTCGCAAAGCTGGCGCGCCACCCGTTCGGCCTGGGCCGGCGGGCAATGTTCCAACAGCAGCGCAAACTCATCGCCACCCAGGCGCGCCAGGGTGTCGTGGCCGCGCACCACACTGGCCAGCAGGCGCGCCACCTGCTGCAGCAAGGCATCGCCGACGGCATGGCCGCAGGCATCGTTGACGGCCTTGAACTGATCGAGATCGATGTAGAGCAAGGCATGGCGCGGTGCAGCGGCCTCTTCCGGCACGGTGGCCGCGGTACGCTCCTCGGGCAATGCCTCGGCCTCGATGCGCTCCAGCAGCGCACGCAGGCGGTTTTCGAACTCACCACGGTTGAACAGGCCGGTCAACGGGTCGTGGCTGGCGCGGAAGCTCATTTCGCCGGCCAGGCGGCGCTGCTCGGTCACATCGTGGAACACCAGCACGGCGCCAAGCAGCTCGCCACGCTCGTTGCGGATGGGCGCGGCCGAATCCTCCACGCCCAGGCGCCGGCCATCGGGCGTGAGCAAGAGTGCCTGGGTCGCCAGGCCCGCGGGTCGGCCGGTGGCCAGACAGCGTGCCACCGGGTTCTCCAGCGTCTCGCCGCTGTGCTCGTGCACCACGTGGAAGACCTGTTCCAGCGGCCGGCCGGCGGCACTGGCGGCGGGCCAGCCGGTCATGCGCTCGGCCGCGGGGTTGAGCCAGCGCACCTGACCACGGGCATCGGTGGTGATGACCGCATCGCCGATCGAGCGCAGGGTGACGCGCAGCAGCTCGTGCTGCTCGGCCAGCTCGGCCGCCAGCTGCTCCGCCAATTCGCCGGCCAGGCGGCGCATCTCGGTCAAATCCCAGTTGCTGCCGACCAGGCGCAGGGCGCGGCCCTGCTCGTCGCGGATGACCCGGCCCGAGGCGCGCAGGTGGTGGAGGCTGCCGTCCGGCCAGACCACCCGGAACTCGGTCAAAAAAGGCTGGCCGCTGTCAATGGCCTGCAGCATGGCCTGGTGCGAGGCGGACAGGTCTTGCGGATGGACATGGCGCGCCCAGAGTTCGTAGCCGCTCAGCTGCGCCCGCGACGCCAGGCCCGGCGCCGGTGGGGTGAGGCCGTACAGGCGGTACATCCAGCTGTCCCAGTGCATCTCGCCGCTGCCCAGGTCCCATTCCCAGATGCCGATCTGGCCGCTGTCGGCCGCCACCGAAAGGCGCTCTTCGCTGGCGCGCAGCCGGGCCTGCATTTGCACCTGTTCGCTGACATCCTCGACCGTGCCCACAAAGCCAAGCACCTGCTGCTGCGGCCCCAGCACCGGACGTGCGCGGGAATGGACATGGCGCTCGCTGCGGTCAGGCCGGCGCAGGCGGAACTGCTGGTCGAACTCGCAGCGCAGGGCGGCGCAGCGCTGCCACTCGGCCAGCACGCGGGCGCCGTCGTCGGGGTGCAAGGTGGCCGGCCAGCCGCGGCCCAGGCTCTGTGCATGGCTGAGCCCGTAAATCGCCTGCCAGCGCGGGTTGGTGTAGGTGCATTCGCCTTCGGCATCGGTGGCGTAAATGCCCACCGGCGAAGACTCGCTGAGCGTGCGCAGCCAGGCCTCGCGCGCCGCCAGTTCGCGCGCCATGCGCTGGGCCTCCAGCTCGGCGCGCCGGCCTTGCAAGGCAAGGGCTGCGGCTTGCGCCAAATGACGCAGAACCCCGGCCTGGCTGGCGCTGAGCCGGCGCGGCACATGGTCCAGCACGCACAGCGTGCCCACGGCCCGCCCCTCGCGCAGGCGCAGCGGCATGCCGGCGTAAAAACGCAGGCCCGGCTGCCCGGCCTTGCCGCGCACCAGCGGGCTCTCGGAGAAGCGCGCATCGAGCGCGGCATCGGGCACTTCAAACAGGTCTGAGCCCTGGATGGCGCTGTCGCAGCAGGTCAGCTCGCGCGGCAGGGATTTGACCTCGCTGCAGCCCACCCCCGCTTTGAACCAGACCCGCCGCGCATCCACCAAGGCCAGGCGGGCCACGGGCGCATCACAGGCCAGGGCGGCCGCCTGCACCAGGGCATCGAACTCGGCCTCGGGCTCGCTGTCCAGCACCTCCAGCGCGAGCAAAGCAGCCAGGCGCTCGGTTTCCACCGAAGGCGGCAACATCTGCGACATGGGCCCCTCCTGCTGTGCGCCTGCCCAGCCATCCGGGCGGCGCGCTGCGATTCTTGCAATCGATTGTGCGGCGCCATCGCCGGCGCCGCACGCGGGTTCGCCCTGATTCGCGAACCCGCTGCGGGCGGGTTCAGCCGCGCGATTGCAAGAAGGCTTGCGCCAGGGCCCGGCCGCTGCGCCAGGCGCCTTCGACCTTGCCGCCCATCAGCCAGTCGCCACACAGGCCAAGGCCGGCGGTGGCATCCCAGTCGCAGCCCAGGTCCAGCGGCGGCGCGCTGTCGGCATAGCGCCAGCGGTGCCCCGCCAGTTGATCGGGCGCTCGGCCGCCCAGCTCGGCAAAAGCAACCAGCAAAGGCTCGCTGGCCTGCTCGGGCGTCAGCTCCAGATTCGCCTCGCTCCACTCGGCCTCGGCGTGGAGCAGCCAGGTCTCACCCACGCCGGCCGAGGCGCGCCCAGGCTTGCTGCTGTCACGCGCGACCCAGCGCAACGGGCCTTGATTGACGAAGGCGGCATCGAAATCCAGGCCCAGCGCCTGCTCGTAGCGCAGCATCAGCGCCCAGCTGCCGCGCATGCGGGCGGCGGCTGCGCGGCCGCGCAGGGCCTCGCTATGGCCCGCCAGCAGGGGCACGGCCTGCGGTGCGGGCACAGCCAGCAGCACCGCGGCAAACGCTTGGGTCGCCAGCGCCTGATGCTCTGCTTCAGCCAGCCGCAGCTGCCAGGCACCATCGGCGCGGCGCTGCAGGCCTTGCACCGTGGCCTGCAGCTGCACCGGCAGCGACTGGGCCAGCCAGCGCGCCGGCGCCGTCATCTGCGGCAGGCCGACGAAGCGCTCGGTCTCGCCCACGCCACGCGCCTCGGGCTGTGGCCCGAAGACGCGCAGGCGCGGCTGCCAGGGCGCGGCCACGCCGGCCGCCTGCCAGCGCGCCAGCTCGGCGCGGAACTCGGGGTCGCGGGCGGTGAAGTACTGCGCGCCATGGTCGCACTGCCAGCCCTCGCCGCGGCGCGTGCTCATGCGCCCGGCCGGGCCTCGGCTCTTCTCGAACAGCTGCACCGGCACGCCAGCCGCTTGCAAAGCCTGGGCGCAGGACAGGCCGGCCAGGCCGGCGCCGACGATGGCCACGGGGGCGGCGGAGGAAACAGACATGGGCTTTGGCACCAGCAACGGACAGGGGCACGATTGTGCGGGCCCGCAAGCCCGTGGGTGGGCCACGGGCCACAAGCGCCGCGGCCGGGCTCGGGCATTGCCAGCCGGCGCTGCGCGGCCCGCGGGCTTGGGCTAGGCTGCGCCCCATGAGTTCCTCACATCCAGCCCCACCCCTGCACCCCAAGAAACTGCTGCACAGCAAATGGACCGCTTTGCAGCCGCAGCAGCGCGAGCGGCATTTCCTGGTCAGCCGGGTGATCGCGCCCGAGATCGGCCCTAGCGGGCAGCCGGGCCCGATCGAATGGATTGAGTTGGAGGCCGTACTGTCCAAGCGGGTGCAGCGCCTGGCCTGGCGCGAGTTGCGCGACAGCGAGCGTTGGCGCCAGGGGTGGCTGGCATGAGTGAGGCCACCCCATTCCAGGGCATGGCCAGCTTGCCCGAGGGCTATCGCGCCCTGGTGATCGGCGCCTCGGGCGCCCTGGGCGCGGCCTTTGTAGAGCAGCTGCAGGCCGACCCGCGCTGCGCGGGCGTGACCGGCCTGCACCGGCACTCCGTCCCCGCCCTGGACTTTGCCGACGAAGCCAGCATCGCCGCGGCCGCACAAGCCCTGCGTGAGCAGGCGCCCTTCCACTTGCTCATCAACGCCGCCGGCCTGCTGCACAGCGCCGACTTCATGCCCGAGAAAAAGCTCGGCGAGCTCAGCTATGCCCAGCTGCAAGCCACCTTTCTGGTCAACACCTTCGGCCCGGCCCTGCTGCTGCGCCACCTGGTGCCGCTGATGGAAAAGCAGCGCAGCGTGCTGGCCCTGCTCTCGGCCAAGGTGGGCAGCATCGAGGACAACCGCCTGGGCGGCTGGTACAGCTACCGGGCCTCCAAGGCGGCACTGAACATGCTGATCAAGACCGCGGCGATCGAAACCAAACGCCAGCTGCCCGGCGCGGCCCTGATCGCCCTGCACCCGGGCACGGTCAGCTCGGCCCTGTCGCGGCCTTTTCGCGGCGAGCAGATCGGCCGGCCGCCGGCCCTGGCCGCACAGGAAATGCTGGCCGTGCTGGACCGCGTGCAGGCCGAGGACAGCGGCAGCTTCTTGAGCTACCAGGGCGAGCGACTGCCCTGGTGAACGCAGGCTCAGCGCGTGAGCAAGAGATTGCCCACGCCATGGTTCATGGCATTGAGCAGATCGCCGTTGTCCTGGGTCAGCTCCCAGGCGAACAGGCCGGCCAGGCCCTGCTTGACGGCGTACCGGCCCTTGGCGATGACGGCGCGCGGGTCGTCATAACCCATCCAGAGCTTGTGCTTGGGGTGGAACAGGCTCCAGGACTGGGTCTGGGCATCGAACTGGGCCAGATAGCCGTTCACGCCCTGGCCCTTGGGCCCGAGGTAGCGGGCGGCGATTTCGCGGTAGCCGGCCGAGCCATCGGCGCCGGGGTAGCCGCCGGTCTTGCTGGCCCCGGTCTGCGCACGCTCGACGCCGGCAAAGCCGCGGCCGTACATGGCCACGCCGCCCACCAGCTTGGCGCGCGGCACGCCGGCGGCCTCGAGGTTGCGCACCGAGCGGTCGAGGCTGTCGTCGGCCTCGATGCCGGCGGTGTTGCGGCTGCTCATCAGCGTCGTGTGGTTGCCCGCCGCGGCTGACCAGTTGCCATAGAAGTCGTAGGTCATCATGAAGATGAGATCGAGCGCGGGTGCGGCCTGCTTGAAGTTGATGCGCTTGACCACCGTCTCGCCGCTGTTGATGGCCGTGCTCAGCAGATAGGGCCGGCCGGTCTCGGCCTCCAGGCGCTGCAGGCCGCGGCGCATGTCCACCATCAGGTCGGCATAGGCCTGGCCATCGGCCGGGCTGCCCAGAGGCACGCCGTTGGCGGAACCGTTGTCGCCGGGGTGCTCCCAGTCGATGTCGATGCCGTCGAAGCTCGGGTGATCGCGCAGGAACTGCAGAGACGACTCGACAAAGACGGCGCGCTTGGCCGCATCGGGCGCCATGTGGAAGAAGCCGTCCGAGCCGCCCCAGCCGCCGACCGAGGCCAGCACCTTGACCTGGGGCTCGCGCGCCTTCAAGCGCGCAAAGGCGGCGTCAAAAGTTTTCTCGGCGCCGCCGGTGCTGAGCTGGAAATCCTTTTTGCCCTCGCAGCGCGCTGCGTCCTTGGCGATCTGACCCGGGCCGCACAGGCGCAGAAAGGAATACAGCAAGTGCGTCACGCTGCCGGCCGGGATGCGGTCGACGTGGGCAGCGCTTTCCCACATGGGCACGTAGACCCCCACCACCTTGGCGCTGGTGCGCTCGACCGGCAGGGGCTTGCCGCCGAACACTGGGTATGGCGGCGCATCGGCAGCCTGGGCCGCGGCCGACAACAGCGACAAGCACAGCGACATGCACAGCGCAGAAGCGACCAGGGCCGGGCGAGAAGGGAACAAGGGCAACTTCAACATGATCGAACAGCAGGCTCCAAACAGCGACGCTGGAGACTAGCAGGGGCAGGCGCCCGCCACCTCAAGATTGGCTTAAGCGGCTCACGAATGCGGGCGCAGGCCGCGCACGGCGGCCATCGCGCACGGCAGCCATCGCTCAAGGCGCCAGATCGACGCGCAGTTGCAGCTCGCGCTGGGTCTGCGATTCGGCCGCCCGGGTGCTGAGCACGCCGCGTTCCTGTGCCTGCACCGCCGCACCGGTGCGCGCCACCGTCAGCCATTCGCCCAGGCGCAGCTGCACGCTGCTGTCGAGCTGGGTTTGGCCTGCGGGAACGCCGTTCGGGCCGGGCTCGCCCGAGGGGGTTTGCACCTTGATGTCCAGGCGCGCCGGCTGCTGGCCGCCGGGCCAGAACACGGCCACGGTGAAGCCACGCGTCTGTTCGACAAAGCCGCTGCGCGGCACGGCGCGCACGCGCGCATCGGCCATGCCGGGTGCACCGCCACCGGCCGCCGCCGCGCCGTCCGTTTGCACCGAGACATCAACCCACTGCACCGGCACTTTCTCGTTGAGCTGGAACTGCGCCTGGCGGCCGTTCAGGACCAGCACGCGCTGGGTCTGCTGGCCGCTCTGGCTGTGGCTGCTCGTGCTCAGGCTCACACCGGGCGTGGGCGAAACGCTGCCGCCCGTGCCCACCACCACCGCGCCATCGCGCACGCCGGCCAGGCTGGCGCCGTCCATGCGGCTTTCCACCCAACGCATCTCAACCCAGAGGTTGCGGGACGGCAGCTTGGCCGCGGGCTGAGCCAGCGCGAGCAGCGGCATCAGGCCCAACACACTCAGAAGCAAGCAAGCGCGGCGGGGAAGCAAGTGGGATGCGTTCATGCGCCCAGCATAGGCCGACCCGGCCTAGCGCGCCAGCGCGGCCAAGGCCGGGATGCCGACCGGCGGCTGCGCGCACCAGGGCAGCCAGAAGAGGCGCTGCGCCAAATGCTCGTCCGCGATGCGCTGCATCTGCCGCTGCTCGCCAGCCAGGCGGGCGCTCAAGAGCGGGTCGTGGGCGCCGGCGGCCAGCAGGCTGCGGTTCATGATCCAGGCAAAGGGCTCGATGCCGGCGCGGCGCAGATCGCTTTGCAGCGCTGCCGCCTGCGAGACCGGCGTCTGCTCGGCCAGGGTGACCAAGAGGATGCGGGTGTAGGCCGGGTCTTGCAAGCGCATCAGCGGTGTGATCAGTCGTGCGCTCGCACCGCCACCACCCTGCAACTCGCGGCGCATCTGGCGGTCGTATGCGCCGGTGGCGTCCATCAACAGCAGCGAGTGGCCGGTGGGCGCGGTGTCCAGCACGACAAAAGCGCTGCGCGCCTCGCTGACCACGCGCGAAAAGGCGTGGAACACCGCCACCTCTTCGGTACAGGGCGATTGCAGGTCTTCCAGCAGCAGGGCGCGGCCGGCCTCATCCAGATCGCGGCCCTTGTGGGCCATGACCTTGGCGATGTACGCCTCGGTCTCGCGCTTGGGATCGATGGCATCGACACGCAAACCGGGCAGCTCGCCCTGCAACGTGGGCAGCACATGGGCGGCCGGGTCGGTGGTGCTCAGGTGCACCGCATGGCCGCGCTGCACCAGGCCGATGGCCAGGGCCGCGGCGATGGTGGTCTTGCCCACGCCGCCCTTGCCCATGACCAGGATCAGGCCCCGGCCGGCGGCGGCCAGCTCATCGCAGAGGGCTGACAGGCGGGCGGCCTCATCGGGCACCGCCAAGGCGAAAGCGCTCAAAGCTTGGGCCGGCAACGTTGTGGAGGGATCTTGAAACAAGGCCCGCAGCGCGGCCAGGCCCACCATGTCCATTGGCCGCAGCGGCAGCTCGCGGCGCGGCAGTGCGGCCAAGGGCGCGGGCATGGCGGCCAGCGCCGTCTGGCCCTGGGCCTCGAGCGCGGCCGCCACCGGGTCATCTGCCACGCTGGCATGGAAGACGCCGTTGATCAGCAGGCGCTGGCGCTGCAAGCCCAAACCCTGCAGCTCGACGGCACTGCGCGCGGCCTCGTCCAGCGCGCCGCGCTCGGGCCGGGCCACCAGCACCACCTCGGTCAGCGCCGGGTCGCACAAGGCCGCCAGCGCGGCCTGGAAGCGTGCCTCCTGCATCTTCAGCCCCGAGTGCGGGCCCAGGCAGGAGGCGCCGCGATCGTTGTCGGCCAGAAAGCCGCTCCAGGCCTTGGGCAGGCTGAGCAGGCGCAGGGTGTGGCCGGTGGGGGCGGTGTCGAAGACGATGTGGTCAAAGCCGGGGGCGCCTTCGGCCAGCAGGCTGGCGAACTCGTCAAACGCCGCGATCTCGGTGGTGCAGGCGCCACTGAGCTGCTCGCGCACCGTGTCCCGCTCGGCGGCACTGGCGCCGGCGCCCAACTGGGCCAGCACGCGCTGGCGGTAGTCCTCGGCGGCCTGGTTGGGGTCGATGTTCATGACCGACAAGCCCGGCGCTCCGGGCACGGCCACCGGCTGCTGGCGCAGCGGGATGTCCAGCATCTCGTCGAGATTGGAGGCCGCATCGGTGCTGACCAGCAGCACGCGCCGGCCGGCGTCGGCCAGGGCCAGGGCGGTGGCGGTGGAGCAGGAGGTCTTGCCGACCCCGCCCTTGCCGGTGAAGAACTGGAAGCGCGGGGTATTCAAGATGTCCATGGGCTCAGCCTAACGCAGCATCAAGGCCTTGACTCTGCGCTGGGTCATGCCGCCTGCGTTCTGGCTTTGCGCAGCGGCCACAGCAGATTCAAGCCCAGGCCGGCCAGCACCAGGCCGGCGGCGATCAGCTTCCAGGCTGGCAGGCCTTCGCCCAGCACCAGGGCCGCGGTGCTCATGCCAAAGACGGGCACCAGCAAGGCCATGGGCACGACCGTGGCCGGCGCATGGCGGGCCAGCAGCCAGCCCCACACGCCGTAGCCAAACAAGGTGTTGCCCAGAGCCTGCCAGAGCACCGCCGCCCAGGTGCCCCAGCCGGCGTGGCTCAAGCCCGCGGCCATGGCCTGCGGCCCCTCGACCAGCAGGGACAGCAGCAAGAGCGGCGGCACGGCAAAGACGCTGGTCCAGACCATATAGGCCAGCATGTTCACCAGCCCCGCCTGTTTGCCCACCATATTGGCGCAGGCCCAGCTGAAGGCCGCGGCCAGCACCATGGCCAGGCCCAGCGGCGTGGCGCTGCCGTCGGTGTGGCTGGCGATCAGGGCGATGCCGGAGGCGGCCAGGCCCAAGGCCAGCCATTGGTAGCCCCGCACCGGCTCGCGCGTCAGGCGCATGGACAGCATCAGGGTGAAGAAGACCTGCGTTTGAATCACCAGCGAAGCCAGGCCGGGCGAGATGGCCGGCTGCGGCCCGCGCATGGCCAGAAAGAGCAGGCCGAACTGGCCGACACCGATCAAGAGCCCGTAGCTGGCGAGATTGCGCCAGGGCAGCTCGGGCCGTTTGATGAAGAACACCGCCGGCAGCACCGCCAAGCTGAAACGCAGGGTGGCGAACAGCAAGGGCGGCAGGGCGTTGAGCCCGAGGCGGATGACCACAAAATTGCTGCCCCAGATGGCCACCACGGCCAGGGCAAGCAGGAAGTGGCGGAACGGCAGTCGGGCGCTGGTGCTCATGACCCCATTCTCTGGGCTGCGGGCGGCCCTGCCGAAAGTGTGTGGCGAACACCGCCCAGCCCCGATTCGCAGCGAGCAGTGCGGCTACGGGGTCTTGAGCGTCAGCTCGTCGTGGATGCTGTGCGCGCCTTCCGAGGCGCGCGCAATCCGCAGCGCTTCGACCACCTGCTCCTGGCTGTCCAGCACTCCGGTGAGGCGCACATCGCCCTGCAGGGTCTGTACCTGGATGTCAAAGCCTTTGAGCGTGGGGCTGGATTGCAGAGCGGTTTTCACATGCTCGGTGACATCGCGGTCCAGCACATTCGGCAGGTTGGCCATCACGGGCGCGGGCGGGCCGTTGCTGCTGTTGCTGTTGTTGCTGCTGCTGCTTTTGCTGCTCGCGCCCTCATCGGCTGGCTGGCCGCAGGCGGTGAGCAGCGCCGTCAGCGCCACGAGCACAGACGCGCGCAGAGGCACAAGCAAGGGCACGCGCGGGTCGGGCAAGCTGCGGGTTCGGGCGGAGGGGAGCATGGCGGGCCTCGTCGGTATCCATGGCTCATCGGTGATGAGCTTCAGGGCCAGCATCAAGGCCGCAGCAGTGGCGCGTCGGTGCGCTGGCGCACGGCTCAGCGCCGCCGCGCTGCCCGATCGGCCGGGAAGATCACCACCCGCTGCAACCACAGCGCGAACTTGTGGCCGCGTGGCTGGGCCGTGCCCTGCAGGCCGGCGAGCAAGGCATCGGCGCGCAGCTGCAGGCGCCGGCCGCGCGCATCGAGGCGGCAGCGCGCCGGGTCCAGCCGGGCTTGCACGATCCAGGCTTGCGGCAGGTCCACGCCCGCGGCGCGCACCTCGTCGCAGCTGAGCCAGGGCTGGCCCTCGGCGTCGCGCTCGATGTGCAGGTAGGCACCCATGAAGCTGTAGCGCTGGCCCTGCACATCGGCCCAGCGCGCCGGCGCGGCCCAGGCCCAGAGCTCGGGCAGCCCCTCCACCAAGGCCGGCAGCAAAAAGAACCACAGCCCCGGCGCGCAGAAGATCAGGCCCCAGAAGCCCAGCCCCCAGAGCGGCAGCAGGCAGAGCAGCAGGCCGAACACGCCCTGACCCAGCAGGCGCAGGCCCGACTGCTCGCCATTGCTGCGGCGCACCGCCGCGCGCATGGCCCGCCGCAGCGCCTGGCTTTGGCGGGCGGCGATGGCATCCAGATCGGCCCAGGCCATGACCGTGACAGCCCTTCAGCCGCCCCTCAGCCGCCGCGCAAATGCCGCAGCGGCACGCCGCCGCCGGCCTTCACTTCGCCGAGCGAGAAGCTGGTGTGCACGTCCTTGACATTGGGCAGGTGCAACAGCGTGTCGATGGTGAAGCGGCTGAAGGCGTCGAGGTCGGTGGCCAGCACCTGCAGCTCGAAGGTGCCGGCCCCCGAGATGTAGTGGCAGGAGATCACCTCGGGCAGCTGGCGCAGCGCGTCTTCCAGCGGCTTGGTCGAGGTGCCGGTGTTGCGGTCGGCGTCCACGCGCACAAAGGCGAGCACGCCCAGGCCGATCTTGCGGCGGTCGATCTCGGCGCGGTAGCCGGTGATGAAGCCCTGCTCTTCCAGCCAGCGCACGCGCCGCCAGGTGGGCGCGGTGGACAGGCCGATGCGGGCCGAGAGTTCGGCGTTGGAGAGCCGCGCATCGCGCTGCAGCTCGGCCAGGATGGCGATGTGATAACGGTCGAGGGTGTCGCCCTGGGGCGAGTCCGCGGCCGCGCTGGCATCGGCGCCCGCGTCCGTGGCCGGGTCCAAAGCCCCGTCAAGAGACTGCGGGTTTTTACTAGGTCCGGGCTTTCTCGATGCCATTTCTTGCCCCAAAACAGATTGCTAGAAAGATTATTGCTCAGCGCCCGAGTTTCCAAGACCAAATAGAAAGCACCGCTCGCGGCCCTTTCCCTACACTGGCGCCTGCCTTTTTTAAGGGCAAGTCCGTGCTGCGGCCCTGTACACAGGGCCTGCAGGCCGGACATACTGTGCCGCACCCTGTGCCGGCATCCAACGCACACGGGAGCATGGCCGCCACAAGCGGCAGCAGCCAGCCCGGTTCCACCCCGAGACAAGCCGAGACACTCCACATGAATGCTCCCCTGCCCGACCACATCCTGCGCGCGCTCGAGAAGGTCACGCTGGACGACAAATACGCGCTCGACAGCGGCCGCGCCTTCATGAGCGGGGTGCAAGCCCTGGTGCGCCTGCCCATGCTGCAGCGCACGCGCGATGCCATCCAGGGCCTGAACACCGCCGGCTTTGTGTCGGGCTACCGCGGCTCGCCGCTGGGTGGCTATGACCAGGCCCTGCAAGCGGCCAAGAAGCATCTGGCCAAGCAGAACATCGTCTTCCAGCCCGGCGTCAACGAAGAACTCGGCGCCACCGCCGTCTGGGGCACGCAGCAGCTGGACCTGTTCAAGGAGAAGGCCAAGTTCGACGGCGTGTTCGGCATCTGGTACGGCAAGGGCCCGGGCGTGGACCGCTGCATCGACGTGTTCAAGCACGCGAACATGGCCGGCACGGCCCAGCATGGCGGCGTGATCGCCATTGCCGGCGATGACCACATCGCCAAGAGCTCCACCGCCGCCCACCAGAGCGACCACGTCTTCAAGGCCGCCGGCTTCCCGGTGTTCTTCCCCAGCAGCGTGCAGGACATCCTGGACATGGGCTTGCACGCCTTTGCCATGAGCCGCTTCTCGGGCCTGTGGTCGGGCATGAAGACGATCCAGGAGATCGTCGAATCCTCCGCCTCGGTCAGCGTCGACCCGGACCGGGTCAAGATCATCACGCCGGATGACTTCCCCATGCCGCAAGGCGGCCTGCACATCCGCTGGCCCGACCCGCCGCTGGACCAGGAAGCGCGCATGATGGACCACAAGTGGTACGCCGCCCTGGCCTACGTCCGCGCCAACAAGCTGAACTACAACGTCATCGAGACCAAGCAGGACCGCTTCGGCATCATCGCCAGCGGCAAGGCCTGGAACGACACCCGCCAGGCTCTGCATGACCTGGGCCTCGACGACGACACCTGCCGCCGCCTCGGCATCCGCCTGCACAAGGTCAATGTGGTCTGGCCGCTGGAAGCGACCATCACCCGTGATTTCGCCGACGGCCTGCAAGAGATCCTGGTCGTGGAAGAAAAGCGCCAGGTCATCGAGTACCAGATCAAGGAGCAGCTCTACAACTGGCGCCCCGATGTGCGCCCGCTGGTGCTGGGCAAGTTCGACGACGACGCCGACTCCGGCGCCCTGGGCGGCGAGTGGGGCATGGCCAACCCAAGCAAGAACTGGCTGCTGCGTCCGCAGGCCGACCTGACCCCGGCCATCATCGCCCGCGCGATTGCCAAGCGCCTGAAGAAGCTGGGCGTGGACGCCGATGTGGCCGCCCGCCTGGACGCCCGCGTGGCCCTGATCGACAGCAAGGAAAACGCCCTCAAGCAAGAAGAGAAAACCGCCGGCGGCGCCGACCGCACGCCCTGGTTCTGCTCGGGCTGCCCGCACAACACCAGCACCCGCGTGCCCGAAGGCTCGCGCGCCGTGGGCGGCATCGGCTGCCACTACATGGTCACCTGGATGCCGGGCCGCAACACCGCCACCTTCACCCAGATGGGCGGCGAGGGCGTGCCCTGGGTCGGCCAGGCCGCCTTCACCAACGAAAAGCACATCTTCTCCAACCTCGGTGACGGCACCTACTTCCACAGCGGCATCCTGGCGATCCGCCAGAGCATCGCCTCGGGCGTGAACATCACCTACAAGGTGCTCTACAACGACGCCGTCGCCATGACCGGCGGCCAGCAGGTCGGTGAGCGCGCCGAAGGCCACACCGTGCTGCAGATCATGCAAAGCCTGATTTCGGAAGGCGTGGCCAAGCTGGTGATCGTGACCGACGAGCCGGACAAGTACATGGGTGTCTCCCTGCTGTCCGGCGTGACCGTGCACCACCGCGACGAACTCGACGCCATCCAGCGCCAGTTCCGCGAGATCCCCGGCACCACCGCCATCATCTACGACCAGACCTGCGCCACCGAAAAGCGCCGCCGCCGCAAGCGGGGCAAGCTGGTCGACCCGGCCAAGCGCGTGGTCATCAACGAGCTGGTCTGTGAAGGCTGCGGCGACTGCAGCATCCAGTCCAACTGCCTGTCCATCGAACCGCTGGACACCGATTTCGGCCGCAAGCGCCAGATCAACCAGAACACCTGCAACAAGGACTTCAGCTGCGTCAAGGGCTTCTGCCCCAGCTTCGTCACCGTCGAAGGCGGCGAGCTGAAGAAGCCCAAAAAGGACAAGCGCCTGAGCCCCTTCGATGCCGCACTGGGCACGGTGCCGCAGCCGGTGATCCCGAACGCCGAGAAGGCCTGGGGCATCGTCGTCGCCGGCGTCGGCGGCACCGGCGTCATCACCATCGGCCAGCTGCTGGGCATGGCCGCCCACCTCGAAGGCAAGGGCGTGATCACGCAGGACGCGGCCGGCTTGGCGCAAAAAGGCGGCAGCACCTGGAGCCACATCCAGATCGCCAACAGCGCCGACGCCATCCACTGCACCAAGGTCGGCACGGCCGAGGCCGATCTGGTGATCGCCTGCGATTCTATCGTCGCCGCCAACAAGAGCACCCTGGCCGTCATGCGCGAAGGCCACACCTTTGTGGCGCTGAACACCCACGGCTCGCCGACCGCCAGCCTGGTCAACAACGCCGACTGGAGCTTCCCGGGCGCCGCCTGCGAAGCCGCCGTCATGGCCGCGGTGGGCAAGGAGCATCTGGGTCTGTTCGATGCCGAGGAAGTGGCCGTCAAGCTGATCGGTGATTCGCTCTACACCAACCCCCTGATGCTGGGCTATGCCTGGCAAAAGGGCCGCGTGCCCCTGAGCTATGCCGCCCTGATGCGCGCCATCGAGCTGAACAATGTGCAGATCGACAACAACAAGGCCGCCTTCGAGTGGGGCCGTCGCTGCGCCATCGATCTGGCCGCCGTGCAAGGCCTGTACGCCGCCCGCCAGGTCATCAACATCGTCAAGCGCCCCGGCGTGGACGAGCTGGTGGCCAAGCGCGTGGACTTCCTGACCGGCTACCAGAACGCGGCCTATGCCGCGCAGTACAAGGCCTTTGTCGAGAAGGTGCGCGCGGCCGAAGGCAGCCTCAGCAGCGCCGCGCTGACCGAGGCCGTGGCCAAGTACCTGTTCAAGCTGATGGCCTACAAGGACGAGTACGAAGTCGCCCGCCTGCACACCGACAAGAGCTTTGTCGAGAAGGTGGCCAGCCAGTTCGAAGGCAATTACAAGCTGGTGCACCACCTGGCCCCGCCGCTGCTGGCCAAGAAGAACGCCAAGGGCGAGCTGGTCAAGCAGCAGATGGGCGCCTGGGTTCGCCCGGCCTTCGGCCTGCTGGCCAAGATGAAGGGTCTGCGCGGCACCGCGCTGGACATCTTCGGCTACACGGCCGAGCGCAAGATGGAACGCGCCCTGATCGGCGAATACCGCGCCAGCATCGAAGCCATCCTGGCCAAGGGCCTGAGCGCCGATCGCCTCAAGCTGGCCACCGAGATCGCCCGCATCCCCGAAGAAATTCGCGGTTATGGCCATGTCAAGGAGCGCCATGTCCACGCGGCCAAGGCCAAGTGGGAATCGCTGATGCAGCAGTGGGAGCAGCAGGCCTGATTGCCAGCACTCGCCTGCACACAAAAGCCCGCCCTGATACGGCGGGCTTTTTGTTTGGGGCTTAGCGTCAATACGTTTGAACAGCTGGGACTGACCACGGAGTCATGAAGACACAGAGGGATTCAGCGGCAGGGCGAAGGTACGACCTGATTCCTGCGGAGGACTGAGCGGCGTTGACCGCCTCGCCTGCTCGCACTTACCGAACTGCTGGGCGTGACCGCGCGGCAACTACCGTGGTACATCGATTGCTGCCGCTAGACGCTATAAGTTCGGCGGACTGCTGTCGGTCAGCATCAGTCCTTAGCGACGGACTGCTGTCCGATGTACCTCATAGGCCGGCACTGCACCGCCGGTGCCTAATATGTAGCCGGAGATTTGGCAGCGGAGTCGATCACTTGGTCTGCAGACCATTCCGGCAGGTCACGTTAGCAAGGCTGTCGCACGCGCCCGTCCGCCAACGAGGCGCAATCTGCTACGCTGCCTGCGAACAAAAGGTGAGGCGGCCTTGTAGCCGCCAAAGTGGAGAACGCAGTGGAGAAAATAAGAGTCTTCGTTTCCTATAGCTGGGACGGCCCTGAGCACAAAGAGTGGGTGAAGAAGCTGGCGGATACGCTGGAGGAGATCCAAGAAGTCCATGTCACTTGGGATGGCTACGACCTCGATTCACTTGTCGATAAAAACTACTTCATGGAGACTGGGATCCACGACGCTGACCTCGTGCTAGTGATTGCTACGAGCAAGTACAAGGCCAAAGCAGACGGTCGGCTGGGTGGCGTTGGGCTCGAGACCTTCATGGGTAGTGCCGTCCATTGGGACGGGCTACTTCGAGACAAGAAGAGCAAGCTTGTCGTTGTCCTGCGAGAACCCGACTCGACGCCGCGATACCTTCAAGGGCATTTCCACCTGGACTTCCGCAATGACGACGACTACCCAAGTCGGATGGGTGAGCTAATGGATCTTTTGCGCGGAAAGTCAACCGTTGCACGCCCAAAGAAGCGCCGGAGCTTGATGGCACCTTCAGAGATCTCTTACGAGTTCACTCGTGTGGAAGAACTGATTCGCGTAAATCATCCGAACCGACGCGTCATCGTAGACGCTCTTGAAGGTACCGACTTCTCTGGCGGCAATCGCATCAAGTACGAACTCTGGGAAACCAAATCCCCCGCTTTGAACTACTTTCTGGCACTGCACGCCAATGTAAACATTCAACAGACCGCGCGGCACGCAGGGGCCCGCCTGTTGGCGGCAGGAATTCGCCCCTCAGAAATGACAGTTCTGCGCCACCGGGGCGGCCGCCCAGAGCAGGATTTGATTGCCAGCGCGCTAACCGAGGCGAAGCTACCTACGCGCGTCTACGAGTGCACGTACAAAGAGTACATCTGGGACTACTGCATTGATGAGACGCTGAAGGCAATCGATCCGCCAAACCCCATTGAAAACTACACAAATCAAGGCCTGACCTTTGTCAATAGCGAAGGCGAAGAAGTGCGCGTCGACTCTGCGCTGGAGCACTTTCTGCAAGTGCTTCAAAAGCCTTCCAACGTTTCGGCGCATCTAGTGGTTGCGCCGGGCGGAATGGGCAAGACATCGTTGTGCCTGTCCGTCGCCAAGGAGCTGCATTTCCGTGAGGATCTACGGTCGTCCGTCATTCTCATTCAGGCTGAGGCTATCAAGAAATACATCGCTGAACGAGGAGTGGCTCCGGCGCGGATTGATTCGATCTACGACATCTATGAGCTCTATGCCAAATACCAAAACCACGGCAAGCTCTTCGAGCGGTCTACCTTTGATTTAGCCGTCGTCTGCGGCAACCTGACTGTCATCATTGATGGTCTAGATGAGTTGAGTTCGTTGTTTCAAGAGCAATTCGACGTCGGAGCCTTTCTCGAGTCGCTCAAACAACTGCATGACCAACTGGGCAGTAGCAACGTGCTCCTGACTACACGACACAACGTCGTCGACCAAATCGCCGATCTGGAGGCATTGGCCATCGAACGGTACGAACTCCTCGGGTTCGACACGGAGAGCTGTAAGCGCTACGTGACGCGTCGCTTGCAGAGCTACGCCTCAAGCTCAGCAATGATCGACAGGGTGATGGCACAGGTCGCCAAGATCCGCATTCAGGACGACGATGGCCGCATCATTCCCTTCTTGGCCGACATATCCACAACAGTCGCGGAGGACTCACTCGCCGCAGGCAAAAATGGAGGCTTCGACGTTCTAGACGATTCGACACCCTATCCGTCGAACAATGACCTTACCGATCACATTGTCCATTCGATCCTTCGTCGTGAGCAGACACGACATGATCTCGAGATCCAGATTGCGGACGTCGTCGAACTGATATCCGACTTGGTCATCGACCACGGCAAGCGCTGGCCAATTGCACAAATGCAGGAACGTCTGAGTCTCCTGTACGAGGCCCGTGCGCAGTCCGTCCTTGCCAAGCTGGTGCTAAACCCACTGCTCGTTCTGCAAAACGGTGATGTCGAGCTGAGGTACTCCTTTCTGAGTTCGTACTTCGAGGTACTCCTGATGCTTCGTGGTTTGCTACGAAGCAGCCTCGAATCCGGAACTATGCGAGCACTAAGCCGCTTAGACCCGGAAAGCGAAGAAGCGAGGGACGTAAAGCGGTACTTCCTGTCCCATCCTACTGAAGTGGAGGTTGCGCTTCACTCCATCGTGCCAATGCTTCGTGACGAGGCGATTTCATCCAACTCTAGTGCAGAAGATGCCAGGCGGCGTCGAGAATACGCAAAGGGTGCCATTGCCTCGCTTCTAAACCTGTATTTCTCTGCACAGAAGCTCGCAGTGGATTCAGCGACGGCAAAACTCCTATCCTTCTACGGCCTGAAGGAGAACACCGATGAGTTACGCACGTTGGAGGGCCTGTTCATTAAGGGAACCTTTCCTCCGATCGACTTCTCAAGACTTATCGTCACGAAGTCCGCCTTTCATGGCTACAAAAATTTCTTGGCCTGTCGATTCGTGGACGCGAAGTTCATGTATTCGGTGTTCGACCAGTGCGCTGACCTCAGTCTGACTAGGTCCGACCTTGACCCATCCATGATCGACGCGACCTGTGACCCTGGCGATCTACAGGATGCATTTGTCCTTGCTAAGGCCTCCAAAGAAACCGCGCAGGCCATGGTCAATCAGGAGGTCACCAAATTCCTGCACTCGTTCTTCAAGGGCGACAGGTTTGTGGACAACAAGCGCGCTCACATAAAGTTCTCGACCAAAGTGCCTGGATTGGCGCCCGACAAGTTCGACCGATTGGTCGCCAACGAGTACATCGCTCACACCAAAGCCAAAACGATCGCCGACTTCTATGAAATCGCGCCCGGCTTTAAGGCAAGCGTGCGCAGATTCCTGACAGACGGCTACCCGGACGGCAAGCTCAAGAGATTCATCACACTACTACGGTAAGGCGGCGCAAAAATTCGGTGTGAATCGCCCCGGCTGTGAACTGACCCCCAGAAGTTGGACGGCTGGAAGCTAGCAGCTCGATGCCTGAGTCCGGTACTGGACCGGGCTCAAGCCATTGAGTTTGAGCTTGATGCGTTGATGGTTGTAGTAGTGAATGTAGCGGCGTAGGCCCGTCTTCAATTCTGCGATGTCAGCGAATTTGTTGAGGTAGAAGAACTCGGACTTGAGTGCGGCCGGGGTCAGGCCTTGAATTTGAAGGCATTTGCTGACGGCACAGCTGGCTTTAGTTTCTCTGGACGTGGCTCCCGCACTGGGATCGGCAAGCCGATTGATGGACATCGGACATCACCGCGACTCGAAGCATCCCGCCCTTCTCGATGCAAGGTGCTCGAACAGCGCCGGCTTTCACAAACCACGAGCCCAATGAGGCAGCTCCGCATCAAGACGCGCCGCCAGGAATTCCATAACGCTGCTGCGCAGCAGCAACCGCCGCCGCCAGATTGCGAACTGGAACCTCAGCCTTCAACGCGCCCAAGCAAGGCCTACCGCGTGGCCCCACCCCGCAGGCCTGGGTCAATCTTTTTCGGGCGATGATGTCGCCCAGCCACCCCGGAGCCCTCGCATGAGCCTGAGCAACGACGCCAACAGCACCCCCGCCGCCCCCTTCGACCGCATCCACGCCCGCCGCACCGAGCTCGGCGAAGGCCTGACCATTCGCCGTGCGCTGCCGACGGCGCAGCGGCGCCGCGTCGGTGCCTGGTGTTTTCTTGACCACATCGGCCCCGTGCAGTTTGAGGGTCAGGCGCTGGCGAACGGCGGCCTGCATGTCGGCGGCCATCCGCACATCGGCTTGCAGACCTTCACCTGGATGATCGAAGGCGAGATCCTGCACCGCGACAGCCTGGGCAGCGAGCAGCTGATCCGGCCCGGCGAGGTGAACCTGATGACGGCCGGACACGGCATCGTCCACACCGAGGACGCACCCGCCGGCACCGCACGCATCCACGCGGCCCAGCTCTGGATCGCCCTGCCCCCGGGCGAGGAAGACCGGCCGCCGGCCTTCGAGCACCATGCCAGCCTGCCGCGCTGGCAGGAGCAAGGCGCGCAATGGACCCTGCTGGCCGGCAGCCACGCCGGCCGCACGGCGCCGCCGCGTGTCTACACGCCGCTGCTGGGACTGGAGATCCATGCACCAGAGGAAGCGGTCGAGCTGCAATTGGATCTGCGCGGCGATTTCGAGCATGGCCTGCTGCCGCTGGAGGGCGAGCTGAACATCGCGGGCGAAGAAGCCCTGGGCACGGGCGAGTTCGCCTATCTGACGCCGGGGCAGGCGCCTGCGTCCCTCCACCTCAGCGCCGGCGGCCGCCTGCTGCTGCTCGGCGGCGAGCCCTTCCCGGCCGAGATCGAGATGTGGTGGAACTTCGTCGGCCTCAGCCGCGCGGCGGTGGCCCAGGCGCAGGCCGATTGGGATGCGCAACGCGAAGCCGGCGGCCCGCGCTTTGGCCGCGTGCAGGGCGACGAAGGCCGGCGCCTGATGGCCCCGCGCCTGCCGGCCAGCGGCTACTGAACACGGCCCTGCCGATCCCGGGTTTCCCGCGAGCGCCAGCTCGGGTGGCTGCGGCTAGACTCGGCCGCCGCGCGAGGCCATCACAGCCAATCATCCTCAACAGGCCCAGGCGCAGGCAGCAGGGAGCTCCACACATGAACCGAACCTTTCCTTTTTCTCCGCGCCTGACCGGGGCGCTGCGCTTGGCCCTGCTGTGCAGCGCGCTCAGCCTGACTGGCTTGCCCGCCATGGCCGCCGAGGCCAATGGCAACAACGCGGCGGCGGCCTCCGCCCCGGCGCGCGCCGACGACCCGCAAGCCATCTTCCGAGAGGCCCAGCAGGCGGCGCAGACCGGCCCCAAGGACATCGCGATTGCCGGCCAGGCCGTGCTGCATCTGCCGGCCGATCGCCAGTTCATCCCGCAGCCGCAAGCCGCACGCCTGCTGCGCGCCATGGGCAACCCCGGGGAGCACCAGGAGTTGGCCGGATTGATCTTTCCCACCGGCAAGGACAGCGAGGCCGACTGGTTCGCCACCCTGCGATTCGAGCCCGCCGGCTACATCAAGGACGACGACGCCAAGGACTGGAACGCCGACGAGATGCTCAAGTCCTTCCGCGAAGGCACGGAGGCCGCCAATGAAGAGCGCGCCAAGATGGGCGTGCGCCCGCTGGAAATCGTCGGTTGGGCCGAAAAGCCGCTCTACACCTCGGACAGCCACCGCCTGGTCTGGGCCATGTCCTCGCGCGGCAAGGGCGCGCCGGCCGATGAGGCACAAGGCGTCAACTACAACACCTACGCCCTGGGCCGCGAGGGCTATCTGAGCCTGAACCTGATCACCGGCCTGGCCCAGCTGCCGCAGTACAAGCCCGAGGCGCAGGCCTTGCTGGGCGCGCTGGAGTTCAGCGAGGGCAAGCGTTATGCCGATTTCAACAGCAGCACCGACAAGGTGGCCGAGTACGGCCTGGCCGCCCTGGTGCTGGGCGTGGGCGCCAAGAAGCTGGGCCTGCTGGCGGTGGTGTTCGCCTTTGTGGCCAAGTTTGCCAAGGTGATCTTCGTGGCCGTGGCCCTGGCCGGCGCCGGCGTGCGCAAATGGTTCCAGCGCAAGAAGCCCGAAGCGCTCGAACAACCGCCGCAGGCATGATCAAGCTGCTCCTGCTGGCCTTCTCGGGCCTGAAGTTCGGCAAGCTGCTGGCCAGCGGCGGCACCATGCTGCTATCGCTGATCGTCTATGCCTTCATCTACGGCTGGCGCTATGCGGCGGGCTTCATCGCCCTGCTCTTTGTCCATGAAATGGGCCATTACCTGGCCGCACGCCAGAAAGGGCTGAACGTGGGCCTGCCCACCTTCATCCCCTTTGTGGGCGCCTGGATCGAGCTCAAGGAGCAGCCGCACAACGCCGAGACCGAGGCCTATGTCGGCCTGGGCGGCCCGCTGCTGGGCACGGTGGGCGCCCTGCTCTGCTATTTCATGGCGCGCTCCTGGGGCGCGAACTGGCTGCTGGCGGTGGCCTACAGCGGTTTCTTTTTGAACCTGTTCAACCTGATCCCGCTTTCGCCCTTCGACGGCGGCCGCATCACGGCCGTGCTCTCACCGCGCATCTGGTTCCTCGGCGTGCCGGTGCTGGGCGCGCTCTTCTGGTGGCGCCCCAGCCCCATGCTGCTGCTGATCGCCCTGCTGGCCTGGCCGCAGCTCTGGAAGGCCTGGAAGTACCGCAGCGACAGCGCCGAGGCGCAGAGCTACTACGCCGTGCCTGCCGCCACCAAATGGGAGTACGCCAGCATCTACATCGCCCTGGCCGGCTTCCTGGCGGTCATGACCCACGATGTGCACGAGATGCTGAGGTCGCCGGCCGGCCTGCACTGAAGGTGCTTCAGAGGCGCCGGCAGACCATCTCCGGCGCCTGGTAGCCCCAGACGATGCGGGCTTCGCCCTGGTGCTCCCAGAAGCTCTCATTGCGGCCGACGTAGCGGCTGCCACTGGCGCTGCGCTCGGCAAACATCAGCGAGCTGCTGTCGCCGAACTCGGCCAGCAGGGTCGGCGGCTCGGTGGCGAAGAAGTTCACCACCACCTCTTTGGCTGGGTTGCCATCACAGGCCCAGCGGATCGGCTCCTGCGCCGGCAGCAGGCGGTGGCGGGCTTGCAGCTCGGCGATGCGGCGGACATAACTGTCTTTCACGCAGGCCGGTTTGTCCTCGCTCTTCCAGCACTCGTCCCGCCCCTTGACCCAGCCGCGCTGCTCGGCCTTGAGCAGGGGCGGCAGCTCCTTGGCGGCCTTCTTCAGAGCCTGGCCGTAGACCTGACTCAGCTGCTGGTCCAGCTGCGCGAGGCCGGCATCGGCGCAAACCAGGGCGGCCATGCTGCCGGGCTGGACCTTGGCGCAGTCGAAGGCCGGGCGCGGCCCCGCCGGCGCCGCGGGCGCTGCGCCACAGAAGAGCGCCAGCAGCAGGCCCATCTGGCCTCGCCGCATGCGGCTTGAGCTACGCCGAGCGAGGACCAGGGAACGCAGGGAGAAGCAGAACATGGCAGGGGCTCCAAAAGTTAGCAGCGATCACAGATTAAGCGATCTTCCCGCCCACCCGTCGCAGGGGCGGCGACGGCTGCTCCTGGGCCTGACCCAGGCCGGACTGGTCAGCCGTGAGCAGTTCAAGCGCGCCTACCCGGAGGTGAGCGAGCTGCGCCGGCTGAAGCAAGCGCACGATCCGACCGGCAAGCTGAGCACCCAGCTCTGGGCGCGCTATCTGTAGGACTCGGTCCTTTCACCCCCCTTCTGGGGGTGTTGTCGTTTGAATTCAAACGAATACACTGCCTCGCATCGGGTCGTCTCAAGCCCGCAGGAGCAGGACCATGACGCAAGCAACGAGCACGACGATGGAGCCGCTGTCGGCGCGCATCCCCAGTGATCTCTACCTTTGGCTGGCGCAGCTGAAGGTCGAGGGCGCCAGCACCAACAGCGACAAGCTGCGCGTGCTGCTCGGGCAGCTCAAGCGCCAGCATGACGGCGCTTTTGACTTCGTCACCGCTCTGGCCTGGTGCCGCGATCTGGCCGCCCGGCCGCGTGCCGCCCTGGCCCAGCTGGAGGCCAGCACCGGCCAACATTCCGAGGTGCTCAGCCAGGCGCTGGAGCACATCAGCCATGCCATGGCGCTGCTGATCAGCGCCGAGGTCGGCAATCTGGAACAGGCCAAGCAGCTGGAAGACAAGCTGCTGCGGCGCAGTTTTGCGCACACCGAATCCCTGCTGCGCCAAGCCACCACCCCGCAAGCTGCGGCCTTCGACCCCGACGGCGTGCAGCGCCATATCGGCGCCACGCTGCAACTGGCGCAAGCCATCCAATGTCTGCAACAAGCCCGTCAACAAGGAGCGTGAAATGGCCGAAACCCTGAGATCCCGCGTCACCCGTGCCATGGCTGGCGGCGTGCACGCCTTGCTGGACCGCATCGAAGACCGTGCGCCCGAGGCCATGATGGAGCAAGCCCTGCGCGAACTCGACCAGGTGGTGGACGAGGTGCGCCACGAGCTGGGCACCGTCACCGCCAACCGGCATCTGGCCCAGCAGCGCCACGCCGAGCTGAACCGCCAGCACGACACGCTGAAAGCGCAAATCGACACCGCCCTGGGCCAGGGCCGCGAAGACCTGGCGCGCGCCGCCGTGGGCCGCCAGCTGGACATCGAGACCCAGCTGCCGCTGCTAGAGGCCAGCCTGGCCGAGCTGGCTCAGCAGGAAAGCGAGCACCGCGGCTACGTCGATGCCTTGCTGGCCAAGCGGCGCGAGATGGAAGCGGCGCTGAGCCAGTTCCGGCAAAGCCGGGCCAGCAGCGCCGGCACAGCGGCCCACCCCGGCAGCAGCGTGGCCCAGATTGAGCAGCGCATGGCAGGCGCCACCGGCGCCTTTGATCGCATCTATGAACGCCAGACCGGCCTCTCAGGCGTGGCCCGCGCCGGACGACTGGACGACGCCAGCAAGCTGCAGACGCTGGAAGAGCTGGTGCGGCAGACGCAGATCGACGCGCGCCTGGCTCAGCTGAAACAGTCCGGCGCTGACGGTCAAGCATGAGCCTGTTCACCACCCCGGAGAACCTGCCCTTCGGCATCGCCTTCGCCCTGATCGTCGGCATCGCCCTGCTGGAAGGCCTGGGCATGATGATCTCGATGAGCCCCAGCAACTGGCTGGACGACTGGCTGCCCGAAGCCGGCCATGACGGCGCACTCGACCGGGTGCTGGGCTGGCTGCATCTGGGTCGGGTGCCGGCCCTGGTCTTGCTGCTGCTGTTCCTGACCGGCTATGCCTTGTTTGGCTACAGCCTGCAGATGGTCAGCCGAGGCCTGGTGGGCCATTACCTGCCGGCATGGATCGCTGGCCTGGTGGCCGTGCCCGCAGGCCTGACCACGGTGCGCGCGCTCGGTGCCCTGGTGGCCCATATCGTGCCGCGCGATGAAAGCTCGGCCGTCAGCGCCCAAACCCTGCTGGGTCGGGTTGCCACGGTCTATGCTGGCCACGCCCGCCAGGGCCTGGCCGCCCAGGCGCGGGTGCGCGACGAGCATGGCCGCGTGCACCACCTGCTGGTCGAACCGGACCTGGCGGACGAGGTCTTCGAGGAAGGCAGCGAGCTGCTGCTGGTGCGCAAGAACGGCGCCATCTACCGCGCCATCCGCAACCCGCACCCGGGCCTGGTCGAGCGCTGAGGCGCCCCACTGATTCAAGGAGGAAGAGGAAACCCATGGACAACAATCTGATCGAACTCGGCAGCATCGCCGGCATCGCCCTGCTGGGCCTTCTGGCCATCGGCCTGGTGTTCGCGCGCCTGTACAAGCGCTCGACCAAGGAAACCGCATTCGTGCGCACCGGCCTGGGCGGGCAAAAGGTCATCATGGACGGCGGCGCCATCGTGCTGCCGGTGTTTCATGAGCGCGTGCTGGTCAATATGAACACGCTGAAGCTCGAAGTCATGCGCCGCGAGCGCGAGAGCCTGATCACCAAGGACCGCATGCGCGTGGACGTGACCGCCGCTTTCTTCGTGCGCGTGCAGCAAACGGCCGAGGCCGTCAGCACCGCCGCCCAGACCCTGGGCACGCGCACACTGGCACCGGAAGCGCTGAAGACCCTGGTGGAAGACAAGTTCGTTGACGCCCTGCGCGCCACCGCCGCCACCATGACCATCCAGGAGCTGCAAGACAAGCGCCGCGATTTCGTGCAAGCGGTGCAGAACGCGGTGGCCGAAGACCTGGAGAAGAACGGCCTGGAGCTGGAGTCGGTCTCGCTGACCAGCCTGGACCAGACCGACAAGCAGTTCTTCAACCCCAACAATGCCTTCGACGCCGAGGGCCTGACCCGCTTGACCGAACAGACCGAGGCGCGCCGCAAGCAGCGCAACGATGTCGAGCAGGAAACCGAGATGCAGGTGCGCACCAAGAACCTGGAAGCGCAGCGCCAGAAGCTGACCATCGAACAGGATCAGGAATTCGCCACCCTAGCCCAGCAGCGTCAGGTGGAAACCGCGCGCGCCGAGCAGGCCGCGCAGATCGCCACCCAGCAAGCCGAGCGCAGCCGCGAAGCCGAAGCCGCCAAGATCGAGGCCGAGCGCCAGGTCAGCCAGAAGAAGATCGAAGCCGAGCGTGAGATCAAGTCGGCCGAGATCGACAAAAACCTGGTCGTGCAGACCCGCGAGATCGAGCTGGAGCGCAAGACCGAGATGCAGCGCGCCGAGCAGCGCAAGCAGGTGGAAATCGCCCGCCAGGACATGCAGATCGCGATTGCCAACAAGAGCAAGGAGCAATCGGTGGCCGACGCCTTGGCCAACCAGGCGCGTGCCGATGCCGTCAAGGCCGAGGAAGGCGTGAACACCGCCCGTCAGGTGGCGGTGGCCGAGCGGGAAAAGAACATCCAGCTGATCGAAGCCAGCAAGGAAGCCGAACAGCTGGCAATTGCGGTCAAGGTCTCAGCCTCGGCTGAGAAGGAAGCCGCGCTGGACCGCGCCGAGGCCATCACCATCGAAGCACGCGCCAAGCAGGCCGCCGCCCTGGCCGAAGCCGAAGGCAAGCGCGCCATCAACGAGGCGCTGAACACCTTGTCGGCCGCGCAGATCGACCTGCAGGTGCGCACCCTGCTGCTGCAGCAACTGCCGCAGATCATCGAACAAGCCGTGCGACCGATGGAGAAGATCGATTCGATCCGCATCTTTCAGGTCAATGGCATGAATGGGGGCAACAACGGTGGCGCACAAGACGGCGCCACCAGCGCGCCGGCCGGCACCTTCCCGGAGCAGGTCATGAACTCGGCCCTGCAGTACCAGATCGCCAAGCCCATCGTCGACGCGGTGATGAAGGATGCCGGCCTCAGCAACGAAGGCATCACCGGCATTGCCCACAATCTGGCTGGCCTGCTGCAACCCGGATCGACCACGCCGACCCAACTCGCCAACTGAGCGGGGTCGCGCGGGCCAGGCAGCCCGTCAACCGCGCCGGGCCAACCAAGCCAACAAATCCGGCAGCGGCATGGGCTTGGCGTGCAGATAGCCCTGGATCAGGTGGCAGCCGAGGTCGAGCAGGCGCTCTTGCTGCTCGAGGGTTTCGATGCCTTCGGCAATCACCTGCAGGCCCAGCTGCTCGGCCAGGGAGATGATGGAGCGGGCGATACGGGCATCGCCCTGGCCCAGCATGACGACGAAGGAGCGGTCCAGCTTGAGGGTCGAAAAGGGCAGGCTCTGCAGGCGGTGCAGCGAGGAGTAGCCGGTGCCGAAATCGTCGAGATGCAGGTGGAAGCCGGCGGCGGCCAGGGCGTCGAGCTGTTGTTTGGCAAAGTCGGCATTGCTGGCCAGAGCCGATTCGGTCAGCTCGAAGTGGATGCTGTCGCGCGACAGGCCCGCGCCGTCGACCAGGCTGCACATCTGATCGACCAGATGCCGGCTCATCAGCTGGCGCGGCGACAGGTTGACGTTGACCACATGCCGGGCATCGAGGGCCAGCAAGGCGGGCAAGGCAGCAATCACCTTGCGCGCCACCGCCGCACCCAGCTCGTTGATCAGGCCGGTCTCCTCCGCCACCGGGATGAAACGGGCCGGTGAGCAGTAGCCGCCGTCCAGCGGCCAGCGCGCCAGCGCCTCGAACATGGCCACCTCGCCCGTGCGCACATCGAGGATGGGCTGGAACCAGACCTCCAGCTGATCCTGACGCAGGCATTCGCGCAGCTGCTGCTCGAGCAACATGCGCTCTTGCACATCACCGAGCAGGGCATCGTTGAAGAGGCTGTAGCGGCCCTTGCCGGCGCGCTTGGCGGCGTACATGGCCAGCTCGGCATTGCGCAGCAGATCGTCCTTGTTGATCGCCTGGCCGGGCTTGGCGTGGAGGTAGGCGATGCCAATGGAGCCGGTGACCGTGACCTCCATGTCCTGGTAGCTGACCGGCTGGGCCAGGGCCTGCTGAAGCCGGCGCACAAAGCTCAGCACGCCCAGCTCGCCCTTCTCGGCCACATAGATCAGGGCGAACTCGTCGCCGCCCAAACGCGTCACCACATCGGAGGCGCGCACCAGCTTCTTCAGCGTCTGCCCGGTCTGCACCAGCAGGTGGTTGCCCAGCTCGTGGCCAAGCGAGTCGTTGAGCAGCTTGAAATCATCGAGGTCGATCAGGAGCAGGGCCAGGGTCAGCTCGCGGTGGCGGGCCTTCTGA
Source organism: Burkholderiales bacterium PBB2 (assembly GCA_002255955.1). Lineage (GTDB taxonomy): Bacteria > Pseudomonadota > Gammaproteobacteria > Burkholderiales > Burkholderiaceae_C > Paucibacter_A. The sequence goes on along the minus strand of NKIM01000025.1, from coordinate 9,710 downwards.
CCCAGCAGCTGGTCGATCTGCTCGTAGAGCTGGCGACGGTTGCCCAGGCCGGTCAGGGCATCGGTGCGCACATCACGCTCCAGCTCGGCGCGCGCCTGATCCAGGCTGCCCACCATGCCGTTCAGGGCCAGGGCCAGTTCGTCAAGCTCATCCTGCCCTTGCACCGGCCAGCGCTGGGCCTGGGCCTGCCCAGGGCGTGCGCGGCCCGCGCCGCGGTGGCGCCGGGCCAGGCGGGCGAACTCGGCCAAGCGACGCAGGATCAGCCGGTCGAGCAGCAGGACCGCCGCCGCACCGGCCAGCAGCACCAGCACAAAGCTGTTCAGCAGCAGCACCAGCAAGCCGGTCTGGCGCTGCCGCTCCAGGGCGGGGGGCAAGTCCACTTGCAGCAGCAGCTCGCTTTCGCCCAGGGCATCGCGCAAGGGCTGGGTGATCTGGGCGGCAGCGGTGCTCAGCTGGGCGGCGGAGTCGGCCCGCGCTGCGCCGCCCGCCGCCGCCGGCAGCAGGCGAAAGCTCGCCCCGGTGGTTTGCGAAAGCTCGCGCAGATTGGCCTCATCCAGGCCCTGAAGCATCACCAGCCAGCCCAGCTGCGGCGACAGGCGCTCGGTGCGCCGCACGGGGCTGAAGACCATCAGCAGCGGGCGCCCGTCGACCCAGCGCTTGGCGTCGCCGCCGATGCTGCGGCCAGCCAGGGCCCGGTCCATGACCAGGTCGCGCATGCGCTGCACCAGAGGCCGGGTCTCATCCAGGGTCTCGCGTCGACCCTCGCGCATTTCCACACCGGCGTGGAGATGGCCGTCGAGGCCAAAGAAAGCGACCGCGCTGACCTGGGCATTGCGCAGCGACTCTGCGGTGAAGTTGACGGTCAGGAACTTCTCGTCCGGCGCGCTCATGAAGGCGGCCGCATCGTCCCAGAATCCGTAATCGCTGGCCACGCGCACACGCGCGCTGACGTCCTGCTGGATGGCCGAGGCCACACGTGCCACCCGCTCCTGCGCCACACGCTGCTCGAACTCGCCCAGGCTGCTGTCCAGCATCCAGGCGCTGGCGGCAAAGCTGAGCGCGCCCACCGCGCACAGCAGCAGGCCCAGGATGCCCAGAGTCTTCAAACGCAGGCTGCGAGGATTCCACATGCGGGTGCAGGGCCCGGCCAAGGCGGTGGTCGAATTGCCGGAATCTTACGGGCAGGGCGAAACACCGAAACCCCGCAATTGAGGCCACTTCGCGCCCTGAAACGGCGCGGAGACGCAGCCCTCAGGCCGTGCCGGCGAGCACCCGGCTGATGGGGCTGAGCCCACCGGCCTCGACCAGGGCCTGGTGGATGGCGGCGATCAGCTGGTCTTCCAGCACCGGCTTGTGCAGCAGCACCAGGCCGGCAGCATGGGCTTCGCGCAAGCGCTCGGGCGCGGTGTCGCCGGTGATCAACACCGCCGGCAGGCCCGGCAGGGCATTGCGCAAGGTGTGGAGGGCGGAGATGCCGTCGTCACCATCGCGCAGGCGGAAATCGGTCAGCACGATGTCGGGGCGGCGAGACATGCACTTGAGCAAGGCTTCGCGCGTGCTGCCCGTGGTGGTGACCTCGCAGCCGTGGCTGCTGAGCAGGGCGCGCATGGCTTCGCGCACCGGCGCTTCGTCGTCCAGCACCAGCACATGCAGGCGGGGCAGGCGCGGCAGGGCACCGGCCTCGGCTGCAGCACCATCACCGACCGCCGCGGCCGAGGCCTGCGCGCCGGCAATGCTCAGGCTGAAGGTGCTGCCCTGGCCCAGCTCGGATTGCAGCTGCAAGGGCAGGTCCAGCAGGTCGACCATGCGGCTGACGATGGACAGGCCCAGGCCCAGGCCCTTGGCCCGGTCGCGCTCGGCGTTGCCGATTTGGTAGAACTCTTCAAAGATGCGCGCCTGTTCGGCGGGCGCGATACCGCGGCCGGTGTCGATGACGCGGATGGTCCACATGGGCTCGTCCTCGTCGTCCTCATCCTCGTTGTCATCGCAGAACTCGGGCGTCACGACCACCCGCACGCCACCTCGCTCGGTGTACTTGATGGCGTTGTCGATCAGATTGCGCATCACGCGTTCGAGCAGCAGCGGATCGCTCTCCACGAACACCGAATCCGGGCACTCGAACGCCAGGCTCAGACCCTTGCCCTGGGCCGTGGCCTGCATCTCGAGGCAGATACGGCGCAGCCAGCTGCTCAGGCAGAAGACCTGGTTGGCCACCGGCACCACCTGGGCATCGAGCTTGGAGATGTCCAGCAGCCCGTCCATCTGCGAGGCCAGGGACTGCAGGGCCAGGTTCATGTGGCGGCCGATCTCGGCGCTCTCCGCATCCAGCGGCCGGCGCACCAGGGCCGAGCCCAGCAGGGACAGCGTGTGCATGGGCTGGCGCAAATCATGGCTGGCCGAGGCCAGAAAGCGGGTCTTGGCCTCCATGGCCTGCTCGGCCTTCTGCAAGGCCAGACGCAGCTGCTGGTTGGTCTGCGTCTGCTGCTGACGGATCAGCACCGATTCAACGAACACCCGGTAGGCATCGCGGCCGAGGCTGGCGAGAATCCAGGCGAAGCCCAGGATCAGCGCACCCAGAGCCACCTCCAGCCAGGTGCTTTCGCGCCCGCCGGCATGCCAGCCCAACCAGGACAGGCTGTTGCTGAAGCTGACTGGCAGCAGAAAGCTCAAGAGCACCGGCGCCGAACCGGCGGTGGTGGCCACCGAACCCGCGCACAGGCCGAGCAGGAGCATGGTCTGCACCATGCGCTGGTAATCATCGAGGTAGGGCACAAAGGCCAGCGAGGCGCTGAACACCAGGCCGTTGAGCAAGCTCAGACCGGTGGCGGCTCGCAGACGCCGGCGCAGGGACAGATGGCGCCAGACGGTCAGCTTGCCCAGCCCCCACCAGCGCAGCGCCAACACGCCCACCACCAGGGTCAGCCACAGCACGGCCAGCCAATGCTGGGTGCCCTGCCAGGCCATGATGGCGATGACGGCGGCGCTGAAGCCGACCGGATAGGGCATGCGCCGGCCCTGCTGGGCCAGCAGGCGCAGCAGCTCTTCGTGAACGCTGGCCTGTTCGGCCGAGAGTGCTCGTGTCATGAAGGGTGAAAAAAGAACGCGGGCCAGTATGCCCCGGCACCGCAGAAGCGCATCAGCGGGTCAACGCGGCCCGGCCAAATTCAGGCCCGCGATCAGCGCGCGCAGGCGCAGCTGGTCCATGTCCAGACGGCGCATCTGGTCGCGCAGGCGCGCCCGCTCCTCGTCATTCTTGGCGTCGCGCAGGATGCGCTCCAGGCGCTGCAGCTCGGCGTCGTTGCGCACCAGCTGCTGCTGCAGGCCGTAGAGCTGCTGGCCGATCTGGTAGTAGCGCAGGAACTCGTCCTCACCCGCATGGCCGCGGCAACCTTCCCAGTAGGTCTGGTTGCGCAAGCCCTCGCGCCAGCCATTGCTGGCGGTGCAGTAGCTGCGGATGCCGCGCTCCCAGCCCTCGGTCCAGGCCTTGCTGTCCGGGCTGATGCCAATCTTGCCGCAGGCCTCAATATGGTCTTCGATGCGCTGGGCGCTGCGGCCTTCGCGGCCATCGGCCAGGCCGCGCGCCTGCCAGTCGGCCTGGCGGCATTGCGACTCGCTCATGCTGGCGCAGCCGCTCAGAAGCGCCAGGCTGGCCAGGAGGCAGAGGGCCGCAGGCCGGCCCTGGAGATATTCGATCATGCCGCGATGCTAGCCCATGCCGAGCCGGGTCTGAGTGCTCCCATCGTGCATGGGTCGCACTCTTCGCCCAGGCAGCAAACGGCGCCGCTCAGACCAGGGCCACCCGGCTGGGCTGGCGCGCATCCTGCAGCACGCCGTCCAGCAGATCCAGGTAGTAGCCCAGCGGCGGCGTGCGCTTGCCCGGGTGCTTGGCCAGGTCATCCCAGCGACGCAGCTGCAGCGCCCGAGCGGCCTGCGGTTGCGCCAGGAAGAGCAGCCGCTCTTCGGCATTCATGCGGCCGCCCTGCAAGGACAAGGAATGCAGGGACGCAGCCGACAGGCTGTCGGCATAAGCCGGGTCGCTACCGACCAGAAAACGCTTGGCTTGCACATGCAGGCGGATGGGCTCCAGCACATCGGCCGCGAAGCCACCGCTGGCCAGAAAGACCAGGGCGCGGGTCTCGTGCTGGTCGTCCTGCAGCTCGGCCTCAGCCGGCGCATCCATCAGCTGACCCAGGTCGTGCAGAAAGGCGGCCGCCACCAGGGCGTTGTCGGCATGGGCCCATTCGGCCAGCTGGGCGCATTGCAGGGCATGCTCGAGCGCGCTGACGGCCTCGCGCCGCTCCAGGCGCTGGCCGGTATAAACCAGGGCGCCGCGGCGCTGAAACAGAGCTTCGATCTTGCTGACGATATCCATGGCGGGGCTCCCGAGAAACGGACGATGCGATCCATCGCCCCCGGCATCTTGTGCTGGCGACCGTGACCCGCACATGACGCCCGCATGTGCACCCCGTGAAGGTGAAGAATGCCCCGGGTGGCCATTCAAATTCCCTGAACCCTGGCATCAAGCGCCATGAACCGCCAGGCCGGGGCCACGGCGCACACTGCCGACATTGCGACACACCGGCGCCCCGCGCCAGACCGCCATGACCGCTTCAGCACCAGCCTCCGCCCCCGAGTCCACACCTGAGCCCACACTCAGCGCCGCCGTGCCGCGCTACAGCCCGGTGGCCATGGCCCTGCACTGGCTGCTGGCCCTGCTGATCATCGCCACCTTTGCCTTCGGCGTGTACATGGCCGACCTGCCCTTCTCGCCCAGCCGGATCAAGCTCTACAGCTGGCACAAATGGGCGGGCGTGACCATCCTGCTGCTGTCCACCCTGCGCCTGCTCTGGCGCCTGAGCCACCGCCCGCCGGCCGATGCACCCATGCCCGCCTGGCAGGCCCGTGCGGCCCACGCCACCCATCTGCTGCTCTATGTGCTGTTCTTCGCGGTGCCCCTGGCCGGCTGGGCCTACAGCTCGGCGGCAGGCTTCCCCATCGTCTGGTTTGGCGTGCTGCAGCTGCCTGACTTCGTGCCGGTGGACAAGGCCCTGGCCGACACCCTCAAAGAAGCGCACAAGCTGCTGGCCTTTGCCATGGCCGGCCTGGTGCTGATGCACATCGCCGCTGCGCTGAAGCACCAGCTGCTGGACCGTGACGGCCTGCTGCTGCGCATGATGCCGGCGCGGCGCTGAAGCCCTCGGCCCCTGCTTGCCCCACCTCTTTTTCGAAACCGAAGCGAAAGGCTTTGCGATGAAACCGATCCGTTTGATGGTGATGACCGCCCTGCTGGCCAGCCTGAGCACCAGCTGGGCACAAACCAAACCCAGCGCGGCAGCCAAGCCGGCCGCGGCCGCACCGGCACCGGCCGCCGCGCCGCAGTTGCAGGCGGCTGGCAGCGAGCTGCTCTTCGTCAGCCGCCAGATGGGCGTGCCGGTGGAGGGCCGCTTCAAGAAATTCGACGCCCAGCTGAGCTTTGACCCCAAGAAGCCCGAGGCCGGCCGCGTCGCCTTCACCATCGACCTGGCCAGCGCCAGCATCGGCGCGCCCGAGTTCGACGCCGAGCTGGGCAAGGCCGCCTGGTTCGACAGCAAGCGCCTGCCGCAGGCCAGCTTTCAGAGCAGCGCCATCAAGGCCTTGGGCGGCGGCAAGTTCGAAGTCAGCGGCAAGCTGAGCCTGAAGGGCCAGACCCGCGACCTGAGCGTGCCCATCAGCCTGAGCCAGGCTGGCGGCATCACCACCGCGAATGGCAGCTTTGTGCTCAAGCGCCTGGAGTTCAAGATCGGTGACGGCGAGTGGGCCGACACCTCCATGGTCGCCAACGAAGTGCAAGTGAAGTTCAAGCTGCTGTTCAGCGGCGTGGCGGCACTCTGAGCCTTCGCGGCAAGCGGATCACCCACCCAATTTCCCCCGCCCCTTTTTTCAACTTTTTTTGACCCAGCAAGGAAGCCCTGAGATGAACAAGACCCTGATCGCCGCCCTGGCCCTGGCCGCCTCCAGCTTCGCGCAAGCGGAATCGGCCACCTACGCCATCGAGCCGACCCACACCTACGCCACCTTCGAGATCTCGCACTTCGGCGTGTCCACCAACCGCGGCCGCTTCGACAAGAAGGAAGGCACGGTCACCCTGGACCGCGCCGCCAAGACCGGCCGCGTCGAGCTGACCCTGCAAATGGCCAGCATCAACACCGGCTCGGCCGCCTTTGACAAGCACCTGCAAAGCGAAGACATCTTCGACGCGGGCAAGTTCGCCACCGCCAAGTTCGTGGGCGACAAGTTCAGCTTCAGCGGCGACAAGGTCACCGAAGTGGCCGGCGAGCTGACCCTCAAGGGCAAGACCGCCCCGGTCACGCTCAAGGCTGTCGGTTTCGGCTGCTACCAAAGCCCCATGCTCAAGCGTGAAGTCTGCGGCGGCGACTTCGAAGCCACCATCGACCGCACCCAGTGGGGCGTGGACTACGGCCTGGCCTGGGGCTTCCCCAAGGCGGTCAAACTGGTGATCCAGGTCGAAGCCGTCAAGCAGTAAGTCGATCCCTTGGCCCTGCGCCGGCTCCGGCGCAAGCGGGGCCGATCGCTCGCCCGCCCGCCGCGCCTCACGAGGCCGGCGGGTTTTTTTCGTGGGCTCGGGCCATTCGTGATGGACTTCACGCCCGACACCCTGCCCCCATTCCCTCGGGGCCGGCGGGCCTGAAACCCGGCCTCCGGACTGTCGCTCGTTCCTGCAATTCAGCCCCTTGCCCGCACGGCGCGTCGCGCTGCCGTCGCTCGGGTCGGGCGGCTTGCGTACAGTGCATGCAAAGACCCAAGGTTCAACACCGCCCATGTCCCCCTCGCCCGCCCTCCCTCCGACGCCTTACCAACGCTGGCAGCAGTTCTCCTCCCTGGTGCTGCGCTGGTTCCATGTCTATGCCGGCTGGCTGGTCGGCATCAGCTGGCGGCGTTTTGCCATCCTGTCGGTGCTGCTGATCATTGGCGCCAACATCTTGTCCTCGCTGCCACCCTTCACCTGGCGCATCACCGAGCAGGTGGAAGACGGCTCGGTGCCGCGCAGCAAGCTGCCGCGCCTGCCACCGGTGGCCAAGCCGGAGAAACCTGAGAGGGCCGAGAAGGCCGACAAGGCCGACAAGAACGGCAAGGGCATCCACTACGAGATCAGCATCGACGAGCGCGGTGTGCGCGTGCTGCCGCGCTCGGCCGCGGGCGACAAGCCCGCCTCGGACGCCGGCAGCGAAGGCGAAGGCGCCGGGGTCAACATCCGCTTCCCCGAATCGGCCAACCGGGAAGACATCCGCCGCGCCGTCGAAGACGCCCGGGTGGCACTGGAGAAGATCGCCGAAGAAGCCCGCGACGCCCAGGAGAAGGCGGAACAAGAGGCTCAGCAGGCCCAGGAGACCAAGCAGGCCATCGAAGAGGCCCGCGCCGAAACCGAGCGCCTGATCGAGGAAGCGCAAGGCAATGGCGGCTCGCATTCCCGCGTGCGGGTCATCCACCTGGGCGACTTTCTGGTGGACCTGTCGGTGCTCTGGGTGCTGGCCTCCTTCGTGATCAAGATCACCTACAAGGGCCGCATCCAGGCCGAGGTGAAGGCCGCCCAGGCGACCGAGACCGCCGAGGCCGAATCGCTCAAACGCCAGGTCATCGAAGCCCGCATGGCCGCCATGCAAGCCCAGGTGGAACCGCATTTCCTGTTCAACACCCTGGCTTCCATCGACCACCTGATCGAAACCGACCCGCCGCGCGCCTCGCAGATGCAGAAGAACCTGATCGCCCTGCTGCGCGCCTCCATGCCCACCATGCGCGAGGCCAATGCCAGCGGCGTGCGTGACCTGGGCCGCGAGCTGGCCGTCATCAAGCCCTACCTCGAAATCCTGCAGATGCGCATGGAAGAGCGGCTGCAGACCGAGATCGATGTGCCCGAGGGCCTGCTCTCGGCCGAGTTCCCGCCCATGATGATCCAGAGCCTGGTCGAGAACGCCATCAAGCATGGCCTGGAGCCCAAGGCCGAGGGCGGCCTGCTGCGCGTCAAGGCCGAGGTGCTGCACGGCAAGCTGGCCGTCACCGTGGCCGACACCGGCCTGGGCTTCGGCCGCGCCGCCACCGCCGGAACCGGCGTGGGACTGGCCAATATCCGCGAGCGCTTGATGATCCTCTACGGCTCACGCGCCAGCGTCACCGTCACCGAGAACCAACCCAGCGGCACCGTGGTGACCATCACCGTGCCTTACCGCAGCCGCGCCGACGAGCACGAAGGAGCCTCCGCATGAAAAGCTTTGCCAAATTCACCTTGGCCCTGAGCCTGGTTCTGGCCCTGGTGGCCGCCGTGTCGGGCGTCTGGCTCTGGCAAGAAATGTGGAGCCACCCCGGCGTCAGCATCAGCATCAATGGCGAAGACCTGTACCTCGGTGAGATGGCCTCCGGCCAGTGGGCCGAGCTGCTGGTCGGCGGCTTGATCACCGGCATGGTGCTGCTGTTTGTGCTGCCCCTGGTCTTGCTGCTCGGTGTGGGCCTGCCCCTGCTGATCGTCGGCGGCGTGCTGGTCTGCGTGGTGGGCACGGTGCTGGCGGCGCTGTTCAGCGTCGGCGCGGTGCTGGGCTCACCGCTGATCCTGCTAGGCCTGGTGCTCTGGCTGCTGCTGCGCGACCGCCGCCCCAAGCGCCGTGCGCAAGCCTGAACACCTCCGAAGCCGACTTAACATCCGCGCATGAACCAGCCAAACACCCCCGCCCCCACCCGCGTGCGCGCCGTCCTGGCCGACGACGAGCGCCTGATGCGCGAACAGCTGCGCAGCCGCCTGACCGAGGTCTGGCCCGATCTCGACATCGTCGCCGAGGCCAAGAACGGCCTGGAGGCGGTGGAGCTGGTGCGCGAGCACCGGCCCGACCTGGTGTTTCTGGACATCCGCATGCCCGGCCTGACCGGGGTCGATGCCGCCCGCCAGATCGCGCAGCTGCCCGAGGATGATTCCTGGCTGGTGCCCGAGATCGTCTTCATCACCGCCTACGACCAGTACGCGGTGGAAGCCTTTGAGCAGGGCGTGGCCGACTATGTGCTCAAGCCCGCCGAGCGCGAGCGCCTGCTGGTGACGGTGCAGCGCATCAAGAAGCGCCTGGCCCAGCGCCAGGACAGCGCCAGCGTGCCCGATGTGGCCGAGCCCGCAGGTGCGCCGCTGCAGCAGCTGCTGCACAAGCTCTCCAGCCAGCTCAACCCGGGCGCCAAGCCCAACTACCTGCAATGGATCCAGGCCACGGTCGGCCAGGCCATCCAGATGATCCCGGTCGAGGACGTGCTGTTCTTCATCAGCGATGAAAAATACACGCGGGTGCAGACCGCCCGCGTCGAAGCTCTGATCCGCAAGCCGATCAAGGAGCTGGTGGACGAGCTCGACCCCAGCCTGTTCTGGCAGATCCACCGCTCCACCCTGGTCAATGCCCGCGCCATCGACGGCATCACCCGCGATTTCCGAGGCCGCCAGATGGTGGGCGTCAAAGGCCTGAGCGAAAAGCTCGAAGTCAGCCGCAGCTACACGCATCTGTTCAAGGGCATGTGAGCCTGTGGGCCTCGAGCAGGGGCTGCGGACCGCCGTAATGCTGGTTCTGCTCGCTGCGGTGGCTCGGCCCGCCGCCGGGCTCATGGTTCGCGGGTCGGCTCTGCGAGCCGACTCCCCTCGGTGCTCACTCCGCGGCTCAGCGGCGCCAATCTCCCTCCGTTCGCTG
>NKIM01000024.1:63297-87534 GCA_002255955.1 Burkholderiales bacterium PBB2 | reverse complement strand
GCAGGTGCTGCAAGGCCTGCAGGCCCTGCAGGTGGAAGGCAGCAGCCGGCGGCCTTGGGCGCCGGAGGCCGAAGCCCTGCTGCGCAGCCACCGCGAGATCGGCCGCATCGAGGCGCGCGACCGCCAGATGCGCATCACCGAGGCCAGCGACACCCCGTTCTCGGTGCCGCTGTTCGGCCACTGGCCACGTGCCGAGATGGCGGTGGAGACCGAACTGGCCTGCCGGGCCGCCCAGCGCGCCATGGCCCCCAGCTTTGCGCGCAGCCAGTTTGTGCCGATGCCCGGTGGCCTGGGCGCCGAGGTGGTGGACGTCTGCGTGCCGGTGCAGCAGGCCGGGCAGTTCGTCGGCTTCAGCGTGGCCAGCCTGGTGTTGCCCACGTTGCTGGAGGAACTGCAACTGCCCTCGGTGGCGCACAGCCACGAGATCTCGTTCATCGAGCCCGACGGCACCCGCCTGGCACGCGCCGGTACCGTGCGCGGTGCCGGGGTGTTCATCGCCGACCGCCTGGTCGACCTGCCCGGCGCCGCGCTGCAGGTGCGCGTGGACGCGGTGGAGCGCCGACCCAGCCTGATCCCCAACCTGGCCACGGCGCTGGTGCTGGGCCTGTCGATCGCGCTGTTTGCCGTGGTGCTGCTGCTGCTGCGCGACGGCCGCCGCCGGGCCCGCGCCGAGCGCGCGCTGGCCGAGGCGCTGGCCTTCCGCAAGGCCATGGAGGACTCGCTGCTGACCGGCCTGCGCGCCCGCGACCGCGCCGGGCGCATCGTCTACGTCAACCCGGCCTTCTGCGCGATGGTGGGCTTCAGCACCGACGAGCTCACCCGCGCCGCCGTGCCACCGTACTGGCCGCCCGACCAGGTGCCGGTCTACCAGCAGCGCCAGGCCGAGCGGCTGGGCGGCGGCCAGGGCACGCCGCCTGGTGCCGGCGGCGCCGGCACGCCCGCCGCGCAGACCTCGCAGACCTCGCGTGAGGGCTACGAGACCGAGTTCATGCGCAAGAACGGCGAGCGCTTTCCGGTGATGGTCTACGAGGCACCGCTGGTGGACGGCACCGGCCAGCACACCGGCTGGATGAGCGCGGTGCTCGACCTGTCGGCCCAGCGCCGGGTGGAGGACCTGTCGCGCCAGCAGCAGGAGCGGCTGCAGGCCACGGCGCGGCTGGCCACCGTGGGTGAGATGGCCTCCCTGCTCAGCCACGAGCTGAACCAACCCCTGGCCGCCATCGCCAGCTATGCCACGGCTTCGGTCAATCTGTTGGCCGAGGAGTCCGAGGACCCGCAGACCCCGCATCTGGTGCGCCAGGCGGCGCTGCGCATTGCCGAGCAGGCCGAGCGTGCCGGCCGCGTGATCAAGAGCGTGCATGACTTTGTGCGCCGCCGCGAACAGGCGCGCGAGGACATTGGCGTCGATCTGCTGTTCGAGGCCGTGCTGCCCCTGGTGCGCCTGCAGGCGCGCAAGAGCGGCACCCGCATCGAGCTGGACCTGCCCCAGCCCAGCCCGCGCGTGCGCTGTGACCGCACCATGGTCGAGCAGGTGCTGCTCAACCTCAGCCGCAATGCCATCCAGGCCATGGAAGACCGCACCGCGCCAGCCCTGCGGGTGCTGACCTTGCGCGCGGCCGTGGTGGACGCATCCTGGGTCAGCATCTCGGTGCTGGACCGCGGCCCAGGCATCCCGCCCGAGGTCGGCCGCCAACTCTACACCCCGTTTTTCACCACCCGCGCCGAGGGCATGGGCCTGGGCCTGAGCCTCTGCCGCACCGTGGTGGAGCAACACGGCGGGGCCATGGACTATTTCAATCGCGAAGCCCCCGGGGGCACCGAGTTCCGTTTCAGCCTGCCCAATGCTGGCCATGCAAGCAAGGCGGCCCCAGCGCGCACGCCAGGAGAATCGACGCCATGAGCATGACTGCCCATCACAACAGCGGCCGCAAGCTGCCTGTGGTTTATTTGGTCGACGATGAAGAGGTGGTGCGCGATGCCCTGGGCTGGTTGCTGCGCTCGCGCCGCCTGCTGTCCGAGGGTTTCGGCAGCGCCGAGGCCTTCGAGGCCATGCTCGATGCCCGGCCCGACCAGGCGCGCGACTGGCCCGATGCGCCGTCCTGCCTGCTGCTCGATGTGCGCATGCCCGGCATGAGCGGCCTGGCCCTGTTCGAGCGCCTGCTGCAGCGCGGCCTGTGCGGCGGCCTGGATCAGGGCGTGGTGCAGCCGCCGCTGCTGCCGGTGATCTTCCTGACCGGCCATGGCGATGTGCCGACGGCCGTGGCCGCGGTCAAGCGCGGTGCTTTTGATTTCGTGGAGAAGCCGTTTTCCGACAACGGTCTGGTCGACCGCATCGAGCAAGCCCTGGCCCTGAGCGGCCAGGCGATCGAGGCACGTCAGCAGCGCGGCCAGATGGCCCAGCGCGTGGCCGAGCTGACCGAGCGCGAGCGCGAGGTGATGCAGCTGGTCATCCAGGCCCTGCCCAACAAGCTGATCGCCGACCAGCTGCACATCAGCGTGCGCACGGTCGAGGTGCACCGGGCGCGGGTGTTCGAGAAGATGAACGTCAAGTCGGCGGTGGAGCTGACCAATCTGCTGCGCGAACTCTGAGCCGTGCGATGCGCCTCAAGGCCGGGTGCTGCTGGGGCTCAGGCTGAGGCGATCCAGGCGCGCGCTGGTCTGTGTCAGGCCCGGCTGGCGCGCGCCGCCGATGGCGTAGAGCTGGCCGTTCAGGCTCAGCACGCCCAGGCCGTGGCGCGGCTCGGGCATCTCGCCGATCACCTGCCAGCGGCCCTCGCCGAGCGCGCGGCATTGCACCTGGCCGAGCATGCCGCCGCCGTTCTCGGCGGTCTCGCCGCCGACGCTGCAGATCAGCGGCTGGTCTGCGCCGCCGAGCAGGCCCACGCCATGGGCGGCCTGGGCAAAGGCCAGGGGCGCCTCGGCCTGCCAGCGGCCGCTGGCCGCGTCAAGGCGGTGAACGCTGCGCAGATTGGCGCCGTTGTACTGGCGGCCGCCGATCAGCCAGGCCTGTTCGCCCGCCGCCAGGGCGGCCGCACTGCTCTTGATCTCGGGCCCGTCGGCCAGGGCGCGCCAGCGGTCGGCCTTGGCGTCGTAGACCCAATGCCAGGCCACATCGCCATGGTCACCCCACTGCGCATTGGCCTCGCCGCGCGGGCTGCGCCCGCTGACCAGATGGATCTGGCCTTGCTGCACAAAAGCGGTGGATTCGGTCAAGGCCTGCGGCAGGGCGCCCAGGCGCTGCCAGCGCGTGCTGCCATCGTCCAGGCGCAGCACCTCGCGGCTGGCGCACCAGTCGCCACCTGTGCAGCGCACAAAGCCGCCGATCAGGTAGAGGCTCTGGCCCAGACTGAGCAGCTGCGAATGGTGGCGGCCCTCGGGCAGGCGGGGCCCCAGGCTCCAGCGGCCGCTGGCCGGGTCGTAGATCTGCAGCGCATCGCTGAGATGGCCTTGTGCGGCCGGCAGCTCGCTGCTCAAGCCGCCCGCCACCACCAGGCGCCCGCCATGCACCGCCGGGTAAATCTCCTGCACGCCGATGGGCATGGGGGCCAGGGTCTCCCAGCGCAGGGCGGGTGCCGCAGTGCCAGAGGCCTGGGCCAGGCCGCTGAGGATCAGCGTCAGCGCAGATCCGCAGACACGCAAGCCTTGAGCACGCTGTGGTTTCATGGTTCGTCCGTCTCCTCGATGCACTGTCGTCCGTGGGAATGGGGCGCTAGCTTTCGATGAACTGCAGCGCCGGGCGGGCGCAGCTTAGCGCAGCGTGAGGGGACTGCGATCAGGAAAACAGCGCTTCGGCGCAGGCGCGTGCGCGCTGCGGAATGCTGCCCGCCAGGGCCACGGCCGGGCGCGGTCGGTTCGGCCGCAGCAGGCCATCAAAGACTGCATGCACCTGTGCCGGTGTGACCGCCTGCAGCTGGGCCATGGCCTCCTTGGCATCGCGCAGCTGGCCAAAATGGAACAGCTCCTGGGCGGCGCCCTCCATGCGCCGCGCCGGCTGCTCCAGTGCACGCAGGGCGCGCATCTGCAACTGCTTGCGGGCGCGCGCCAGGGCCACCGGGTCCAGCGGGCCATCGGCTTGGCGCTGCAGCAGTTGCTGCACGGCCTGCAAGAACTCCTCGGCCTGGGCCGGCGCGGTGGCGCCCTCGATCAGGAACTGGCCGTAGAGCGGCAGGATGTCCGCCGAGCAGGCCACGTGGTAGGCCAGGCCGCGGCGCTCGCGGATCTCGTCCAGCAGGGGCGAGCTCATGCCCTCGCCCAGCAGTGAGGCGGCCAGCACATGGGGCAGGTGCTCGGCGCTGTCCAGGCGTTCGCCCAGGCTGGGCGCTTCGAAGCCAAGCAAGACCTGGCACTGGCCGCTGCCAGCCAGGCGCCGGGCCTTGAGCCCGCCCTGCCAGGGTGGCGCCGTCAAGGCATTGGGTTGGCCGGTAGGCATGGCGCCGAAGGCGCGCTCCACCCGCCGGGTGAAGGCCTCGCCGTCGACCGGCCCGGCCACCGCCACCACCACATTGCAGGCGGTGTACTGGGACTGGGCGTAGGCCAGCAAGTCCTCACGGCTGAAGCGCAGGATGTTGGCGCGGCTGCCGATGATGGGGCGGCCGGCGGCATGGCGGCTGCCGTAGCAGGCGCGGTCCAGCAGCTGGAAGGCGACGCTGGTCGGGTCGTCCTCGAACTCGCTGAACTCCTGCTCGATCACGCGCCGCTCGCGCTCCAGCTCTTCGGCCGGGAAGCTGCTGTTGAGCACGATGTCGGCCAGCCAGTCGACAAAGGCCGGCAGATCGCCCGGCAGGCCTTCGATGTGAAAGGCCGTGTGGTCCTTGTCGGTGTGGGCATTGACCTCGGCGCCCAGGGCCTCGGCATCGAGGTTGATGCGCTGGCAGTCGCGCGTGGCCGTGCCCTTGAAAGCCATGTGCTCGACCACATGGCTGATGCCGCCCTGGCGTGCGCTTTCATGCAGGCTGCCGGTGCGGATGAACACGCTGAGGCTGACCGTCTCACGCCAGGGCATGGGAATGGTGACCGTGCGCAGGCCATTGGCCAGGGTGGCGATGCGGGGGGTAGAAGCGGCGCTGAGGGTGTTCAAGAGCTGTGCGGGGAAAAGGAAAGGCGTGGTGGGCCGGACCAGGCCGGGCCCGCTAGTTTCGCGCAAAGGCGGGTGCCGTGCAGTTGCACCGCTGTGGGCCAAGCTCGCCGTCCCGCGCGGGACGGCGGTGCGCCGGGCGCTCCTTACAATTTCGGCCATGCAATTGTCTTTCCGTGGCCCGGGTGGCTGGCGCTGTTGGCTGCTGGCTTGGGCTCTGGCGGGATGGCCTGTGGCCGCAGTGCAGGCCAGCCCGCGGGCCGACACGCTGGAGGTTCAGTTCCGCAGCGTGGCCGTGCCGCAGAGCACCGTGCCCACCGTGGCGCAGGACCGCGCCGGTTTCATCTGGGTGGCCACCACCCAGGGCCTCACCCGTTACGACGGCTACCGCCTGCGCCCCATCGAGCGCGCGGGAGACACCAGTGCCCAGCGCAACCTCGGCTGGGTGCGTGCGCTCAGCCCCAGCCGCGATGGCCGCATGTGGATCGGCACCGAGTTTCTCGGCCTCATGGCCTTCGACCCCGCGCAAGACAGGGTCGAAGCCATGGCCCCCGCTGCGCCGGCCGCCGGACCTGCCTTGACCCTGCGTGCGCCGATTCGCGCACTGGCGGAAGACGCGCAGGGCCAGGTCTGGGTCGGCACCCTGGGGCAGGGCCTGCTGCGCTACCGCCCTGCCACGCGCCAGTTCGAAGCGCAAGACCTGCGCTGGCAGGGGGAGCCCGAGGCGCGCGTGCTGGCCTTGCGCGTGGCGCAGGACGGCGTGGTCTGGGTCGGCCACTGGCGCGGCCTGGCACGCCAGACGCCGCAAGGGGGCTGGGAATCGCTGCCACTGCCCGAGCTGCCTGCGGGCACGCCAGTGCTGGCGCTGACCGAAGACCGCGCCGGGCGCCTCTGGCTGGGCACGCAGGACGGCCGCCTCGGTGTGGTCGAGCAGGGTCGCCTGCGCTGGGTGCAGCGCCTGGGCAGCCCGGTGCAGGCCCTGGCCGTGGCCAGCGACGGCCGGCTCTGGGTGGGCAGCAAGACCGGCCTGCTCTGGGTGAACCCGGCCAGCGGTGAGATTGAAGCCCATCTGCGCCACGACCCCCGGCGCCTCAGCGGCCTGGCGGGCAATGACGTCAGTGCCTTGCTGCGCGATGCCAGCGGCGCGATGTGGGTCAGTGGCTACGGCCTCGGCTTGCAGCGCCATCAGGTTCACCCGGCCCTGGCCGTGCGCGGACCCGATTCACAGGCCAGCGGCCCGCTGGCCGAGCCCGATGTGCGCGCCCTGCTGCGCCTGCGCAATGGTGAGGTGCTGGCGCCGACGCAACGCGGCCCCGTGGTGCGCCTGGACGGCCGCCCGGGCCAGGATCTGGCCACGCTGGGCGTCTGGCCGCGTGATCGCGCCAACGTTGTGGAGTCCCTGGCCGAAGCGCCGGATGGCAGCATCTGGCTGGCCTCGGCCGGCCGCCTGGAGCACCGCTCGGCCCAGGGCCGATTGCTGCGCGACTGGCCGCTCGATGGTGGCCGCGCCCAGCGCCTCGTGCTGCGTGCCAGCGGCGAGGTCTGGCTGGGCATGCAGGAGGGCCTGTACCGCCTGCCCAAGCCGGACGCGCCCGCCTTGCAGCGCGTCAGCCTGATTGGCGGCGCCCCCTTGCACGGCGGTGTCCACGCCCTGGTCGAGGCGCCGGCTCCGGTGGCCGCTGCGGCCAGCGCCGGTGCGGCGGCTCGGCCGCAGCTTTGGGTCGGAGGCCAGCAAGGCTTGTTCCGCGAGCCAGCGGCTGCGGCGCCGGGCCAGCTGGAACCGGTGCCGCAATCGCCGGGCGAGACCCTGGCCAGCCCCATCGTCATGGGTCTGCTCCTGGCGCGCGATGGCTCGCTGTGGCTGGACACGCCGGTCGCCGGCCTGCACCGCCTGCGCGGCTGGGACGCCGAGGGCCGGGCTCGCTTCGACCGCATCGGTGAGCGCCTGGGCACCGAAGGCGTGTACGGCGGCAATCTGCATGAGGACACACGCGGCCGCATCTGGAGCCAGCTGGCCGTCTACGACCCCAAGACCGATCGCATCGATCGCTTCGGCCTGGGCGAGGGCGCGGCCTTTGGCAGCTTCTGGTTCTTTGCCAGCACCGAGCTGCCGGGCGGTGCCCTGCTGTTCGGCGGCAGCCGCGGCCTGCTGCAGGTGCGGCCCGAGCTGTTCGAGCCCGCCACGGGCGCGTTGCCCCTGGTGATCAGCGCCTTGCGCGTCAATGGCCAGCCCTACTCGCCGCCGGCGGCCGATCCGGCCCGGCCCGGTGCGGCATTCCCCTATCCCTCGCTCAATCCGCTGGCCTTCAAAGACCCCCAGCGCGGCTTGCTCCATGGCTTGCAGCTGCCGGCCGGCACGCGGACTTTCAGCGTCGAGTTCGCCGGCCTGGACTATGCCGACCCCAGCCGCCTGCGCTACCAGTACCGCCTGCAGGGCTTGGACAGCGACTGGACCAGCGTCGACCCCGGCGCCCGCAGTCCCAGCTTCGGCCCCCTGCAGCCGGGTCGTTATGCCTTGCAAATGCGCGTCAGCGCGCATCCCACGCTCTGGGGCCCCACCCAGCTGGAGCTGCCCATCGAGCTGCTGCCGGCCTGGTGGCAGACCGTCTGGGCGCGTCTGGGCTTTGGGGCGGCGATGCTGCTGGCGGTGTGGGGGTTTGTGCGCTGGCGCACCCGGCTGCTGCGCCAGCGTGAGGCCGAGCTGCAAGCCCTGGTGGACGAGCGCACGGCCAAGCTGCGCGAGGCCAGCCTGACCGATGCGCTGACCGGGCTGCGCAACCGCCGCTATCTGGAGCTGCGCCTGCAGGACGATCTGCGCCTGTGCCTGCGCCGCTTCGAGGCCGGCGACGCCAGCCTGCTGCCTGGCCCTGACAGCGATCTGGTGCTCATGCTGCTGGATCTTGATCATTTCAAGCGCATCAACGATGTCCATGGCCATGCCGCCGGCGATGCCGTGCTGGTGACCCTGGCCGAGCGCCTGCGCCGCGTCTTCCGCACCACCGACTCTCTGGTGCGCTGGGGGGGCGAAGAGGTGCTGGTGCTGGTGCGCGAAACCAGCCGCGAGGATGCGGCCGATCTGGCTGCGCGTGCGTGTGCTGCCGTGCGCGAGCAGCCCTTCGACATTGGCTTTGGCCAGACGGTGGCGGTCACCGTGTCCATCGGGTTTGCCGCCTTTCCGCTCGACCCGCAGCGCCCGCGCGCCTGGGACTGGCCGGCCACGCTGGGCCTGGCCGACGCGGCGCTGTATGCCGCCAAGGCGCAGGGCCGCGATGGCTATCTGGGCGCCGTCGAGGCGCTGGACCTGACGCCGGCCGAGGTGCCGCGCGACCTGAGCCTGTGGCGCGATGAACCGCGCTTGCGCCTGCGTGCAAGCGGCATGCCGCAGCGTCCGCCCAGCCTGTAGGCAGACTGGCGTCCGCCCTTCCCGTCTTTCCCGCTCTTCCCGGCCTTGCCGTTGGAGGCGGCCGGCGCGCCCTGCCGGCCGCCACTTCCGAAGCCTTGGTGTATTGCAAAGCGAACATGATGTGCGTTAAAGTTTACTTTGTGTCGGCTTTAACGGGCATTCAGACCATGGTCAAGATCTTGCTGGTTCTGCTGAGTTTTCTGGGTGTGGGCGCGGCTTTGGCGGCGGGTTGGAACCCGGTGCCCCTGCGCGATGGCTGGGTGGGCGGCTTGATCCTGCTGCTCTCGGCCTTGTGGGCCCGCTGGCGCTGGCAGCGCGACGCTGTGCAGGGGCGCGACCCTTCGGCGGCCGAGCGGCGCGCCTGGCTGTACATGGCGGGCAGCGCCCTGATTTGCGGTTTTGTCGCGGTGGTGCTGATGACGCCGGGTTCCGAACTTCATCGCAACACCGGCGGGACGGGCGGTTATGACAGCTGGGTCATGTTCGCCTGCGGCGCCATCGCCTGGGCCTTGCTGCACGAGGGGCAGTCTCAGGCGCTGGACGAACGCGACCGCGCCATCGATGCCCTGGCCAACCGGGTCGGCTATTCCACCTTGATCGGGCTGCTGGCCGCTTTTCTGCTGGCCCTGGGCTTCGCACCCAAGCCCTGGATGGAGCGCTTCACCCACTGGCTGATCGCCAACACCTTGCTCAATCTCATCATGTTTGCCGGCCTGGCCCAGTACGCGGCCCAGCTCTTGGCCTACTGGCGCGATGCGCGCGAGCTGCACGGCGATGTGCTGCCGGGCGGGGCTTGAGCCATGGCCGTCGGTCAACCGTCCACCCAGCCCATCGCCAACCAGATCCGCCGCCTGCGTTTCGAGCATGGCGAGATGACGCAGGAAGCCCTGGCCAAGGCGGTGGGCATCACCCGCCAGACCGTGATTGCCCTGGAGGGCCTGCGTTATGCGCCCTCGCTGGAGCTGGCCATGAAGATCGCCGAGGTCTTCGGCAAGCGGGTCGACGAGGTGTTTTTCCGCCAGCCTGAGGCTTGAATTTTTTGCCGCAGGTGGCGGGGGGATGTGCGCGCTGAGCGCTCGCGGCTTGCTCTTGCTTCAGGGGGCCGTCCGTTGGGGCACGGGCTCCAGCATGCTGCGGCCGTTCTTGTCTCGCCAACGCCTGGACAGGGCGGCGCGATCCTGGCCGGCTTGCTGCAGCTGGGCCAAGGCCAGCTGCCAGTTCATGCGCCGCGCCGCATCCAGGGCCGTGGCGCGCAAGGACGGAAGCACTCGCTGGCAAAGGGCCGCGGGGCCTTCGTTGAGGGCCATCAGATCATTCAGGGCGCGGTCGATACGTTCGTCGTCCAGGACTTGGACGGCTTCGGCTTCGCGGGCCCGGTCCTCCCAGCGCGCGCGTTGGGCCTGAGCGGGTGACAGCACGGCGCCGGCCAGGGCCAGGGCCATGCGCCGCTCCAGCAGATCGCCCTCGGCCCAGAGGGCGTCCGCGATCGCTTCGCAGGCCCGCGCATCAGCCGGCCTCGCAACAACAACTGATGGGTGGAGCTCGCGGCAGCGCTGGAGCAGTGGCCCAAGAGCGGGTGGCAACCAGGTGCCGGCCAGTTGGCTCAAGAGCATGGTTTCTGCCTCATGCATCCAACCAGGGGTTTCGGTTTGAATGAGTTGAGACAGCATCTCGCCGGTTTCGCGCGCATAGCTGCGGCTGAACTTGGCCTGACTGGCCATGCGTTCCATCAGGTAGTCGCCCTGGCTGGGGCGCAGCTGGGGATCGTCGAACAGCTGCAGCCAGGCGTTCAGGTTCTCGGGCTCCAGGCGTGACCATTGCGTGCCCTCGACATTGCGGCACTGGCCGGCATCGCATGGTTTCTGCAAGGCCAGGGCGGTGAGCATGGGGTCGCTCGAAACCAGGGCCATGGCTTGCAGCCGGGCCCGGCTGGCACGGTTCAGGGTGAGGTCCTCGGTCTGGCTGGCGGCGATGAATTCAGCCAGCGCCAGGGCGCGCGGTTCGCCGCGGCGGCGCAAGGCGTGTTGCCAGCCCTGGATCACCTGGGCTTGGGCCTCTTTCATCAGCTGTTCGCGGGTTTGCTGGCTTGGCGATCTGGCTCCGGGGCTGTGCTCGTCACGTTCCTGCTGAGCGTCGCGCCAGGATTCCACGGCGCCGAAGCCGCACCAGTCCTCGCGCAAACGGCGGGCATAGGCCGTCCCTGCCGCGCTGGAGGGCAGGGTGCCGTCTGCCGCGGGCGCGCCGCCTTCGGCTCTCGCGGTGGCGCTGGGTCGCTCCGCCGGCGGCGGCAGAGTGGTGGGTGCCTCATGGCTGGATTCGACGACCTTCGGGCTGGGGTCTGAGTCCGCGCTGGGGACGCCGAGGCCGCGGCGGATCAGCAAGAGCAGCAAGATCAGCAGCCCGGCCATCGCCAACCCGCGCAGCAGTGTTCGCATCGTGTGTCTTCTCCCTGGTGCCTGGCTCATGGCTGCGTCCTGGCCGCGCCATTCTTTCTTCTTGCGCCGGAGTCTAGGGCAGGGCCCGGCGCTGGGACTGAGACAATCCCGCCCATGGGCGAATTCGATCTGATCCAGCACTATTTCAAGAGCCAGAGCCACCCGTCGGCTGAAGGCGTTCCCGTGGGCATTGGGGATGACTGCGCGGTCATCAACCCGACGCCGGGCATGCAGTGGCTGGTGTCCAGCGACATGCTGGTCGATGGGCGCCATTTCCTGTCCACCGTGGCGCCGGAGCGCCTGGGGCACAAGGCGCTGGCGGTCAATCTCAGCGACCTGGCGGCCTGTGGCGCGACGCCGCGGGCCTTCACGCTGGCGCTGAGCCTGCCGCGGGTGGACGAGACGTTTCTGAGTGGTTTTGCCCGAGGCCTGTTCGAGTTGGCGCAGGCGCATGGCATTGCCCTGGTGGGCGGTGACACCACGGCCGGGCCGCTGAACCTCTGCATCACGGTGATGGGCGAGGTGCCGCGTGGCCAGGCCTTGCTGCGCCGTGGGGCGCGGGTGGGCGATGACATCTACGTCTCCGGCCAGACTTTGGGCGATGCGCGGCTGGCGCTGGAGGTGTTTCGCGGCCAGGCGAGCCTGGCTTCGGGCGCCGAGTTCGAGCAGGTGCGGCGCGCCATGGAATGCCCGCAGCCACGGGTGCAGCTGGGCCTGGCGCTGCGCGGCGTGGCGCACAGCGCCATCGATGTGTCCGATGGTTTGCTGGGCGATCTCGGCCACATCCTCAGGGCCTCGGGCGTGGGCGCACGGCTGGATGTCGATGCTTTGCCGCGCAGCGCCGTGCTGGCGGGGCAAGACCTGGCCCTGCAGCGCGAGTGCGGTCTGGCTGGTGGCGACGATTACGAGCTGGTGTTCACCGCGCCCAGCGATGCGGCCGGGCGTGCGGCGGTGGCCGCAGCCGCGGCGGCCAGCGGCACGCCGGTGCAGCGCATCGGCGCCATCGAGGCCGAGCCGGGCCTGCGTTTGCACGATGCCGCCGGCCTGGCCTTGTCGGCCGCGGCCTTCAGCAGCTTTGACCATTTCAAAACCCCATGAGCGATCCTTCCGCCTCCTTCACCGCGCCCCTGGTGCCTCGCCGGGCCACGGCCCGTTTCATGTTCCCCAACCCGGCGCATTGGATCGCGCTGGGCTTCGGCAGCGGCCTCTCGCCCAAGGCGCCGGGCACGGTGGGCACGCTCTGGGCCTGGCTGGCCTTTCTGGCGCTCAACCCCTGGATGACCGACCGCAGCTGGGCCTGGCTGCTGGCTGGCGGCACCCTGGTGGGCTGGTGGGCCTGCACCATGACGGCCCGCCATCTGGCAACACCTGACCCCGGCGCCATCGTCTGGGACGAGGTGCTGGCCTTCTGGCTGGTGCTGTGGCTGGTGATGCCGGCGGGTTTCTGGGGCCAGGCGGTGGCCTTCGGCCTGTTCCGCTACTTCGATGCCGCCAAGCCGGGGCCGGTGCGCTGGGCCGACCAGCTCTTCAAGGGTGAGCGTGGCAAAGCCGTCAGCTGGGCTCAGGGTTTCGGCATCTTGTTCGACGATTTCGTCGCCGCCGGATGTACGCTTGTCGTGATCGCGCTGTGGCGCGCAATCATGGCTTGATGGAGCGCAGCAAAGCCGCTTGCTGCCTGTCGAAACTGTCGGAGGTGCCCCATGCTGTTTCCTGAAGAGCAAGAGCTGATCGACCGCATTGCCGTGGCCCTGATCCAGCGCCGCGAGCGCCTGGGCACAGCCGAGTCCTGCACCGGTGGCCTGATTGCCGCGGCTTGCACCAGCCTGTCGGGTTCCAGCCAGTGGTTCGAGCGCGGCGTGGTCAGCTATAGCAATGAATCCAAGACCGAGCTGCTGGGCGTGCCGGCAGCGCTGATCGGCCTGCATGGCTCGGTCAGCGGCGAGGTGGCCCTGCACATGGCCCGCGGCCTGCTGGCCCATGCGCCGATCGACTGGGCCCTGGCCGTCACCGGCATTGCCGGCCCCACCGGCGGCAGCGCCGACAAGCCCGTGGGCACGGTCTGGCTGGCCCTGGTCCACGGCTGCCAAGTCACCAAGGTCTGGCAGGAGCATTTCAGCGGCGACCGCCATGCCGTGCGTATCGCCACCTTGCGCGCCGGCTTGATGGCCTTGTGCGAGGCGCTGGAAGACAAGGACCAGTGAGTGGCTCTGAGGGGGCTCCGCGCGAATGCAGTGAAAAGGGCCAAGCCCGTCGAGAGCTTGGCCCGCGCGTGCAGCCGCGACGCGCTTAACGGGGCTTCGCTGCCCTGCGCCGCGACCAGTGGCCCAGCAGGGCCAAGCCACCCAGCATGAGGCTCATGCTGGCAGGTTCGGGCACGGGCGTGGTGACTGTGAAGTTGGCGCTCATCGGCGTTGCTTCGCTGCCGGCAAAGATGTCGCCCTGGTTCGAGCTGCCCATGAAGTAGACCTGCAGCTGGTGGTTGCCAGCGGACAGGCCTTGCAGGAAGTCGGCGTTGATGCTGGTGTTGTTCCAGCTCTGGTCATTGCTGCCGCCGACGGTGGCGGTGGTGCCCGGAATCTGCAGCGGCGCATTGCTGTGCCAGTTCAGCTGAACCGCGGTGTATGCGCCGTTGTCAACGCGCCAGTACAGCGTGGCACCCGTGACATTGCCGCCATTGTTCTTGAAGGTGAACAGGTCACCCGCAGACAGCCAGGCGCTGGAGCCTTGGGCGAAGCTGCCTAGGTCGGCGTTGGCGAAATCGGTCAGCTCATTGGCCTGGAAGGCGCCCGAGTCGTACCACTGCGTGGCTGCGGAACCGGCGCCATCGGCATCGATGCCGACGAAGCTGGCCCAGGTTCCTGTTGCGGCCCAGGTGGGCAATGCCGCGGCGAGCGCCGTCAGCGCCAGGAGTTTTTTGATCATTGTTGGATTCCCTTGAAGTTGGGGAGACAAGAAAGCACTGGCCGCAGCTCAGGAAGATCAGCGTGCCAGCAAGATCACCAGTGAGCGTCCATGAACGCTGTAGCTGGTGTTCTCGCCGCCCACACATTGGCTGGCGGCAAGATCCACTTGCGCTGGGCCTTCAGCCCAGCTGGCGGTGTCGGTGACCCGGCACCAGGTGGTGAGCCGAGGGCCTGTCCACGGCAGGGTGAAGCTGCGCGGATCGGGCTCGGCGTTGTAGAGAATCAGCACGGTGTCGCCGCCCAGCTCGCTGCCGTCGTAGCGCCAAGCCAGGGTGCGGTTGTGCCCTTGGGCATCGGGTGCGGCGGCACTGGCCTGCCAGAAGCTGTTGTCGGACGAGGTGGTGCGGTACTGCTTGTCCGCGCCGAACCAGTCCAGTGCTGCCATGGAGTTGCCGTTGCGATCGACACTGGGGAAGAAATCGAGCGGCCGCAGCGCTGCTTGTGACTTGCGGAACTGGACCATCTTCTTGACGAAGCTTTGGAACTGGATCTGTTCGACGCTGCTGGGATCGCGCAGCCAGTTGCCGCTGGAGTCCAGGTTGTAGGGGTTGTTGTTGCAGTTCAGGCTGCGCAGGTTCTCATCGCCGGCCTGGAAGATCGGCACGCCGGCCGAGAGCATCAGCAAGGCAAAACCGGTGCGGGCCTGCTGGCGCTGCAGGGCGGCGCTGCCGCCGGCGTCCCAGCTGTCTTCATCGACCGTGCCGCCGTCGGAGGGGCCGAGCGGCCACGCCTGCTGGTTGTTTTTGCCCTTGCAGCTGTACAGGTCCTTCAGGGTGAAGCCGTCGTGCACATCGAGGAAATTGATGGCGTACCACGGCTTGTTGCGCCCATCGCTGGGGTCTCCGTAAAGGTCTTGCGAGCCGGCAATGCGTGTGGCGATCGCAGCGCGTGTGGCGTCGCCGTCTCGCACACCGTAGTGGTTCTGCGCACGGCGGATCACATCGCGGAAGCCGCCGTTCCATTCCGACACGCCAGCCGGCATCTGCCCCAGTTGATAGCCTTGGCCCGCGGGTGCCAGTCCCCAGGGTTCACTCGACATGAAGACGCCGGGCAGGCTGGCTGTGACCCGCGCCCAGGCTGTGTTGGCATCGTTGCGATTGAAGTAGAAGCGCTGCGGGTCTTGCGGGTTGGTTTGGTTGTCGTAGCTGTTGCCGAGGGCGATGCCCAGGTCGAATCGAAAGCCATCCACCCCCAGGCGCTGCCGCTGGTAGAGCAGGGAATCCACGATCAGCTGTTGCACCCGAGGGTGGCGTGTGTTGAGGGTGTTTCCGGTGCCCGTGATGTCGTAGTAGCTCTGCAGATCCGTGGCAGTGCCGGGCTGACGGGTCAACAGGTAGTAGCTGGCGTTGTCGAGACCGCGGTAGCTCCAGATGCTGGCCTTGCTGCTGTCTTGCGGGCTCCAGGTGCCGCCCTCGCTGGTGTGGTTGTAGACCACGTCGGTGAACACCTTGATCCCTGCGTCGTGGAAGGCCCGCACCATCTGGGCGAACTCCCGCGTCGGGCCGCCGATGCGCTTGTCGCAGGCATAGCGGCGGTCCATCGCGAAGAAGCTGGTGCTCATATAGCCCCAGTAGTTGTCGCCCGTGGTGCCGATGGGGGAGCGTTGCGTGCCCGGGTCGTTGAGGTCGTTGGCCTCGTTCTCGGTTTCGTGCGTGGGCAGGAACTCGATGGCTGTGATGCCCAGTTGCTTCAGGTACGGAATCTTGCTGACAGCCCCGGCATAGGTGCCGCGGCAGGCGCCTAGACTGCCGTCCGCCATGCTCAGGCCCCGGACATGGGCCTCCAGGATGATGTCGTCCTTGATGTGCCCTGGGGGGCGAATGCCGTGGTTCAAGCTCGCAAAGCCTGCGCCGTAGGGCATGGCCACCACGCCTTTGGGCGCAAAGATGGCGGTGTCGCGTTGTCGATCGGGCGGCAGCCCTGCCGCTGCGGCGCCGCCCGAGGCATACAGTCGGGCGTCAACGATGGGCGTGGGGGTTTGATCGCTCAGGTGATCGTGGCTGATCTCCAGGGCATAGGGATCGAGCAGCAGCTTGTTGGGGTTGAAGCGGTGGCCTTGCCGGTCCACATCGGCGAGGAAGCCTGCGCTCGAGCCTGGCCTCCAGCCGGGGGCGACCGGCCAGTTGGGGCCCCAGGCGCGGTAGCCGTAGAAGACGTCCGTGAAAAGCTTGTCCGGGTTGCGCGGATCGATGTCGAAACCCAAGCTGCGCAGGCGGCTCGTGGGCAGGCTCAGCTGCCACAGCCCGTTGGCGCCGACGCGGCTGAGCGTCTCGGTCAGGCGTGGCTCTTCTCCGTAGGCGTGCTTGAACAGTGCGAGTTGAATCTGGGTGGCGTGGGCTGAGAACACGCGAAAGGTCACGCTGCTGCCATCGGCGGATACCTGGGCGCCGAGCATGTCGCCGCTGCCGGGTTGTGCGCTGGCGCTGAGCGCGATGCCGAGAATGCACAGTGCGGCGCAGCGGCGCCCGATGCGGTGGAGGCGACGTTGGACGGCCAGCTTCATACCTGCTCCTGCGTGTTGAGAATGTAGTTACGCTACATATCGCCTCCTTCGGTTTCTCTTAAAAATTGATAAGGCAGACTTTTTGACATTGGGGTAGTGATCTTTTGTTGGTGGTTTTGAAACAAAACTACATTTTTTTGACGGCGCATACGAGTGGCGGGCTCTGTGCAGCCGGTGCTGCAACAGGGCTTCTCTCCCGCGAACTGCTGCACGGGCAGGCGCGCGACACTGCCGCTCGAAACTGCATCGGGCCTGCGTGAACGCGTTAGGCTTGAAGCTGATGCGGTGTCACGAGGTGAAGTGGGGTGAAAGACGTGCAAAGAAGCGGCCGATGCTGGCCTGACACGACGGGGTTCTGGGTGTTGCAGTCATGCGTGCGTGCGCGGCCTCTGGAGGGCTGCGATCAATGACTGTCTTGCTGAGCGGGCGTTGGTCGGCCGCCGAAGGGGAGCGCTGGGCGCAGTTGCTGCGCGAGGCCATGCCCGAGGAGCAATGGTTGCTCCATCCGCCGCGCGATGCCGCCGAGGCGGCGGCGGTGGAGGTGGCCGTGGTGGCCAACCCCGAGCCGGGTGCCCTGAGCGGGCTGCCGAATTTGCGTTTGATCCAATCGCTTTGGGCCGGCGTCGATCGCCTGCTGCAAGACCCGACCCTGCCCGTTGGCGTGCCGCTGGCGCGCATGGTGGACCCGGCCATGAACGAGGCCATGGTGCACACCGCGCTGTGGGCGGTGCTGTCGCTGCATCGGCGGTTTTTTGAATTGCAGGCGCAGCAGCGTCAGGCGCTCTGGCAGCCGCCGCCGCAGCTGCGCGCGTCGGAATGTGGGGTGCTGGTGCTGGGCCTGGGCGAGCTGGGCGGGCGCACGGCCCAGGCACTGGCCGGCCTCGGCTACACCGTGCATGGCTGGAGCCGCCGGCCGCGCGAGCTGGCGGGCCTGCGCTGCTGGCACGGGGAAGCGGCCGAGGGCGGCCTGGCCTCGGCCCTGGCTGCGGCCGACATCGTCATCAACCTCCTGCCGCTGACGCCGCAGACGCGCGGTTTCTTCTCGGCCGAGCGCTGGGCCCAGATGCGCCCGGGCGCCTGCCTGGTGAATCTGGCGCGCGGCGCCCATGTCGATGAAGCCGCCCTGGCTGCGGCGCTGGACCGCGGGCATCTGCGCCACGCCGTGCTCGATGTCTTCCAGCAAGAACCCCTGCCGCCCGATCACCCCTTCTGGCCTCACCCTCAGGTGACCGTGCTGCCGCACTGCGCGGCCCAGACCGACCCACGCACCGCCGTGCCGCAGGTGCGGGCCAATCTGGCCGCGCTGCGTGCCGGCCAGCCCTTGGCCCACCTGGTGGATCGCGGCCAAGGCTACTGACACTTCCTCCACCCTCACTCTCGATCGAACGCAGCGTCACACCATGGAATTCTTTGCCACCGACGCTGCCGTTGTTGCCCTGGAACAGACCCTGGCCCAGGGCGCCGTGCTGGACACCTTGCAGGAACGCCTGCTGCTGGCCTGGGCCTTGCGCCAGCGCGACACGCTGCGGGCGCTGGAACTGGCGCAGGATGTCGAGGGCCTGCTCAGCGCCACCGAGTGGCACGAGCCTCAGCGGATGGCGGTGCGCGGCCGCCTGAGCCTGCTGCGCGCCGAGGCCCATCTGCTGTTTGCCGAGATGGACGAGGCCCAGCTGCACATGAACCAGGCCGGCCAGGTCTTTGCCGGTCTGGCCGATGCGGCCGGCTTGGCCGATCTGCACTGGCTGCGCCACTACCTGGCCGCCGATCGTGGCGATGCCGGCAGTCTGAAAGAGGAGCTGCGCCGCGCCATCGCCTGCGCCGGCCAGGCGCGCGACCCGCACCGCCTGGCCTTGCTGGAGGCCAACCTGGCCCGGGCCGAGGTGTTCGGCGACCCCATGCAGGCCGAGCGCGACTGGGGCGAGCGCCTGCCCCTCAGCAGCGCCGACATGCCCAGCATGGAGGGCGCCGCGCTGGAGGATTTCCGCGGCCTGCTGGCGGCCATGAGCGGCCATTACCTGCCCTCCATCCAGGCGCACTCCAAGGCCTTCGAGCTGGGCTTGCGCACCGGCCAGATCCGCCGCGCCATCACCCTGGCCACCAATCTTGGGCACACCTACACCAAGATGAGTGATTTCCAGACGGCCATGGAATGGCTGCGCCGTGGGCTGGATCTGGCGCGGGCCTCGCGCTGGCCCAATCTGATCGCCCTTTGCCTGGCCCACACCGGCGAGGCCTTGCGCCGCCTGGGCCAGCTGGGCGATGCGCGCGAGCTGCTGCAAGAGTGCCTGCAGCTGCAGGCCCTGCCGCCGGAGTCGCGCACGCGCGCCCTGGCCCTGTCCTATCTGGGCCGCACCGAGCTCGATTCCAGGCAAGGGGACGCAGCGGTCCTGGCCTTCTCTCAGCTGCGGCCGCTGGCCGAGGCGTCGGGCTCGGGCGATCTGCTCACCGACGCCAGCATCGGCCTGGCCCGCGCGGCTTTGCTGCAGGGCGATTTGCCCAGCGCGCGCCAGCATGCCGAGCAGGGCCTGCTCATGGCCGAGCAGCAGAAAGAGCCGGACAAGGAGGTCGATCTGCTCTGGGCTCTGGCCGAGGTGCATCAGGCCGAGGACCAGGTTCAGCAGCGTTCACCGCAGGCCAGCAAGGCGCTCTCCTGGTACCAGCGCGCCCTGCAACGCGCCGACGGTCTGGAGGCCTACACGCCCCAGGTGCGCCTGCTCGATGCAGCGGCCAAGGCCGCCGCCGCCCAGGGCCGCTTTGAGCAGGCCTACCACTGGGCCCAGCGTGCCAACGAGCTGCGCCAGCGCAGCTTCAGCGAAGAGACCTCGCGCCGCTCCAGCGCCCTGCAGGTGCACCACCAGATCGAGCGTGCCCGGGCCGAGAGCGAACACCTGCGACGCCTGGCCGAGTCCGAGGCGGCGCGCTTCCAGCTGCTGCGCGACTCGCACGAGGTGCTTCAGCATCTGGGCTTGATCGGCCAGGAAATCACCAACGAGCTGGAGACCGACCGCGTCTTCAATGTGATGGAGCGCCACATCCATGCGCTGCTGGATGCGCCCTGCATGTCGGTCTATCTGCTCGACGAGAGCGGCAGCCAGCTCTACTGCGCCTTCGGCATGGAGGATGGCGCGCCCTTCATTGACCCGCCCATCCCGATGAGCTCGGAGCGCTCGCTGACCGTGCGCTGCCTGAAGGAGCGCCGCGAGTACCTGCTCAACCGCCCCTCCGACGAAGGCTTGGGCGAACAGGTGCCCGGCACCAGCGAGCTGCAAAGCCTGCTGTTCGCGCCGCTGGCGGTGGGCGACCGGGTGATCGGGGTGATGACCATCCAGTCGCCGCGTGCCGATGCTTACGGTGAACGCCAGCAGGTGATCTTCCGCACTCTGTGCTCCTACATCGCCATCGCGCTCGACAATGCCGGCGCCTATCTGCGCGTCAGCGAGCTGCAGCGCCAGCTGATGGCACAGGAAAAACTGGCCGCCCTGGGTGCCATGGTGGCGGGCGTGGCCCATGAGCTGAACACGCCCATCGGCAACAGCCTCTTGATCGCCAGCACCTTGCTCGGCGCCACCGACGAGTTTGCCCAGCAGGTGGAGCAGAAGGTGCTCAAACGCTCGGACTGGGAGCGCTATGCCGACCGCACGCGCGATGGCCTGGAAGTCATCAACCGCAGCATGCAGACGGCGGCCACCTTGGTCAGCAGCTTCAAGCAGGTGGCGGTGGACCGCAGCTCGGAGCAGCGCCGCGCGTTCGGCCTGCGCGAGCTGTGCGAGCAGTGCCTGCAGACCCTGTCTCTGCAGCTGCGCCGCGCCAATGTGGAGTGGCAGCTGAATATCGATGTTCAGCTGCAGCTGGACAGCTACCCCGGGGCGCTCGGTCAGGCCTTGATCATCCTGCTCAACAACGCCATGGCCCATGCCTTCGAGGGGCGCGAGGCGGGCCGCATCGACATCGGCGCGCAGGCGCTGGATGGCGAGCGCGTGCAGCTCTGGGTGCAGGACGATGGTGTCGGCATGACGGCGGAGGTTTGCGAGCGTATCTTCGAGCCCTTCTTCACCACCAAGTTCGGCCGCGGCGGCAGCGGCCTGGGCCTGAGCATTGCGCACAACATCGTCACCGGCCTGCTCGGCGGCCGCGGCAGCGTGCAGAGCTCGCTGGGCCGGGGCAGCCGCTTTGTGATGGAGCTGCCGCGCGTGGCGCCCTGAGCGCCGGGCCGGCGCTCAGTCCAGCTGGCTGAGCATGGTGTCGGCACCGGCAGTGCCGATGTCGGGGGCGCGCCAGGCCTTGAGCCAGTCCAGGAACTGGTTTTGCGGCATGGGCTTGGCGATGAAATAACCCTGACCCTCATCGCATCCGAGTGCGGCCAGAAGGCGCCAGGCCTTAGCGCTCTCGACGCCTTCGGCCACCACGCTCAGACCCAGGTTGTGGGCCAGTTCGATGGTCGAGCGCACGATCTTGGCATCACCCAGATCGGTCTCCATGGCCATGACGAAGCTCTTGTCGATCTTGAGCTCATGGACGGGCAAGCGCTTCAGATAGGCCAGCGAGGAGTAGCCGGTGCCGAAGTCATCGATGGACATCTTGAAGCCGCGTTCCTGCAGCTGCTGCAAGGTGTTCAGGGCGCGTTGCGGGTCGTCCATGATGGCGCTCTCGGTGATCTCCAGACACAGCGCATCGCTGCGCGCGCCGTGGGCATCGAGCATGGCCTGGATCTTGGACGGCAGGTCCTGGTCCAGCAGGTCGCGCGTGGACAGGTTGACGCTGATGCGCAGGGCCAGGTCTTGCGCGCGCGCCTGCGCCCAGGCAGCGGCCGAGGCCTCAATCACCCAGGCCGTCAGGGCGCGGATGAAACCGGTCTGCTCGGCAAAGGGGATGAACTGCATGGGCGGCACCAGGCCGCGCTCGGGGTGCTGCCAGCGCACAAGGGCTTCGGCGCTGATGATGCGGCCGCTTTGCAGATCGACCTTGGGCTGCAGGTAGAGGCGCAGCTCGCCGGCCTCCACGGCGTGGCGCAGTTCGCTCAGCAGGGACAGCGATTCCTGGCTGCCGGCGTCCAGGCTGGCGCTGTAGAACACGCTGCCGTTCTGACGCTTCTTGGCCTCGAACATGGCCAGGGTGGCGCGGCTGAGCAGCTGCTTGGCTTCGCGGCCATGGTTCGGTGCCAGGGCCACGCCGATGCCGGCGCTCAGGTCCACGGTCTGGTCCTTGATGCGCAGCGGGCGTTCGAAATCGCGGTGGATGGCGTCAGCCAGGGCCAGGGCCGAGGCTTCATCGGCCTGGCTCAGCAGCAGGGCGAACTCGTCGCCGCTGAGCCGGGCCAGGGCGTCCTCATGGGCCGGCAGCAAGGCCTGCAGGCGCTGTGCGACCTTCTGCAGCAGCAGGTCGCCGAAATCATGGCCTTGTACATCGTTGACATGCTTGAAGCGATCCAGGCCCAGGGTCAGCACCGCGCAGGGCGCCTCGGCATGTTCGGCCAACCAGCGCTCGAGCACTTGCACGAAGCCGGCGCGGTTGGGCAGATGGGTCAGCTGGTCCTGGAAGGCCAGCTCGTTGAGGCTGGCATCGCGCTGCTGGATACCCTGGCGCATGGCCTCGAAGGCGCGCGCGAGATCGCCCACCTCGTCGGCGCTGCCATCCTGGGCCACCGGCGTGGCGTAGTCGCCGGCCCCCAGGCGCTCGGCCGAATCGGCCAGGGTCTTGATCGGCCGGCTGATGCGGCGCGCCGTCAGCACGCTGCCCAGGGCAAAGGCCAGGATGCCCAGCACGGTCAGCGTGCCCAGGGTCTGGCGCAGGGTGCGGTAGGACTCGAAAGCCTGGTCAAAGGAGCGCAGCAGCAGGACGGCCAGCTGCTGGTCGCCCGAGCGCAGCAAGGGCACGTAGAGACCGCGCATTTCTTCCTCGCCCAGTTGCAGGCTGAAGGCGGGCTCGGCCGCCTGCACCTGGCCCGACACCTGGCCGGTGGTGGCCGCATCGAGCACGCTGCCCAAGGGGGTCCAGGCCTGGCCCTCGGCGCGGCGCAGCAGGAAGACGCTGCGCAGGCCGGAGAGGGTTTGCAGCTCGCGCAAGGGCTCGGCTTGCAGGTCCACGGCCATCATCAACCAGCCGCCCAGGCCGGCGGCCTTCACCGGCACAAACACCAGCTGGTAGGCGCGCCCGCCCACCAGGGCCAGGCTGGCGCGGCCGCTGGGCTCGTTGCCGGCGTCCTCGGCCTCCTTGGCCTGGATCAGGGCAGGCAGCAGGGCGACAAAGGCCTCGGCCTGCGGCCGGGTGGCGGTGACCAGGCGGAAATCGGCCGAGACGTAGGCGATCACGCTGGCATCGACCAGCTGGCTGTTCTTGGAATCGAGCGCACTGAAGAGGGTGTCGGCAAACTCGGTCGCTGGCATGCCCGCAGCCTCGGCCAGCACGGTGCGGATGCCGTGGTTGTTCTCCAGCTGGCGCAGCACGGCCACGCGCTGCTGGGCATCCTGCGCCAGCAGGTGGCTGAGCATGCGCTGGCCGGTTTTCAGCTCCGCCTCCACTGCCACCTCGGTGCTGCGGCGGATGTTGGCGTAGGTGATCATCCAGCTGGTCAGCTGCACCAGCACCAGCAGGGCCAGGAAGAGGGCGACGATGCGGCCTTCAAGCCGGCGCAGATTGAGAAAAGCAGGCAGTTTCATGAAGCAGCAGAACTTGGATCCTCAGCGCACCGGCAGCTGCAGCACGGCCGGCTCGCTGCCACTCGCCAGACGGAGCGGAAAGCTGCTCAGCAAGGGGCTGCCCAGGCGGGGGTGCCAGGCCTTGAGCACATGGTCGCCCGCGGGCAGCTCCAGGCGCAGCTGGCCTTGCGCATCGGTCCTGCCGAAATGCGGGGTGTCGACCACCACGATGTGGGCGCTCATATCGTCGTGGATGTTGCAACCCAGGGTTGCCACACCGGCCTTGTCGAACAGCACCGGCTCGGTGGGGGTGCCGGCGTAGAGCTTGAGGTCGAACTTCTTGGTGGCCGAGAAGGAATAGACATGGTGGCGCACGGTGTCGAAGTTCGGGAAGCTGACCGCGGTGCCGGTCTGCACCACCAGCAGGAAGGGCAGGAACTGGCGCTTGCGCTGCTCCATCTGCGCCACGGCGCCGGCCGCAGCCCGGCCGGGCTGACCTTTGACCTCCACGGCCAGCACGGCATCGGCCAGGGGCTGGCCAGCAGCGTTCTGCACCTTCAGGGTCCAGCTGGCGGCCAGGGCCGGCACGCTGTACAGCAGGGCGGCGTGGAGGGCGAGCATGAGGGCGAGCTTGTGGGTGAGCGTGCGGGCGGGGCGGCCCGGCCCTGCGGCCTGGCGAGGAGGGTGGGTCATGGGGTGCGATCCTGGCTGGCTGCGGGCAAGGCGGCTGAAGAGGGGGTGTCCGACGCGGCTGCCGTGCTGACGATGTCGCGTTTCATCGGCGCCAGCAGGCGCAGCAATTCGTTCTTGGCGCCGGCCGAGACGCCGGCACGGTCCAGCTCTTCGCGCAGGATTTGCACCAGCACATCGAACTCCGAGGCCTGGATGCGGGCATCCTGGTGCGAACGGGCCATGGTCTCGCCCTCGTAGACGCAGCCGCCGCCACTGAGCGCACAGAGCTGCTGGGCCAGGCTGGTCTTGATGGCGGCCAGCTTGATGCCGGCAAAGCTGCGCCGGGTGCGCGGGTCATTGGCGCTGCGCTCCAGCGTGCGGTCCACCACGGTGGCAATGCCGGCCGTGCCGCCCAGGCGCTCGAACAGGCTGGTGTTCGGGGTCATGGGGGCGCAGCCTGACAAGGCGGCCGCACCCAGGGCCAGTACAAAAACACCATGCAAAAGCCTTGTTTTCATGCGGCCGGGTATCTCGTTTGGGTCTACAAGCAGA
>NKIM01000024.1:35724-63287 GCA_002255955.1 Burkholderiales bacterium PBB2 | reverse complement strand
GCGTCGGCGCAGGGCCGAGCCTGCGATCACGCGGCTCACCCACTGTATCGGCTCCCACCCGGCCCGACTTGAAACATTGCAGGCCTGCTCATGAAGAAAAACTCACCTTCCAACTGGATCGCGCCGCTGGCGCTGTCGCTGGCCGCCGGGGCGACCTCCTTGTCGGCATCGGCGGGCAGCCGCTTGCCGGCCACCTCGGGCGTCAGCCAGGTCGAAGGCGCGGCCGGCGGCGGCCTCAGCCCTTGGGCCTTGATCGCCGGCGGCGGCAGCCGCGACGAGATCGGCGCCTCGGCCTTCGCCACCCGGGTGCAGACCCGGGGCGGCTATGTGCTGGAGGCAGCCGGTGCGGCCCTGGGCTTGTACGACACGCTGGAGCTGTCGGCCGCACGCTGGCGCTTTGGCCTTTCGGACACGGTGCCGGGGCAGAGCCTGAAGTTGGACGTTTTCGGCCTCAAATGGCGGGTGTTCGGCGACGCCGTCTACGACGCCGACCGGCCCTGGCCGCAGATCGCGCTGGGCTTGCAGCACAAGCGCAACCGCAGCCTGGCCGTGCCCCAGCTGCTGGGCGCCCGACGCGGCAGCGACACCGAGCCCTACGTCTCGGCCACCAAGCTCTGGCTCGGTGGCGCCGGCGGCTACAACCTGCTGGGCAATCTGACCCTGCGCGGCACGCGGGCCAACCAGATGGGCCTGCTCGGTTTTGGCGGTGATCGTGGCGACCGCCTGCGCCTGCAGCCCGAGCTCTCCCTGGCTGTGTTGCCGCACGATGGGCTGGCCCTGGGCGTCGAGTGGCGGGCCAAGCCCCGCCTGCTCAGCGCGGCGCCTGAAACGCGCGCCCTCGATGTCTTCCTGGCCTGGTGGCCGCATCCGGGCCTGAGCTTGACGCTGGCGTACCTGGACCTGGGCCAGATCGCCAACAAGACGGCGCAGCGCAGCAGCTACTTGTCGCTGCAGGCGCAGTTCTGAGTTTTCGCAGGCCGCTCAGCCCCGCAAGGCCAGACGCGGTGAGCGCGTGGCCGTGGTCTCCACCAGCATCAGGGCCAGGCGGCGCAGGCCGGCCCAGGGCTCCAGCGGCCAGTCGGGGTGGCGCAGGCCTTTGACCAGGCCGTCGCAAATTTGCGCCGCGGCCACCAGACGGCTCAGGTCACCGCTGTGCAGGCTGGGCACGATGCGTTCGAACAAGCGCTCCTTGGGCCCCCAGACGCGCGCTTCGCGCATGGCCATGGGCAGGGGCTTGCCGGCATCGACGGCGTCGCGCACGCGCTTGAGCGCCCGGATGTC
The DNA here is from genome assembly GCA_002255955.1 of Burkholderiales bacterium PBB2. Classification (GTDB taxonomy): domain Bacteria; phylum Pseudomonadota; class Gammaproteobacteria; order Burkholderiales; family Burkholderiaceae_C; genus Paucibacter_A. The sequence continues at coordinate 62,006 of NKIM01000024.1, read as the reverse complement.
CTCAGCCAGGCTCCAGTGCACCAGCACGGCGGCCTCGCCCTCGGCCTCCAGGCCTTCCAGCATGCGCAGCACGCGGGCGACCTGGCCACCCAGCACCGCTTCGCTGAGCTTGAACACGTCGTAGCGGGCGACATTGAGCACGGCCGCCTCGATCTGCTCAAAGCTCAGCAGACCCGGCGGGTGCAGCAGGGCGAGCTTTTGCAATTCCTGGTGGGCGGCGAGCAGATTGCCCTCGACCCGGTCGGCAAAAAAGGCCAGGGTGCGCTGGCCGGCCTCGCCATCCTCGACGCGCTGGCCTTGCTGGACCAGGCGTTGGGCGATCCACTGCGGCAGGGCGCGGCGTTCGATCGGGTCCACGCGCACGCAGACGCCGGCGCCGTCCAGGGCCTGGAACCAGGCGCTGTTCATCTGCGTCTTGTCCAGCTTGGGCAGGGTGACCAGGGTCACCACATCCTCGGGCAGCTGGGCGCAGTAACGTTGCAACGCCTCGGAGCCGTCCTTGCCGGGCTTGCCGCCGGGGATGCGAATCTCGATCAGCTGGCGCTCGGCAAACAAGCTCATGGCCTGCGCCGCGCCGAGCACCGGGCCCCAGTCGAAATAGGCGCCCGCAACGGTGAAAACCTTGCGCTCGCCATAGCCCTGGGCGCGGGCCGCCGCGCGGATGGCATCGGCCGCCTCCTGGGCGAGCAGGGGCTCGTCACCGTAAACGGTGTAGATGGGCCGCAGCGCCTTGGCGAGCTGGGGCTTGAGGGCGTCGGGGCGCAGTTGCATGCGTGCTGGCGCTTGATTCAGGCGGGCAGGCGCACGGCCGAGAGGCGGCGCATGATCTGCGCCACCGCATCGGATTGCATGGCCCGGTAGAGCTGGGCTTCTTCCTGCTCTTTGGCCAGCGCTGCGCTTTCGGTGTAGTTCATTTCGCGCGTCATGCGCAGCTCGGTGCGCGGCAGCAGCAGCTCGCCGGAAGGCACGCGCAGCAGGTAGTCGAAATTGACCCGCAGCTGCCACTCGCGCACCTGGCCGGCGCTGGTGGACACCACCACCGATTTCTCGCGCACATCACGCAGCACCTCCAGCACCACCTCGGCGCGGTTGGCGTCTTCCACCAACAGCAGCGCGGTGCGCGAGAGCTGGCGCTTCAGGTCGGCGGCCAGCGGCGAGCCCGGCTTGAAGCCGCTCAGCGCCAGGCTGCGGAACAGGAACTCCGGCTCGCGGCGCAGCTCAAAGCCGCAGCCCACCAGCGGGGCGGTGGCGGCGGCGAGGAGCAGGTGGCGGCGCTGCAGCAGGGTGCTCATCGTCAGACGACCAGATTGACCAGGCGGCCGGGCACGATGATGACCTTCTTGGGTGCCTTGCCTTCGCTGAACTTGGCGAAGTCTTCGCTGGCCAGGGCCACGGCTTCGATGGCGGCCTTGTCGGCGGCGGCCGGCACCTTGATGGCGCCACGCAGCTTGCCATTGACCTGCAGCATCAGCTCGATCTCGTCCTGCACCAGGGCAGCTTCGTCCACGCTCGGCCAGGGCGCGTCGAGCAGGTCACCCAGCTCGGCGGCATAGCCCAGGCCTTGCCAGAGGGCGTGGGTCAGGTGCGGGCAGGCCGGGTAGAGCACGCGCAGCAGCACCGAGAAGCCTTCGCGCACAGCCGCATCCTGGCCCTGGGCCTTGAAGCCTTCCAGCGCGTTCAGCAACTTCATGGCGCCCGAGACCACGGTGTTGTACTGCATGCGCTCGTAGTCGTAGCTGATCTGCTTGAGCACCAGATGCACCTCGCGGCGCAGGGACTTGCCTTCACCGTTCAGGGCGGCGTAGTCGCGACCGCCGGCCTGGATTGCGGCTTCGTTCTTGGCGCCGAAGCCCCAGACGCGCTTGAGGAAGCGGTGCGCGCCTTCAACGCCGGCGTCGTTCCACTCCAGGGTCTGCTCCGGCGGCGAAGCGAACATCACGAACAGGCGGGCCGTGTCGGCGCCGTACTGGTTGATCAGCTCCTGCGGGTCGACGCCGTTGTTCTTCGACTTCGACATGGTCGTCATCTCGTACTCGAGCGGCGTGCCGTCGGCCTTCAGCGTACCGCCGATGACCTGGCCATGCTCGTTGGTCTGGACGTTGACCTCGTGTTCCCAGTAGTAGTTCTTGCCGGCGTCCGCGGGCTTGTGCGAGAACGCACCCTTGAGCACCATGCCCTGGGTCAGCAGGTTCTTGAAAGGTTCGTCGAAGCTGATCAGCTTCAGGTCGCGCATCACCTTGGTCCAGAAGCGGGCGTAGAGCAGATGCAAGATGGCGTGTTCGATGCCGCCGATGTACTGGTCCATGGGCATCCAGTACTGGCTGCCCTCGCCGACCATGGCCTCGCTGTTCTTGGCGTCGCAATAACGCATGAAATACCAGGACGAATCCACGAAGGTGTCCATGGTGTCGGTTTCACGCTGGGCCGGCTTGCCGCACTTCGGGCAGGCCACGTTCAGGAAACCGGCGTGCTTTTTGAGCGGGTTGCCGCTGCCGTCGGGGATGCACTCTTCCGGCAGCACCACGGGCAGGTCTTGCGTTGGCACAGGCACCGGGCCGCAGTCATCGCAGTGGATGATGGGGATCGGCGTGCCCCAGTAACGCTGGCGGCTGATGCCCCAGTCACGCAGGCGCCAGGTGGTTTTCTTTTCGCCCAGGCCGCGCGCGGCCATCAGCTCCGCGACCTTGGTGACGGCGGCCTTGTGGCCCAGGCCGTCGAGTTCGCCCGAAGCGATGCAGACGCCTTTTTGCTTGTCGCCGTACCAGTCGACCCAGACCTTGTCGTTGAAGCTCTCGCCCTCGACCGCCACCACCTGCTTGATGGCCAGGCCGTATTTGTTGGCGAATTCGAAATCGCGCTCGTCATGCGCTGGCACGCCCATCACGGCGCCGTCGCCATAGCTGATCAGCACATAGTTGCCGACCCAGACCTCGACTTGCGCGCCGGTCAGCGGGTGGCTGACGAACAGGCCGGTGGGCTTGCCCTTCTTCTCCTGCGTGGCCAGTTCGGCTTCGGTCGTGCCGCCGCGTTTGCACTCTTCGATGAAGGCGGCCAGCTCTGGGTTGGACGCGGCCGCGTGCGTGGCCAGCGGGTGCTCCGGCGCCACGGCGCAGAAGGTCACGCCCATCAGGGTGTCCGCACGGGTGGTGAAGACGTAGAGCTTGCCGTCCTGGATCAGCTGACCGTCGGCACCGGCGATCTGATGCGGGAAGGCGAAGCGCACGCCCTCGCTCTTGCCGATCCAGTTCTCCTGCATCAGGCGCACGCGCTCGGGCCAGCCGCTCAGATAGCTCTTGTCTTCGGGGTTGGCCACGGCCGAGAGCAGCTCGTCGGCGTACTTGACGATGTTCAGGTAGTAGCCGGGGATCTCGCGCTTTTCGACCACGGCGCCCGAGCGCCAGCCCTTGCCGTCGACCACCTGCTCATTGGCCAGCACGGTCTGGTCGACCGGGTCCCAGTTCACGACCTGGGTGCGGCGCTCGGCGATGCCGGCTTCCAGCATCTTCAGGAACAGCCATTGGTTCCACTTGTAGTACTCGGGCGTGCAGGTGGCGATCTCGCGCGACCAGTCGATCGCCAGGCCCATGGCCTGCATCTGCTTCTTCATGTACGCGATGTTGTCGTAGGTCCACTGCGCGGGCGGCACCTTGTTCTTCATCGCGGCGTTTTCGGCCGGCAGGCCGAAGGCGTCCCAGCCCATGGGCATGAGCACGTTGTAGCCCTTCATGCGCAGCTGGCGCGTGAGCATGTCGTTGATCGTGTAGTTGCGCACATGGCCCATGTGCAGCTTGCCGCTGGGGTAGGGCAGCATGGAGCAGGCGTAGAACTTGGGCTTGCTCTGATCCTCGACCACGCGGTAAGCGTCACGGGCTTGCCAGTGGGAGCGTGCGGCCTGTTCGACCTCGGAAGGGGTGTACTTTTCGTTCATGGTGGGCTCGGTGCGAAGTGCGCCGATTGTAAAAGTCGTGGGCCGGGCTGCCGCTCAGGGCTGCTTCGGTAGGGGCGTAGGCGTGTGCGTGGGCGCTGTGGCGGTGTCAGCGTCGGTGACGAAGGCCATGCGGTGCAGGCCGGCGGCCTGGCACCAGCCGATCAGCTGGGCCACCGCGCCGTAGGGTGCGGCCTGATCGGCACGCAGCTGCACCTCCAGCTCGGGCCGGCCGGCGCCCAGGGTCTTCAGGCGTTGCTGCAAGGTGGCGGCGTCGAGTTTTTCTTCGCCCAGGTAGAGCGAGCCGTCGGGTGCCACTGCCAGGGCGATGAACTGCGGCGTGTCGCCCGGTGTGGCGGCCTCACTCTTGGGCAGGTCCAGGCGCAGGGAGTTGCTCATCAGCGGTGCGGCGATCATGAAGATCACCAGCAGCACCAGCATGACGTCGATCAGCGGCGTCATGTTGATGTCGCCCATGGGCTTGGGGCTGTCGCGGCGTTCCAGGCGGCCGAAGCTCATCTCAGGCTCCGGCGGCGCGCGGCCGACGCGCGCTCACGGTTGTGCCGGCGCATCGCTGAACATTTCGCGCAGGTCGTGCGCAAAGCCTTCCAGCTCGGCCTCGCAAGCGCCGAGTAGCTTGCCGAAGACGTTGTAGGCCAGCACGGCCGGGATGGCTACGGCCAGGCCGGCGGCGGTCATGATCAGCGCTTCGCCCACAGGGCCGGAGACCCGGTCCATGCTCAGATTGCCACTGGCCGAGATGCTGACCAGGGCGTGGTAGATGCCCCAGACCGTGCCGAACAGGCCGACGAAGGGCGCGGTGCTGCCGATCGAAGCGAGCAGCACCTGGCCGAACTGCAGGCGCTGCAGCACGCCGTGCAGGGCGTCGCGCAGGCGGCGGGTCAGACGAGAATGGGCGTGGCCTGCGGCATCCAGGGTGCCGCTGCGGGTGTCGCTGGTGGCCGCGTCCAGCAGGGGCAGGAGCAGGCCTTCGGCGTCAAAGTTCTGCAGGGCCCCACGCCCCGAGGCCAGATCGGCCGCATCCCAGAAGGCCGGCACCGCGCGGGCCAGGCTGCGGCGGGCGCGCTGCAGGGTCCAGCTTTTCCAGAGGATCAGCACCCAGGCGCTGACCGACATCAGCAAGAGCAACAAGGCCACGCCACGCGTGACCGCATCGCCCTGGGCCCAGAAGCCTTCGAAATTGCTCATGATCCCTTCAGCCCCAGGACATCATTCATGTCGTAGAGGCCCGGGCCCTGGCTGGCCAGGAATCGCGCGGCGCGCAGGCTGCCTTGGGCAAAAGTGGCGCGGCTGCTGGCCTTGTGGCTGATCTCGATGCGCTCGCCGATGCCGGCGAACAGCACGGTGTGGTCGCCGATGATGTCGCCGCCGCGCACGGTCGCGAAACCGATGGTTGAAGGATCCCGCTCGCCGGTGACGCCTTCGCGGCCGTAGACGGCGCAGGCCTTCAGGTCGCGGCCCAGGGCGTGGGCCACGGCCTCGCCCAAGGCCAGGGCGGTGCCGCTGGGGGCATCGACCTTGTGGCGGTGGTGAGCTTCGATGATTTCGATGTCATAGCCTTCGCTGAGCGCGCGCGCCGCGCGGTCCAGCAGGCCCAGCACCACATTGACGCCGACGCTCATATTGGGCGCCATCATCACGCCGGTGCGTGCGGCCAGGGCGCCGATCTGCGCCTTTTGCTGGGCATCGAAACCGGTGGTGCCGATCACCAGCTTGACGCCCAACTCGGCGCAGAGGGCCAGATGGGCCAGGGTGCCTTCGGGGCGGGTGAAATCGATCAGCACATCGCTGGCTTGCAGCGCAGCGCGCGCATCGTCGCTGATGGCCACGCCGCAGGTCTTGCCCAGGAAGGCGCCGGCATCCTGGCCCAGCGAGGGAGTGCCCGGCCGGTCAAGCGCCGCGCTGAGCTGGCAATCGGGTGCTTGCAGCACCGCTTCGATCAGCATGCGACCCATGCGGCCGGAGCTGCCGGCGATGGCGATGCGCAAGGGTGGGGTCACGCTCGTCGTCATCTTCAGGACTTCTTTTCCAGCGGCGGGTAGGCGCGCACCGGGCCCACGGCCTCGGCGGCCGGCACGGCGGGCTTGGCCGGAATCGGCAAGGCCTTGCGTTCGGCTTCGCTCAACTCCAGCTTGGGCGGCTCACGGCGCTCGGCCTTGGAGCTGATGGCAGCGACGAATTCGTTTTCGCCCGGCAGGTCATCGGGGGCCTCGATCGACTTCAGCGCGTCGCCGTCAAACCAGGCCACCACCTTGCGCTGCTGGTACAGCGTGCCCTGGCGCTTGATCGTGAAGACATAGTCCCAGCGCTCGGCATGGAAGGGGTCGGCCAGCAGGGGCGAACCGAGCAGGTCGCGGACCTGGGCACGCGGCATGCCGGGCTTGACCCGCGCCACCAGCTCCTTGGTCAGCACATTGCCTTGCACGACCTCCAGCTTGTAGGGCGTGATGCGTTCCAGCATGGTCTGGCCATTCGACGAGCTGAGCATGTCCAGTGCCGGCATGCTGGAGCAGGCGCTCAGGGCGCTGGCGCCGGCGACGACCAGCGCCAGAACTGCGGATCGGGCTGGAATTGCAAGTGTTTTGGGGCTGCGCATGGCGTGATTCTGTGGGGGCTTGGGCCGGTCGGCGCCCGTAGCTGGCTATGATCGGGCCATTCTAGCGGCAGGCCCATGGTGGGCCGCGCCGGCCCCAGCAGTGTCATGAACCGCACCGACGAGATCAAGAACAGTGGCCTGAAAGCCACCCTGCCGCGCATCAAGATTCTGGAGATTTTCCAGAAGACGGCGCAGCGCCACATGACGGCTGAAGACGTCTACAAAGCCTTGCTGGTGGAAGACGCCGACATCGGCCTCGCCACCGTGTACCGCGTGCTCACTCAGTTCGAGCAGGCGGGATTGCTCTCGCGCAATCATTTCGAATCCGGCAAGTCGGTGTTCGAGCTGAACGAAGGCCATCACCACGACCATCTGGTCTGCCTGACCTGCGGCCGCGTGGAGGAGTTTTTCGATCCCGAGATCGAGGAGCGCCAGCACGCCATCGCCCGCGAACGCGGTTTCAAGCTGCAAGACCATTCCCTGGCCCTGTACGCGGCCTGCGTGAAGACCGACTGCCCGCATCGCGGCAGCTGATCGCCAGGGCGATTCGCCCGGCGGCCGACGCGCTCACTCGTCGTTGTGCTGCCCTTGTTCGATCGCCCGCTGGTGGCGTTCGACAAATTCCCGGTAGGTGTCGATGCCGCGCAGCTGCAGCACGGTGTTGCGCACGGCCGCCTCCACCAGCACGGCCAGGTTGCGGCCGGCATCCACGGCGATGATGGCCTTGCGCACCGGCATGCCGAGCACGTCTTCGTAAAGCGGCTCGTAGGGCAGGCGCTCGAAGTCGCGTTCCATGGTTTCCTTGCGCACCAGGTGCACGATCAACTTGAGCCGCATCTTGCGGCGCACGGCGGTCTCGCCAAAGATCGCCTTGATGTCGAGCAGGCCGATGCCCCGCACTTCCAGCAGATTGAGTAGGAGCTCAGGGCAGCGGCCCTCGATGGCGGTTTGCGAGATGCGGAACAGATCGACCGCATCGTCAGCCACCAGGCCGTGGCCGCGCGAAATCAGCTCCAGGCCCAGCTCGCTCTTGCCCAGGCCGGACTCGCCGGTCAGCAGCACGCCCAGGCCCAGGATGTCCATGAAGACGCCATGCCGGGTGGTGCGGTTGGCAAACAGCTGCGCCAGATAGGCCCGCACCACGTCGATCACATGGCCGGCGGATTCACGGGTGACGAAGAGCGGGATCTCGGCACGGTCACACATGGCGACCAGGCGATCCGGTGGAGCCTGGTCGTCGGCGACGATGATGACCGGCGGCTCCAGCGTGACGATGCGTGAGATGCGGCGGTCCAGCACCTCGCCCGAGGCCTGGCTCAGATACGCCACCTCGCGGCGGCCCACCAGCTGCACCCGGTAGGGGTGGATGTAATTGAGGTAGCCGACCAGATCGGCCGACGATTGCGCGTCGCGGACGGCGGTCTCGTCGAAGCGGCGCTCCGGGTGCGCGTGGCCGGCAATCCACTCCCAGCGCAGGCGTTCACGATGTTCTTCGAAAAGCCGGTCGGCGCTGATGGAGGTGGGTTTCACTGATCGTTCGGCGGCGCGTTGCTGGGTGGGTGGGCGATGCGGGTGTCGCCGTTCAGGCGACTGACTTCAGCGGTTCCCAGGCCGAAATCAGGCGGTGCAGATTGGCGGCCTCGGGGTCGGTCTTGAGCTGCTCGCGCAGGTCACGGTCCGACAGCATTTCGGCGATCTCGGACAGGATTTCCAGATGCCGCTGCGTGGCCGCCTCGGGCACCAGCAGGAAGATCAGGAGGCTGACCGGCTCGTCATCGGGCGCGTCAAAACCGATCGGCTGCTGCACGCGCAGCACGGCGGCCAGCGGGTTTTTCAGGCCCTTGATGCGGCCGTGCGGGATGGCCACGCCATGACCGAGGCCGGTGGAGCCGAGGCGCTCACGCGCAAAAAGGTTGTCCGCCACCATCGCGCGCGAGATGGCGTGATGGTTCTCAAACAGCAGGCCAGCCTGCTCGAAAACGCGTTTCTTGCTGGAGGCATCCACATTCACCAACACATTGTCGGCGGGAAGGATGGCGGCGAGACGGTTCATGGTGTCTAAGCGTCGCATACGGCTGGGTGGGCCTTGGGCGGGACGCTTGGTCGGTGTCGAATCGGCGAATTATAGAAAGCTCCCCGGTTTCCCGGCCCCCCTGTATTCAGTGGCGGCGCATAAATACGTGAAATGCTGCGGTGCAGCAACGGCTGTGCGAGGGGTGATTCAGGCCGCGGAACTCGGCCGCTTGGGTGTTTGGCTCAGGCAATGAAAAGGCGACCCGAGGGTCGCCTTGCGTTGTGCTCACGGAGGGAGCGTTGGGAGGATGCCTCGCCTGGAAGCTTTCAACAGGTGGGCGATCTCCGAACGGCTCGACTCAGGGCGCCGGTGTTTCCATCAGGCGCTTGGCCGAGGTGTGGTGATGGTCTTGCAGGCGGTCCTTGTGGCGCACCACCTGGCGGTCCAGTTTGTCCATCAGCTGATCAATGGCGGCGTAGAGGTCTTCGCTGGATTGCTCGACGAAGATGTCGCGTCCCTTGACGTGCAATGTCACTTCGGCCTTTTGCCGGCGTTCCTTTTCCTTCTGCTTTTCCACGGTGAGCAAGACATTGATGTCAACGACTTGATCGAAATGGCGGGTCACTCGATCTAGCTTGGTGAGTACGTACTCACGCAGAGACGGTGTTACTTCCAAATGGTGGCCACTGATTGTCAGATTCATAAAACGGCCTTTCACGAAAAGAAAGTCGAGAGTTCGGAAATCAGGAAAAGAACGAAAAAAACGGATTGCTGGGTCTCTGTCTGGGGCTCTTCTGTAGTGAATCGGCGAATTCAGTTTGCACCTGAAGCGGCACTGTGACAAGTGCTTGACAGCCGGAACTGGGGTCTTAGTCCGTTTGACTTTGCGGCTTGGCAAAGAGCGTGATGGATTGGGCAAAAAGCGCCCCGCGCCGAGGTGATAATCATGGAATCCCAGCTACGGAGTCTTTCTTGGACAGCGATCACCCTCGGTGACCGTCCACTCCCTTGCCAAACGCGCCCGCGCCGCTTGCCTTTTGTCTTGCAGCCGCGCCCGCGTCGCTTGTCCGGAGTGAGACGGGTCCCCACACACCCACACCCGGACGGCGCTCGGCCCGTCCTGCTCGATAAAAGAACAAGAGACGGCGCTCGCGCGCTGGAGGTTTTTGCATGCTGAATGTGTTCACGCTGGACAACGGGCGCCTCAAGGGCGGACTCTTCCAGGAAGAAATCGAATCCGCTGAAGACCTGGCCCTGTCGCGGCCGGTGTGGGTGGATCTGGAGAATCCCACGGCGGTGGAAAAGGGCTGGATTCGTGACCGCTTCGGCCTGGTGATCCCGGAAGACATCGTCGACGAAGACTTGGAAGAGTCGGCCCGTTTCTACGAAGAAGACAACGGCGAGCTGCATATTCGCTCCGACTTCTTGATCGATGACGACGAGGCCCCGCGCAATGTGCGCGTCGCCTTCATCCTCTACAACAATGTGCTGTTCTCGGTCCACAACGAGGACTTGCCGGTGTTCCGCCTGCTGCGCCTGCGCGCGCGCCGCATCCCGGCTTTGATCGAAGACGCCAAGGATGTGCTGCTCAAGCTCTACGACGCCGACGCCGAGTACTCGGCCGATGTGCTCGAGGGCATTTACGACAATCTGGAGAAGGTCAGCGCTCGCGTCTTGAAAAAGGACGTGAACGACACCGAGGCCGGCGAAGTGCTGGCTGCGATCGCGCGCGAGGAAGACTTGAACGGTCGCATCCGCCGTAACGTCATGGACACACGGCGCGCACTGAGCTTCATGATGCGCAGCCGCATGCTCAGTGCCGAGCAGTTCGAGGAGTCACGCCAGATTCTGCGCGACATCGACTCGCTCGATTCGCACACGGCCTTTTTGTTCGACAAGGTCAACTTCCTGATGGACGCGACGGTCGGTTTCATCAACATCAACCAGAACAAGATCATCAAGATCTTCTCGGTGGCCAGCGTCGCCCTGCTGCCGCCGACCCTGATCGCCAGCGTCTACGGCATGAACTTCAAGGCCATGCCCGAGCTCGACTGGCAGTACGGCTATCCCTTCGCTTTGGGTCTGATGCTGGCTTCGGTGGCCGCGCCCTTCATCTACTTCCGCCGCAAGGGCTGGCTGAAGTAAGCAAAGAGGCCGGCGCAGCTCAGTGCGCGCGCAAGCGCCGCTTGAGCGCGCGCATCAAGGCCCCAAGCAGCGGCAGTTTTTCGTACAGCTCTTCGGCCGCGTCCCAGTAGTCGCGGTGGTAGGCCACGCGGCCGTCGGGCGCGAAGCGCAGATGGCTGCTGCCGTGGATGCGCAGCGGTTCCGTTTGGCCCTGGCGCTGGACGATGAAGTCCCAGGCGAGAAAGCACTGGTTCCCCTCGCACAGCGCCTCCAGCACCTCAAAGCGGGGCTGACTCAGGGTTTCGAACATGTGCGCAAAGATGCGTCGCACCCCAGCCAGGCTCTGGACTTCGTTGAACGGGTCTTTGAAGTATGCGTCTTCGCAATACAGCTGGTCGAGCCGAGCCAAGTCGGCGGGCTGCAGCTGCTCGAAGAATTTGATCACCGCCTGTACGCGCGGGTCGGGGTTTGTTGCGCTCATAGTCCGGTGGCGCGCCGCACGGCGCGAAAGTAAAGGCTGTGGCCGAGGTGGCTGAGCAGCTTGAGCCAGAGCGTGAAGCGCTTGGGGAAATGGATTTCGAACTCGCCTTTGGACCAGCCCTTCAGGATTTCGCTGGCGGCCTGTTCGGCGCTGATCAGGGCCGGCATTGCAAAGTCGTTCTGCGCCGTCAACGGTGTGGCCACAAAGCCGGGGTTGATCACCGAGACGCCAATGTGCTCGGGCGACAGGTCCAGGTACAGCGCCTCGGCCAGGTGGCTGAGCGCCGCCTTGGACGGCCCGTAGGCCAGCGATTTGGGCAGTCCACGGTAGCCGGCCACGCTGGACACCAGGCTCAGATGGCCGGGCTTGCCCTGCCGGGATTGCTCCAGCAATTGCGGCAGCAAGGCCTGCAGCAGCTTGAGCGCACCGATGTAGTTGATGTCCAGATGACGCAGGGCGTCGCTGAGCGAGAACTGCTGCGCGCGCATGGGCTGGTAGTACCCGGCGCAGTACATGCACAGGTCGATCTGGCCGTGGTTGCGCACGATCTGCTGCACCGCCGCGAGCAGGGCCTGTTCGTTCATCACATCCAGCGGCAGGGGTTGCGCGCCCGGATGCTGGGCGGCGAAGTCATTGAGCAGATCGGCCTGCCGCGCCGAGACGATGACCCGCGCACCGGCCGCATGCAACTTGGCCGCCACCGCCCGGCCAATGCCGCTGGAGGCGCCGACCAGCCAGACCGTGCGGCCATGCCAGCTCTGGATCTTGGGGTTCAGGGACATGGACGCGTTCCGCTCAGAGTTTCTGGAACGACAGGGTCACTTCCCCGAGCGTAACGCCGAATTTGCTCATCCTGGCCTTGTTCAGCAAGGTGCGCTCGTCCATCAGGTACATCCAGTCGTCGAACTGCACCTCGTAGACGCTGCCATCGACCGGCAGCTTGAGCGTGTAGGCCCAGCGCAGGGCATTGCCGGCGGCATGGCCCTGGGCCTCGCCCAGCACATCGGCCGCGGTGCCGCTGTAGCGGCCCTGGCCCAGATCTTTCAGGGTCCAGACGCGGCGTTCGCGCTTGCCGTCGCTGTACTCGAAGTCTTCTTCCAGCACCCCGGTGTCGCCGGTCCATGTGCCTTGCAGCTTGACGATGAAGCGGCGCTGCACCTTGCCGGCCCGGTCGGTGAAGATGCCGTGGGCGATCAGGGGCCCGTTGAAATAGCGGCGCAGATCCAGCGTGGGCGTTTCGCGGGCGTAGTCCTCAGGCTGGGGAGCCGAAGCGCAGCCGGCCAGCAGGCTCAGGGCGCCCGCAGCGGCGCCGGCCAGAAGCAGGCGGCGGTGGGATCGGGTCGTGGGGGTCGTGGTCATGGCAGGTCCTCCCCTTGCGGGCGTATCCAATGGCGGTAGAGCAGGGCTGCGGCCGCCAGCTTGAGCAGGCAGGGCAGCAGGCAGTAAGACAGGGTCAGGGCGTTCAGCGCCTGGGCGTCGCGGGCGCCCGGTGTGTAGCCCAGCAACTGAAGCAGGGGCAGGGCCAGACCGGCGGCTAGCGCGAGATTGAGCTTGTTGGCGGCGTTCCACCAGCCGAAGAAGCTGCCCTCGGCGCGGGCATGCAGACCGGCGCGCTGGATCACGCCGGCCAGCATGGCGCCCGGAATGGCCAGGTCCGCCCCCAGCGCGGCCCCGCTGGCCAGGCAGACCGCCACAAAGCCGATCTGGTCGCCTGCGCCCAGCACTGCCGCCCAGGCGAAAGCCGCCACGGCCAGCACCATGCCCAGGCCCCAGCTGCGGGCCTGACCCCAGCGCGCCACCCCGCGCAGCCACAGCGGCAAGGAGGCCGCGGCGGCCAGGAAATAACTGGCCAAATACAGGCCTTCGGCCTGCGGCGTTTGCAGCCGGTCGCGCACAAAGAACAGCAGCAAGGTGGCCGGGATCGCCGCCGCAATGCCGTTCAGCAGGAACACCGCCAGCAGGCGGCGAAAGCCGCGGTAAGCCCACACCTGAATCGCCCGCGCGCGCGCCGCCGGCCCACTGGCCAGGGCGCGCGGTGCCCAGCGCAGCAGGAGCAGGCTCAGGCCCAGGGCGGCCGCCAGCACGGCGGCCGTGCCGGCCAGGCCGATCCAGCCAGGCAGCAGGCTGGCCGCGATCACGCCGGCCAGCGACAACCCTTCACGCCAGGCCACCACCCGGGTTTGCTGCGCCGGGCTGCCGCCCAGGCGTGCCCCCCAGGTCTGGTGCATCACGCTGAGCAAGCTGTAGCCGGCGTAGCAGACGAGCAGAAAGGCGCCGCACCAGAGCAGCAAGCCCTGGGGCTCGCGCAGCGGCGGGAAGAACAGGGCATAAAAGCCCGCGCCCAGGGTCGCCGCCGCCGCAGCCATCAGCGGCAACACGCGGCGTGGGTGTTCGTTCAGCCAGCGGTCGCAAAGTCTGCCGATCCAGGGGTCGACCAAGGCATCGAGCAGGCGTGCCGCCAGCAGCAGGGCGCCCAGCCAGGCCAGCGGCATGCCGTAGTTCTGGGCGTAGTGAGCCGGCAGGCTGACGTACAACGGCAGGGCGACAAAGGCGAGCGGGAAGCCCAGGCCGCCATAGCGTAGGCCGGCCGCGCGGCCGCGGCCCAGGCCGGCGCTCGGGGTTTCAGCCTTGGCTGCTTGGGCCACGGTGTTCGCCACGGGCCTGGCTGCTGTCGGCCGGGCGTTTCAAGAGTTGCTCGCGCATGCCGGGCTCCGAGCTTTGTGTCGCCAGCCAGATGCCGCTGAACAGGCGGGCGAACTCGGGGTCGGCGATCTGCCGGCGCGGCTGGCTGTTGACGAAGAACTGCACGCCGCGCCCCGGCTCGAACAGGCCGCTGATGCGGTCACCGGCCTTGACGTCGGGGAAAGCGGCCTCCATCTCGGCCAGCCAGCGCTGTGCCTTTTCCTCGCTGATCTCGGCCTGGCGCCGCATCTCCACCAGCGAGCGCTTGGCAATCTCGCGCCCGCTCAGGCTGCGGGCGTACTCCAACTCCAGCGCCAGGGTCTGGCGCGACCAGTTGTCTGCGTTCACGTGCTCTGACACCCAAAGCCGGATGTCGTAGATGCGTAGGCCGAAGAAACGCATCTGCGCTTCCGACTGCAGGCGCAGCGCCTCCGGTACTTCGGCCGGACGCTTGCGCTGCGCGTGGGCCGGCAGGACCAGCAGGCCGGGCATCGCAAGAAGCAGGGGGCGGCGCCGCATGGTCTCAGCCCTCGCGCAGCAGGGTGAACTGCATCACATCGGTGTTGTCGGCGGCGAAGGCCGCTTCGCAGTAAGCCAGGTAGAACTCCCAGAGCCGCATGAAGCGGGTGTCAAAACCGAGTTCGCGCACCGGGCCCTCCTGGTGGAGGAAGGCCTCGCGCCACTGGTGCAGGGTGCGGGCGTAATCCTGGCCGAAGGCCAGCTCATTGACCACGCGCAGCCCGGCCTTGGCCGCGTGCGCGCGGAACTGGCTGGGGCTGGGCAGCATGCCGCCCGGGAAGATGTACTGCTGGATGAAATCGCTGGAGCGTGCATAACGCTCAAACAGATCGTCGCGGATGGTGATGGTCTGGATGCAGGCGCGGCCACCGGGCTTGAGCTTGGCGGCCACGGTCTGGAAGTAGCCATCCCAGTACTCGCGGCCCACGGCCTCGAACATCTCGATGGACACCACCGCATCGAAGGCCGGATCGGCAATGTCGCGGTAGTCCTGGAAACGCAGGTCGGCCTGCGCGGCCAAGCCGGCCCCGGCCAGTCGTTCCTGTGCCCAGGCCAGCTGCTCGCTGGACAGGGTGACGCCGGTCAGGTGGGCGCCGAAGTCGCGCGTGGCTGTTTCCGCCACGGCGCCCCAGCCGCAGCCGATCTCCAGCACGCGGCTGCCCGGGCCGATCTGGCATTCCTCCAGCGCGCGGCGCATCTTGGCGGTCTGGGCCTCGGTGAGGCTGCGCTGCGAGTCGCCCGCGAACCAGGCGCTGCTGTAGTTCATGCTCGGGTCGAGCCAGAGCCGGTAGAAGGCATTGCCCAGGTCGTAGTGCGCGTGGATGTTCTTGCGGCTGCCGGCGCGGCTGTTGCGGTTGAGCAGGTGCTTGACCCGGTGCAGCAGGGCGCCCCACCAGGAGCCGAAGATCACCGCATCGAGCGCCTCGCGGTTGCGCACGAAGAGCTCGAGCAGGGCGCGCAGATCGGGCGTGCTCCAGTGGCCCGCCACAAAGCTCTCGGCAAAGCCGATATCGCCCGAGCGCAGGGCTGCGGCGCAGACCGCCCAGTCGCGGATGCGCAGGGCCGCGCGTGGGCCTTCGCTGCCGCCGAAATGGGCGCTGCTGCCGTCGGGCAGCTGCACATCGAGGCTGCCGTGGCGCAGATGCCCGAGCAGGCGGAACACGGTGCGCGCGGCGGCCGGGGCGTCGCTGGGCAGGGTGGTTCTTTGCGTGAGCGTCGTGCTTGTGTTCATTGCAGGCTTGCAACCCTCAGCGGGTCACCAGAGTTTCAGGGGCGGCAGGTTTGCCGAAGAAAGGCACCCGCTTGAGTGCCAGGCGCAGGGCCTGCCAGTGGATGCGCCAGATCAGCATCAGGCTCATCGCCGGCATGGCGAAAAAGGCCGCGCGGGCGCTGGCCTCGGTCAGGGGCTGGAGCTGGCCGCTGACGCTGGTTTGCAGCAGCGGGCCGGCTTCATCCTCGTGGTCGATGCGGGCCACGGTGCGGGCGCCGCCGCGGCTGCTGTGCATGAAGCGAAAGCGGTAGCCGCCGGCCACGCGGCAGAACGGCGAGACGTGGAAGACCTTGCGCGCTTGCAGCTCGCGGCCGTAGGCCAAGCCCTCGCCTTGCAGCAGGTAGCAGTGGCGCTCGCCGAAGGTGTTGTTGACCTCGACGACGATGGCCGCCAGGCTGCCATCGCGCCGCTGGCAATACCAAAAGCTCACCGGCTTGAAGGCATAGCCGAGCACGCGCGGGAAGCAGTGCAACCAGACTTCGCCGTCGGCATCGTCCACCGCTTCACGGGCCAGCAGCGCCTCCAGCCACGCCAGGGCGTCGGGGCCGCCATCGCCGTGGTCGGCATCGTGGAAACTCAGCCAGCCGAAGCCGTTGCGGTGCAGTGCGGTGCAGGGCTCCTGGCGCAGCCGCCGCATCGGCAGCATCAGGAAATAGCTGCGGTAGGCAAAGGCGTGGTCGCTGGGGCGCAGGCGGCGGTGGCGCACGCCGCCGCGGCCGATCAGCGCCTGCTGCGGCCAGGCCTGGGTGCCGGCGGCCGTTCCGCTCATGCCGCTTGCTCCGCCCAGCGCTGCGTCAGCGCCCGGGCCACGCCCAGGCCGGAGAGCAGGCCGTCCTCGTGGAAGCCATAGCGCGTCCAGGCGCCGCAGAACCAGACCTGGCCTTCGCCCTGCATCTGCGCCACGCGGCTCTGCGCGGCCACGGCGGCGCGGTCGAACACCGGGTGGGCATAGTCGAACTCGCCCAGCACCTGGTTGGCCTTGGGCTCGCGCACAGGGTTGAGCGACACGACGACCGGCTGCTGCCAGGGCAGGGGCTGCAGGCGGTTGAGCAGGTAGTGCAGGCACACCGCGCTTTGCTCGGCGCCGGGGCGGCTGCCGCCGTGCTCGTAATTCCAGGCGGCCCAGGCGCGCTGGCGCTGCGGCAGCAGGCCGGCGTCGGTGTGCAGCACGGCGCGGTTGCGGTGGTAAGCGATGGCGCCCAGCACCTGGCGTTCGAGTGCGCTGGGCTGATCCAGCAGGCGCAGCGATTGGTCGCTGTGGCTGGCCATCACCACCGCGTCAAAGCGCTCGCTGCCCGCCTTGGAGTGCACCAGCACGCTGCCGTCGGCCTGGCGGCTGACGGCTTGCACGGGGCTGTTCAGGCGCGCATCGGCAATGCGCGGCAGCAGCTTGTCAACGTAATGGCGTGCGCCGCCGCGCACGGTGAACCACTGCGGCCGGTTCGTCACCTGCAACAGGCCGTGGTTGTGGCAGAAGCGGATCAAGGTGCTGATCGGGAAGCTCAGCATCTGCGCGGTCGGGCAGGACCAGATGCAGGCGACCATGGGCAGCAGGTACCAGTCGCGGAAGGCGGCGCTGAAGCGCTGCTCGTCGAGGAACTCGCCGATGGGCTGGGCCAGGGCACGCTCCTGGCCGCTGCGGGCCAGCTCGGTGCAGATGCGGTTGAAGCGCGTCAGATCGCTGAGCATGCGCCAGAAGTCCGGCCGCAGCAGATTGCGGCGCTGGGCAAACACGGTGTTGAGGTTGCTGCCACTCCACTCCAGCTGGCTGCCCGGCGCTTGCACCGAGAAGGACATATCGCTGGGCGCCACCTCCACGCCCAACTGCTCGAAGAGCTGGATCAGCAGCGGGTAGGTGCGTTCGTTGAAGACCAGGAAGCCGGTGTCGACACCGTGGCTTGTGCCTTGCAGCTCGACATCGACGGTGTGGGTGTGGCCGCCGAAGTAATCATTGGCCTCGAACAGGGTGACGCGGGCTTGCGAGCTCAAGGCCCAGGCGGCCGATAGCCCGGCAATGCCGGAGCCGACCACGGCGACGCGGCGCGCGTTCGGGGGCAGGGCTTCGGGGAATCGCGGTGCACCGAGTTGGCGCAGCCAAGGCAGCAGGTCAGCGGCGTGACTGTCGGCGGCGCCCGTAGCTTGGCGCAAAAGAGAAGGGCTTCCAGCGCGGCTGGAAGCCCTGGGAATAAAAGAAGTCGCAAGACGCCTCGAAGCCAACGAGGGAGGGAGGGAGGAGGAGGAAAACGGCTCCGAGATTTCAGCCCCTACACAGGGGAGATCTTGCGACTGGAATCGGTTGCATCGTACCGAAGTATTCGTTTGCGCGGAAGCCGCGGCGCTGGTTTGCAAAGCTTTACAAAGGCCCAGCCCGCCCTGGGACAAACGACTCAGCAGGCCTGTAGTTTGGGTAAAAAAACCTGCGTCGCTGTCGCCCGAAAAAGGGACATGCGATGGCTTGAAGGCGACAGAGTGGGGCATGGCGGTGCGGCGAAAAAACAAACGGTCAGACGGGCGTCAGGGTTTGGCGAGCAGGCGCTCAAGTTCCTGGGTGAAGGTCTGACCCAGCGGGTCGGTCATGGAGCCGAAGCTCTTGATCTCGCTGCCATCCCGCGAGACCAGGTATTTGTGGAAATTCCACTTCGGCGTCTGGCCGGTGCGCTTGCCCAGTTCGGCGTACAGCGGGTTCAGCCCGCTCTGTCCGGCCTTGACCACCGATTTGGCAAACATCGGGAACTTCACATTGAAGGTGTTCTCGCAGAACTCGGCGATTTCCTTGTTGCTGCCCGGCTCCTGGCCGCCGAAGTCATTCGAGGGGAAGCCCAGCACCACCAGGCCGCGCGGTGCGTAGCGGCTGGACAGGGTTTCCAGTGATTTGTACTGCGAAGTGAAGCCGCAGAAGCTGGCCGTGTTCACCACCAGCACCACCTTGCCGGCGTATTGGCACAGGGCCTGCGGCTTTTCGTCCTGCAGGCGAGGGAACTCGCGCTGCAGCAGATCGGGGCAGCTGGCGCTGGCCGAGGCCGCCGGGGCAGCCACAGTGGTGCTTGCCGCCGGCGCTGCACGGACGGGGGACACCCAGGCCGCCAATGCCAGGGCGGTGGCCAGTGCGGCACAGCTCAGCGCAGTCGTGTGAAGGGCCGGGGCCGGGAGGCGAGTGGCGCTGTGCGAGCAGGAGGTGGTGTCCATAGTTTGTCCTAGTCAAAACTTCGTTCTTTATCTATATTAGGGCATCTCAAGATATTTGTCCTATGTTTGTCCAATACAAAAAAACACGCATGCGGATGAACCAGGAGAAGCCTCATGGCTGAAGTTCTGGGGGCTGCGGGCGGCCTGCCGCCGAGCATGGCCGAGGCCGCCTTGCCCGGCGAGCCGGCTGTGGGCCTGCCGGGCATTGCCGCGGTCGAACGCGACACCGGCATCTCCAAGGACACCTTGCGCATCTGGGAGCGGCGCTACGGCTTCCCCGCGCCGCTGCGCGATGCCGTGGGCGAGCGGGTCTATCCGCCGGAACAAGTGCAGCGTCTGCGCTTGCTCAAGCGATTGCTGGATGCGGGCCACCGACCCGGCCGCGTGGTCGGCGCCAGCGATGACAGCCTGCAAGAGCTGCTGCGCCTGAGCCACGACACCCGTTCGGAAGGCGGTGGCGCGGCCGCTCTGGGCGTGGATTTGGACGAGTTGCTGCAGCAGCTGCGCCGGCATGAGGTGCTGGATCTGCGCCGCCAGCTGGCCCAGACCCTGCTGCGCCTCGGCCTGGGCGCTTTCGTGCGAGAAGTGGCGGCGCCGCTGACCCTGCGCGTGGGCGAGGCCTGGATGCGCGGTGAGTTGGAGGTGTTCGAGGAGCACAGCTACACCGAGTCGCTCAAGCAGGTGCTGCGCCAGGCGATCCAGGCGATCCCGCCGTTTGCGCTGAGCGAGCGGCCGCGGGTGCTGCTCAGCACCCTGCCCGGCGAACCTCATGGCCTGGGCTTGCTGATGGTGGAGGCGCTGCTGGCGCTGGAGGGCTGCCAATGCCTGTCGCTGGGCGTGCAGACGCCGGCGGCCGAGCTGGTCAAGGCTGCCGCCGCGCACGAGTCGGACGTGGTGGCCCTGAGCTTCAGCGGCTTGCTGAGCGCCGCCCAGGTGCAGCGCCAGCTGCGCGACCTGCGCGCGGAGCTGCCCGCGGGCGTGGCGCTGTGGGCCGGCGGCCGTGCGGCGGCCTTGCAGCGGCGCTCCAGCCTGCCGGGCTTGCTGCACCTGACCGAGCTGGATCAGGTGGCGTCTGTTGTTTCCGAGTGGCGCGGCGGACAGACAGCGTCCTGATTTCCTGCGACAAGACCGTGAAGACCGGGGGTCTGTGCGGGGCATCCCTGCCGAGTGGATCATGGCTTGTCATACTCAAGCTTCACATCGAACGACACCCCGAGACCCTGTGCTGGCTGGCGACTGTATGGGCCCGCCCGCGCACCCACAAAGAAACCGACGAGGATTGACGATGCTGTACCCCGAACTTTTCAAGCAGCTGGAGGCGGTGCGCTGGAATATGGACAAGGACATCCCCTGGGATGCCTTCGACGCCAGCCTGCTCAGCGATGACCAAGCCCGCACCATCAAGATGAATGCCATCACCGAGTGGGCGGCGCTGCCGGCCACCGAGATGTTCCTGCGTGACAACAAGGACGACAGCGATTTCTCGGCCTTCATGAGCGTCTGGTTCTTCGAGGAGCAGAAACACTCGCTGGTGCTGATGGAGTATCTGCGCCGGTTCCGCCCGGACATGGTGCCCACCGAGGCGGAGCTGCACGAGGTGCGCTTCGAGTTCGACCCGGCGCCGCCGCTGGAAACCCTGATGCTGCATTTCTGCGGCGAGATCCGCCTCAACCACTGGTACCGCCGCGCGGCCGAGTGGCACACCGAGCCGGTGATCCGCGCCATCTACGAAACCTTGGCGCGCGACGAAGCCCGCCACGGCGGCGCCTACCTGCGCTACATGAAGCGGGCCATGCTCAAGTTTGGCGACGAGGCGCGGGCTGCCTTTGCCAAGGTGGGCGTGCTGATGGCCAGCGCGCGCCGCACGGCCCAGGCCCTGCACCCGACCAACCTCCATGTGAACGTGCACCTGTTCCCGCGCGACACCATCCAGAGCCGCCTGCCCGACCCCGAGTGGCTGGAGCACTGGCTGGACAAGCAGATCCAGTTTGACTCGGTCTGGGAGAACAAGGTCGTGGACCGCATCCTGCACAACATGAGCCTGCTGATGGAGCGCAGCTTCGCCAGCGTGCAGGAGCTGAACCGCTACCGCAAGGAAATGGCGGCGGCGGTGTTGAGCGGCGGGCTCAAGGACGAGGGCGCGCTGGGCGCCTCTGCGGCCGCCTGAGCCTTCGCTCCGCCCATGAAAAAGCCCGCCGATCGGCGGGCTTTGTACTTTTCGGGCGAGGCCCGCTTGTGCGCTTGAGATTGATTCAGTGCGAGTTGCGGCGATGCAGGATCAGCAGGCCGAAGCAAATCGCCGTCACCACGAGGCCACCGACGAAATGGGGCGAGGCGGTTTGTGCCAGCGCTGCGGCGGCATCGTGGCCTGCCCAGCTCAGCACATCGCTGACGCCGCGCACTTCCAGGCGCACCGAGGGCTCGCCCTCACCGATCATGTGCATGGCGTCGAAGAAGGCCGAGCCGGCGCCCTTGAGCTGCTCGGCCAGCAGATTCCAGACGATGGGGTTCTGGTAGACCTTGTGCAGGGTCACGCCCGTGGCCACCACCGCCGTGATGACCGCCGGCACGCCCCAGCGCTTGAGCCAGGCGGCCGCCACCATGAAGACCATGAACAACGGCGCGATCCAGAGCGTGAACAGCACCGAGCCCAAGGCCAGGCGGCCCATCACGGCCAGGGCCGGCAGCACCAGCTGGTACCAGGACACCTGGGTCCAGACGGCAAATCCACCAAGCTTGAGCGTGATTGCCAGGGCCATCACCACACCGCTGATCAGGCCCACGCCCAGGGCCAGCACCAGCACAAAAATGGTGTGCATGAACAAGGTGGCGATCAGGCTTTCACTGTGGCTGGCTGGCAGCGACAGCCAGAACTCGATCGAGCGGTCTTGATGGTCGCGCCGCGCCAGGCCGGGCAGCGAGAAGCTGGTCATCAGCACGGTGATGCCCCAGACCGCCAGCATGGTCGCCGCCATGATGGCGCCGACGCTCTCTGTCGGCGGCAGATCTTTGGCCTCGCCGATCTGCACGCCACCGAAGGGCAGGGCCAGCAAGGCAATCACGGGCAGGGCCAGCATGGCGAGCAGCCAGCCCTTGTGGTGCTGCATCCATTCGCGTTGCAGCAGGGTCTTGAAGCGGGTTTGGAAATGTGGGGTGGACATGGTGTGTGTTCTCCTGGGCTTGGCGGGCATGCAGCGTTCAGTCTTGACGGCCGCGCAGCTCGGGCTTGCGCGTCAGGGCCATGAACAGATCGACCAGGCTGGGTCGGAAGCGTTGGCCCAGGGCCTGCAGATGCTCGGGCGGCTCGCCATCAAACAGCGCGGCCGGGCGGCCTTGCTGGCGGTAGCGCAGCAGCGGGTGGGCCGAGGCCACCGCGTCCGCGGCCGAGGCGTCGTGGGACAGGGCGACAAAGCGCGAGTCCATGGCCTCCAGGCTGATGTTGAGCACCAGCTTGCCCTCGTCCAGCATCATCACGTCGCTAAGCAGGGTCTCGATCTCCTCGACCTGGTGGGTCGAGATGATCACGCTGCGTTCGCCGTCACACCACTCGTCGATCAGCATCTCGTAAAAGCTCTTGCGTGACATCACGTCCAGGCCGAGCGTCGGTTCGTCCAGGATCATCAGCTTGGTGTCGATGGCGGCAATCAAGGCCAGGTGCAGCTGGGTCACCATGCCTTTCGAGAGGCTTTTGACCTTGTCCTGCGTGCCCACGCTGGTGCGCTTGAGCAGGGCGCGGGCGCGCTCGGCCGAGAACTTGGGCTGCAGGCCGCTCATCAGCGTGATCAGCTCATGCACGCGCGCCCAGCGCGGCAGCACCGCCACATCGGGGATGTAGGACAGCGATTCCAGCAGCTCGCCACGCTGATTGCGCGGGTCCAGGCCCAGCACCTTCAGCTCACCTGTGCCGCCGATCAGGCCCACCATGGCCTTCATCAGCGAGGTCTTGCCGGCGCCGTTGTGGCCCAGCAGGCCCACCACCCGGCCCTTGGGGATGTTGAAGCTGATGTTGTCGACGGCAGTCTTGCGGCCGTAGCGAAGGCTGAAGTCGCGGGCTTCGATCAAGTGGCTCATGGTGGCGGAGGGTGCAAGGGTGGATGGTGCGGGGTGGGCGATTGTGGCGGCAGCGGTGCTCATGTGGCCTCCCAGTTCAGGTCTTGGGCGCTCAGGCCCAGGCGGCGCAGCTTGTCGCGCAGCTGAGGCCACTCGGTGTGCAGGAACTGCTCGCGCTTGGCTTTCAGCAAGCGCTCGCGGGCGCCGCTGCGCACATACATGCCCAGGCCACGGCGGCTCTCGATCAGCTCGTTGTCCACCAGGGCCTGCAAGGCCCGGGTCACCGTCAGCGGGTTGATCAGGTACTGGCTCGCCAGATGGCGCACCGAAGGCAGGGCCTCGCCCTCAGGCGGCGAGCCATCCAGCAACTGCACGGCCAGGCGATCGGCCAGCTGCTGATAGATGGGGGCAGAGTCGTTCCAGGTTTGCATAACGGTCGAGGCCGAAGCCGGTGTGTTACTGATGTAGCACACCATAACAAGCCGACCGGGGCCGCCCAAGCCGGGCGCGACAGACTGCAGAAAAGGGGGGATGAAGCGGAAGGCAGCTCGGTGCCCGCCCGCAAGCCCCGACTCTTGACCCGCCCTGATCTGTTCGACCCATGGGGCGTGGCCAAACCTTCATCGGCGGCCGATAGCCTGAGCGGCAACCCTCCATCCCCACACACAGAAAGCCTCCTCGTCATGAAGTACCGCGCACTCTTCCCCTTGGCCTTGGCTTGCAGCGTGTTCAGCTGCCAGGCGGCCGACTTCCAGCTGCGTCTGATCGGCAGCACCGCCGTGCCCACGGGCACCCTGTTTCAGGGCGTAGAGTTCGGCGGCATCTCTGGTCTGGACCGTGCCGCCGATGGCAGCTACGTCGCCATCTCGGACGACCGCGGCGGCGAGCGCGGCACGCCGCGCTTCTACAGCCTGAACCTGGACTACGACGCCACGGGCTTCAAGGCCGTGAGCATCAACAGCCAGACCACGATGAAGCGCCCCGATGGCAGCGCCTTCCCGTCCAACGCCCGCACGGTGGACCCCGAGAGCATCCGTGTGGCTCCCAACGGCAATCTGTACTGGTCCAGCGAAGGCAATTGGAACGCCAACCCGCAGCTGCGCTACCAGCCCTTTGTGCGCGAGATGAGGACCGACGGCAGCTTTGTGCGTGAGTTCAACACGCCCGCCATGTTCAACTACGTGGACAACGCCACCACCGGCGGCCGCAACAACAAGTTGTTCGAGGCCCTCACCGTGGCCCCCAATGGCACGGTGTGGACGGCCAATGAAGACGCACTGATTCAGGATGGCAACCTCACTTCGCTGAGCAAGGGCAGCACGGTGCGCGTCACCGCGCTGAACCCGGTGACCGGTCAGTCTGGCGCGCAATACGCCTACCAACTGCCCCCCATCCCCGTGGATGCCGCGCCCGGCGCGCCCTTCGGCCCCGACAACGGCCTGCCCGAGTTGCTGGCCCTGTCCGACACCCGCTTCCTGGCCGTGGAACGCGCCTTCGCCTCGGGCGTGGGCAACACCATCCGCCTGGTGCTGACCGACACCACCGGCGCCACCGATGTGAGCGGCATCGCCAGCTTGAATGGCGCCAATGGCGTCACGCCCATGAGCCGCGAAGTGCTTTTGGAAATGGCGATTCAGTACCAGGGCATCACCCTCGACAACGTCGAGGCCATCAGCTGGGGCAAGACCCTGGACAACGGCAACCGTACCCTGGTGCTGGCCGTGGACAACAACTTTGCCGCCAACCAAAGCACCCAGTTCATGGCCTTTGAAGTCAGCGCTGTGCCCGAGCCCCAAAGCTGGGCGCTGATGCTGGCCGGCCTGCTCGGCGTGGTGGCCCGCCTTCGCCTGCCGGGCCGTCATCGCGGCGCGGTTTGAAGTCTTGATCTGGCCCGTCGCAAGAAGCAACGGGCTCAGTGACAGGGGCTCAGTGACAAGGGGTCAGGTCTTGCGGCTTGACCCCTTGTCTTTTCCTCCGTAGGGATCCGCCATGCCGGCCATGGCGGTGAACGGCAGATTCAACTTGCTACAAAGCAAGGATGCGAGACGCGTTGAGGTTCCGTGTGTCTCAAACTCGGAACGTGATGAAACGGGGGGCGTGCCAGATGCGATGCAGGTCCTGGCTCAGCCTCAGCGCAAGAACGAAACGAGGACGGCCTGCCCTGCTTTGCGGCAAGGTCGACCGGTCTGCGCTCGACTCGCGTGTGAACTTGGCGGCCGGCGCGGGCCTGCCCGTGGAACTGTGCGTGATGGGTCCAGCCCGAAGGCACGGCGACATCCGTGGTGTACGCTTTGCGGCCACTGAGTTTCTGAGGGAGGCAGTCATCAAGCCAGGACTTATCGCGCTGCTGCTTTGCGCGCCGATGTACTACGTGTTTTGGAAAGCCATCTTTGGCTCGCGCCAAGAGTTTCTTGATGCGCTCCGGTTCTGGTTTCAGCCCAACTGGCTGTCCTTCCTACGTGCGGAGTTCAACAAGGACATGTATATGTCCTTCAAGCTCGGCTTCTTCCTCTTCTTGTGCTCGGCCTGCACATGGCTCATGTTCAGCCTGTTCAAGTGACTGGGGATGACGCGCGGCACGCAGTGACGATGCCGCAAACACCTGCGACGTGTGAATCACCGCCGCAGGCTGTCGAGTTGCGCAAGTCGAAGGCTGCCGCTGCGCCCCGCAGGGCTGAAATGCAGCGCTTCAAGGTTTTCGAGAGCGGCGATCGATCCCATCCAATGCCGTCGCTGACCGGTCGCCGGCTCGCGCCAGCCTCTGCTTGAACTGATGGGCGAAGCATCCTGCTCACCATGTCCTGCGGCGCGTGATGATGGGATCGGCTCAGCTGTGCGCGGCCCTGCCCTGCCTTGCCTTGGTGTTTCAACAGGCTGATCCTTTTCGTGTGGGGCGGAGGTTTCGCCCCGGCTTCGTTTTCTGGGGCAAACCGACTCGGCCGCTGCTTCAGTCCTCAGCTGCTGGCGCCCCTTCCGCATTCATCCAAAACACCCCCCACAAATGCCCGTCCGGATCCGCCAGGTCGCGGGCGTACATGAAGCCCAGATCCTGCACGGGGTTGACATCGGCGCGGCCGCCTTGGCTGCGGGCCACTTCGTTCATGGCGTCCACCGCCTCGCGGCTGGGCAGCGAGAGGTTGAGCATGTGGCCGGCGGTGCCGGCGGGCGGCAGGGGCAGCTCGGTGAAGCTGCGCCATTTGCTGTGGCTGAGCAGCATGGTGTGGATGGTTTCGCTCCAGACCATGCAAGCGCCTTCGGCATCGCTGAACTGCGGGTTCAGCTCGAAGCCCAGGGCTTGGTAGAAGGCGATCGAGGCGGGCAGATTCTGGACCGGCAGGCTGATGAAGATCTGCTTGAGGTGCGGGCTCATGGGGGGGGGCTCCGTGGGTGATGGGGTGAACAGGTGAGGGGCTG
>NKIM01000024.1:0-35714 GCA_002255955.1 Burkholderiales bacterium PBB2 | reverse complement strand
ACCCCCCGCCCCCCCCCCCCCCCCCCCCCCCCCCGCGGCGCGCCGCAAAGCGACAAGGCGCTGCCGCTACATCGCATCGCTTCTCATCAGCTCTGCGCCGGCTGGCCTGAGTCTCCGTGCTTCGGCCCGGCGCTGCCCTGGCACAAACGCGCATGACGGTGCCGGTGGGCGGCGCACAGAATGGGGTGATGGCCGTGCGGGGCGGTTGCCCGCGCGGCGTTCCCGTTCATTTTTTTGCTGGGGCGTGTCGAAGCGGTGCGCCCGCGTTCGTCGTGCTTTTTGTTCATTCTGAACGCTGCGTGGCCGCTAGGTCCTTGGCCCGCAGCGCCCCATTCATCGCAAAGTCACCCAGAGTCAAGGAGCCCCCGCCATGAGCCCCAGTCGCACCGTCCGCGCCCCCGCATCCCGCCCGGCCTCTGCCCGGTCGGCCCCCAGTCGGTCGGCGTCCAGTCGCCCCGCGCGCCGCATCGTTGTGCTGGTGGCCACGCGCAAGGGTGCCTGGCTGTTCCACAGCGATGCCAAGCGCCGCAGCTGGACGGTGGACGGCCCGCATTTCCTGGGCCACACCATCAGCCATCTGGTGCTGGACCCGCGCGATGGCCGCACCCTGCTGGCCGCGGCCAAGACCGGGCATCTGGGCCCGACGATTTTTCGCTCCAGCAATCTGGGGCGCAGCTGGAAGGAAGCGGCCCAGCCGCCCGCCTTTGCCGCGCCGCAGGCCGGCAGCACGCTGCCCGCCCGCTCGGTGGACCACAGCTTCTGGCTCACGCCGGGCCATGCCAGCGAGCCAGGCCGCTGGTATGTGGGCACCTCGCCGCAAGGCCTGTTCCGCTCGGACGATGGTGGAGAGCGCTGGCAGCCCCTGCCTGCAGTCAACGACAGCGCGCAGTTCCGTGAATGGATGGGCTCGGCCCAGGACGGCA
Source organism: Burkholderiales bacterium PBB2 (assembly GCA_002255955.1). Taxonomy (GTDB): domain Bacteria; phylum Pseudomonadota; class Gammaproteobacteria; order Burkholderiales; family Burkholderiaceae_C; genus Paucibacter_A. The sequence goes on along the minus strand of NKIM01000024.1, from coordinate 34,791 downwards.
CGCCGGACGGCCCCAAGCTGCATTCGGTGATCGTCGACCCGCGTGACCCCCAGCATCTCTACTTCGGCATGTCGGGCGGCGGCGTGCATGAATCGCGCGACGGGGGCGCCAGCTGGAGCCCTCTGATCCAGGGCATGGAGGTGGTGGGCGGCTTCGACCCCAACACCATCACCTTCCACGACCCGCATTGCCTGCGCATCTGCCCCACGCAGCCGGATCGGCTCTACCAGCAGAACCACTGCGGCATCTACCGCCTGGACCGCACAGGCCGGGCCGAGGACGCTGTCTGGCAGCGCATCGGCCGCAAGATGCCCAAGCGCGTGGGTGACATCGGCTTTCCCATGGTGGTGCATCCGCGCGACCCGGACACGGCCTGGGTCTTCCCCATGGACGGGCAAGACGTCTGGCCGCGCACCGCCCCGGGCGGCCAGCCCGCCGCCTACATCACTCGCAACGCCGGCAAGACCTGGCAGCGCCTGGATGAGGGCCTCCCCGAGAGCCAGGCCTGGTGGACCATCAAGCGCCAGGCCATGACGGTGGATGCGCAGGCGAAACCGGCGCTCTACCTGGGCACCACCAGCGGCGAGCTCTGGATCGGCCGCGATGAGGGCGCGAAGTGGCAGAACATCGCCCGCCATCTGCCCGAGATCTACGCCGTCGAGGTGGCCGAGCTGGACGATCCGGCATGAAGCTCATGCTGCCCGGCGCCCTGCGCAGTTATGCGCCGCAGCTGCAGTTCGAGCTGCCGCATGCCGAGGCGCTGAACGCGCAGGGCGTGTGCACGCTGGACTCGCTCTTCGATGCGCTCGACCGGCGCCATCCGGGCCTGCGCTTTCGGGTGGTGGATGAGCAGGGGCTGCTGCGCGCCAATCTACGCATCTTCGTCAATGGCCTGGGCGTGCGCGATCTGCAGCACGCTCTCGCGGCCGAAGATCTCGTGGCCGTGGTGCTGGCGCTCAGTGGCGGCTGAGGACGCTGCTGAGCTGACCTCGGGAAAGCCCGTCTGGCGCTGCCATGGCGCTTGCTGGAGGCTGTGCGCTCCGAACAAACCGGGCCCCTGCGGCCCGACGAGGAGGCGTATCCATGAGTTCCGTTCTCATCAGCGGCGCGCAGTACCTGGCCCACCCTGAGCGCGTCGATCGCAAAGGCCCCTTCCAGCGCACCTACCTGGCCGAGGGCGATTCCTGGATGGACGCCAGCGCCTTGGCCCAGGGCTCGCTGCCCTACTACCTGGTGCAGGAGTTCAATCGGCGCGATCAGAGCTGCCTGATCATCAACATCTCCACTTCGGGCCAGACCCTGCAGCGCATCGAGCAGACCATGCAAGGCGATTACGTCTGGTGGTTGCGCCAGCAGCGCTTTGACGGCGTGCTCTTCAGCGCCGGGGGCAATGATTTCATCGACGCCGCACGCGACCCCAAGCCGGGCCAAGGCTTGCTGCGCGAGATGGCCGGCCAGCCCTTGCCGAGCGATGGCTATGCCTGCGTTCGGCCCGAGGCCTTGAGCCTGCTGCGGCATTACCTGGACGTCAATTTCAGCGCCATGGTGCAGGCCTTGCGCGACAGCCCGCTCAATGCCGACACGCCGATGTTCCTGAACGGCTACGACACCCCCACCGCGCGCAATGCGCCCGCGCTGGAGGGCGTGATCGGGCCATGGCTTTACCAGGCCTATGTCAAGAACCACATCGACCCAGTGCTCTGGCCGGCGCTGACCCGAGGCTTGTTCAAGGACATCCAGGCGGTGGTGCAGGGCTGGGCCTCGGCGCATGGCGGCGTGACGGCCGTGCCCACCACCGGCATCCTGACTCCCGCCGCGGAAGGCAGCACCGGCAGCAGCGGCGACTGGAAGAATGAAATCCACCCCAATGCGCGCGGCTGGAAAAAGCTGGCCACCCTGTGGGCCGATGCTTTGGGCTGATGGCTGGCTGCCAGAGCGTGCTCGGTCAGACAGGCCCGCAGGGCGAGCTGCTGAATTTCTTGAACCTCAAGGGCTTTGAGCCCTCCACATCATGACCTCACCCACTCCGCCCGCAGCGCCCGCGACTGCGGCCAACCCTCCCTTGTCGCCGCTGGCACGCGCGCTCAACGCCGTCGAGCGCCTGGGCAACAAACTGCCCGATCCGGCCATTCTGTTTGCCTTGCTGATGGTGCTGGTCTGGCTGCTGTCCTGGTGGATGTCGAGCATGCAGTTCACCGACATCGACCCGCGCAGCCAGCAGCCCATCGCTATCAAGAACCTGCTCTCGGGTGCGGCCCTGGCCGCCTTTGCTTCGGGCTTGGTCACCAACTTCACCGGCTTCGCGCCGCTGGGTGTGGTGCTGGTGGCCATGCTGGGCCTGGGTGTGGCGGAGCACACCGGCTTCATCAACGCCGGCCTGCGGGCCATCCTGGCCGTCACTGCACGCGCCTTGCTGACGCCGGTGCTGATCGCGGTGGGCATCCTCAGCCATGTCGCGGTGGATGCGGGTTATGTGCTGGTCATCCCGCTCGGCGCGGTGATGTTCTATGCCGCCGGTCGCCACCCCTTGGCCGGTATTTCGGCGGCCTTTGCCGGGGTGTCGGGCGGTTTCTCGGCCACCTTCTTCATCCCGTCCAGCCTGGACCCCTTGCTCGCCGGCCTGACCCAGGTGGCGGCCCGCCTGTCGGCCGACCCGGCCGCGGCGGCCATCGTCATCAACCCGCTCAACAACTTCTACTTCACCTCCGCTTCGGCCCTGATGATCGTGCTGCTGGGCTGGGCGGTGACCGATCTGCTGATCGAACCGCGCCTGCGCAAGAGCACGGCGGTGGATGGTGACCCGGCCGAGCTGCCCAAGATCGAGCCCCTGAGCGCCAAGGAAAAACGCGGCCTGCTGATGGCCGGCCTGGCCACGCTGGTGGCCGCGGGCCTGTTCGTGGCGGCGGTGCTGCCGGCGGATTCGGCCTGGCGCAGCCCGGCAGGCGAGCTGGCGGCGGCCGCGGCCCCGTTGATGAAATCCATCGTCGCGCTGATCTTTGTGTTCTTCCTGATCCCGGGCGTGGTCTACGGCTATGCCTCGGGCAGCATCCAGAGCCATGCTGACATCGTCAAGGGCATGAGCAAGGCCATGAGCGGCATGGGCTACTACATCGTCATGGCCTTCTTCTGCGCGCAGTTCATCTACGCCTTTGGCCAGTCGAACCTAGGGGCCTTGCTGGCCATCAAGGGCGCCAGCTGGCTCAAGGACATGGCCTTCCCGACGGGCATCACCTTGATCGGCATGGTGCTGTTGACCAGCGTGGTCAATCTGCTGATCGGCTCCGCCTCGGCCAAGTGGGCGCTGATCGGCGCCATCATGGTGCCGATGCTGATGCAGCTGGGCATCTCGCCCGATCTGACCCAAGCGGCCTACCGCGTCGGTGACAGTTCCACCAACATCATCACGCCCTTGATGCCTTACTTCCCCTTGATCGTGGTGTTCTGCCAGAAGTATGTAAAAGGCGCCGGCATTGGCACGCTGATCGCGCTGATGCTGCCCTATTCGCTGGCCCTGCTGGTCGGCTGGACGGCCTTCCTGCTGGGTTTCTGGGCCCTGGGCTTCCCCCTGGGTGTGGGCGCCAGCTACGTCTACCCTGTGCCTTGATGGCAGGCGCCGCGGAAGCCCCGCTGGCCCCGAGGCCTTGGCTTTCGCGCTAGTCTGCGGGCCGCTGTGGGGGTGGCACGAAGGCCGCCCCCCAGCCCCGCATGAGGCCCCTGACCGCATCCTCCCACCCTTTCACCCCTACCGCCCTGGTCTGGTTCAAGCGCGACTTGCGTTTGCTCGACCATGCGCCGCTGGTGGAATCTACGCAGTTCGAGCGCGCGGCGGCCCTGCTGCTGATCGAGCCCGAGTGGCTGCAGAGCCCCGAGTGCGAGGCCCGGCATGTCGAGTTCCTGTTGGCCTGTGCCGAGGCGCTGCAGCAAGACCTGGCCCGCATCGGCCTGCCCCTGATCGTGCGCGTGGGCTCAGCCGTGGCGGTGCTGGAACAGCTGCGCCAGGAGCTGGGGTTCAGCCATCTGCTCAGCCACGAGGAAACCGGCACAGGCTGGAGTTATGTTCGTGACATCGAGGTCTCCCGCTGGTGCCGCGCCTGCGGCGTGGCCTGGCAGGAGTGGCCGCAGACCGGGGTGGTGCGGCGCCTGAAGTCGCGCAGCGGCTGGGCCGCGCTCTGGGCCCAGCGCATGGATGCGGCGCCGCTGCCGCGGCCCCTTGGCTTCAAGCCCTGGCTGGATCCGCGGCCCGTGCCGCTGCCCGGGCTGCAGGACCTGGGCTTCGCGCCCAGCACCGTGCCGGCCACGCCGGCCGGCGAGCGTGCCGCCTGGCAGACCTTGGGCAGCTTTCTCGAAGGCCGCGGGCGCGACTACCGCAGCGCCCTGTCCAGCCCGCTCACCGCCGCCGAGGGCTGCAGCCGGCTCAGCGCCCACCTCGCCTTCGGCACCATCTCCATGCGCCTGCTGCACCAGGCCACCGAGCGCCGCATCGCCAGCACGGAGGACCGCAGCCTGGCCTACGGCCTGCGCGGCTTTTCCAGCCGGCTGCGCTGGCACTGCCATTTCATGCAAAAGCTGGAGGACGAGCCGGCCCTGGAGTGGCGCAACTTGGCCCGCGCTGTCGATGGCTTGCGCCCCGGCGAAAGCGCGCTGCTGGAGGGCGCCGACCGCGAGCGCTTCCAGGCCTGGTGCGAGGGGCGGACGGGTTATCCCATGGTGGACGCATGCATGCGCCAGCTGCGTGCCACCGGCTGGCTGAACTTTCGCATGCGGGCCATGCTGGTCAGCTTTGCCGCCTATCACCTGTGGCTGCACTGGCGCGAGCCGGGCCTCTTCCTGGCCCGGCAGTTTCTGGACTTCGAGCCCGGCATCCACTGGAGCCAGATGCAGATGCAATCGGGCACCACCGGCATCAACACCTTGCGCATCTACTCGCCCGCCAAGCAGGCGCGCGAGCACGACCCGCTGGGCGAGTACCAGCGCCGCTGGCTGCCCGAGCTGGGCACGGCGGCCTACCCCGCGCCCATCGTCGACGAGCGCGCCGCTCTGGCCCGCGCCAAGGAGGCGCTCTACGGCCAGCGCCGCAGCCCCGAGGCGCAGGCCGAGGCCGAGCGCATCCAGGACAAGCATGGTTCGCGCAAGAGCGGCCTGCCGTCGACAGCGCGGCCCAGCAGGGCCTCGGCCCGGCGTGAAGCGCCTTCGGCCGCCGAGCAGGCCCAGCAAAGCCTGTTCTGAGCGATCGGCCCGTGCGAGACTGCGGCCATGTGCTGCCGCCTGGACATGCCCTCGCTTGCTTCCGCCCTGCGCCGTGGAATCCTGGCGTTTGGCTTGCTGCTGCTGCTGCTGCTCGTGCAGGAAACACAGGCGGTGCAAGCCGCCGCAGCCCCCGATCGCTTCGAGCGCATCAGCCCTGCCGAAGCGGGCTACGACGCCGAGCGCCTGCAGGCGCTGGCGGCTTTTCTGGCCCAGGCCGGCTCGCAATCGATGCTTTTGCTGCACGAGGGACGGGTGTTCTTCGAGTGGGGCGATGTGCGCAAGCCCTTGCTGCTGCATTCCATGCGCAAGGCGGTGTTGAACGCCCTGGTTGGGCAATGCGTGGCGCGAGGCCGGCTGCGGCTGGAGACCACGCTGGCCGAGCTGGGCATCGACGACAACGCGCCCGCGCTCACGGCCGAGGAGCGCCGCGCCACCGTGCTGCAGCTGCTGCAGTCGCGCTCGGGCATCTACCACCCGGCCGCAGCCGAGAGCGCCGCCATGCAGGCCGCCAAGCCGCCGCGCGGCAGCCATGCGCCGGGCACGCACTGGCACTACAACAACTGGGATTTCAACGCCGCGGCCGCCGTGCTGGAGCGTGCCTGCGGGCCGGTGTTCGAGGTTTTCGATCGGGACATTGCCAAGACGCTTGGCATGCTGGACTGGCAGGCCCGCATCGGCCGCTGGAGCGAGGGCGATCCGGAGCCCGATGCGGCCTGGCTGGCCAGGCTGGATGGCTTTGTGCAGCAGGAGCCCTCGCGCTCGCGCTTCCCCGCCCAGCACTTCCGGCTCAGTGCGCATGACCTGGCCCTCTACGGCCAGCTCTATCTGCAAGGCGGCCGCTGGCGCGGCCACCAGCTGTTGCCACGCGACTGGATCGAGCAAAGCACCCAGCCCGTGTCGGTGGTGCAGCCGCAATGGGGCCTGGCCTACGGCCGGCTCTGGGATGTGCTGTTGCCGGCCCGGCCCGAGGACCCGCCGGCCTTCTTCCACACCGGCGTCGATGTGCACATGCTGGGCGTCTATCCGCTGCAGCGCCTGGTCATGGTGCACCGGGTGGACACCGAGGCCGGCAGCCGCTTCACGCCGCGCGATCTGGTGCAGGTGATCCGGCTGATGCACGCGGCGCGGCGGGCGCCGCCGCCATCGCCACAGCCAGGGCCGGCGGCCGCGGCTTCGCGGTAGAGCGATAGCGCGGTCGTGCGGTCGTGCGGTCGTGCGGTCGCAGGTTCAGGGCAGCTTGAAGGCGTCCACCGCGCGGGCCAGTTGCTCGGCCTGCTGGCGCATGCCGCTGGAGGCGGCGGCAGTTTCCTCGACCAGGGCGGCGTTCTGCTGCGTCATCTGGTCCAGTTCGTGGATGGCCTTGCCGACCTGCTCGATGCCCAGGGCCTGTTCACGCGCACCGCTGGAGATGCCTTGCAGCAGGCTGCCCACCTTGCTGGTGCTTTCGACGATGGCGCGCATGGTGGTGCCGGCCTCGCTGACGATGCGGTTGCCCAACTCTACCCGCTCACCGCTGGCCACGATCAGCTGCTTGATTTCGCGCGCGGCCTCGGCACTGCGCTGGGCCAGGGCCCGCACCTCGCTGGCCACCACGGCAAAGCCGCGGCCTTGTTCGCCGGCCCGGGCGGCTTCCACGGCGGCGTTCAGCGCGAGGATGTTGGTCTGGAAGGCGATGCTGTCGATCACGCCGATGATCTCGCCGATGCGGCGGCTGGAGTCCTGGATCTCGGACATGGTGTTGACCACCTGCTCGATCACCTGCCCGCCCTGATCGGCCAGTTTGACGTTCTGGCTGGCCACGCCGGCGGCTTGCGAGGAGCCTTCGGTGGTCTGCGTCACGGTGGAGCTGATCTGCTCCATGGCCGAGGCGGTTTCCTCCAGATTGGCGGCCGCCTGCTCGGTGCGCTGTGACAGGTCCATGCTGCCGGTGGCCACTTCCTCGGCCGAGAGCTTGATCACATCGGCCGCCTCGCGCACCTCGCGCACGGTGCTGCGCAGGGCCAGCTGCATCTCGGCCAGGGCGCCCATCAGCATCGCGGTTTCGTCCTTGCCCTTGGGGGTGAGGGTGTCGGTCAGGTCGCCGCCGGCCATGGCGTGCATGCGCTGCATCAGGGTGCGGATGCCCGAGTTCATCACCCGGTAAAAGCAGTAGAAGAAGTAGAGGCCCGCGGCCAGCAGGATCAAGGTGACGCTGGTACCCAAGACCGTGCGCTGCACCAGGCGGTCCTGGCGCGCTTTCAGCAGTTGGTCCAGCTGCGCGGCCACGGCGCGCTGCATCTGGGCCAGATCGCTCAAGCTGGTGCTGGCTTGCTGAACGATCTCGGCCGTCTTGACGCCGCTGACGTCGTCTTGCCGCAGCATGGCCTCGCTGCGTTCGACAAAGGCCACGGCGCTCCCCATATGGGCATCCAGCTTGCTGCGCTTGAGCTCGGGGTTGAACTCCAGGGCATGAGCCAGGTCTTCCGCGATATTGCGCAAGAACTCTTTGTCCAGCGCCACGCGGGCCGCTGCGTCGGCCAGGGTGCTGCTTTTGGGTTCCTTCACATGGCTGACCAGGGCGCCGCGGGTCAGCCCCATGTTTTCCATCAGCTGGGGCAGGCTGACGGCTGACATCAGCATCAGATAGTAGGTGTCGCCTTCCGGGTCCAGGGCCAGGCCGCTGGCATCGCTCACATGCTTGACCAGCTCGCCCAGTTGCGTGCTGATCTCGACATAGGGCTTGCGCACCTCGGCCGCACTCATGCCTTGGGGCGATTGGTGGATGGCACGCTCATGCGCGGCCATCAGGGGCTTCCAGTGTTCGTCGCCCTTGTCGGCAAAGCTGTCCAGGCGCGGCTTGGCTTCCTTGTGCAGCAGCTCGAAGGCTTTCTTGAACTTCTCTTGCAGGGCCGGCAGATCGCTGCGCTCGACGCCCTGGGCCTGGTCCACCAGGCCGCGGCGCAGCTGCTGGGTGGCTTCGGTGGCGGGCAGGATGGCCTGGATGGCGGCCAAGCCTGTGCGCTCGGCTTCGGTGGCATCCCAGCTGGCCTTGCGGTCCGAGATCAGCACGCCCAGCGTCATCGCCATGGGCAGGATCAGCAAGACCAGAATCACCGCGGCCTTGGCCGGGAACATCATCTTGCGGAACCAGGTCACACCCGGGCGGGCCCAGGCGGGGGTGCTGGGCACCGATGCGGAAGGCGTAGATGGGCGCATGTCGGCAACTTGTCCGTAGAAAAAAGTGGTGCAGGGGGCGACGAGGCCGCGGGCTGCGGCGCTCGCCAGAAACGATCGAACCTCAGTCCAGAGCCGTACTTCCGCTTTGGCGCTTCATTCCATCGCGCGGCGGTCTGCGCCTCCAGGCGCCTGACCGACCGCTTCGGGGTCATCCATGCATGGTATTGCAATGGATTGCAAACCGCAGTATCGGCCGCTGCAGGCCTTTGCTTGAACGCAAGACAAGCCGGAAAAACTACCGATCTCCCGCCTTCCTGACGCGGCGAATGTGGGCTGCCATCCACGCCGCGGGCGGCGCGGCGTCGGGCCAGTGCCGGCGCTTCAACGTGCCTGGGGCTTGCGGTTCACCAGGGCCACGCCCGCCGCCAGGGCCAGCAAGGCCAGGCCCAGGCGCGGGCTGATGGCCTCATCCAGCAGCGCCGCGCCGGCCAGCAGGCCGAACAGCGGCGTGGCCAGGGTGAAGCTGGCCAGGCGCGTGGCCGGGTAGTGGCGGATCATCCAGAACCAGAGCAGGTAGCTGGCAAAGCTGACGATCACCGCCTGGAAGAAGAACAGGCCACTCAGGCGCAGCGTCCATTCGGCCGGCAGCGGCTCGCCGACCCAGAGCGCCGCCAGGCTCAGGCCCAGGCCGGAGATGCCCAGCTGGTAGAGCAGGGTCTTCTCGGCGCTGGCGCTGGACAGGCGGCTGCCGCGGATGGCCAGGGTGGTGCCGCCCCAGAGCAGGGCCGCCAGCACGCCCAGGCTGTCACCCAGCCATTGCAAGGGGCGGCTGGCCTCTTCTTGATGGAAACCTTCCGAGAAGGCCCAGGCCACTGCTGCAAAGGCCATCACCAGGCCGGCGATCTGGCGCGGCGCCAGGCGCTCGCTGGCCGAGATGAAGGGCATGCCCAGGGCCACGACAAAAGGGCTCAGGTAGATGAAGACGACCATGCGCGAAGCGCTGGTGTACTGCAGGCCGATGAAGATGCAGGCGAACTCCAGTCCGAACAGCACACCCGCCAGCAGGCCGCCGCGCAGCGTGCCATCGCGCTGGAAGAGCGCGATGCCGCGCCACTTCGCCCACAGGGCCACCAGCCCCGCCGCCACCAGCGAGCGCAGCCCCGCCTGCCAGAGCGGCCCCATCTCGCTCATCGCCGCCTTCACCGCCACCTGGTTCAGGCCCCACATGACGCAGCAGATCAGCAGCAGGACGATGGCGCGGGGGTCGAGGTGGCTGTGGCGGGTGGGCATGAAGGGGAACTTTGAAGCAGTGGGCGAGAGCGAGTGTGGCTTGCTTCTTTCATTGCGGCGCCGGTCCGCAAAGCCGTTGCCAGGTGGCCGCCACTGTGCCGCACACGCCGCCTGCCACCGCCCCGCTGAAATGCGAAAACGGCACCACGGCGATGTCCCAGCCGGGCACGTCGCGCAAGGCGGGGCCGGTCCAGGCCTGTTCGAGCCAGAGCTTGGCGATCAGGCCGGCGGCGATGGCCAGGCCGATGTGGCGTTCGCGGCTAGGGCGCAGCAGCAAGGCGACGGTGGCCACGGCCACGCCGGCGTGCAGCACGCCCGAGAGGCCGCCGAAATGAAGCAAGGGGCCGGCCGAAGCGGGCTGCAGCAGCAGCCCCCACTGCGTCAGCGGCCAGGCGGCGAACCAAGCCAGTGCCCAGGGCGTGCCGAGGCGGGCGCTCAGTCCCAGGGCACCGAGCACGGCGCAGCCGGCCAGATTGGCGGCCAGATGCAGAGGACTCCAGTGCACCCAGGCCGCGCTCCAGGCGCGCCAGGGTTCGCTCGCCGCCAGGCCGGGCTGCCAGTCGAGCCTGGCGCTGGGAACCGCGCCGGCCAGCAGAGCGCCGGCCGCCAGCAGGACGCACAGGCCCCACCAGAGGCGGGCCGCAGCGAACGCCGAGCTCAAGCGGCCTCGAACACCGCGCGCCAAAGCGCCAGCATGGCATCGCGTTGGGCGCGCAAGCCCAGCTCGTCCAGGCGCGCCTCGTCAAACGTGGTGGCCTGCTCGTCCAGGCGGGCGCGGTGCTGGGCGCGGCGCAGCTCGCGGTAGGCATCGGCCGCGGCGCGGCCCACGCCGGCCGGCAACAAGCCGGCCGCTTCGGCCCGCTGCAGCAGGGCGATGACGCCGAGGTTGGGGATCAGCTCGGGGTGAGCACCGGAATGGGCCAGCACCAGGTATTGCAGCGCGAATTCGGCATCCATCATGCCGCCGGCGCTGTGCTTGAGGTCGTACCAGCCGGCGCGCACCGGCTTGGCCGCGCGCACCTTCTCGCGCATGGCCTTCACTTCCTCGCGCAGGGCGGCGTGGTCGCGCGGCGCGGTCAGCACATGGCTGCGCACCGCCTCGAAGCGGGCCGCCAGGCTGGCGTCACCGGCGCAGAAGCGGGCGCGGGTGATGGCCTGGTGTTCCCAGGTCCAGGCGGTGTTGCTGCCGCGGCCGGTCTGGTACTTCTCGAACGAGGCCAGGGAGGTGACCAACATGCCCGAGTTGCCGTTGGGCCGCAGGGCGGTGTCGATGTCGAAGAGCTCGCCGGCGGCGGTGCGCACCGTCAGCCAGGTGATGAGCTTGCGCACAAAGGCGCCGTAGACCTCGGGCACCAGGTCTTTGTCGGCCTCGTCTTCGTCGTCAAAAAGGAAGACCACGTCCAGGTCGCCGCCATAGCCCAGCTCCTTGCCGCCGAGCTTGCCGTAGGCGATGACGGCGAAACGGGGCTGGGGCCGGTGCGCCTGCTTGAGGCGAGCCCAGGTCCAGGCTATCGTGCACTGCAGCACCGCGTCGGCCAGGGCCGAGAGCTCGTCGGCGGCCTGCTCGACCGTGATCTGGCCTTCAATGTCACGCACCAGGGTGCGGAAGACCTCGGCATGGTGGGCGCGGCGCAAGGTGTCGAGCAGGGCTTCTTCATGGGCCTCGCCGCTGCGCTCCCAGGCCTCGTGGCGGGCCTGCAGATCGCTGAGGAAGCCGGGGCCGTCGAAGCGTTCGTTGAGCAGGCGGTTGTCGGCCAGCTCGTCGATCACGCCCGGGTGCTGCATCAGATAGCGCATGGGCCAGCGCGCCAGGCCCAGCAGGCGCAGCAGCCGAGTCTGCACCGAGGGGCGTTCGACCAGCAGGGCCAGATAGCTTTCGCGCCGCAGCAGCGGCTCCATCCAATCGACAAAGCGCAGGGCGGCGTCCAGGCTGCAGCCCTCGTCGCGCACCGCCATGGCGGCGCGGCCGACCAGCTTGGCCAGGCGCAGGCGCGAGTCTTCGCGCAGGTTCTGCACCCGCGGCTGGCTGGCCCAGCGGCGCACAGCCGTGGCCAGCTCGGGCTGCAGCTTGGCCAGGAATTCCTCGGCGTCGACCGGCAGGGCCGGGCCGTTGCAGGTGCGGCAGCCCTTGGGGCCGCTGGAGGGACCGGGGGCTTGGCTGTCGTGCAGCAGGGCGTCGAATTCGTTGGCGACGGTCTCACGCACCTCGCAGAGTTGCTCCAGCAGCTCACAACCCTCGGGCCGGCACACCATGCCCAGGCTGTGGGCGATCCAGAGCAGGTCTTCGTCGGCCGAGGGCAGGCAATGGGTTTGCTGGTCGTCCAGGAACTGGATGCGGTGCTCGACCCGGCGCAGGAACTCGTAGCACTCGCTGAGCTTCTCGGCCGTGTCCGGCTTCATCAGGCCCAGGCTGGCCAGCCGGCTCAAGGCCTTGACCGTGGAGCGGGTGCGGATCTCGGGGAAATGCCCGCCGCGCACCACCTGCAGCAGCTGGACGATGAACTCGATCTCGCGGATGCCGCCGCGCGAGAGCTTCACATCGTTGGCCCGCTCGGGCCGGCCCACGGCGCGGCGCTGCGCCTCGTCGCGGATCTTGCGGTGCAGTTGCCGCAAGCCTTCGAACACGCCGTAATCGAGATAGCGGCGGTAGACAAATGGCGTCACCAGCGAGCGCAGGGCCAGGGCGCGGCCGTTCTGCACCGATTCCAGCGGCGCCACGACGCGGCTCTTCAGCCAGGCAAAGCGTTCCCACTCGCGCCCTTGCACCAGGAAATACTCTTCCAGCATGGCCATGCTGACGGCGGCCGGGCCCGAGTTGCCATTGGGCCGCAGGGCCAGGTCGACGCGGAAGACCTGGCCGTCGTCCGTCACCTCGCCGATCAGGGCGTAGAGCTTCTTGGCCACGCCGGCAAAGTACTCGTGGGCCGAGACCGGGCGCGGGCCGTCGGTCTGGCCTTCGTCTTCGTAGACGTAGATCAGGTCGATGTCGGAGGAGACATTGAGTTCGCGGGCGCCCAGCTTGCCCATGCCCAGCACCCAGAAATCGATCACCTCGCCAGCTTCATTGCGCGGCGCGCCGGCCACCTGGTCCTGCTCGGCTCGGGCGGCGGCCAGGGCCAGGCAGAGGCTGACCTCGGCCAGGTGGGTCATGGCCTCGGTGATCTCGTGCATGGCCGCGCCTTGCTCGACATCGAACACCGCCAGGCGCTCCAGCACCAGATGGCGCGCCACCCGCAGGGCGCTGGCCAGGCTGCGGCCCTGGGCCTGCAGTGCCTCGACCAGGGTCTGCATGGCTGCGCGCGAGGGCAGGCCGGCGGGCAGCAGGGGCAGCTCTTTCTCGTAACGGCGCCGCACGCGTTGCACAAAGCGGCTGTGTTCGGCGCGGGCGGAAGGCGCTGCCACCAGGTCGGTTTGAGGCTCGGTCATGGGCGGGGACGACAGAAAGGAGCGAAAGAGTGCTGTGCTAGATTCGGCGGAGCCAGGGCAGGCGTTCCGCAGGCGAGAAGGGCTGAAGTATGCAGAAACTTCAAAGCCCGCGGAAAGCAAGCGCTTAAAGTCATGCCGCGCGAGCTCGCGCCCCGCTGGGGCTCAGGCGCGTGCGGGCAGTTTGTGCCTCGTGTCCCGCTGACGTCCCGCTGACCGCCACGTTCAACGCTTTGCCGTACCGCTGAGCCGCCATTCACCTTCTTCATGCCCGAGCTCAGCCGAGACCCCGCTGCCGCCCCCAGCCCCGCCTCAGGCCCCGCCGGCTTGATCGGCTGGCGTCGCCCTTTGCGCTGGCTGCGTGTGGGCGGGCGCTGGTTGCTAGGCCTGCTGCTGCTGGCCTGGGGCGTGGTCTTGCTGGCCTGGCTGGCCCTGCACTGGCTGGTGCTGCCGCGCATCGACGACTGGCGCCCGCAGCTGGAGCAGCGCGCCTCGTCCGCCCTGGGCGTGCCGCTGCGCATCGGCAGCATCACCGTCACCTCGGGCGGCTGGGTGCCGGCCCTGGAGCTGCGCGATGTGCGCCTGCTCGACCCGCAAGGCCGCGAGGCCCTGCGCCTGCCGCGTGTGGCCGCCGCTCTGTCGGCCCGCTCGGTGCTGGCCTGGCAGCTGCGCTTCGAGCAGCTGCTGATCGATGCGCCGCAGTTGGAGATCCGCCGCGACCGCCAGGGCCATATCTTTGTCGCCGGCCTCAACGTCGATGCCGCGCCCCAGGTGCAGACGGCCGATATGGCCGAGGCCTGGGCCGACTGGCTGCTGAGCCAGCATGAGTTCGTCATCCTCCAGGGCCGCATCCGCTGGGTGGACGAGCGCCGCGACGCGCCGCCGCTGGAGCTGTCCGATCTGAACCTGGTCATGCGCAACGGCTTGCGCGAGCATGGCTTCCGCCTCGATGCCAGCCCGCCGCCCGACTGGGGCCAGCGCTTCAGCCTGCAGGGCCAGTTCCGCCAACAGCTGCTCAAGCGCCCTTCCGAGCTGCGCAGCTGGAGCGGCCAGCTCTATGCCGACCTGCCGCGCGCCGACCTGCACCAGCTGCGCCGCCATGTGGACTTGCCCTTCGAGCTCAGCGAGGGCGATGGCGCCCTGCGTGCCTGGCTGGATTACAAAAAAGGCGAATCCCAGGGCGTGACCGTGGACCTGGGCCTGCGCTCGGTCAAGCTGCGCCTGGACCCGCAGGCTGAACCCCTGGACCTGGCCCGCATCGAAGGCCGGCTGCAGCTGCTCAACGAGCCGCAACAGCTCTCGCTGCAGGCCAAGCAGCTGGGCTTTGTCAGCGGCGACGGCACGGTGTGGCCGCGCTCGGACTGGGGCTTGCGCCTGCGCCTGGGCAAGGCGGCGGGGGCAAGCTCGACCGTCTCGGCGGGCGCTTCAGCCGCCGGGCTGCCGCCCCTGCTCGGTGGTGATTTGCAGGTGCAACGCCTGGACATGGCCTTGCTGGCCCAGCTGCTGCAACGCCTGCCGGTCGGTGAGGCCGCGCGCGCGCGCCTGGCCGATCTGGCGCCCCAAGGGGTGCTGAGCGACCTGAACGCGCGCTGGGACGGCCCGCTGGAGGCGCCGCGCAGCTACCAGATCAAGGCCCAGATCGACGGCTTGCGCATGGCGGCGCGGCCTGCGCTGCCACCGGCCGATCCGGCCTCGCATGCTGCTGTGGGCCGGCCCGGCTTCGACGGCCTGCGCCTGCAGCTGGAGGCCAGCGAGCGCGGCGGCCAGGCCAAGCTCAGCCTGGCCGAGGGTGGGCGGCTGGATGTCCCGGGCGTGTTCCAGAACCCCTTGCCGCCCTTCAAGCACTTGAGCGCCCGGCTCGATTGGCGCCTGGACCCCGCTGCCAAGCCCGGCCACCGCCTGGAGCTGCGCGTTAAGGACCTGCAGCTGGCCAATGCCGATCTGCGCGGCGAGTTCGACGCCGTCTGGCGCGCCGGCTCAGACACCCAGCCTTTCGGCTGGATGGATCTGAACGGCAAGATCGAGCGCATCGACGCGCGCCGGGTGGTGGCCTACCTGCCCCTGGCCGTGGGCGAGCATGCGCTGCACTATGTGCGCGAAGCCATCCGCGGCGGCGAGGCGCGCGCCATCAATTTCAAAGTGCGCGGCCCGCTGCACGAGTTTCCCTTCGAGAGCAGCGAACGCGCGGGCCAGTTCCGCATCAGCACCCAGGCGCGTGACATCGATCTGGCCTACGTGCCGGTCGAACCGGGCCAGGCCCTGAACTGGCCGGCGCTCGAGCGCGTCAATGCCGAGCTGGTGTTCGAGCGGGGCAGCATGACGATCCGCCGCGGCCAGGCGCGGGTGTTCGGCTACGAGCTGAATGGCATCAGCGGCGGGATCAAGAGCCTCTTGCACGACCAGGTGCTGGACATCGATGGCAGCGGCAGCGGCCCGGCCCAGGAGCTGCTGCGTTATGTGCGCAGCTCACCGGTCAATGGCTGGACCAATGGCATGCTGGCCCAGACCTCGGCCAGCGGACCGGCCGCCCTCAAGCTGCACCTCAGCCTGCCCCTGCATGACATCGTCCACAGCAAGGTGCGCGGCGCCGTGCAGCTGGGCGGCAACGAGCTGCGCATCCGCCCCGGCGTGCCCTTGCTGGGCAATGCCCGCGGCCGCATCGAGTTCGACCAGGGCAGCGTCCGGATCGTCGGAGCCCAGGCGCGCGTGGCCGGTGGCGACGCCGCCATCGAGGGCGGCAGCCTGCCCGACGGCAGCCTGCGTTTCGTGGCCCAGGGCGTGACCACGGCCGAGGCCTTGCGCCGCACGCCCGAGTTCAGCGCTGTGGCGCCCCTGGCCCAGGCCGCCAGCGGCCAGGCGGCTTATCGCCTGCAGCTGGGGCTCAGCCACGGCCAGCCCGAGTTCCAGCTCAGCAGCAATCTGCAAGGCCTGGCCCTGGATCTGCCGGCGCCGCTGCGCAAGGAGGCCGACAGCATCCTGCCCCTGCGCGTGCAGACCGTGCTGGCGCCGCTGGCCGCCGGTGCCAGCCAGGCGGCGCGCGATGAGCTGCGCCTGGAACTGGGCAACACGGTGCTGGCCCATTACCAGCGCGACCTGACGGTGGAGCCCGCGCGGGTGCTGCGCGGCGCCCTGAGCGTGCAGGACAATCTGCCGCCGCTGCCGACCAGCGGCGTGCAGCTGCACGCCAATCTCGACAGCCTCAATCTCGATGCCTGGCGCCAGACCCTGGGCCGTTGGCAGAGCAGCAGCAGCGCGGCGGGCACGGCTGCTGCCGCTGCGACCCCTTCCGCAGAGGGCGAGGGTGCCGAGCTCAGCTATCTGCCCCAGCAGATCGCCCTGCGCGCCAGCAGCCTGCATCTGGCCGGCCGAACCCTGAACCGCTTGGTGCTGGGCGCCAGCCGCCTGCCCGGCGGCGATCTGCGCAGCTGGCGCTTCAGCCTCGATGCCGATCAGCTGAGCGGCTATGTGGAGCATCGCAATGCCGGCAACGGCCTGGTGTTTGCGCGCCTGGGGCGGCTCTCCCTGCCCAAGCAGGAGGTGGAGTCGGTCAGCCAGCTGCTGGCCGGCAAGCCGCAGGCGGACACGAGCAGCAGCGAAACCCGCAGCGTGCCCGATCTGGACATCGTGGTCGATGACTTCGAGCTGCGCGACAAGCATCTGGGCCGCCTGGAAGTGCAGGCCCGCGCCACCGGCCCGCAGCGCGACTGGCATCTCAACAAGCTGCAGCTCAGGGCGGCCGACGCCGTGCTCAACGGCACCGGCCGCTGGATCAATGAGCCCGGCCAGGCGCAGCGCCGCAGCGAGCTGGACTGGAAGCTGGAGCTGCTGGACGCGGGCAGCCTGCTCGAGCGCATGGGCCAGGGTCGGGTCTTGCGGGGCGGCCGCGGTGAGCTGACCGGCCAGATCGGCTGGGCCGGTTCGCCGCTTTCGCCCGATTACGCCAGCATGAGCGGCCAGCTGCATGTGGCGCTGGAGTCGGGCCAGTTCCTGACCGTGGAGCCCGGTGTGGGCCGCCTGCTCGGGGTGTTGAGCCTGCAGTCGTTGCCGCGGCGCTTTCTGTTCGATTTCCGCGATGTCTTCTCGGAAGGCTTCACCTTCGACGGCATCCAGGGCGATGTGAAGATCGAGCGCGGCGTGGCCAGCAGCCAGAATTTGCGCACCCGCGGCGTGCAGGCGGCCGTGCTGCTGGAGGGGCGCGCCGACTTGGCCGCCGAGACGCAGAACCTGCGCGTGCTGGTGGTGCCCGAGCTGAACGCGGGCGGCGCCTCGCTGGCCTATGCCGCCGTAAATCCGGCCATCGGCCTGGGCACCTTCCTGGCCCAGCTGCTGCTCAGCCGCCCCTTGGCCGCGGCCAGTACGCGCGAGTTCCACATCACCGGCACCTGGGTGGATCCCAAGGTGGAGAAGGTGGAGCACAAGGCCGAGGAGGCATCGACACCCGCCAGCGCTGCGGAGCGTCAGCCGTGAGCGGCGGTAAGCGGCACATTGCGGACCTTGGCTTGGGTGACGATCGGGCCGACCGGGCGCTCTGCTCCGTTCATGTCCCCCGTCGCCCGACTGCGTCGGGCGCCTCCTCCTTGACTTCACTTCGCAGAGCACCCGGTCGTCCCGATCCCGCGCCTCCCTGGCCCCTCGAAGAAAACACCCATGGTGGATCTGCCAAGGGGTGTCGGGTGAGTGCTGAAGCGAAGTAAAGGAGGAGGTCCGCGCGAAGCGCGGACCGGGGGACATGAGTGGAAGCACTCGCCCGACGCCCCTTGGCACCAGTCCAAACCTCAACGGCGGCCAAGTGCCGATTGCAGCCAGTTGTTGAATGTCCGTAGAACGAAGGTGAACCGATGAAGATCGCAGCGATTCAGATGGTGTCCGGTCCCGATGTGGCGGCCAACCTCGCGCGGGCGCGCCACTGGCTGGCCGAGGCTGCGGCGCAAGGAGCCCAGCTGGCGGCCTTGCCCGAGTACTTCTGCCTGATGGGTTTGCAGGACCGCGACAAGCTGGCGGTAGCGGAGACCGAAGGCGACCCGAGTGCTCCGATCCAGCGCGCGCTGCGCGAGGCCGCGGCGGAGCTGGGCCTGTGGCTGGTGGGCGGCACCCTGCCGCTGCGCACCCCCGACCCCGAGCGCGTGCGCAATGCCAGCTGTGTCTACGCGCCCGATGGCCGGCTGGCGGCGCGCTACGACAAGATCCATCTCTTCCGCTACGACAACGGCCGCGAGGCCTACGACGAGGGGCGGGTGCTGGAAGCCGGCGCGACGCCGGTCATGCTGCAGGCCGAGGGGCTGAACATCGGCCTGAGCGTCTGCTACGACCTGCGTTTCCCCGAGCTCTACCGGGCCATGAGTTTTCAGGCGGGCCGGCCGCATTGCGATCTGTTCTGCGTGCCCTCGGCCTTCACCTACACCACGGGCCAGGCGCATTGGGAGCTGCTGCTGCGCGCCCGAGCGGTCGAAAACCAGGCCTATATCGTGGCACCGGCCCAGGGTGGCCGGCATGAAAATGGCCGCAGGACCTGGGGCCACACCATGATCGTCGACCCCTGGGGCGAGGTGCTGGGCTGCCTGCCGGAAGGCGAGGGCCTGGTGCTGGCCGAGCTGGACACCGCGCGCCTGGCCGCGGTGCGCAGCCAGTTGCCGGCGCTGCAGCATCGCCGGCTCTGAGGGTCTGGGCTCTGTTTTCATCTCCACTCTGCCGCTTCGCGCCTCATGCCTGCCATGCCCGATCACCCCATGCCGCGCCGCCGTGCCTTGCTGATGCTGCCGCTGGCCCTTGCGGCGGTGGGCTTGAGCGGCTGCGGCACGCCGGCCGATGCGCCCGCCATGCGCCTGAGCCTGGCCGAGAGCCTGCAGCTGCGCAGCTGGGTGCCGCCCGGCTTGCGCGCGCAAGTGCAGCTGATGCCGGTGTCGGGCGGGCAGCCGACCGGGCGATTCTGGGGCGCCAAGATCAGCAATGCCTCGCTGCAAGAGGCCCTGGAAGAATCGCTGCGCGACACCGGCCTGCATGCGCCGCGCCCGGCCGAGGCGCGCTACGAGCTGCGCGTGACCCTGATGCAGCTGGACCAGCCCATGGTGGCCGTGCTGGACGCCAAGGTGGCGGTGACGCTGAGCTACACCCTGATGGAATCTCGCACCGGCCGCACCATTTACGAGCGCAAGCTGCGCACCCAGCACACGGCCGAGTTCGGCTCCGCCATCCTCGACCCCAACGAGCGCATGCGCATGGCCAGCGAGGGCGCGATCCGCAGCAATCTCAATACCTTGCTGCGCGAACTGCTGGAGCTCAAGTGGCCTGAGTGACCGCCTGAGTGATGGCCTGATGGCTGCAGTCGGGCGGCTGCTCCGCCCCGTTCAGTCCAGGCCGAAAGGGTTGTCGATCGAATGCGCCGGCTGGCTGAACCAGCGCGGGCCGGCTTCGGTCATGTAGACATGGTCCTCGTGGCGCACGCCGAATTCGCCGGGCACGCAAATCATGGGCTCGTTGCTGAAGCACATGCCGGCGGCCAGTGGCGTGCTGTCGTTGTCGACCAGATAAGGCCATTCGTGGATGTCCAGGCCGCATCCGTGGCCGGTGCGGTGGGGCAGGCCTGGCAGCTCGTAGCGCGGCCCCAGGCCGGCGGCAGCAATGACGCGGCGCGCGGCGCGATCCACCTCGCAGCAGGGCGTGCCGATCTGCGCCGCCGCAAAGGCCGCGGCCTGCGCGGCTTGCTCCAGGTTCCAGATCTCGCGCTGCCGAGCGGTCGGTGTGCCGAAGACATAGCTGCGTGTGATGTCGGACATATAGCCCTCGACCAGGCAGCCGGTGTCGATCAGCACCATATCGCCCGGGCGCAGGCGCTGTGCTTCTTTCACCCCATGCGGGAAGGCCGTGGCCGGGCCGAAGAGCACGATGCAGAAGTAGGAGCCGCGCGCGCCGACCGCGCGGTGGCCCTCGGCGATGAATGCCTCGACCTCGCGGGTGCTGATGCCCTCATGCAGGATGCTGGCGGCGGCCTGCTGCACCGCCAGGGTCATGTCGTGCGCGCGCTGCATCAGGGCCAGCTCGGCGCTCGATTTGCGCATGCGCAGCGGCGCTGTCACCGGCTTGGCATTGACCCAGGCCAGGCCCTCGCGCTGCAGGCCGTCCACCACGAACAGCGGTGTGTCTTCGCTGATGGCCAGGCGGCTGGCGCTGGCGCCCAGGCCCAGCTCGGCCAGCACGCGCCGGCACAGCGCGTAGGGGCTCTCGTGCTCTTCCCAGACATGCAGGGCACCGGGCAGCACCATGTATTCGCGCAGCGTGCCTTCTTCAAATGCCGGGGCGATGTACTGCGGCTCGCCTTCCGCCGGAATGATCAGGCCGACCAGGCGTTCGCTCGGGTGCCAGACCGTGCCGCTGAAGTAACGCATATTCGTGCCGGCATGGGCGTAGAGCGCCGACAGGCCTTGCTGCTTCAGCAGCGCTTGTGCCGCGGCCACCCGCTGGCGGTACTCAGCCAGGCCAATTGGGGCGACCGGCGTGCGGTTCTGGAACTGCCGGGCCAGATGGGCCAGGGCCTCGGATGCGGTGCTGCCGCCCACGCCTCGTGTCATGTTCTGTGCTCTCCGTGT
The DNA here is from genome assembly GCA_002255955.1 of Burkholderiales bacterium PBB2. GTDB lineage: Bacteria > Pseudomonadota > Gammaproteobacteria > Burkholderiales > Burkholderiaceae_C > Paucibacter_A. The sequence goes on along the minus strand of NKIM01000024.1, from coordinate 14,092 downwards.
GCAGGGGATTGGGCCTTGCGGCCGTTTAAATATATTTAAAGAATACCGCATGGAGCCAGCAGGCTTGCGGCGCATCGCGTACAAAGCGGGCCGAGGCAACCCAACCATCCAACATCGAGAGGCGGAGATTCATGCTTGAACTGATCCTGGGCCTGGTGATTTTTCTGGGCGTCCATTCCCTGCGCATCGTGGCCGAGGGCTGGCGCAGCGCCCAAATCGCTCGCATGGGCCCGCAGCGCTGGAAGCTGGTCTACACCCTGCTGTCGCTGCTGGGCTTCGGCCTCATCGTTTGGGGCTTTGGCCTGGCCCGGCAAACGCCCGTGGCGCTCTGGGCCGTGCCCAAGGGCATGAACCACCTGGCCGCCTTGCTGACGCTGCTGGCCTTCGTCCTGCTGGCCGCCGCCTACGTGCCGGGCAATGCGATCAAGGCCAAGCTGCGCCACCCGATGATTCTGAGCGTCAAGGTCTGGGCTCTGGCCCATCTGGTGGCCAACAACACGCTGGCCGAGCTGCTGCTGTTCGGTGGCTTTCTGGTCTGGGCGGTGCTCTGCTTTCGCGCCGCGCGCCAGCGCGACCGCGCCCAGCCCCCAGCGGCCCTGCCCAGCTCGGCTGCAGGCACGGCACTGACCGTATTGATCGGCGCCGCTGCATGGGCCGGCTTTGCCTTCTGGGCCCACGCCGCCTGGATTGGTGTGCGGCCCTTAGGCTGATAGGTCGCTCTCGGCACAGAGCAGCTGCTGGTTTTTTCGTGAGGCCCTGCAGCCCGCGCCGCCACCGGGCTCATGGTTCCGGGGTCGACCCTGTCGGGCCGACTACCCTGCGCTGCTCGGCCCTTCACAAATCGCCCCGCAGCGGCACGGGCTGCAGGGCGCTTGCATCGCGATCGATGTGCCCCATCAACGGTGGAACACGCCACATCCGAAGGTGGCTCGGCCCGCCGACGGGCGATTTGTGCGCGGCCGAGAGCGCAGCGGAGCGGCTCAGGCGCGTGTACTCACGCGCTTCAAGCGCTGACTCGGCGCCACTGTTTGACCGCAGTGAGCGCAGCGAACGGAGGGAGTTTGGCGCCGCTGAGCCGCGCAGTGAGCACCGAGGGCAGTCGGCTCGAAGAGCCGACCCGCGAACCATGAGCCTGGCGGCGGGCCGAGACACCGCAGCGAGAAGGATCGATACAGCGGAGGTCCGCTATGTGCCGACCGCCGACCTGACATGGAGCGGGACACGCCCATGAAAAAGGGGCCTCAAGGCCCCTTGTGTTCACGGCTTGAAAGGAAGCCTGTTCAAGTGGCTTGCTGCTTGCGGCGGCGCACCAGGGCGCCCATGCCGGCCAGGCCGGCGAGCATCAGGGCGTAGCTTTGCGGTTCCGGCACGGCGGCGATGGCGGCCACGGCGGCGACGCCGAGGTCGGGTTGGTCGGTGAAGAAGCCGTCCAGGCCCAGATCCACAAAAGCCTTGATCTGGCCGGTCAGGTCACCGAAGGCGGCCGGGTCGGCGCTGCTGTCGAACTCATTGGGCAGGAAGGTGTTTTCGGCGCGGAAGGTCCAGCCGTGAACGATCAGGCCACGCTGGTGGGCGTTGGCGATCAGTTGGGTCGGGGTGCCCAGGCGGCCGCCCACCAGGGGGATCATCAAGTTGGTGTTGGAGCCCACGCCGTCGGCGTAGGTCTTGATGAAATCGAGGCCGGCGGCCGAAGCCAGTTCGGCGTAGCTGCGGTTGTCGTCAAAGGGGTTGCCGCTGCCGTTGAGCAGCTGGGCGATGCGGATGTCGGTCTTGCCGTTGATGTACTGCAGATTGCCGACTTCGAAGGACTGGATGAACACCGGCGCGTTGCGGTCGTTGCCGTAGTTGGCGTGCAGGGTCTCGACCAGCTTGTCTTCCATGCGCTTCAGTCCGTTGGCATCGGTGAAGCTCTTGAAGTAGGTCGGGTGCTTGGTCTCGGGATAGATGCCGATGGTGCGACCGGTCTCGATGGACTTGGCCTTGGCCAGGTTGATCACTTCCTGCAGGGTCGGGATCACGAACTGGTTGTTGTAGCTGTTGTTGCCGGTACGCAGATCGCGCAGGCGTTCCTGGGCGCGGATGTCGCTGCGGATTTCGGCGGCGGTGAAATCTTCGGCGAACCAGCCGCCGACCTTCTGGCCGTCCACGGTCTTGACGGTCAGGCGGTTGGCGTACTTGCTCAGCTCCCAGACATTGGTGCTGCTGTCGGTGCGGTTCAGCACCGGCGCACCGTTGACGAGCTTGATGCTGCCATCGGCATTCAGGTCCACACGGGCCAGCAGGGGCTCGTGGCGGGCCAGCAGTTCGCCGTCCTTGGTCATGACCAGATCGGGCTCAATGAAATTGGCGCCCTGGGCGATGGCCAGGCTGTAGGCCTCCAGCGTGTGCTCGGGGCGATAGCCCGAGGCGCCGCGGTGGCCGATGACGACGGGGGCGTCGCCGCTCAAGGTGTTCCAGGCCTGGGCGGGCAGGGCGGTGCCCAGACTCAGCAGGACGGCAAGGCTCAGGACGGTGGCTTTCATGGGGAGTGCTCCAGCGTGTGGTGTCGACAAAGCCGGCAGCATGAAAGCCGGCCATGACGCGGCCATGAATCGCCCGACCGCCGAGCCTGATCCGAACGGCTCAGGCCTGCTGCTTGCTAGAGTGCGCGCATGAAGAGCACCGACGACCTGAGCCTTTGCCTCCTCGAAGACGTGGACGCAGCCGCCCTGCTGGACTTTGAGCTGCAGCACCGCGCCTTTTTCGAAGCGCGCATCAATGCGCGGGCGGCCTCCTACTACCGGCTGGAGGCGGTGCAGGCGTCCTTGCTTGAAGCACGCGAGCAGCGTGCGGCCGATCGGGCCCACGGTTTTGTGCTGCAGCTCGGCGCTGAGATTGTGGGTCGCATCAACCTCACCGCAGTCGAGCGCCAGCATTTCAATCGTGCCCAGCTGGGCTACCGCATCGGCGAGCCCTGGCAGGGCCGCGGCCTGGCCACGCGGGCTGTGGCCCAGGTGCTGCAGCATGCGAGGCAGACACTGGACCTCTGGCGCATTGAGGCGGTGGCGCGCGCCGGCAACCTCGGTTCGCTGCGCGTGCTGGAGCGCAACGGCTTCACGCCGTACGGCCACAGCCGGCAGAGCATGTGCATCCAGGGTGAATGGCACGACCAGATCCTGCTCGAATGGCGCAGCGGCGAGGGCCCGCATCTGCGACCCACCCAGGTCTGAAGCGGCCACTTTCTTTTTCGACCTCTTTCAAGCCCATCCTCCATGCATCCACTGAAACGCCTGCTCGCCTACGCCCAGGGCCACCGCCGCGCGATCCGCGCGGCCACGCTCTACTCCATCCTCAACAAGTTCTTCGACATCCTGCCCGAGGTGCTCATCGGCGCCGCGGTCGATGTGGTGGTGCGCGGCGAGCAGAGTTTTCTGGCCAAGAACATCCTGGTCGGGGTGGGCATCACCGACACCTGGCAACAGCTGCTGTTTCTCGGTGCGCTGAACATGTTGGTGTGGATGGGCGAATCCTGGTTCGAATTCCTGCTGGAGCTGAAGTGGCGCGGCCTGGCCCAGAACATCCAGCATGAGCTGCGCCTGGACACCTACGGCCATGTGCAGAAGCTGGAACTGGCTTACTTCGAAAATCAGCGCACCGGCTCGCTGATGTCCATCCTCAACGACGACATCAACCAGCTCGAGCGCTTCCTCAACGGCGGCGCGAACCAGATCATCCAGGTGGTCTGCTCCTCGCTGATGGTCAGCGCGGTGTTCTTTGCCCTGCAGCCGGGCCTGGCGCTGATCGCCCTGCTGCCGGTGCCGGCGATTCTGTTCGGCACCTTCTGGTTCCAGAAGCGCCTGGCGCCGCGCTATGCCGAGGTGCGCGAGGCGGCCGGTGATGTCTCGGCCCGGCTCAACAACAACCTGCTGGGCCTGGCCACCATCAAGGCTTTTGCCACCGAGAAGCTGGAGGCCGATCACATCGCCCAGGCCAGCCAGGGCTATCTGGAGTCGAACGCCCGTGCGATTCGCCTGAGCTCGGCCATCACCCCGGTGATCCGCATGGGCATCCTGGCCGGCTTCACCGCCACCCTGGTTTACGGCGGCTGGCTGACAATTCACGGCGATCTGGCCGTGGGCGCTTACTCGGTGCTGGTCTTCCTGACCCAGCGCCTGCTCTGGCCCATGACCCGCCTGGCCGAGGTGGCTGATATGTACCAGCGCTCCATGGCCGCCACCCAGCGCGCCCTGGGTTTGCTGGACACGCCCATCCGCATTGCCTACGAGGGCGAGCATTTCCCGGTGGCGCAGGCGCGTGCGGCCCTGCGCTTCGAAGGCGTGGGTTTTGCCTACGCCGAGCAGCCCACGCTGCAGGACCTGAATCTGGAAGTGCAGGCCGGCCAGACCGTGGCCTTTGTCGGAAGCACCGGCTCGGGCAAGTCCACCCTGGTCAAGCTGCTCTTGCGCTTCTACGAACCGCAGCAAGGCCGCATCCTGTTTGATGGCCGGCCGATCTCGGAGCTGAACCTGCAGGACCTGCGCCGCTGCATCGGCTATGTCGCGCAGGACAGCTTCCTGACCGACGGCACGATTGCCGAAAACATCGCCTACGGCATGGCCGAGGCCAGCGACGCGCAGATCCATGAGGCCGCGCGCCTGTCCGAAAGCCTGGAGTTCATAGCCCGCCTGCCCCTGGGCTTTGCCACCCGTGTCGGCGAGCGGGGCCAGAAGCTCAGCGGCGGCCAACGCCAGCGCCTGGCCCTGGCCCGCGCCATCCTCAAGAACCCGCCGCTGCTGATCCTGGACGAAGCCACCAGCGCTGTGGACAACGAGACCGAGGCCGCCATCCAGCGCTCGCTGAACGTGGTCAGCCAGGGCCGGACCACGCTGGTCATCGCCCACCGCCTGTCCACCGTGCGCCAGGCCCATTGCATCCACCTGCTGGAGCGCGGCCGCATTGTCGAAAGCGGCACGCATGAGCAGCTGCTCGCGTTCGGCGGGGCGTACGCGGCGCTGTGGCGGCTCCAAACGGGTGAATTGAGCTGACCTGCGCCCGCAGGCGGGTGTGCGCTGTGTGCCCCGATGCAAAGCCTGCTCTGCCTTGCGCTTTCGTTCGCGAGGAAAAGGCGTGCAATAGCGCACAGTTATGCGCTTGCCCGGCTGATTGAAATCGATTCCACTTGCGTTAGATCAATGTCGTTGCTTAACGCATTGCTCGCTCGGAATCATTCAATCACTGGAGTAACTCATGATGTCCCTCAAGTCTTTCGGTCTGGCAGTGGGTGTGTGTTTGATGGCCAGCGCCGCTCAGGCCGCAGACCCGAAACAGGTGTTGGGTGAGTTGGACACCCGTCTGTCGGGCATCGGCGCCCCGCGCATCGAGGGCACGGCCAAGCTGGGCGATGCGGAATTGCCAGTGCTGTTCTTCGGCCCGCGCCGCATGAATGGCAATTACGACGTGGTCGATGAGATCAAGAAGAAGCACGGGGCCACGGCCACCATTTTTGTGCGCAGCGGTGAAGAGTTCGTCCGCATCTCGACCAATGTGCTGACGCCCGAAGGCAAGCGCGGTGTGGGCACCAATCTGGCCCGTGCCAAGGCCTACGAGGCGGTGATCAAGGGCCAAGGCTATTGTGGCGATGTCGATGTGCTCGGCACCGCGTTCAGCGCTTGCTACAACCCGATCAAGGATGCCAAGGGTCAGGTCGTGGCCGTGACCTACATCGGTTTCAAGAAGTGACGGCAGGTCGCCGCGGTAACTTCAGGAGTCTGTGATGCGAGCCATGTTGTATGTGGACCAGGCCCTGGACCGGATGGCCACGCGCGCCAAGCTGCTCTTCGGCTTTTTGCTGGCCAGCTTGCTCTCGGGCGTGCTGGGTGTGGTGGCCTTGAGTTCGCTGGCCGATGTCAACGGCGCTTCGGCGTCCTTGGCCAGCCAGTGGCTGCCGGCAGTGGGCAATCTGGCCCGCGCGCGCGCCGCCATGCTGGAAGCTCGCGAGTTCGAGGTCAAGTACAGCACTGCACCCGACAGCAGCTATCTGGCCGAGTACCTCGACAAGATCAAGCCTCAGCAGCAGGCGGTGCTGGAGCAGATGCAGGCCTACGACCAGCATCTGGCGCCAGAGCCGGCCAGCGAGCTGCGGCGCAAGTTCACCGAGCGTTGGCAGGCCTACCTGACCGTGCATGCCAAGGTCGTGGCCCTGGGCCAGCAGGGCAAGCTGGAAGATGCCAAGGACATCAGCGAGGGCGCCGGCAAATCCGAGTTTGATGACAGCTTGCTGGCCATCGACAAGCTTTCAGAAGAATCCTTCGCCAGCAGTGCCGAGGTCGCGGCGCATGCCGAGAACACCTATGTGGCCAGCCGTCGCGTCGTGCTGGGCGTGCTGGTTCTGGCCTTGGTTGCTGCGGTGGCCCTGGCCTTGCTGCTGACGCGCAACATCCTCGGACAGCTGGGGGGCGAGCCCAAGGTGGCGGCCCGCTATCTGCAGGCCATCGCGGACGGCGATCTCACCTGCAGCATCCCGCTGCGGGCCGGCGACAGCCACAGCCTGATGGCCAGCCTCGATCAGATGCAGCAAGGCCTGGCGCGGGTCGTCAATGCCGTGCGTGAAGGCTCCGAGGGCGTGGCCACCGCCAGCTCCGAGATCGCCATGGGCAACAGCGACCTCTCCGGCCGCACCGAGCTGCAGGCCAGCGCCTTGCAGCAGACGGCGGCGTCGATGGACCAGCTGGGCTCGACGGTGAATCAGAACGCCGAGAACGCGCGTCAGGCCAACCAGATGGCCCGCCAGGCCAGCCTGGTGGCGGAGAAGGGCGGCTCGGCCGTGGGCGAAGTGGTGTCTCTGATGCGCAGCATCAACGAGAGCTCACGTCGCATCTCCGACATCACCGGCGTGATCGACGGCATCGCGTTTCAAACCAACATCCTGGCCTTGAATGCGGCGGTTGAAGCCGCCCGCGCCGGCGAGCAGGGGCGCGGCTTCGCGGTGGTGGCGGCCGAGGTGCGCTCGCTCGCTCAGCGCTCGGCGAATGCGGCCAAGGAAATCAAGTCCTTGATCACCACCAGTGGCGAGCAGATCGAATCGGGTGGCATCCAAGTCGACCGGGCCGGGCAGACCATGCAAGAGGTGGTCAGCTCCATCCAGCAGGTGACCACCATCGTGCACGAGATCGCGCAAGCCAGTGCGGAGCAAAGCCGCGGTGTGCAGCAGGTGGGCGAGGCCATCACTCAGATGGACCAGGCCACCCAGCAGAACGCCGCCCTGGTTGAGGAAAGCGCCGCCGCGGCCGAAAGCCTGCGCAGCCAGGCGCAAAGCCTGGTGCAGTCGGTGTCGGTGTTCAAGACCCTGCGTTGAGGGCAGCTGCCCTGTCTCAGGGCTGAGGCAGGGCCTGACGCAGCTCGGCCGGCAAGTCGGCGCCGAACCACTTCATGGCCAGGCGTGCCAGCTCGCCCTGCTGGCGCAGTTGCTGCAGGCCCTGGCTCAGCTGGTCCAGTGCGGGCTTGGGCAGATTGCGCCGGGCGAGCAGGTGGTAGGGCTCGCTTTGCAGCGCCGGCAGCAGCACACGGACCTGATGCTGCACGCCCATGTGTTGCACCGCGTACCAGGCATTGCTGAGCGGAAAGTAGAAAAAACGCCCGCGCCCGGCCAGCAGCATGCGCAGATTGGCCTCGGTCGTCAGACCGCGCGCATGCAGATGCAGGCCACCCTTGGCCTGCAGCAGGGGCAGGCGAGAGCTGTCGTAGTTGAGCAGCACCAGGCCTTGTTCACCGAGCGCCCGCAGCGCATCCCAGCTGCGCACCTCGACCGGGTCATCGGCGCGCGCCAGCAGCACATAGGGCATGTTGTAGAGCTCGGGCTGCACGAAGACGAAATCCTGGTCGCGCTCCTCGGTGTGGGTGAGCGCGCACAGCAGGTCCAGCTCGCCGCTCTTGACCTGTTGCAGCAGGCGTTTCTGCGGCAAGGCCTGCTCGACCAGCTGGATCTTCAAGCCCGAGCCGCGCTGGTTCAACGCAGCGATCACATCTGCGCAGAAACCGCTGTGCATGTGTGGGCCATGTTGCAGCCACTTCGGCGCGCCGCCATGCTCGGCGGCGGTGCGCAGGGTGAAGGTGGCGGCGCCCGACTTGGCCGCGGCCCAGGTGGCAGGCCCCGCGGCCGCCGTGAGCAGCGCGGCCAGCAGGGTGTGCAGACCCAGCCGACGAAGCCCGCCGCATCGCCGCGCACGCGCATGCGCTTGCGGCGATGCTCGGTCTTCCGCCGCCATAGGCCTCATTCCCCTCGGCGTGCTGCGGCGAGGCGGAACTTGGCCATGTGGCTCACCAGGGTCTGCGCTTGTTGCTTCAGGCCCTCGGCAGCGGCCGCTGATTCTTCGACCAGCGACGCGTTCTGCTGCGTCATCTGATCCAGATGGCCGACGGCCTGGCCGATCTCGCCCAGGGTGCTGGCCTGGGCGCTGGTGGCACTGGAGATCTCGGCCACGATGTGGGTCACGCGTTGCACGCTCTGCACCGCATCGGCAATGGTGGCGCCGGTGGCGCTGACCAGCTTGCCACCGGCCTCCACCTTCTCGGCCGAGGCGCCGATCAGGCTCTTGATCTCACGCGCCGCCTGCGCGCAGCGCTGGGCCAGGGCCCGCACCTCGCTGGCCACCACGGCGAAGCCGCGCCCCTGTTCGCCGGCACGGGCCGCTTCCACGGCCGCATTCAGGGCCAGGATGTTGGTCTGGAAGGCGATGCTGTCGATGACATTGGTGATGTCGGCAATGCGGGCCGAGGACTGCTGGATGTCGGTCATGGTGTCCACCACCTGCTGCACCATGGCGCCGCCGCGGTCGGCCACGGCCGCAGCCGATTTGGCCAGCTCGTCGGCCTGGCGCGCGGCCTGGGCGTTGGCCTGCACGCCTTCGCGCAGCTGCATCATGGCCGCCCCCGTTTGCTCCAGGCTGCTGGCGGCCTGCTCGGTGCGGTTGGACAGGTCCATATTGCCGCTGGCGATCTCGCTGGAGGCCATCTGCACCTGCTCGGCCACATGGCGCACATCGGCAATCGTGGCGCCCAGCTGGGCGCGCATCTGGTCCAGCGATTCGGCCAGCTCGGCCAGCTCATCGCGGCCCTGCACGACGACCGCCTGGCTCAGATCGCCCTCGGCGATGCGCGCGGCCATGTCGCGCGCCTGGTCCAGCGGCGCGGTGATGCTGCGGGTGATGGACAGGGCGATCCAGATGCCGCAGGCGGCCGCACCGATCAGCAGGCCGGTGATCAGCCGGAAGGCCGATCGCGCCTGGTCCTCGGCCACATCGCGGGCCTGTTGCAGCTCCTTGCGGCTTTGCTCGGCATAGCCGTGGATGGGCTCCAGATAGGCCTCCATCGCCGGGATCAGCTCACCCACCACACGGGCACGCACATCGGTGCCGGCGGCTTTTTGCTTGCCGATGTCGTCGCGCAGCTCCTGGTAGCGTTTGCGGGCCTGGTCGATCTGGGCCTTGATGCGTTCGCTTTCCGCGGATTTGGGCAGGTCGCCCAGAGCGTCCTGGATCTTGTCGACCCGGGCGCTGACTTCCTTGGACTTGGCGGTGAAGGCCTTGACGAAGTCCGCATCGTCCGACCAGATGGTGATGATGCGGCGCTGGATGTTCGATTCGGTCAGCCCGGCCCAGCTGCGCGCCAGGTCCAGGGCTTCCATGTCGACATTGACCAGGCGGTCGATCCGGTCGTTGAGCTGCTGGATGCGCCAGATGCCCAGGGCCGATCCGGCCAGCAACAAGCTCATCACCAGGGCAAAGCCCGTCAGGACGCGCGCTTTCAGGCGCATCGATTGCACGACAGCAAGCATGGGGTGTCTCCTTCGCAGCCGGGGCTGCGTACTACTCGGGTTCGTCTTCTGCTCGCTCCCTGCGAACACTCGAGCGCTTCGGGCCGACCAAGGCCATGCCTGAAGCGCATTCAGCCTTCAGGAATCGGCCCGGCTTCCGGATCACTTGAGGGTTATCACTGACTGCTGGGTCGTGCGCGTGCGCTCTGCGGTTCAAAACCCGGGCAAGCGACAGCCCGCCCGGCTGCAGCCTTTCATTTCGGCTCCGCCGGGCCTGCTTCAGACCAGGCCGCGCGTCTGCGCCATCAAGCGCGTCAGGCCCAGCATGCCATCGGTGAAGGGCGTGGGTAGCTGCAGGTGGCGGCCGATCTCGCTGACGGCGCCGACCAGCGCATCCAGCTCCAGCGGGCGGCCCGCTTCCACATCCTGCAGCATCGAGGTCTTGAAAGCGCCCAGTTTGCGCGTCACGGCATGGCGCTGCTCGGGCGTCTGCTCGACGGCGCAGCCGATGCGCGCGCCGATGGCGGCGGCCTCCAACATCACATTCGTCACAAAGCCACGCACCAGCTCGTCGTCGAGGATGCGATCGCAGGTGGCGCCGGTCAGGGCCGAGATCGGGTTCATGGTCATATTGCCCCAGAGCTTGAACCAGATGTCGCGCTGGATGCGCTCGGACACCGTGGCGTTGAAGCCCGCGCGGCCCAGCAGCGCCGCCAACTCGCTGATGTGGGCCGGCTGGCCGCCGGCCGGGTCACCGAGGATGAGCCCCATGCCCATCACATGCTTGACCCGGCCGGGCTCGGGCGTGGCGCAGCTCGCGTGCACCACGCAGCCGATCACGCGATCGGCCGGGATCAGGCCGGCCACCACACCGCCGGGGTCCACCGATTCCAGGCGCAAGCCCTCAGCCTCGCCGGGCAGACCTTGGAAGAACCACCAGGGCACGCCGTTCATGGCCACCAGCACGCGCGTCTGCGGGCCCAGCAAGGCCTTCACCGCGGGCGCCACGCTGGCCAGGGCCGGGCCTTTGACGGCCAGCACGATCAGGTCGGGCTGACCCAGTTCCTCAGGCTTGTCGCTGGCGCGCAGCGGCACCTGGATGCGCTCGCCGCTGATCAGGTCCATGCGCAGGCCACCGTGCTGACGCAGGGCGGCCAGGGTGGCGCCGCGGGCCAGGGCGCTGAGTTCAACCTCGGCACCCAGATGTTGCCCCACATGGCCGGCGAACCAACCTCCGATGGCGCCCGCGCCGACGATGCAAATCTTCATAGAACCACCTCAAGCCGCCCTGCGAGGGCGGTACTTCAACCACGACCGTGGGCAGTCTCGCACAGGGGCGGCGCCGGATTCCTGCGTGGCGCCGCTCAGGTTCAGTGAGCCTGCAGGGCGCGCCAGCGCCGCTCCTGCACGGCAATGGTGATGAGGTAGACCGCCACCACCACGGCCGGAATCGCCACGAAGCGCTGAGCCGGGAAGGCATACCAGGCGCTCACGCAGAGCAGGGCCCGGGCGATGGCGTGGAAGGCGCCGATCCAGTGCTGGATGATCCAGCTGTAGGGCAGCCACATCAGGCCAGCCAGCACGCCGAAACTCAGAGGCAGGGATTCGTAGTTCTGCGAGGCCCAGGGCAGGGCGATGGTGAAGACCAGCAGGCTCATCAGCATGCCTGCCATGAAGAGGCGATCGAACTCGTTCTTGGGCCGGCCTTTGGCGAAGAAGTTCTCGCCCGTGAGGCGCGACAGCCCCATGCCCAGATAGAAGATCGAGCCGGTGGCGATGTAGAGCGTCACCACCGCCTGAAACGGCGTGCCGAAAGCGCCGACCAGGCCGATCAGGCCCCAAGCCAGGGTGCCAGCCAGCGGCATGGCCAGGCCGCGGCGGCGGCTGAACTCGTCGCGCTGGGCTTCGAGGCTGCGAAGGGTGCTGGAACTCTGGCTGGCGCTTGGGTCGACGCTTGAAATGGTGTGCGCGCTTGCGTGCATGTGATGGGCCCTCTGTCGGGGCGGTCGGTGCTGTCAGTGATGGGCCGCATGCTAGAAAGTTCACGCGGGTTCGCGCGTCACGGGGCGATGAATGGCCAATGGGGCCGATGACTGGCCGCGGGCTGCGGCCGACCGCAGCTGGGCGCCAGCGACAATGGCCGTCATTCTTGTCTCTCCCGCATGGCCAGCAGTGCTGGGCATGCCGATCGTGATGTCGATGATGATGCATACGAAGAATGCGGCCTCGGGGCCTGAAACCTCCCGTCTTCCCCTGGCCGGCCTGCGTGTGATCGAGTTCACCCACATGGTCATGGGCCCGACCTGCGGCATGGTGCTGGCGGACCTGGGGGCCGAGGTGATCAAGGGCGAGCCTCTGGCCGGCGACAGCACGCGCCAGCTGCTCGGCTCGGGTGCCGGCTTCTATCCGCTGTTCAACCGCAACAAGCTCAGCCTCAGCCTCGATGTGAAAGACCCGCGCGGGCTGGAGATCGTGCTCAAGCTGGTGGCCGGCGCCGATGTCTTCAGCGAGAACTTCAAGAGCGGCACCATGGATCGCCTGGGCCTGGGTTATGAGGCTCTGAGCCGGCTGAATGAGCGCCTGATTTACGTCTCACACAAAGGCTTTCTGCCCGGGCCCTACGAGCACCGCACGGCGCTCGACGAGGTGGTGCAGATGATGGGCGGCCTGGCCTATATGACCGGCCGCCCGGGCGACCCGCTGCGCGCGGGCAGCAGCGTCAACGACATCATGGGCGGCATGTTCGGCGCCATCGGTGCCCTGGCCGCCTTGCAGCAGCGCCACCAGACCGGGCGTGGCCAGCAGGTGCAGTCCAGCCTATTCGAGAACAACATCTTCCTGGTCGCCCAGCACATGATGCAGTTCGCCGTCACCGGCAAGCCGGCGGCGCCCATGCCCGAACGCATCTCGCCCTGGGGTATTTACGACGTCTTCACCGTGGCCGGTGGTGAGCAGATTTTTCTGGCCGTGGTCGGCGACACCCAATGGGCCACCTTCTGCCAGGCTTTTGACTTTGGCGATTTGCAGGCGGATGCACGCCTGCTGACGAACAATCTGCGCGTGCTGGCGCGCGAGTGGCTGATCCCTGAGCTGCGTCGCCGCCTGCTGCCGCGCGCGGCCGCCGAGATCGCCGCCGTGTTCGAGGCCGCCGGCCTGCCCTTTGCCCCCATCACCCGGCCCGATCAGCTGATGGATGACCCGCATCTGCGGGCCACCGGCGGCCTGGCGCCCATGACCCTGCCCGATGGCCGCGCCACCCGCGTGCCCTTGCTGCCGCTGAGCCTGGACGGCGAGCGCCTGGGCCTGCGCCGCGACCCGCCGCGCCTGGGGCAGCACAGCCGCGCGCTGCTGCGCGAGCTGGGCTATGCCGATGCGGCCATCGAAGCCCTGGTCAGGGAGGGCGTGCTGGGCGTGCAGGGCGAGGCGGCACCGGTCGATTTGGGGTGACTTGCGCCTGGCTTGGGGTGAACCGACCCGCGCTGCGGTAAGGCCTGGCTTCGGCTGCGGTAAGGTGCGGCCATGGAGAACTCGATGAGGTCAGCGCCCCCATTCATGGCCGCTTCGGCCGCAGCCCGGCAGCGTTTCAGCTGGGGCTTTGCCGCGGTGATGCTGGCCGTGGGCTTGCTGCACAGCATGTCCGAGCTGCAGCAGTACCGGGCCGGCGGAGGCCAACATCCCTGGGAGCCTTTTCTCTGGGAGCTCAGCTCCACCCTTCTGACCGCCGTGCTGGCGCCCTTGATCTATCGCCTGCACGCGCGCAGCCGGCGGCAGCACGGCTGGTTGCCGAGCCTGGGCCTGCATCTGGCCGGTGCGCTGGGCTACACCTTGCTGCATGTGACGGGCATGTTCGGCCTGCGCTTTGCCGTCTATGCCGCGACGGGTGTGAGTTATGAGCCCGGCCACCCGGCGGACATCTTGCTTTATGAGGCCGGCAAGGACCTCGTCAGCTATGGCTTCATCGTCGGCCTCTGCCATGGTCTGCAGCTGCACGAAGCCAGTCGTCAGCGCGAGCAGGACCTGCTGCGCCTGCAGACCGAGCTGGCCGAGGCCCGCCTGAACCGCCTGGCCGAGCAGATCCAGCCGCACTTTTTGTTCAACACCTTGAACCTGATTTCCTCGGTCATGTACGAGGATGTGCCGCGCGCCGACCGCATCGTCTGCGATCTGGCCACCTTGTTGCGCCAGGCGCTCACGGCGCAGGAAAGCAGCCGCCACACCCTGGCCGCCGAGCTGGCCCTGGTGCGGCCCTATCTGGCCATCATGCAAGCCCGCTTCGGCGAACGCCTGCAGGTGCAGATCGAG
>NKIM01000023.1 GCA_002255955.1 Burkholderiales bacterium PBB2 | reverse complement strand
CGCGTAATCGGTGTAGGAACCGGCCGGGTTGTTCTTGACCTTCTGGCGGCCCAGATGCGGCACCAGGCTGAAGCCCTCGCCCAGATCCAGGGTGGCGCTCAGGTCCAGGTAGCCGCTGCCCTTGCTGTCGGCGGTGCCGAAGAGGTTGGTGGTGCTGTGCGAATACTTGGCGGTGAAGACGCCGTAGCTCAGCGCGCCGTAAACCTCGGTGGTGTTGGCACTGGGGCTCAGGTCATTGCCCGAGTAGATGTAGGTCAGCGCGCCCACATCCAGGGTCAAGCCCGGTGCCACCTCGGTCTTGTAGCCGCCGTAGACATCGATCTCCACCGAAGCGCCGCCGTTGTAGGGCGCGTCCTTGATCCACTTGATGGTGGAGGCCCAGGTGCCGATGTAGAAGCCGTTGGCAGCCACATAGTCCGCGCCGCCTTGCAGAGCGGGCTTCAGGCGGCTTTGCGAGATACCGCGGTAGCGGTAATCGGTGGTGACGCTGGCATTGAAGCTCAGCGGGCTGGCGGCCTCTTCTGCCTGTGCCGCCAGGGGCAGCAAGGTGCCCAGAACCAGGGCAAACGTCGTGGCCAAAGCAAACGGTGTTGTCTTCATGCGGAACTCCTGGAAGGTTGATTCAAAAAGGACAAACAAAAGCCGTGAAAGACGGGGAGACGAGAAAGCCGGGGCCATTGCGGGCACTTGGCTTAGGCATCGCAGCTTCCGTGCCAGCTTTCAGGCGGGTGGCGGCGGATCCTTTGTCCAGGGCAAACACCGAGGCCCATGCACCAATTGCTCGCAGGCCCGAGACCGAGCACCGGCCCGAGCGCACTCTCTTGGTGCAAGGCACGCTTTGTGTGCCTGAAACCTCGGGCCGGCGGGCACAATCAAGCCAGCCGGCGGGCCCGACCCGTCCCGCCTGGCGCCTGCAAGGGAGAGCAAGAAGACCATGTCTCTGGCCGTTGTCCACAGCCGCGCCCTGGACGGGCTGACCGCCGCGCCGGTCAGCGTCGAGGTGCATCTGGCCAACGGCCTGCCCTCCTTCACCTTGGTCGGTCTGGCCGAAACCGAGGTCAAGGAATCGCGCGAACGCGTGCGCGCGGCCCTGCAAAACAGCGGGCTCTCTTTTCCCCACAACAAAAGAATCACGGTGAATCTGGCGCCGGCGGAATTGCCCAAGGAAGGCGGCCGTTTCGACCTGCCCATCGCCCTGGGCCTGCTGGCGGCCAGCGAGCAGATCGACGCACAACAGCTGGAGCGCCTGGAGTGCGCCGGCGAGCTGTCCCTGGGCGGCGAGCTGCGTCCGGTGCGCGGCGCCCTGGCCATGAGCCTGGCGCTGCGGCGCGAAGGCAGCAGCCGGCGCCTGCTGCTGCCCGAAGCCAGCGCGTCCGAGGCGGCCCTGGTCGAGGGCGTGCCGGTGCATGCGGCGCGGCATCTTCTCGATCTGGTTGAGGCTTTGCGCCCCGGCAGCGACAGCCTGCTGCCGCGCGCTCGCGCGCTGCTGCCGGCCCAGCCGATCACGGCGGCGCCCGATCTGCGCGACATCAAAGGCCAGGCCGGGGCCAAGCGCGCGCTCGAGATCGCCGCGGCTGGCGGCCTGAGCCTCTTGATGGTGGGGCCGCCGGGCACGGGCAAATCCATGCTGGCCCAGCGCCTGTGCGGCCTGCTGCCCCAGATGAATGAAGACGAGGCCCTGGAATCGGCCGCCGTGCTCAGCCTGGCCGGCCAGTTTCAGCCCGAGCGCTGGCGCCAGCGCGTGATGCGCAACCCGCATCACAGCGCCTCGGCGGTGGCTTTGGTGGGCGGTGGATCGCCGCCGCGGCCGGGCGAAATTTCACTCGCCCAGCATGGGGTCTTGTTTCTTGATGAGCTGCCTGAGTTCAACCGCTCGGCCCTGGAGGCCCTGCGTGAACCGATGGAAACCGGCCGCATCCTGATCTCGCGTGCCGCGCGCCAGGCGGAGTTCCCGGCCCGTTTTCAGCTGGTCGCCGCCATGAACCCCTGCCCTTGCGGCAACCACGGCAGCCCACTGCGCGCCTGCCGCTGCGCACCCGATCAGATTGCACGTTATCAGTCGCGCCTCAGCGGCCCCTTTCTGGACCGGCTGGACCTGCTGGTCGAGGTGCCGGTGCAGCCGCCCGAGCTGCTGCACAGCGCCGCCGATGGCGAAGCCAGCGCCGTGGTGGCCGAACGCGTCGCCCGGGCTCGCCTGCGGGCCCTGGAACGTCAAGGCTGCAGCAATGCCGCGCTCAGCGCCGCCCAGCTCGACTCGCACGTCGCACTCGCGGCCGCCGCGCAGGCCCTTTTGATCAAGGCCGCGCAGCGCCTGTCCTGGAGCGCCCGCAGCCACCACCGCGTGCTGCGCGTGGCCCGCACGGTGGCCGACCTGGCCGGCAGCGCGCAGATCGAGGTGGCTCACCTCAGCGAAGCGATTCAGTACCGGCGCGGACTGGCTGCGCCCTGAGGCTCAGGACTGCCGCTGCCACTGGCCGTTGCGGACCCTCAGCACATCGCCGACCTGGAACTGCGGATCGCTCTCGCGCACAAAGCTCTGCACGCGGCCGTCGTCGAGCTTGACGCGCACCACCCAGACCCGGTGCGACTTCTGGCGCTTCTCGATCTCATTGCCGGCCATGCCGCCGGCGACCGCCCCACCGACGGTGGCGATCTTCTTGCCGGTGCCGCCGCCGATCTGATTGCCCAGCAGGCCGCCGATCACGGCGCCGCCGACGGCGCCCAGGCCGCTGGCCTTGCCTTCGCGCGTCTCTTCGTTCACGGCCAGCACGCGGGCGCAATCGGCGCACAGGGCTGCGGCCTCCGGCTTCGCCGGCTTGGGCTCGTCCACGGCCTTGCTTTCAGCCCGGGACGATGTGGCTTTCTCCGAGGCCAGCTGCGCTTTCAGCGGGGCCGGCTCAGCAGCGGCCGTTTGTGGGGCCGGCGCTGCTGGCGACTGGGCGCGGCCGACGGCATAGGCACCACCGAGCAGCACGCCTGCGCCGAGGACGCTGGCGACGATTTGACTGGCAGAAAAAGAAACAGGGGCTTTCATCGCAACATCACTCCGCGCCCGCCAGGAAAGGAAGCAAGCAAACAAAGAGGTGCGGCGGGCAGGCTTTGAGAATGCCACGCGCATTGCTCCCTGCCCGTGAACGATGCGCTCAAGATGTAAGCGGGCGTTGGCAGCTGCTCTGCGCGCGGCCCGCTGCCGTCGTCAGAGCAGGGGCGCCAGGGCCCGCTCGGCCGCTTCTTTGCTCAAAGCCATGCGCTGCGCCCAATCGGCCACCTGGTCTTCGCCGATGCGGCCGACATTGAAGTAGGCCGCGTCCGGGTGGGCGAAGTAGAAGCCCGAGACGCTGGCGGCCGGCGTCATGGCCATGCTGTCGGTCAGGCCCATGCCGATCTCTTCCGGCGTCAGGGTCTGGAACAGCGCGCGTTTGACCAGATGGTCGGGGCAAGCCGGATAGCCCGGCGCCGGGCGGATGCCGCGGTACTGCTCCTGGATCAGCGCCTCATTGCTCAGCGCCTCGTCGGCGGCATAGCCCCAGAACTCGGTACGCACACGCTGGTGCAGGCGCTCGGCAAAGGCCTCGGCCAGGCGGTCGGCCAGGGCCTTGAGCATGATGGCGGAATAGTCGTCGTGGTCGGCCAGGAACTGGGCTTCCTTCTTTTCCACGCCCAGGCCCGCCGTGACCGCAAACAAGCCGATGTAATCCGGCACGACGCCTTTCGGAGCGATGAAGTCGGACAGGCAACGGTTCGGGCGCTTGACCCCGTCCACCACCGGCCGCTCGCTCTGCATGCGCAGGCCATGCCAGGTCATCAGCACCTCGCTGCGGCTCTCATCGCTGTAGATCTCGATGTCGTCGTCGTTGACCTGGGCGGCTGGGTAGAGGCCGAACACGCCATTGGCCTGCAGCCAGCGGCCCTTGATCAGACGCTCCAGCATGCGCTTGCCATCGCTGAAGACGCGCTGCGCCTCGCTGCCGACGATCTCGTCCTTGAGGATGGCCGGGAAAGGGCCAGCCAGATCCCAGGTCTGGAAGAACGGGCCCCAGTCGATGGCTTCGGCCAGATCGGCCAGGTCGTAGTTGCGGATCACGCGGCGGCCGATGAACTGGGGCACCGGCGGCTGATAACTTGCCCAGTCCACGGCGTGCTTGTTGGCGCGCGCCTCGGCCAGGCTGACCATGGGCGTCTGCTTTTTGTTGGCATGCAGATGGCGCACCTGTTCGTAATCGCTGCGCAGATCGGCGATGAATTTGGCGGCGCGCTCGTCCGAGAGCAGATCGCTGCAGACGCCAACACTGCGCGAGGCATCGGGGACATAGACCACCGGGCCTTCGTAATGCGGCGAGATCTTGACCGCGGTGTGCACGCGGCTGCAGGTGGCCCCACCGATCAACAGCGGCGTGCCCCGGCTGCGGAAATGCTCGTCGCGCTGCATCTCGGCGGCCACATGCTGCATTTCCTCCAGGCTGGGCGTGATCAAGCCGGACAGGCCGATGATGTCGGCGCCCTCCTCCTTGGCGCGGGCCAGGATGTCCTGGCAGGGCACCATCACGCCCATGTTCACGACCTCGAAGTTGTTGCACTGCAGGACCACGGTGACGATGTTCTTGCCGATGTCGTGCACATCGCCCTTGACGGTGGCAATGACGATCTTGCCCTTGGGCTTGGCTTCGCCGCCGGCATCGATCAAGGCCTTCTTCTCGGCCTCGATGTAAGGCAGCAAATGGGCCACCGCCTGCTTCATCACGCGGGCCGACTTGACCACCTGGGGCAGGAACATCTTGCCGGCGCCGAAGAGATCGCCGACCACATTCATGCCGGCCATCAGCGGGCCTTCGATCACATGCAGCGGCCGGCCACCGCTGGCCTGGATGGCTTGCCAGGCTTCTTCAGTGTCGGCGTCGATGAAATCGGTGATGCCGTGCACCAGGGCGTGGCTGAGGCGCTGGTTCACGTCGCCAGCGCGCCAGGCCAGGCGGGCCGTGTCGTCAATGGCCATGCCCTTGGCGCGCTCGGCCACTTCGATCAGGCGCTCGCCGGAATCGGGGCGGCGGTTCAGCACCACGTCCTCCACGCGCTCGCGCAGCTCGGCGTCGAGGTCGTCGTACACACCCACCATGCCGGCATTGACGATGCCCATGTCCAGGCCCGCCTGGATGGCGTGGTACAGGAAGACCGTGTGGATGGCCTCGCGCACCGGGTCGTTGCCGCGGAAGCTGAAGGACACATTCGACACGCCGCCCGAGACCTTGGCGCCGGGCAGGTTCTGCTTGATCCAGCGCGTGGCTTCGATGAAGTCGACCGCGTAGTTGTTGTGCTCTTCGATGCCGGTGGCGATGGCAAAGATATTGGGGTCGAAGATGATGTCCTCGGGCGGGAAACCGACCTCGTTCACCAGGATCTTGTAGGCGCGCTCGCAGATCTCGATCTTGCGGGCGAAGGTGTCGGCCTGGCCCTGCTCGTCAAACGCCATCACCACGGCCGCGGCGCCGTAGCGGCGCACCAGCTTGGCCTGGCGGCGGAACTCGGCCTCGCCTTCCTTCATCGAAATGGAGTTGACGATGCCCTTGCCCTGGATGCACTTGAGGCCGGCCTCGATCACGCTCCACTTGGAGCTGTCGATCATGATGGGCACGCGGGCGATCTCGGGTTCGCCGGCGATCAGGTTCAGGAAGCGCACCATGGCCGCCTGGCTGTCCAGCATGGCCTCGTCCATGTTCACATCGATGACCTGGGCGCCGTTCTCCACCTGCTGGCGTGCCACGGCCAGGGCCTGCTCGAACTGGCCGTTGAGGATCATGCGCGCAAAGGCCTTGGAGCCGGTCACATTGGTGCGCTCGCCCACGTTGACGAACAGCGAGCCCTCGCCGATCTGCACGGGCTCCAGGCCCGAGAGCTTCATGGGCGGAACAGCAGGTGCAGCAGCAGCGGCGGCGGCAGCAACGGCGGAGGGAGAGGTGGTGGTCATGGCAGCGGCCTTCAGCGCAAAGGCAGGGCTGCGTCACTCACCGCAGCCCCGCACGTGCTCCAACAAGAAAACACAGAGGAATCATCGGTGAGCGTCGTTGCCGGGTGACGAGCCCCGGGAAAGCCGGGGCTGCACCTGTCCGAGCCTGGCGGCACACTCGCTGACATTCCAGACATCAGGCGGGCAACCGTCGCAACGCTCCTCGGACCCGCGCATTTTACGCACCCCGCCCGCCGCGAACTCAAGCAAAGCGGCCAGAAAGCCGACAACTCCTTGTGAACCCCACCCCGCCATCTTGGAACTGATCCAGCTCCCACCCCACAGCCTGCGTGTCGGCCAGGTCCTGAGCTTCGCCCTGCGCGATGCCGAGGGCCATTTGCTGTTCGCCGCCGGCCAGCCCCTGCCCAACACGCCCCAGGTGCAGGCCCTGATCGCCCGCGGTGCCTGGGTTCAGGCCCATGAAACCAAGGAGTACCAGCGTGCCTTGGCGCACAAGATGGACACCTTGATGCACCAGGGCGCGGTGCTGGCCGACATCGTCAAGGTGCAGGCCGACTTCCGCCAGGAAAAGGCCCAGAAGGTCGAGCTGGGCGAACAGGCCGCCTGGGCCGATCTGCAAATGCATGCCCACAGCCTGCTGCGCGAGCCGCGGGTCGAGGACTTCAAGCCGCGCTTCCAGCAGCTGCACAACGAGGCCTTGCGCCGCCTGCTGGCCAAGCCCGATGCGGTGCTGATGCTGCTGATCTTCGAGACCAGCCAGAACTTCCAAAGCTACAGCGACCGCCACGCCCTGCTCTGCCTGGCCCTGGCCGAGCTCTGCGCCCGGCAGCTGGGCTGGCCGGACGATTGGCGCCTGGCCCTGACCCAGGCGGCCCTGAGCATGAACCTCAGCATCACCAACCAGCAAGACCGCCTGGCGGCCCAGACCGGCCAACCGAGCCCGGCCCAGCAACAGGAGCTGGTCTCGCACGGCGACCGCAGCGCGGCCTTGTTGACCAGCCTCGGGGTCAGGTCCGAGTTGTGGCTGCAAACCGTCTGCCTGCATCACGACGCCGGCCCCGGTGCCTTGGCCGGGCGCGCTCCGGCCGAGCAGCTGGCACGCCTGCTGCGCCGCATCGACATCTTCGGCGCGCGCCTGAGCCCACGGCGCTCACGCGCGGCCATGGCCGGCGCTTCGGCGGCGCGGGCGGTCTACCTCGATGAACTCAAGCAGCCCGACGAAGCCGGCGCCGCCCTGATCAAGACCACCGGTCTCTACCCGCCGGGCAGCCTGGTGCGCCTGGCCAATGGCGAGGTGGGCATCGTCTTCAAACGCGGCCACAGCGCGACCGAGCCCCTGGTGGCCGCCCTGCTGGGCAAGAGCGGCAGCCCCTTGAGCGAACCGGTGCCGCGCGACACGCGCCTGGCCACCCAGGCGATCAGCGCCAGCCTGGCGCCTCAGGAGCTCAAGCTGCGCATCAATATCGAGCGCCTGCTCAAGCTCGCAGGCGCGGGCTGAAACGGGCGGCCTGGGCTCAGGCCGCCTGATCCGTCAGCTCGGTGAAGAACTTGGAGCCGCAGGGCCGCGGCTGGTAGGCCGACACGCCCTTGGCGATCGCCGCAATGTGATCGGGCGTGGTGCCGCAGCAGCCACCGGCGATGTTCAGGAAACCGCTGCGCGCGAACTCGCTCATCAAGCGACCGGTCACATCGGGCGTCTCGTCGAAGCCGGTGTCGCTCATGGGGTTGGGCAGGCCGGCATTGGGGTAGCAGCTGACCGCCACCGGGCCCGCCGCCTTGGCCAGCTCTTCGATGTAGGGCCGCATCAGGGTCGCGCCCAGTGCGCAGTTCAGGCCGATGGCCAGGGGCTTGGCGTGGCGGACCGAGTGCCAGAAGGCGGTCACGGTCTGACCCGAGAGGATGCGACCCGAGGCGTCGGTCACCGTGCCCGAGATGATGATGGGCAGGCGCTCGCCCGTGTCTTCCATCAGCTCGTCCAGGGCAAAGATCGCGGCCTTGGCATTGAGGGTGTCGAAGATGGTTTCCACCAGGAAGAGATCAACCCCGCCTTCCAGCAAGCCCTTGGCCTGCTCGTAATAGGCCGCGCGCAAGGTGTCGAAATCGATGTTGCGGGCGCCGGGATCGTTGACATCGGGGCTGATGCTGGCGGTGCGCGGGGTCGGACCCAGGGCGCCGGCGGCGAAGCGCGGCTTGTCGGCCGAGCTGAACTTGTCACAGGCCGCGCGGGCCAGGCGCGCCGCCGCCACATTCATTTCGTAGGCAAAGGCCTGCAAGCCATAGTCCTCCTGCGCCACGGTGGTGGTGCCGAAGGTATTGGTCTCGATGATGTCGGCGCCGGCGGCCAGGTACTGCTCGTGGATCTGGCTGATGACATCGGGTCGCGTCAGCACCAGCAGGTCGTTGTTGCCCTTGAGATCGGTCGGATGCTCGGCAAAGCGGCTGCCACGGAAATCCGCCTCCGTCAGCTTGTAGCGCTGGATCATGGTGCCCATGGCGCCATCGAGGATGGCGATGCGGGTCTGCATGATCTCGGCCAAGCGGCCGCCGCGGGTGTAGGTGCTGGCAGTGGAGGTGGGCGTGTTCATGGCGGCATTGTAGGAAACCCGACTGTGCCAGGCTGAAGCACGGCCAGCGCCGGCGCCGGCCGGACGAAAAAAAGGCCTGCAGCGCAGGCCTTTTCTCTTTCCCGCGCCAGGCGCGGTTCAACTCACTGAGCTTGGCGACGGCGACGTGCCACACCAGCCACGGCCAGGCCACCGGCCAGCATCAGCAGGTAGCTGGAAGGTTCCGGCACGGCGGCAGCGATGGTGCCGTTGACACCGAAGGGCAGTTCCACGCTCAGGCCAGAACCGGTCTCGGCGATGGTAGAGAACGCAGCACCCGACAGGGCCTGAGCGGCATTGCCTTCACGTGCATCGGAGGTCGGCGGCTGCCAGGGGCCCGAAGCCAGGGAACCGGTCAGGCTCCAGCGCAGCCAATAGGTGCCGGCGTCCAGCGAGAAGTCAGCCACATCGGCCGTGGCCTTGTAGATGCCGCGCTGCGTGTTGGTCAGCGTGGTTTCGGTGACGCGGTAGCCTTGCAGGCCGCCGTTGGTCACGGCCGTGGTGCCCGAGGCCACCACGGTGCCGCTGTTCACATCACCGGAAACGATGCTCCAGGTGGCGTTGGAGAAGGTGAAGCCGGTGGAACCGGTTTGGTAACCGAAGAAATCCAGGCTCTGGACATTCCAAACGCTGCCGGCAGCGACCGTGAAGTCGTCAGCCACCGAGATACCGGCGGCGGTGTTCATGCCGAAGCCGAAGGTCGTGGCCGGCGAGGTCAGCACCGACAGGCCGTTGCTGCCCACCACGGGGCCATTGCTGTAAATCGAATCAGCGTGTGCGGCGCCAGCGGCGGCCAACAGGCTCAAGAGGATCAGTTTTTTCATTTCCACTCCGTCATTGAATTGCGTTACCCGCAGCCCAGGGAGTCCAAGCCCCAGGTCTGCATCCCTCGTTTGGCGCACAACTCCCGAACGCCATCGAGCTTGCAAGTTAACAGGCGGAGAAATACTTCACATCCAAGGAACTACGCTCGGGCAATCCACAGCTTGACAAGAAAAACGGCCTGCATCATGCAGGCCGTTTCACCATCGTTTCAAACAGTCAGAGTAGGAACTGCAACTCAGCGCCCACCGGCAGGCTTGCCTCGCCCGCTGCCCGTCGGGCCGCCGGGTCGACGCGGGCCGTCACGGCGTGCGCCGGGTCGGCCGTCCGGCCGCGCATCCGCGCGCGGGCCTCGCGGGGCCGAGCGCGGGTCGCGCGCATCCCGACCATCGCGGCGGCCTTGTCCCTCACGAGGTTCACGCGGCTCACGCACCGGGGCCTCGGCCCGCTCGGCACGCGCCTGGTCCAGCAGGGCCGGCAGTTCCTCCGGGCTCACACCCTTGAGCACGCAGAAATTCGGCAGGGTCAGGGTGGTGCGCTCGAAGTCGTAGAGCAAACCCGCCCGGTTGCGGCGCTGGGTCTGCGCCAGATCGCGCTCGGCCTGCTCGGCAGCCAGACGCTCCTGCTGCAAACCACGGCGGCGGGCCAGCTCTTCGCGGGCAGCCGCACGGTGCTCTTCGCTGAGCTCACCGGCCGGCTGGCCATCCAGATCGAAACGTTGCGTGGCCTTGCCCAGGGCAATCAGATAGCCGGTGTTACCGGTGTAGCGACGCAGAAAGGCCGACAGCTGGGCCTTGGTGAACTGACCGGGCGCACGGGCCTGGATGTCCGCCTGCACGCGCAACTTCAGCGGCTTGAAGGCCCCACCGAACAGGGCCGGGAACAGAGCCTTGAGTTGCGCCGCGCAAGCCGCGGGGCTCATCTCGGCGGCCGGTGTCGCAGGCGCGTCGGCGCTGGCAAGCTCAGCGCTGTCAGCCGGAACAGCATCTTCCACGGTCACCGGGCTGGCTTCGGCCGCAGGCGCCACGGGCTGCGCCTCCACAGCGTCGGTGGCGGGCAACTGCGTCGATTCGGGAATGTCGTTCATGAGAGCAAGTGCGGCAAAACTGCAAAGGGAAACCAAGCCGTATTGTCCACCCTGCGGCGGAATCGGCCGAAAGCCAGGCCTGAGCGGGCCGCCATGGCCTCGAAGGGCCGAGCCGGCGCACCCGCACGGCGCAGCGGACGCCCCCTTCAGCTCAGGCCGCCGAAGACCTTTTTCAGCACCGCACTGCCGGTGCCCAGCGGGTCCTGGCGGATCTTGCGTTCTTCCTCGCCGATCACCAGGAAAAGGCCGTCGATGGCCCGGCCCGTCACGTACTGCTGAATATTGGCGTCATCCTGCCGCAGCAGCCCCAGGCCCGCAGCCTTGCCGGCCACGGCGTTGTACTTGTCGGCCAGCGCCACTTTCTGGGTCGCCTGGGTGACCAGGGGCAGGAATTTCTCGATCAGGGGCGAGCGGGTCTTGCCGGCGAAATACTGGGTCACGGCGTCGTCACCCCCACGCAGGATCTTCAGGCCATCGTCCACGCTCATGCCCTTGACCGCAGCCAGCAGCAAGGGCTGGGCCGCCGGCACGGCCGCCTCGGCCGCGCGGTTCATGGCGGTCAGCAGTTCGTCGACCTTGCGGCCCTGGCCCAGGGTCTTGAGCAGCTTGGCCGCGTCCTTCAGATGCCCGGGCAGCTCGATGCGCACGGCCGGATTGCCCAGAAAGCCATCGCTGCGGCCCAGCTGGGCCACGGCGGCGGCGGCACCGCGCTCCAGCGCGGCACGAATGCCCGAGGCGGCATCACCCTCGGTCAGGCCCGCGCGGACCCAGGGGCTGGCCAGGCCCAGCAAGGGCAAAAGCAAGAGGGGGCGGCGTTGCAGCATGGGGCGCTCCGGTGTCGAGGTGAGGGTTGAATGGGTGAAAGACAGGGGTCAATCCGCGGCATCGGCCACGTGCTCAGCGGAAGCATCAGGGGTAGAGGGCGCCTCGTCGCTCGGGTCTTCGTCGTGCACGGACATCACATCCAGGTCGATGGCGCCGAAAAGGCTGAGGCCGTCGCGGCCCTTCATCTCGATGCGCACGGTGTCGCCGAACTTCATGTACGCGGTCTTGGGCGCGCCGCCGTCCAGGGTTTCCAATGCTCGCTTCTCGGCGATGCAGCTGTAGCCACGGCTGGCGTCCTTGTTGCTGACCGGGCCGGTGCCGATCACGCAGCCAGCGCGCAGGCGGCGGGTCTTGGCCGCATGGGCGATCAGCTGCCCGACATGAAACCCCATCTCCGGCCCGGCGTCGCACTGGCCGACCTTGCGACCGTTCCACATGGTTTGCAGGCTCAAATCCACCCGGCCGCCGCTCCAGGCCGCGCCGAGCTCATCCGGCGTCACCGCCACCGGGCTGAAGGCCACGGCCGGCCGGCTCTGCAGCGCGCCCTGGCCCTTGGCCTGCTCGGAGGCCTGCAGCTGGCGCAAGCTCCAGTCATTGCACAGCATCAGCAGGCGCACGCCTTCCAGCGCCTGAGCCGGCGTGACGCCTTGCTCGACATCGCCGGTAACTGCAGCCAGCCCCGCCTCGAAGTCGATCCCCATGGCCTCGGAAGCAAAACGCCCGGGCTCGCAGGGGCCGCGGAAGTCATCGCTGGCGCCCTGAACCAGCAGCGGGTCCAGATCCAGGCCAGCATCGCCGGTCTCACCACGCGCCTGCCGCAGCAGCTGCAGATGGCGCAGATAGGCCGAGCCGCGCAGCCACTGGCCGGCGCGCGGCAGTGGCGCCATGCACTGCTTGGGGTCGAAATTGAAGGCATGGCGCAGCTTGCCGTGGTTGAGGCTGGTGTACAGCTCTTCCAGCTGCGGCGAGAGAAAGCCCCAGTCGTCCAGCACCTGCTGCAGGCGGCTGGCGATGCCGTTGGCGTAATGGGCCTGGCTCAGGTCGCGCGAGACGACCACGAGCTGGCCGTCGCGGGAGCCGTCCTTGTAGGTGGCAAGTTTCATCGGATGGTGACAATACAGCGCTGCGATGACGGCATTGTCCAATGCGAACGGATGCGACCCATTTTTTCTCCTGTGTTTTCCCAGCGCGGCTGGCTGCGCGATTGGCAGCGCGCCCGCCCCTGGCTGCTCGCCCTCGGCCTGAGCACGGTCGCCCATGCATGGCTGCTGCAACAGAACGGCGACGCCAAATCCCAGCGCCCGCCGGCACCGCAGGCCAGCCCCGGGCGGGCGACGGTGCGGGTGCTGAGCACGGCGCCGGTCAGCGCCACTGCGCCTGAGACCACGCCCACGCCTGCGCCAAAGCTCCCGGCCGCCCGCTCGCGCACCGCAGCGCCCGTCCACACGCCCGTCCACACGCCCAGCCACACGCAGCCGGTGCCGGCGGCAAGCCCAGCGGCCCAAGCCGAGGCCACAACACCCGAGCCCAGGCCAGCCACGGCAGCGCCCAGCCCGCCTCACACCGCCCGCCTCGCGGCCGCCGGAGAGTGGCATTACATCCTGCTGCAAAACGGCATGTACGGCCGCGCGCGGCTCAACTGGCAGCCCTCTGGGCGCGACTACAGCCTGATGCTGGAGCGCGAACTGGAGGGCCACCCCCTGCCCGCCTGGAAAAGCCAGGGGCAGATCGACGAACAAGGCCTGAGCCCCGAGCGCTATGTCCAGCAGCGCCGCGGCCGCGACATGGTGGCCACCAATTTCCGCCGCGACGAGGGCCTGATCAGCTACTCCACCAGCGCCGACTTGGTGCCCCTGCCCGCCGGCGTGCAAGACCGGCTGAGCTGGTGGATCCAGCTGGCGGCCCTGATCGAAGCGCGGCCCGAACACTACCCGCCGGGCAGCGAGCTGCGCCTGCCCGTGGCCGCCCTGCGCGGCGAGGCGCGCGAGTGGGTGTTCCAGGTGCTGGACCAGCAAACCCTGGAGCTGCCCGGCGCCAGCGTCGCCCGGGCCCTGCATCTGCGGCGCCTGGCCCTGGGGCCTTACAGCGGGGAGATTGAAGTCTGGCTGGACCCGGCACGCGGTCACATCCCCGTGCAGCTGATCATGGACCTGCCCGACGACCGAGGCTGGCAGCTGCAGCTCAGCAACACGCCCTCTGACAAACCCTGAGCACCCCGCATCCACGTGTGTTTTTTGACGCTTCCACCACGAAACTCGCAAAGGAAAGCGCCGAACAGCGCTGCGATCTGACACTATTTACCCACGGTCAGGTGCCTGGGGCTGCCGATAAGCCTTGAAAGCCGGCACGCTGGCCGCAGTTGAAGCTGAAAGGAGCCGAACCATGCACATGCTTTACAACTCCCCCAGTTTCAGTGTCGTCAAGTTCGACGTGCAGGTCACCGAACCGGTGCCTGGGGAATTCCTGCAAGCCAATCCCGAGCTGCAGCTGCATCGCGGTGGCTATGAAATCGTCGACAAGTTTTCGCGCCGCGAGATCTTCATCGAAGGCGCCCTGGCCCAGCAGTTCCAGGATGGGGTCGAAGCCTTGATCGAGCAAGACCCGAGCGAGGAAGACCTCGATGACTTCATCGAGAGCTACGCCAGCATGGGCCATCAACCGGTGGTGATGCACTGAACAGGCGCTAAAAATCACCGCGCCAAGCCCTTGTCCTTGACGCGTCGCTGCGCCAAGATGGGGCAGCGCCACGCCATCTCCGGTGGCGCGCTGTCGTCAGCAAGGGAACCTGCCCATGGTCAAGCGTTCAGCGAGCCCGCGGCCCGCCAAAGCCCAGACCCTCAGCAACGAGGGTCGACCGGTGCTGGGCAGCGCCGAGGAGCGCACCAAACTCAGCGAAGCACGCAGCCCGACCCGCGTCCTGCCCTCACCCGGGCTGAAGGACGCGCCCGTGCTGGACCGCATGTGCTCGCAGTTCGTGCTGACCCTGACGGTCAAACATGCCGGCCGCTTCAATCTGCGCCGTGATTTCAACGGCCTACTGTCCTTCACCGGCCGCCACCTGGTCTGGCCCCTGCGTGTGCTGGGCCGCCTGCGCGATTACCTGAACCAGCGCTGCCAGGGCAATGAGCTCTGGCGCGGCCACGAGGCGCTCAGTGACGAGGCCTTTTTGCAGCGCCACGGTGTCTGGAGCGGGCCGTTCTCGGAAGCCACCCTGTTCTTCTACCTCGACGAATACGTCAAGGACGCGCCCAAGGACATGCTGGCCCTGCTGGCCACCACCAGCGAATGGCTGGACCGCCAGCTCAAGCGCGAATCCACCCTGGTGGAGAAGAACATCGACGCGCTCGGCACCCTGCTGCAGCTGAACCCGGCCGAGCGCGCCCTGCTGCTCTACGGCACCTTGGCGCGCTACCAGCGCGAGCTGCGCGGCGCCCTGGTCGAGTTCAAGGTCAACACCGCTCAAGAAGCCTTTGCCGCGATTGCCGCGGTGGCCGGCGTCAACGAGCAGGAAGTGGCGGAAGCCTTGCGCGCCGGCTCGCGCCTGGAGCGCATCGGCATGGTGGAGAACCTGATCTCCGAACACAACATCACCGACCTGGCCGATCTGATGAAGGTCAGCGACCAGCTGCCGCCGGTGCTGATGCGCGAGTACCCCGGGCCGCACGACCTGATGGCCGTCTTCACCCGCCCGGCCACGCCCAGCCAGCTCAAGGCCGAGGACTTCGAGTTCGTCGCCGAAGACCTGGCCCTGCTCAACACCTTGCTACGGCAAGCCGTGGCGCGGCGCGAGCCCGGCGTCAATGTGCTGCTCTACGGCCCGCCCGGCACCGGCAAGACCGAGCTGGCCAAGGTGGCGGCGCATGCCGCGGGCCTGGATCTGTACGAGGTGGAATACGCCGACCGCGACGGCAACAGCCTCTCGGGCCGCGACCGCTACCGCTCGCTGCAGATCAGCCAGGTCTTCCTCAAGGCCAGCGCCCATGTGGCGCTGCTGTTCGACGAGGTGGAAGATGTCTTCCCGCCTCTTTCCACGGACACCGCCCAGCTGATCGCCCGCCTCGACTCGGCCGCCGAGGCGCCGACCTCGGGCTCGGTCTCGGGCAAGGCTTGGGTCAACCAGATCCTGGAAACCAACCCGGTGCCGGTGATCTGGATCACCAACCGCATCGAGCAGATCGACCCGGCCTTCCGCCGCCGGTTTCAGTACCACCTGGAACTCAAGTCCCCGCCGCCGGGCGCCCGCCTCGGCCTGGTCAGCAAGGCCCTGGCCGATGTGCCGGTCAGCGCCGAGTTCGCCGCCCGCCTGGCCGAGCGCCGCGGGCTGACGCCGGCGCAGATCCGCACCGCCGTGCGCTTCGCCCAGCTGGCCGGCCAGGCGGCCGACTGCGAGCAGATGATCGAGCGCCAGCTGGAAAACGCCGACAAAGCCCTGGGCCACCGCGCGCATGGCCGCGCGGTGCGGCCGGCAGTGACCCAGTACGCCCTCGAGCTGCTGAACTGCGAGTCGCGCTTCGAGGTGCCGCGCATCGTCGCGGCCCTGCAGCGCCGCGGCGTCGGCAACCTTTGCTTCTACGGCCCACCGGGCAGCGGCAAGACGGCCCTGGCTGAACATATCGCCCAGGCCCTGCAACGGCCGCTGATGGTGCGCCAGGCCAGCGATCTGGCCAGCAAGTTCGTCGGCGAAACAGAGCAGAACATGGCCCGCATGTTCGAAACCGCCGCCGCCGAGGGCGCGGTGCTGCTGCTGGATGAGGCCGACAGCTTTCTGCGCAGCCGCCGCATGGCCGAGCGCAACTACGAGGTCTCCGAGGTCAACGAGATGCTGGCCGGCATGGAGCGCTTCGCCGGCATTTTCATCTGCACCACCAACCTGTTCGAGGAGCTGGACGAGGCGGCGCTGCGGCGCTTTGCCTTCAAGATCGGCTTCAAGGCGCTGCGCGTGGAGCAGCGCGAGCGCATGTTCGCCCGCGAGGCCTGCGGCGACGACACCGCGCCGCTGGATGCCGATCAACGCGAGCGTTTGGCTGCGCTGGATCAGCTCACGCCCGGCGACTTTGCGGCCGTGCGCCAGCAGGTCGAAATCCTCGGCGAGCCGCTGACGCCCGACGAGTTCCTGTCCCAGCTGGAAGCCGAACACCGGGTCAAGCCCGGCGTGCGCAGTCGCCGCCAGATCGGCTTCCAGCATTGAAGCCCCGCCCACGCTGCCACCGAGCTGTGGCATGGTGGCGGGCATGAACGCTGCGCCTCTTCCTTCTCTTGCTGACCGACCGGGCTTGACGGCCCGCTTCACCCCCCTCCTGGCCCGGCTGCTGCCACTGGCCTTGCTGGCTCCAATCGGCAGCACGGCCGCGCCGGCCTGCCCGCCAGCCATCGCCATGCCCAGCGAGGCGCAGGCCCAAAGCCTAGCGGCCCAGGCGCCCGACCGGGGACTGCTTTACCGCCTGCGCCGCGACGGGGTGGACTCCTACCTCTACGGCACCCTGCATGTCGGCCGTATGGAATGGCTGTTCCCCGGCCCGCGCCTGCGCGAGGCCATGGCGCAGAGCCGCGTGCTGGCCCTGGAACTGGACCTGCAAGACCCGGCCACCTTGCAGGTGCTGAGCCAGCCGCCACGACATGCCGAGCCGCTGAAGCTGAACGAGCCCCAGCGCAAACGCATGGCCGCCCAGGCGAGCGCCGCCTGCCTGCCCGAGCAGGCCCTGGCCGGCCTGCACCCCATCTTGCAGCTGAGCACCTACACCGTGCTGCAGGCGCGCTGGGATGGGCTGGACCCCAGCTTCGGCCAGGAGCAGATGCTGAGTGCTTGGGCCCGACAGCAGGGCCGCTCCGTTCTGGCCCTGGAATCGGCCGAGCGTCAGCAGCGAGCCTTGATTCCGGCCCGGGCGGCCGAGGCTCGCAAGGCCTTGCTCAAAGGCCTGGATCAGCTGGAGCGGGGCCAGGTGCGGCCAGTGCTGCGCCGCCTGGCCCAGGCCTGGGCCGACGGCGACCTGGAGCTGCTGCAAAACTACGAGCGCTGGTGCGAATGCATCGAAGATGAACAGGACCGCATCGAGCTGCGCCGACTCAACGACGAACGCAACCCCGAGCTTGCGCGCGGCATCGAAGCCCTGCATGCAAAGGGCCAGCCGGTGCTCGCCGCGGTGGGCGCCTTGCATCTGAGTGGCGCGCAGTCCTTGCCGCGGCTGCTGGCGCAGCGTGGCTTCGAGGTCGAGCGCCTGGTGCCCGCGTCAGACAAACGCTAGCTCCGCGTCGTACCATGCCACCCAGCTGCCCCACCCAAGGAGAACTCATGGCCGACAACAACAGCTTCAGCAAATTTGTCCCGGGTTTCGATTTCCTGCAAGGCCTGGTCAAGAACGCCGGCGCCGCCCTGCCCGGCATTGGCCAGTGGGTGGCCCCGACGCTCAACCCCGAGGAACTGGGCAAACGCATCGAAGAGCTGCGCACCGTGCAGTTCTGGTTGGAGCAGAACGCCCGCATGCTGGGCGCCACCATCCAGGCGCTCGAGGTGCAGCGCATGACGCTGTCCACCTTGAAGTCCATGAACGTACCCCTGGCCCAGCTCAGCGAGGCGCTCAAGGTCACCCCGCCCGACGCCAATGCCGGACTGGGCAGCTGGCCCGGCGTGCCGCCCGAGATGCTGGCCGCCGCCCAGGCCGCCAGCCCCAAGGCCAGCGCCCCGGCCCCGGCACCGCCGGCCAGCAAGGCCAAGCCAGCGCCCGCGGCTCCGGCCGCAGCCGCCATGCCCGTGGTCGATCCCATGCAGTGGTGGGGCGCCCTCAGCCAGCAGTTCACCCAGCTGGCCGCCAATGCCATGAAGGAAAGCGCCACCGACGCGGCCAAGAACCTGGCCGGCAGCATCGTCAAGCAATCCTTCGACGCGGCCGGTGAAACCCTGCGCAAGGCCGCCACCGTGCCCGGCGCCATGGCCGGCAGCGCGGTCGACCTGGTGGCCAAAAGCCTGACGCCCAAAGCCAGCGCCAGCCGCGCGCCGAGCAAAGCCGCGGCCAAGACCACGGTCAAGGCCCCGGCCGCCCGCAAGCGCAAGGCCTGACCCCGGCCGATGAGCGCGCTCGCACCCACGACCGGCCCACGCAGCCAGGCACAACAGCGCCTGATCCAGGCCTTGTCGGCCGAGCTGCCGGCCCATGCACTGCTCTGGACCGACGAAGACACCACACCCTACGAGTGCGACGGCCTGTCGGCCTACCGCCAGCGCCCGCTGGCCGTGGCCCTGCCGGAAACCGAAGCGCAGGTCGGCGCCGTGCTGCGCATCTGCCAGCAGCTGCAGGTGCCCGTGGTGGCGCGTGGCGCCGGCACCGGCCTGTCCGGCGGCGCCATGCCCCATGCGCACGGCTTGACCCTGGCCCTGGCCAAGTTCAAGAAGATTCTCGAGATCAACCCGATCTCGCGCACGGCACGGGTGCAGTGCGGGGTGCGCAATCTCGCCATTTCGGAAGCCGCGGCGGTCCACGGCCTGTACTACGCCCCCGATCCGAGCAGCCAGATCGCCTGCACGATTGGCGGCAATGTGGCCGAGAACTCTGGCGGCGTGCACTGCCTCAAATACGGCCTGACTCTGCATAACGTGCTGCGCGTGCGGGGCTTCACCATGGCGGGCGAGGCGGTGGAGTTTGGCTCCGAAGCGCTGGACGCGCCGGGCCTGGACCTGCTCAGCCTGGTGCTGGGCAGCGAGGGCATGCTGGCCGTGATCACCGAGGTGACGGTCAAGCTGATCCCCAAACCGCAGCTGGCGCGCTGCATCATGGCCAGCTTCGCCGATGTGCGCCAGGCGGGCGCGGCGGTGGCGGCCATCATCGCCGCCGGCATCATCCCGGCCGGGCTGGAGATGATGGACAAGCCCATGACGGCGGCGGTGGAGGATTTCGTCCATGCCGGCTACGACCTCGACGCCGAGGCCATCTTGCTGTGCGAGAGCGACGGCACGCCCGAAGAGGTGGCCGAGGAAATCGAGCGCATGCAGGCCGTGCTGCTGGCCCATGGGGCGACGCAGTGCCAGGTCAGTGCCGATGAGGCCCAGCGTTTGCGGTTTTGGAGCGGGCGCAAGAACGCCTTCCCGGCCTCGGGCCGCATCAGCCCCGATTACATGTGCATGGACTCCACCATCCCGCGCAAAAACCTGGCCGCCATCCTGCTGGCGATTGCCGAGATGGAGAAGAAGTACCAGCTGCGCTGCGCCAATGTTTTCCATGCCGGCGACGGAAATCTTCACCCCTTGATCCTGTTCGACGCGCGTGACCCCGACCAGCTGCGCCGCTGCGAGGAATTTGGCGCCGAGATCCTGGAGACCAGCGTGGCCCTGGGCGGCACGGTCACCGGCGAGCACGGCGTGGGCGTGGAAAAGCTCAACTCCATGTGCGTGCAGTTCTCACCCGAGGAGCGCGAGCAGATGTTCGCGCTCAAGCGCGCCTTCGACCCCCACAGCCTGCTCAACCCGGGCAAGGTCATCCCCACCCTGCAACGCTGCGCCGAGTACGGCCGCATGCATGTGCACCGCGGCCTGCTGGCCCACCCCGAGCTGGAGAGGTTCTGAGCGATGAGCGTGGCCTTGTTTCAAGACCAGATTCGTGAAGCCGCCGCACAGGGCCGCAGCCTGCAGATCCGCGGCCAGGGCAGCAAGGATTTTTACGGTGAGCGCCCGCGCGGCGACGCGCCGCTCGATGTCAGCGGCTTTGCCGGCATCAGCAGCTATGAGCCCAGCGAGCTGGTCATCACGGCCAAGGCCGGCACGCCCATCACCGAGTTGGAGACCGCGCTGACCCGCCAGGGCCAGCATCTGGCCTTCGAGCCGCCTCGCTTTCAAGGCCGCGGCACCGTGGGCGGCATGGTGGCGGCCGGCTTGAGCGGCCCATCACGGGCCAGCCAGGGCGCGCTGCGCGAGCATGTGCTGGGCCTGAGCCTGCTCAACGGGCGGGCCGAGCTGCTGAACTTCGGCGGCACGGTGATGAAGAACGTGGCCGGCTACGACGTGTCGCGCCTGATCGCCGGTTCGCTGGGCGTGCTGGGCCTGATCCTCGAAGTCTCGCTCAAGGTCATGCCCCAGCCGATGGCGCGCGCCACCCTGCGTTTCGAACTGGGACAGGCCCAGGCCCTCAACCAGCTCAACCGCTGGGGCGGCAAGCCCCTGCCCATCCAGGCCAGTGCCTGGTGGGACGGCGCCCTGCTGCTGCGCCTGGCCGGCGCCGAAGCCGCCGTGCGCGCTGCGCAGCAAAGCTTGGGCGGCGACGAGATCCCCGAGCACCTGGCCCAGCCCTTTTGGGACGGCTTGCGCGACCACAGCGACGAATTCTTCACCGGTGCAGCGCGCGCCGTGGCCGGCGGTGCCGCGCTCTGGCGCCTGAGCCTGCCGCAGACGGCGCCGGCGCTGGAGCTGCCCGGCGAACAGCTGATCGAATGGGGCGGCGGCCAGCGCTGGGTGACCACGCCCTTGCCGGCGGCGCAGATGCGCGAGGCCGCAGCCTCGCTGGGTGGCCACGCCACCTTGTTCCTGTGCCGTGACGAGCAGCGCCAGCAGGTGTTTGCAGCCGCAGCACCGGCCTTGATGCGCATCCACCGCGAACTCAAGAAATCTTTCGATCCGGCCGGCGTGTTCAACCCCGGCCGCCTCTACCCCGAGCTTTGAGCGAAGCGCAGCCCGCATGCAAACCCAACTTGCCGCCGAGTTCCAAGGCACGCCCGAAGGCCAGGCTGCCGTCGACATCCTGAGCCGCTGCGTGCACTGCGGCTTCTGCACCGCCACCTGCCCGACCTACCAGCTACTCGGCGACGAGCTCGATGGCCCGCGTGGCCGCATCTACCTGATCAAGCAGGTGCTGGAAGGCAGCCCGGCCACCGCCTCGACCCAGCTGCACCTGGACCGCTGCCTGACCTGCCGCAACTGCGAGAGCACCTGCCCCTCGGGCGTGCCCTACGGCCAGCTGCTGGAGATCGGCCGCGGCATCGTCGAGGCCAAGGTGCCACGCCCCCGCGGCGAGCAGGCCGTGCGCTGGCTGCTGAAGGAAGGCCTGACCTCGCCCGTCTTTGGCCCGGCCATGAAGCTGGGGCAGGCCCTGCGGCCCCTGCTGCCGGCCGTGCTGAAGGACAAGGTGCCGGCCCCGGCCCCGGCGGGCGCCCACGACTGGCCCACGCGCAGCCACCCACGCAAGATGGCCCTGCTGCTGGGCTGCGTGCAGCCGGCCATGGCGCCGAATATCAACAGCGCCACCGCGCGGGTGCTGGACGCCGCCGGCATCCAGACCCTGGTGGCCGACAGCGCCGGCTGCTGCGGCGCCATCCGCAGCCATCTCGGTGACCATGCCGGCGGCCTGGACGATATGCGCCGCAATATCGACGCCTGGTGGCCCCTGGTCGACGGCCTGACCGAAGCCGGCCGCATCGAGGCCTTGGTGATGAATGCCTCCGGCTGCGGCGTCACGGTCAAGGACTACGGCCGCGCCCTGGCGCATGACCCGGCCTATGCCGACAAGGCGGCCCGCGTCAGCGCCCTGTGCCGCGATCTGAGCGAGCTGCTGCCCGAACTGCTGCCCCTGCTCAAGCCACGGCTCAAGAAAGCCAGCGGCGGCGCCACCCGCGCCAAGCTGGCCTACCACCCGCCCTGCACCTTGCAACACGGCCAGCAGCTGCGCGGCGGGGTCGAGGCCGGCCTGCGCGAGCTGGGTTTTGATCTGCAGCTGGCGCCCAGCGACAGCCACCTCTGCTGCGGGTCCGCCGGCACCTACTCGGTGCTGCAGCCCGCACTGTCCAAACAGCTGCGCGACCAGAAGCTGCAAGCCCTGGCGCCGGTGCATGCCGACACCATCGTCTCGGCCAATATCGGCTGCATCCAGCATCTGCAAAGCGGCACGGCCACGCCGGTGCAGCATTGGGTGGAAGTCCTGGATCAGGCCTTGACTTGAAGCCAGCAACAGCCGCGCGTGCGCATAGCGCGCAAACACGGGCAAACACCGACACCAGTTTCGAACCGGTGTTTCCACAATGGACCGCTCAATGCAGGAGGGTGGAGCCACTGTACGATCCGAGCTCCCAGCCAGCCAGCCCGGCCACAAGCGAGTGCAGCCAAGCACCTTGACAGAGCGCTCCAAGAATTTCTGCCGAGCCAGCCAGCCATGTCGAACAGACCGGGTGTCCCAGGGGGACCCCGGTCTTTTCTTTTTCCAGCCGCGGCCTGAGTGCAGCGGCACAGCCGAGCCGCTATGTGGACAGGTTTGATGTTTGCCCTGGGCGCCGGCCTGATGTGGGGCCTGGTGTTTGTAGCGCCCCTGCTGATGGCGGACTACCCGCCCGCCCTGCTGGTGGCCGGCCGCTACCTGGCCTTCGGCCTGATCGCCCTGCCCCTGGCCCTGGCCGACCGGCGCAGCCTGCAAGGCCTTGCCCGCAGCGACTGGCTGGAAGCCTGCAAGCTCAGCGCCATCGGCAATTTTCTGTACTACCTCTGCCTGGCCGGCGCCATCCAGCGCGCGGGCGCGGCCCTGCCCACGGTCATCATCGGCACACTGCCGGTGGTGATCGCCATCAGCTCCAATCTGCGCGATCACCGGCGTGATGGCCGCCTGCCCTGGTTGCAGCTGAGCCCGGCCCTGGCCCTGATCGCTGCGGGTATTGCCTGCGTCAACCATGCCGAGTTGCAGCGCCTGACCGCACGGCTCGATGCCGGCCCCGAGGCCTTGAAAGCCTACGGCCAGGGCGCGCTGCTGGCCGTGGTGGCCGTGGCCTGCTGGACCTGGTACCCGATCCGCAATGCCGACTGGCTACGCGCCCACCAGGAGCGCAGCCCGCGCGTCTGGGCCACCGCCCAGGGCCTGGTCACCCTGCCCATGGCCTTGCTGTGCTTTGCCGTGCTGATGACGTTGCCGCTCGATGCTTGGGGCCTGCTGCCGGCCGGCTTTGAGCTACCACTGGGGCCGCGTCCCGCGGCCTATCTGGGCTTGATGGCGGCCATCGGCCTGTTCTCATCGTGGATCGGCACCCTGTGCTGGAACGAGGCCAGCCAGCGCCTGCCAACCAGCCTGGTCGGGCAGCTGATCGTCTTCGAAACCCTGGCCGCGCTGGCTTACGCCTTTGCCCTGGCCGGGCGCTGGCCCTCAGGCTGGACGGCGGGCGGCATCGCCCTCTTGATCGCCGGCGTGATTCTCGCGCTGCGCATCAAGCCACAACCCAGTGTGGCCTGAAGGACCCGCGCGCTCGTTCAGAGCTTGGGAATGCGGATGCGGCTCACCATCAGCGAGCCCGACACGGCATAGATCAACACCAGCGGGTGCAGGTAGAAGCCGCCCAATTCCAGACGACCCAGCCACAGCTGCTCACCGATGGCACCTTGCGCGGCGGCGGCGGCCAGCACCATCACCAGCACCAGGGAGGTCGGGATGGGCGTGCCTTCAAAGTACTTGACCTTGTCACCACCTTCGCTCAGCGCCTCGGCCGTGATGTTGAAGCGCGCCAGGCGCGAGACGCCGCAGGCGACGAAAAACACCAGCACGACGCGGTCGTACAGGCCTTGCATGCCGCAGCCATAGGCGATGGCGGCAGGAGCCACACCGAAGGAGATGATGTCGGCCAGGGAGTCCAGCTCGCGGCCCATGGCCGAGGTCTGCTGGCGCCAGCGCGCCACGCGGCCGTCCAGCACATCAAACACCAGGGCGATGGGAATCAGGGCGCAGGCATAAAAGATGTGCACGACCGCACCGGTCTGCAAATAGCTCATCACCGCGAATAGCGCGCCCATGCCGGCGAAGGCATTGGCCAGGGTGAACCAGTCGGCGAGGTGAAACTCGCGGATCATGGCGAAAGGTTTGGGTCGATTCATAGGGCCGGGAGCATAAAGCATGGGGCGGCGCGGCCTGTGACAGCGGCAACTCGGGCGCACACGCGAGGTTCGCGTGCCTGGGCCGCTGAGCGGGCCGCTGAGCGGGCTGCTGAGCGGGCTGCTGAGCCGGCCGCTTTTTCGACAGCTCCTTCGACCACTCCGCTAACCGTTCCTTCGGCCACTCGGCCTCACGTTCAACGCGGGTCTTTTTGCAACACCGAGGCCGACACCGTGGTCGGCCCTTTCCAGGCCTTGCGTGCCAGGTGGACGAAGAGCAGATGCGGCGGCATGCGCAGCCAGTGGCCGCGGATGTAGAGCGCCTTGCGGCACAGCGGCGTGGCCCAATCGCGGGTGCTGGCGTGCTGCGGGCGCAGGGTTCGGCGGTAGATGAAATCCAGCGCATGCTCGGCCAGACCCTTGCTGCGATCGGCCCGCAGGGCACGCAGCGCCGCTTCGGGCACCGGGCAGGCCAGCACCTGCACGAGATAGCGCAGGGCCAGGCGCAGCGGCCCTTGCAAATCCATGGCGGCGGCACGAGCCACCAAGGCCTCCCAGAACTGCGGATCGGCCGAGAAATGGCGCAGCAGCAGATCCAGGTCGCTGAGATCGCGCAGCAGGTTGTCGGACTCGCCCTCGTGGAAGAGGTGGCAGGCACTGTGCAGCACCATGTCGGTGGGCTGCAGCGTGCGCACGCCGGGCCAGCCCGCCAGCTCCACGCTGTCGCGGATCAGGGCCTGGGCATCGGGCTTGAGCCGGGCGGTGGGCGGCAGGATGGTGTGGTGCACATCGAGCGCCGTGCCGCGGTGCATTTGCTGCATGGCCGGCAGCTCATGCATCCATTCGCGGTAGTAGCGCTGATCGTAGGCATCCAGCTTCTCGCCGATCCAGCCGGTCAAGATCAGCGCCGACTCCACCTCGCCGATGCGCTCGCGCGGCACCAGAATGTCCATGTCGGCGAACACACGGCCTTGGGCCGCTGGCAGCCCAGCCACGACATAGGCGGCGCCTTTGAGCAGGATCAGCGGCAGGCCGAGGCCGGCCAGGGTGTCGCGCAGAAAACGGGTTTCGTGGCGAACCAGCATGTGCTGACGCTCGGCCATGACCGCCGCAGAGCGCATGTGATTGCACGGCTGTTCGGGCACCTGAGGCAGCAGTTCAGCCGCCTCCAGACGCCGGTACAAGCGGCCGAGCAGATTGGCATGGCGGGCCTGGCGCACCAGCACATCCCAGTCCCGCAAGCACAGGCCGGCGATGCGACGCGGCTCCCGCAGGATGTCTTGCAAGAGGCTCATGGCGGGCTCAGACACCGGGGGCCGCCACGGGAGATGCAGCCAGTTGATCGAAGACCTGCATGGCCTCTTCCAGATCGCTGTACTCGAAGCTGAAATGCTGACAACGGTCCACCAGATCGCCCACGGCACGGAAGCCTTCGGCGGCGAGGATGTGATAGTTCATCGCGTTGTCGGCGATCTTCATGAAAGCCTCGCCACGGGGCATGGGGGTGAGTCGGGTGGCCGCCCCGGCGCGGTAGCGCGGCAGCACCATCCAGGCTGGCCAGGCCGGCTCATCCACCGCCTCGACGCTGGCTTGCGGTGCCGCCATCAAAGCGACCGTGCCCTTGGTCGTGTCATGGACCGGCGCGGTGAAGCGGGCCTGCGGTGCGAAGCGCTGGATCACGCCGATCGAGGCATTCTTCAAGTTGACCGGCCGCGCCATACCCAACATGGCCCCCGAGTCGAGGCGGATGATGGCCAACTCATCAGAGAGCAGGCGCCAGCCGCGCTGCACCAGGGCCGCGCACAAGGTGCTTTTGCCCGAACCCGGTGGCGCCGGCAGGATGACGGTGCGCCCGTCGCGCGCCACGGCCGCCGCATGCAGGATCAGCACATGGTTGCTGTAGGCCGTGATGCACCAGTTCAGACCCCACTCGACCATGGCCACCGCCTGCTCGCGCGGCAGTGGGGTGAAGGGCTCGACCCCATCGACGGTGAAGAGGGCTTGCGGCCGAATCCAGCGCCGCAGGCCACGGCTGGACGTCACGGCGACATGAAAGTCGATGAAATCGTCGGCTCCCAACACGCGGTGGTGGGCATAACTTTGGGCCAGCTCGGATGCGATCTCAGGCAGGTTGGACTGCAGGCGGCAATGAAATGGGCCGGTGGCGATGCGCAGGCCATCACCCGCCAGCGCGGCGCGCAAGTCGGCCAGGCTCAGCTGATCAACTCGCACAGGGCACACTCGTCAGCAAACCGGCCGCCAGCAAGGCCTCCAAGGCTTCGCCAACCTCGGCTTGGCATTCAGCCATCGGGACCTCGGGCTCTTCCTCGTGCACGCGCTGCACCAAGCTTGCGTCCACCAAGCCACTGGGGTGGCGCGACAGATGCTCAAGCAGGAAATAGCCCAGGGGCGATACCAGCTGGGTCTCGGCGCTGTCCAGATCGAAAAAGACGCAGCCGTCGTCGTAAGACTTCCAGATCAGCCGCTTGGGTCGAAGCGAAAACCGGCGGCTCAGGCCGCCGCTGCCGTCATCGAGAGGTACCAAGGATCAGCGGCTGACAGCGCGTCAGATCGACAGGCCGGTGAGGTACTTGAAGTAGACCACCACGTCGGCACGGGTCCAGGTCACGACCGGTGCGGTCACGGCGGTGAAGCGGCCCGAACCTTCGGTGTCCGTCCACATCTTTTGCACCAAGCTCATGTAAGGGAACTGGTAGCCGCCGTTGACGATGGATTGCAGATAGACCGCAGCAGCCAAAGCACGAGCGTCGTTGTTGGCGCCCGTCAGGCAGAACAGGGCAAAGAACGAAGTGGTGTCGGTACCACCGAACACGCTGGCGAAGGTGGTCGTCTTGGAGACACCCGTGTTGTTGAACTTGCCCTGCGCGTCCACCATGGACTTCCAGCTGGTCGGCTTGGTGCCTGGGGCCGCGCAGTTGTAGCTGCCGGTCTGGCTGAAATTGCCCGATGCGGTGAAGCCCGAGGGCAGCTTGCAATTGCAGGCCAGCACCGGGGTTGTGGTCAGCGCCAACAAGGTCGGGGCAGCCACCAGGCCACCACGCAGCAGACGACGGCGGCTGCCCGAGGCCACGGTGGCCGCGACGGCGCTGGTCTCTTGAGGGGCGGAGCTCGATGGCTGCTGGTTTTCGATCTTGTTCACGTTCTTGCCTCTGTTTCAGTGCGGCGCTTGCGGAATGCTCGCGGGCCGACAGTTGGGCTGCTCACCCTGTCCGTCGTGCGAGAACTGAAGTGTCGCAGACGGCATGATCGGCTGGATGCACGCGCATCCACCCTGCTCTGGCGCTATCGTAGAGGAAGCAGGCCTGTGGAGCGATGTCGGCCGAGCCCTCAATTCG
Organism: Burkholderiales bacterium PBB2; assembly: GCA_002255955.1. GTDB lineage: Bacteria > Pseudomonadota > Gammaproteobacteria > Burkholderiales > Burkholderiaceae_C > Paucibacter_A. Next base: position 60,059 of record NKIM01000023.1, on the reverse strand, counting down.
GGGGGTTGGCGGGGGTTTTACTCACAAAATCAAGGCTTCTCGCCGCCTGTGACGGCTTCGCTGACCGGCTTTCTGGCCCAATAGGACTATCCGCCCCCCGAACAGGCGTGGCGACCGGTCGACCGGTCGAATCGCTGGAGAGGCCTTGATCGATGAGAAGTACCCGTCCCGTGTTTTTGAAGTTCCTGCTGCTGGGTCTCGGTCTGATCACGGCCGGCGCGGCCTCGGCACAGACGCCGACCGCCGCCAACTCCGAGCCCCTGACCGTCCTGCTTGAACCCGTCCCGCCGTTTTCCTACGAGGACGCGAGCGGCCAACCGGCCGGTTACGCGGTGGAGCTGATGCAGGAGTTGCTCAAGCGGGCCGGGCTGGGCTACCGGGCCGAATTCAATTCCTGGACGCGGATCTTTCAACGGGCGCAGTCGCAGCCGCGCGTGCTGGTGGTCAGCATGGCCCGGCTGGCGGAGCGCGAGAGCAGCTTTTTCTGGCTGGGGCCGACGGCGGCACGGCGCGTTTACCTGTACCGGCTGCGCAGCCGCAGCGATATCCAGGTGCCGAACCTCGAAGCGGCGAAGGCCTACCGCATCGCCGTGGTGCGTGAAGACGCGGCCGAGCGCGACCTGCTGGCCCAGGGTTTCGAGCTCGGCAAGCAACTGGACCGCAGCCCGGACCATGCGGCCATGTTGCGCAAACTCTTCATCCAGCGCGACGATCTGGTGGCGCTGAACAGCACCGTGGCGGCCACGGTGACGGGTCAGTTCGGCTACGACTTCAAGCAGATCGAGCCCCTGGTCAAGCTGTCCGAAACCCCGCTCTTCATGGCCTTGAGTCGCAGCAGCGGCGAAGCGCTGCACAACCAGCTGCTGAAAGCCTGGGACGGCATGAAGCGCGACGGCACGGTGGCGACCATCGCCGCCCGCCACCCCTTTGTGGTTCTGGACTGAGCCCTCGCTTCGCCGCCCTCAAAGCTGGCCCGCCTTGAAGGTGTCGCAGGCGCGCAGCTCGCCTGCCTCGAGGCCGCGCTTGAACCAGCGCACGCGCTGCTCGCTGCTGCCATGGGTGAAGCTCTCCGGCACCACCGTGCCCTGTGAGCGCCGCTGCAAGGTGTCGTCGCCGATCTGTGCGGCGGCGTTCAAGGCCTCCTCGATATCGCCCTGCTCCAGCCAGCCCTTGCTGCGCTGGGAATGGTGGGCCCAGACGCCCGAGAAGCAATCGGCCTGCAGTTCCAGGCGCACGCTCAGGGCCCGGTAGTCGCGCTCGCTGACGCGCCGGCGCGCCTGCTCCATCTTGTCGCTGGTGCCCAGCAGCTTCTGCAGATGGTGGCCCACTTCATGGGCGATGACATAGGCCTGGGCGAAGTCACCGGGCGCGCCCAGGCGCTCGCGCAAGGTGTCGTAGAAGCTCAGGTCGATGTAGACCTTGCGGTCGGCCGGGCAGTAAAACGGCCCCATGGCCGCCTCGCCCGCGCCACAGCCGGTGTCGGAGCGTCCGCTGAACAGCACCAGCTTGGGCCGCTCGTAACTTTGCTGGCTGCGTGCGAAATAGGCGTCCCAGACGTCCTCGGTGTCGGCCAGCACGGTGCGCACAAAGCGCGCGCCGGCGTCCTGGGCCGGTGGCCCGGCAGGTGCATGCCGGGCGGCCGGGGCCGATTCCGAGCCGCCGGTCTGCGCCAGGCCCAGCAAGGTCATGGGATTGATGCCCAGGGCCCAGGACAGCAGCAGGGCCAGCACCACGCCGCCGAGGCTGAGCCCCCTGCCGCCGGCCAGCCCGCCGAGGCCCGCGCCGCCTCGGGCAGACGGTCCCTCGCCGCGCCGATCCTCCACGTTGTCGCTCTCGCGCTGACCTTCCCATTTCATGCGATGCCTCCTTCGGCTTCCTATGCCGCTGTTGCATCCTAGCCTGCCGATCTTGCAGCCCGTCGCAGCCGGCTTGGCGGCCGCAGCAGGCCTGCCGACACTGCGTCCATCCACCCATCCGCGCCTCAGGAGTGCCCCATGCCGCTGCCCTCACCCGCCCGAATCCTGCTTTCCATCCTGTTGGGCCTGGGCCTGCTGGCCGGCCAGGCCCGGGCGGACGAAGTGGACTGGAATCTGCGCATCAAGAAGGAACAGAATGGCTGGAGCGCCAGCTTCACCAGCAGCCAGGACTATGGCAGCGGCAGCCCACGCATCAAGGGCTCGGGCCACCGCGTCGAGAAAGTGCGCAGCGTCGCCGCTTTCAGCAAGCTGCGCCTGGAAGGCTCGCTCGATGTGCGCCTCAGCCAGGCCGCCAGCGACAGCGTCAAGGTCTCGGCCGAAGACAATATCGAGCCCTTGATCGAAACCCGGGTCGACGGCGACACCCTGGTCGTCCGCGTGCAGAAAGACGCCAGCTTCCGCACCCGTCTGGCCCCCACCGTGCTGGTCGAGAGCAAGTCCCTGCAGCAGATCACGGTCGACGGTTCGGGCGATCTGCAGCTGGACCGATTCAAGGGCGAGCGTCTGAGTTTGAGCCTGCAAGGCTCGGGCGATGTGCGGGTCGGCCTGCTGGAGGTCAAGGAGCTCAATGCCAGCCTCAACGGCTCGGGCGATGTGCAGGTGGCGGGCCGCGCCGACAACCAGGTCTGGAGCCTGAACGGCTCCGGCGATGTCGACGCCCGTGCGCTCAGCGGACGCAGCGTCAAGGCCGAACTGAGCGGCTCGGGCGACCTGGCCCTGGGCGTGTCCGAAAGCCTGGACGCCAATCTGCGCGGCTCCGGCGACCTCAGCTACGCCGGCCGCCCGCAGTTGCGCCAATCCATCAGCGGCTCAGGGGAAATCAGCCGGCGCTGAATGCTCACCGTCCCAGGGGCCCCAGGATGCCGCAGAATGCAGGCATTCGCCGGAGTTGCCCCCTGATGACCACTGCCCCCGCGCGCTTGCCCTCGGGATTGGCCGAGACCCTGCTGGAGCTGCAAGAGCAGAGCCCGCTGCTGGTGGCGCTGTTCGACGCACGCGATGTGCTCTGCCATGCCAACCCGGCCTTCCGCGAGGCCTATTGCGTCGAACCTGATGGTTTGCTGACCTGGGCCGACATGATGCGCGACAACCATGCCCGCGGCCATGGCGCGCTGATCGAAACCCAGGACATCGAGGCCTGGATCAGCGCGGTCAGCAACCGCCGCGGCAAGCTGCCCTACCGGGCTTTCGAGGTGGATCTGTGCGATGGCCGCTGGCTCTGGGTCACCGAGACGGTGCAGGCCCAGGGCTGGATGCTGCTGGTGGCCAGCGACATCACCAGCCTGCGCCAGGACAACCGCTCCTTGCGCCTGGCCCATGTGCGCGCCCTGGCCGCGGCGCAGACCGATGCGCTGACCGGCCTCAGCAACCGCCGCCACGGCATGCAGATGCTGCAGGATGTGCTGACCCGCAGCGAGCCCTGGCCGCTGTGCGTCGCGGTGCTGGACCTGGACCATTTCAAAGCCATCAACGACGGCCTCGGCCATGCCGCCGGTGACCGCGTGCTCTGCGACTTCGCCCGTCAGCTGCAAGCCTGCATCCGCCGCGAAGACGGCTGCGCGCGCATCGGCGGCGAGGAGTTTCTGCTGATCCTGCCGGCCACCGGCGGCCCCCAGGCCCTGGCCATCATGGAGCGCCTGCTGGATCGGGTTCGCAAAGCCCGCCCGCTGGGCGACGAGGCCGACCCGGATGCCGGCGGCTACACCTGCTCCATCGGCCTGACCCAGGCCGTCTGGGGCGAAAGCGCCAGCACCTTGCTGGCCCGGGCCGATGCGGCGCTCTACCAGGCCAAGGCCGCGGGACGCGACCAGATCTTTCTGGCGGACTGACACAGCGCAGCCGCCGGGCAGAAGCCGCCGAACCCAGGCGGTGCGGCGCTCCGCTTCACCAGACTTCAGTCCGATTCGCCCAGGAAACCACCACTCTGGTGCGCCCACAGGCGGGCGTACAAGCCGCCCTGGGCCAAAAGGCTGGCGTGGTCACCCTGCTCGACGATCTCGCCCTGGTCCATCACGATCAGGCGGTCCATGGCGGCGATGGTGGACAGGCGGTGCGCGATCGCCACCACGGTCTTGCCCTCCATCAGCCGGTACAAGCTGGTCTGGATGGCGGCTTCGACTTCCGAATCGAGGGCGCTGGTCGCCTCGTCCAGCAGCAGGATGGGCGCGTCCTTGAGCATCACCCGGGCGATGGCGATGCGCTGCCGCTGGCCACCGCTGAGCTTGACGCCGCGCTCGCCGACATGAGCTTCGAAGCCGCTGCGGCCCTTGGGATCGCTGAGGCTTTCGATGAAGGCCATGGCCTCAGCGCGCTCGGCGGCCCGGCGCATCTGGGCCTCGTCGGCATCGGGCCGGCCGTAGAGCAGGTTGTCGCGCACCGAGCGGTGCAGCAGCGAGGTGTCCTGCGTGACCATGCCGATCTGGGCGCGCAGGCTGTCCTGGCTCACGGCGGCGATGTCCTGGCCGTCGATCAGGATGCGGCCCTGCTCCAGATCATGGAAGCGCAAGAGCAGATTGACCAAGGTGGACTTGCCGGCGCCCGAGCGGCCGACCAGGCCGATCTTCTCGCCGGCGCGGATCTGCAGATCCAGTGCTTTCAGCACCGGCTTCGTGCCGCCGTAGGCAAAGCTGACCTGCTCGAAGCGGATCTCGCCGCGGCTGACCTGCAAGGCCTGTGCGCCCTCGACATCGCGCACGGCCACATCGCGGGCCAGGGTGCTGATGCCGTCCTGCACCGTGCCGATGTGCTCGAAGAGGCTGGACATCTCCCACATGATCCAGTGGGCGATGCCGTTCAGGCGCAAGGCCATGGCCGTGGCCGCCGCCACTGCGCCAACACCGACCTGACCCTGCATCCACAGGTACAGCGTCATGCCGGCGGTGCTGGCGATCAGGCCCATGGACAGCACATGGTTGACCACCTCGAAGCCGCTGACCAGGCGCATCTGCCGGTAGGCCGTGCCCAGGAACTCCTGCATGGCGCTGCGCGCAAACTGCGCCTCGCGCTGGCTGTGCGAGAACAGCTTGACGGTGCTGATGTTGGTGTAGGCGTCGGTGATGCGGCCGGTCATCAGGCTGCGCGCATCGGCCTGCGCACTGGCCGCCCGGCCCAGGCGCGGCACGAAGAAATACAGCGCCAGGCCGTAGCAGAGCAGCCAGCCCAGAAAGGGCAGGACCAGCACCAGATCGAAGCTGCCCACCACGCCCAGCATGGTGATGAAGTAGATGGTGATGAAGACCAGGATGTCGGTGACGATCAACACGCAATCGCGCACCGCCAGCGCCGTCTGCATCAGCTTGGCCGAGACCCGGCCGGCAAACTCGTCGGCGAAAAAGCTCATGCTCTGGCCGAGCAGATGGCGGTGGAAGTTCCAGCGCAGGCGCATCGGGAAATTGGCCGACAGGCCCTGGTACTTGCTCAGGGCCTGTAGGGCGATCAGCAGCGGGCTCAGCAAGAGGATGCCGGCCAACAGGGCCAGCCGGCCCTTCTCCTGCGCCCAGAGTCGCTCGGGCGCGACCTGGCTGAGCACATCCACCAACGAGCCCAGCATGGCGAACAGCAAGGCCTCGAAAGCGCCGATGCCGGCCGTCAGCAGGGTCATGGCCAGGATCAGGCCACGCATGCCTTGCGTGGCCGACCAGACAAAGGGAAAGAAACCCTGCGGCGGCCGGGGCGGCGGCGCGTCCGGGAAGGGGTCGACCCGACGCTCGAACCAGGCGAAGCTCATCAACGAGCGGCCGCCTGCGGCAGCGGCAAGGGCAAGGGCTTGCCCTGAGACTGCGCCGGCGCGGGGACGCGCAGGATCTGCGCCAAGGTCGGCGCGATGTCCACCACCTCCACCGGCGTCTTCACCTCACCGCGACCGACCCAGGCCGGGCCCCAACTCAGGATAGGCACATGCTGGTCGTAGCGGTGCGGCGTGCCGTGCGAGCTGCCGCCCACGCGGGAGCTGAACAACCAATTGGGCTTGATGACGAATTGCACCGGTGCCGACACCTCGGGGTGCCAGGCCTTGCGCATGGCGTCGAGGAAGGGCGTGGCAGTGTCGCTGCTGCGCAGCTGCTCGGGCGTGAAGGCGGCGACGACACCGTCCATGCCACGAAGCAGGCGGGCGGCTTCCTCGTGCACGGCACTCGGGGCCAGGCCGCGCTCGGCGATCAGCTTGTGGTCGAAGAGCACGCCGGCCGCCGAGAAGCTCACCGCCCAGCGACCCAGGCCGAACTTTTGCACCAAGCCGGTGTTGAGCTGGGCCAGCACCACGCCGGGGTTGAGCAGCTCCGCATCGCGGCCCTGGGTCTTGGCCCAGGCGGGCGAGTCGGCGAAGCCATGGTCGGCGGTCAGCAGGACCAGGTAGTTGTCGCGGCCGACCTTGGCATCCAGATCGCGGAAGAAGCCCTGCAGATAACGATCCAGATGCAGGAAATGGTCGTGCGAGAGGCGCGACTCGGGGCCGAAGGCATGGTTGACGTAGTCGTGGCTGGACAGGCTGACCGAGAGGATGTCGGTCTGCGCATCGGCGCCCAGCTGCTCGCCGTCGATGGCGGCGCGGGCAAAAGCCAGGGTCAGCTCGTCGCCGAAGGGGCTGGGCAGGATGTTGCCGTAGAAGCGCGGGCCGGGGCCGTCCATCTGGGCGCCCAGCACGGCGGGCAGCTTGTTGCCATTGCCGCTGTTGGACTGCCAGGGCTGGCCATCGGGCACCGAGCCGGCGTACGCGGCTTCCGGCAGCAGCGGCGCCCAGGTCTTGCCGAAGAAGGCATCGGCCGGCTTGGCGGCGTTGAAATCGCGCACCCACTGTGGGTGGCTCTGCATGTAGTAGGTGCTAGAGGCGAACTGGCCGTCCTCGCTCATGTACATATAGGCCGTGCCCTTGTGGCCGGCCGGCAGGATGGCGCCGCGGTCCTTGCCCGAGATGCCGATCACCTTGGAGGCTGGCTGCAGGCCGCGCAGCACATCGCCCACCGTCTCGGCGCGCAGATTGCGCGGGCTGGTGCCGGCCAGAGGGTCGGTCTTGTGGTCGAGGTAGCGGTAGGCGGTGTCGCCGGTGTTGTAGACCGGCGCAAAGGTCTGCGCGTCGTTCCACTCATTGCTGATGATGCCGCTGCGCTGCGGGTAGGCGCCGGTCAGCATGGTGGCGTGGCCGGCCGCGGTGACGGTGTGGCCGTGCGCATAGCGGGCGTCCGAGAACCAGGTGCCCTGATCCAGGAAGCGGCGGAAGCCATCGGGCTGCAGCTGCTCGCGGTAGGCGGTGACCTGGCGCATGGGCAGGCCATCGACCACCAGGAAGACGATCAGCTTGGGTGGCGCCTTGGCGACTGAGGCGGCCGAGGTGGCTGTCGCCGCGGGCGGCGTGCTGGCGGTGGTGGAACAGGCCGACAGCGCGGCGGCCAGCGCCAGCAGGCTCAGGCGGGGCGCCCAGGCGGCCAGGGGGGAGGAAAGCGTAGCGAGAGGATTCATGGGCGAGCAGTCCACGCACACGTGGGCCATAGGTACTCCAGGGCCCGCCAGCTTAGTCGATCTGGCCCGGGCCTCGCGGCGCGACCCAGGGAATGACGATCTCGAACTGCGCGCCCTCGCCCGGGCTGCTGCTGGCCGTGATGCTGCCGCCCAGGGTGGCGGTGACGATGTTGTAGCTGATGTGCAGGCCCAGGCCGCTGCCGCCCTGGCCCAGGCGGGTGGTGAAGAAGGGGTCGAAGATGCGGCCCAGGTTGTCGGCCGAGATGCCGCGGCCGTTGTCGCTGAAGCGCAGGCGCAGGCGCTCGCCATCGAGCCGCTCGGCCGAGAGCTGCATCAGCCCGCCCTTGCGCCCTTCCAGGCCGTGGACCATGGCATTGATGATGAGGTTGGTCAGCACCTGGCCCAGCGGGCCGGGGAAGCTGTCCAGCCGCAGGCCCTCGGGCACCTCCAGGCGCAGCTCATGTTCCTCGCGGCGCAGGCGGTTGCCCAGGGTCAGGGCCACCTCGCGGCACAGGGTGGCGAGGTCGAAGACGCGGCGCTGGTCCGAGGTCTGATCCACCGCGATCTGCTTGAAGCTGGTGACCAGGCTGGCCGCCTGGCCCAGGCTTTTCACCAGCAGCTGGCTGGACTCTTCGGCCGCCTGGCAAAAGCGCTCCAGCTCCGAGCGGCGCAGCGCACCGCCCTGCACCTGCTGCAAGAAGCGCCGGCTGTTGTCGCTCAAGGTGCTGGCCATCAGGAGGCTGTTGCCGATGGGGGTGTTCAGCTCATGGGCCACGCCGGCCACCAGCGAGCCCAGGGCCGCCAGCTTCTCCTGCTCGACCAGCTGGTTCTGCGTGATCTTGAGGCGGCGGTAGGCCTCGGCATTGTCCAACGCCACCGCAGCGTAGGCGCCCAGGGTGCGCAGGATGTCCTGATCGGCCGGCCCGAAGGCATCGGCCCGCGGGCTGAGCACGCTGATCACGCCCATCACCTCACCCTGGCGCATCATCGGGATGTAGAGCCCCGAGAGCGCCGGCTGCGGCGCCTCGCCGTTCTGCAGCAGCACACGCTCGACCGTGCGCCCGTCCGAGCGCAGCACGCGCGCATCATGGGCCAGCTGGCCGAAGTTCAGCTCGCGCGCCTGCAAGACGCAGTCGGCCGCCGGCTGCCCCGGTTCATCCAGGCGGCGCTGGTAGCTCTGGAAGGGCTGGCCCTGCTGCATGACGAAGTCAAAAGTGACCACGCGCGCCTGCCAGTCCACCAGGCCGAGGCCGAAGACGCTGCAATCGACCAGCTCGTTGACATGGCGGTACAGGGTCTGCTGGATGGCGCCGACATCGAGCGAGGCGGTGATCTGGCGGCCGATCTCGCTGAGCAGGGCGATGTCGCGTCGCGCCTTCTCGGCCACCTCGCGCTGCGCCTCGGCGCTTTGCTTCTCGCGCGCCAGCTGCTGCTGCTGCTCGAGCAGCTCATGCGTGCGGCGGTCCACCAGCTCGCTCAGGCGCAGCCGCGTCTGGTGCAGCACCCGCACGCGCAAGCGGTAGGTGGCCGCCAACGCCAGCAGCAGCAAGGCCGCCACACCGCCACGCCACCACCAGCTGCGCCAGAACGGTGGCAGCACCTCCAGCTCCAGCACCGTGTGGTCCTCGCTCCACACGCCGTCCGGGTTGGCGGCACGCGCCAGCAGGCGGTAGCGGCCGGGGTCCAGATTGGTGTAGGCCGCCAGGCCCAGATCGCCAATGCCGTAGATCCAGTCGCGGTCGAAGCCTTCCAACCGCCAGGCATAGCGGTTCTGCTGGCGGTTGTGGAACTGCAGCGCCGCCAGCTCGAAGCTGACCATGGTCTCGCGGTGCGTCAGCCGCACCCGGCTGGCCTGGTGCAGCGGCCCCGGGATGCCCAGGTCGGCCAGGCGCGGCGGTGCGTCCTCGCCCTCGCGCGGCAGGCTCTGGGCTTGTGCGTCCGGGCGCAGCGAGCGGTTCAACACCAGCAGATCGCTGAGCACCACGGCCGGCGGCGTCGGGTTGTCGCGCAAGGCCTCGGGCTGGAAACGCAAAAGACCCGGGCCACCGAAATACAAGCTGCCATCAGGCCCGCGCCCCGCCGCAGCAAACGAGAAGCCGCCGCCGAAACGGCTGCGCCCGGGGTAGAAGCGCGCCTGGCGACGGTCGGGCTGGAAGCGCGTCAGGCCATGCTCGCTGCTGAGCCAGATCTCGCCGTTGAAGGCGTCCTGGATGGCACTGAACTCACCCGCCGGCATGCCCGGCACCTGGCGCCAGGATTTCAGCTCCCAGCCCTGGGCCGTGGCCAGCAGTTGATAGAGGCCTTGCTCGGTGGCCAGCCAGATGCGGCCCTGCGCATCCTCGCGCATGCCGAAGATGGGCAGGCGGCCCGGTGCCGGCATGTCGGCATTGGCGCGCACCGGCTGGCTGAAGCTGTCGCTCTGCGGGTCCCAGAGCTGCAGGCCACCCTTGCTGCCGATCCAGATGCGGCCCTCGCGGTCCTCGAGCAGGCTGTCCACCACATCGTGGCTGAGGCTGCCGGCCTGGCCGCTCGCGCTGCGGAACACGCGGTGCTTCAGGTCCGGGCTGAAGCGGTGCAGGCCGGCCGCGCTGCCGGCCCAGACCTGGCCGCTGCGGTCGCGCAGCAAGGCGCTGATCGAGGCGCCGGCTGGCGTGGTGTTTTCCAGCGTCAAGGCCTGGCTGCGGCCACGCCGCGGCTCGTAAATCACCAAGCCGCCGTCACCGCCGGCCCAAATCTGGTCCGGCCGGTCCGGCGCTCCGGGCAGCAAGGCCTTGACGTGGCTGAGCGGCAGGGCCTGAGGCGGGATGCGCTCGACATCGCCGCTGGGCAGGTGCAGACGGTTCAGGCCGCCGCCGTAGGTGCCCAGCCAGACATGCTCGGGCCCGTCCTGCAGCATGGACATCACGGCGTTGTTGGACAGGCTGCGCTCGTCACCGGGCACTTGCAAATAACTCGTGAAACCGCGTGCGGCCAGATCAGTCAGGCTGATGCCATAGCCCCAAGTGCCCACCCAGAGCGTGCCGCTGCGGTCCTGCATCAGCGAGGCGATGGAGTTGCCGGCCAGGCTGCTGGGCACCCCGGGCAGGTTGGAAAAAGACTGCAGCTGGTTCGCGCCGGGCTGCCAGCGATGCAGCCCGGGCGCGCGCCCCGAGCCCAGCCACATGGCACCGTCCTGATCGCGCAGCAGCGCATGCACCACCCCGCGCGGCAGTTGCAGGCGCGCGGCCAGCGGGTCGGGTTGCGGAGGCGACACCCCATCCGGTGGGATGCGCCAGATCTGGACTCCCGCGGCCAGGCCCACCCAGAGCCGCCCCTCGGCATCGAAAGCCAGGCTGCGCGCCGGCGATTCCACCGGGCTGAACTGGCCGGGTGGGCTGCCCTGCAAGGTGTCGAGCTGCTGGCGCAGCCGGCCCTCGCGGTCGATATGGCCCACCCGCGAGCCCTGCATCAGCCACAAGCCGCCCTGGCCATCGGGCAGCAGGCCGCGCAGCTGGGCGTCGCGGGCCCGTTCGGCCCAAGCCGCGTTCTCCCAGCGGCTGAAACGGGCGCCGGCGATGTCGAAAAGATAGAGCCCACGCGGCATCACCAGCCACAGCCGGCCCGGCCCGGCCGGCGCCAGGCCGACCACGGCACGGTCCTGCAGGGCCAGGCCCTCGGGCATGTCGATGCGGCGCAGCGAGTCGTCGCGCAGGTCGATGCGGTCCAGGCCGGTGCGCGTGCCCACCCACATGACTCGGTTCTCGGCGTCTTCGAGCAGGCTGTAGATCATGCCGTGGCGCAGCATGTCGCTCTGTTCAGGGTCGGCGCCCCAGATCTTGAAGTGCCGCCCGTCGTAGCGCGCCAGGCCATTGCCCGAACCGATCCAGACCAGACCGCGCCGGTCCTGCAGCAAGGTGGTGGCGGCCGAGCCGGGCAGGCCGTCCTCGGTGCCCAGCTGGCTGAAGCGCAAGCCGTGCAGGGAGGCCGCCAGGGCAAGACCTGGCACCCACAGGGCCAAGCCCAGCAGCAGCCAGCCGGTCAGCCAACCCCAGGGCCAAGCGACGCGGCGGCTGAGGCTAGAGCGGGAGCAAGCGCGGGGGATCGGCATCGGCGACGCGTTCCATTCGGGGCACAGCCCCATCGGCCGCCAGCCTAACCTGCGGCTCGCCAAAACGCATGCAAAAAAGTGTCGCGCCCGGTGCACAAACAGCAGCGCGGGCGTGGGCGCAATGCCGGGCACTCAGGTGGACGGGGCGGCGTCCTCGCGGCGGCGGCGCTCTTCGGCCGGGGCCGGCAGGGCGTCGGGCGCCGCTTGCTCCATGGCCAGCTCGGCGCTTTGGCACAGCTCCAGGCCGCTGCAGCGATGGGGGCCACACAGGGCGGCGCCCATGCGCAGGCTGGCAAACAAGAGCTGCGACTGCAGCTCATACGGCCCGCCCAACGCCCGCTGCAAGCGCGCCTGCACCGCCGGCAGTGGCGCGCGCGCCATGTTCTGCAGTACCACGGCGTAGCGCGAGCGCCCCACCCGCGCCACCACATCGTGGCTGCGCACCCGGCAGCGCAGGCGGGCGCCCAGGGTGTCAATCAATTCCTCCTGCTGGGCCGGCAGCGGCGCCAGGCCACCGGCCTCGGGCCGCACCTCCACCTGCAGCAGCAGCACCGCCGGCCGCGTGCCGTAGCGCCGCGCCGCACCCAGCTCGCGGTTGAGCAGGCCGGCCAGGCTCAGCATGTCCGGCACGATCTCGATCGGCTGCGGCTCCAGGCTGCGCCGCCGGCTCAAGGGCGAGGCGGCCGACAGTGCCGATTGATGCTTGGGTTGGATGGTGGAAGACAAAAGGGTTCGGCTCCCCGGGGCCGGCATGGATGTGTGGTTCACAGCGTCGATGTCTTGTACGTGGGCCACAGGCCAGCCGCGCCGCACCCCTGACAGAAGGGCCGCGGTGCGCACAGGCAGCAGCGGGTGAAGACACGACAGCGGCAGACAACCCCTTTTCGGGCCTCCCTGCTGGCCGCCATTGCCGCGTCCTCTTTGGATAAAACGCGAGCCGCAGGACAAACCCGACATGCCTCTCGAAAAAATATTCATGGCCGGCTGCTAGAGTGCTTTGCCCAGCCCGAACCATGAGCGACAACATCACCCTACTGCTGCGTGCCGCCCAGAACGGCGACCGCCAGGCCACCGACCAGGTGATGGCCTTGCTCTACGCCGACCTGCAGCGTCTGGCCCGACGCCGCCTGCAACAGGCCGGCCACCTGACCCTGCTCGACCCCACGGGCCTGGTGCATGAGAGCTATCTGCGTCTGCAGGCCAGCGGCCAGCTCGACTTCCCCGACCGCAAGCATTTCCTGGCCTATGCCGCCAAGGTGATGCACAGCATCGTCATCGACCTGGTGCGGCGCCGCCAGGCCGAGCGCCATGGCGGCGGCTTGGAGCAGCTGACCCTGAACACGGCCGTGGCCAATCTGCCGCCCCAGGGCGATGAGCAGATCCTGCGTGTGCACGAGGCGTTGGAAGAGCTGGCCGCGCTGGAGCCGCGCCTGGCCCAGGTGGTGGAGATGCGCTACTTCGGCGGCCTGCTGGAGAGCGAGATCGCCGAGAGCCTGGGCGTGACCGAGCGCACCGTGCAGCGCGATTGGCAGAAAGCCCGGCTGTTCCTGTCCCTCTCCTTGAGCTGAACGGATGGCCGAGATCGACAAAGCCCGCTGGGCCCGCCTGAGCCCCCTGCTCGATGAACTGCTGGACCTGGCGCCCGAGCAGCGCCCCGCCCGCCTGCAAGCCCTGCACCAACAAGCCGAACTGAGCCCCGACCTGATCGAGGACCTGGCCGAGTTGCTGCGCCGGCAAGAGGCGCTGGAGGCCGAGGACTTTCTCGCCAGCCCGGCCCTCAGCGTGGCTGAGGCCGCCAGCGCCCACAACCAGGCCGGCCAGACCGTGGGCGCCTACACCCTGGAGCGCGAAATCGGCCAGGGCGGCATGGGCACGGTCTGGCTGGCGCGCCGCACCGACGGCCGCTTCGAAGGCCAGGTGGCGATCAAGTTTCTGAACACCGGCCTGCTGGGCCGCGGCGACGCCGGCCGCTTTGCCCGCGAGGGCCAGATCCTGGCCCGCCTGACCCATCCACACATTGCCCGCCTGATCGATGCCGGCGTGGCGCCTGAACACCAGCAGCCCTATCTGGTGCTGGAGTACATCGACGGCCTGCCCCTGGACCGCTTTTGCGTCGAACGCGGCCTCGACTGCGAGGCCCGGGTGCGCCTGTTCCTCGACGTGCTGGCCGCCGTGGCCCATGCCCACACCCGCCTGATCCTGCACCGAGACCTCAAGCCCTCCAACATCCTGGTGACGGCGGCTGGCGAGGTGAAGCTGCTGGACTTTGGCATCGCCAAGCTGCTCCACCGCGCGGGCGACGATGACACCACGCCGCCCGGCGCCGCCACCGAGCTGACCCGTGTGGCTGGACGCGCTTACACCCCGCGTTATGCCGCGCCCGAACAGGTGCAGGGTGGCGAGGTGACCACGGCCACCGACGTCTATGCCCTGGGCGTGCTGCTCTATCTCTTGCTCAGCGGCCAGCACCCAACCGAGGGCCGCGACGAAGCCCTGACCACGCCGCTGGAGCGCCTGCGCACCCTGGTGGAGGTCGAGCCCAAGAAGGTGTCGGAGCGCGTGCCCAGCGGCGTGGCGCGCCAGCTGCGCGGCGACCTCGACACCATCGTCGCCAAGTCGCTCAAGAAGGCGCCGGCCGAGCGCTATGCCAACGCCGCCGCGCTGGCCGAGGACCTCAAGCGCTGGCTGGCGCACGAACCGATCAGCGCCCGGCCGGACCGCCGCGCCTACATCGTCGGCAAATTCATCCGCCGCCACCGCCTGGCTGTGGCGGCCAGCTGCACGGCCCTGCTGGCCATTGCCGCTGGAGCGGGCGCGGCCGTCTGGAAAGCCCAGGAAGCGCAGGAGCAGCGCGCGCAGGCCGAGGGCCTGATCGAGTTCATGCTCGGCGATCTGCGCAAGAAGCTGGACCCGGTGGGCCGGCTCGATGTGCTCGATGCGGTGGGCGAGAAAGCGCTGGCCTACTACGCTAGCCAGCCGCTTGCGCGCATCGACGCCGACTCGCTGGGCCGGCGCGCCCGGGCGCTGCATCTGATGGGTGAGATCGCCGACAAGCGCGGCCGCAAGAGCGAGGCCCTGGCCCATTTCAATGAGGCCGCCAAGAGCACAGCCGAGTTGTTGGCACGTGCCCCCGAGACGCCGCAGCTGCTGTTCAACCACGGACAGAGCGTGTACTGGGTCGGGTATGCGGCGCGCCAAGAGGGCAAGCTGGCTGAAGCCCGGCAGTATTTCGAGAGCTACCTGGCCTTGTCCGAGCAGTTGGTGCGGATGGAGCCTGACAAGCTCGATTGGCAGGTCGAGCTGGGCTACGCCCAGAACAACCTCGGCGTCCTCTTGCTGGAGGCCGGTCAGCCTTCAGCGGCACTGCCCCGATTGGAAGCCGCCCAAGTCATTTGGCAGCAATTGATGGCTGAGCGACCGAGCTTGCGCTCCATATCGGGCACCACACTCGGATGGTTGGCAGTGGCCCAGGAAGCCATGGGCAAGTTGGACGCCAGCATCAAAAGTCACCAGACCAAGATGGAGGCTCTCGCTGACGCCTCAGTGGGCAGTGGCAATCGAAGCAACGAAGCCCGGCAAGCCACGACGCTCACCAACCTGAGCCGCTTGCACTTGAATTCAGGGCGTAGCGAGGCTGCCCTGGATGCCGCTCGATCTGCCTTGCTGAACTATGGCGCACTCAGTCGACTCGATACCGACAATCTGAACTTGCTGGAAGGACTGGCATTTGCACGCATCCAACTGATCGAGACCCTTCAAGCCATTCGGCAGGATGAAGAGGCCAACCAGGAGTTGAGTCAGCTGGGCAAGGAGTTGCAAAGACTGCTGACGGAAGATCCCGCCAAGCCCGCATGGGCGCTTCGACTGCAAGGCAGATACCTGATCGCGAAAATGCTCGATCCGCGAAACAACCGCCGCCAGTCCCTGGACCGTGCAGCCCTGCAGGAATTTCTTCAGCGTCACCCGCCCCGCCGAAGCGCAGAAGAAGCTGGATATGAAGCTTCGAGCCAGCTGGTGCTGGCCCAGGCCAGCCTGGTGCTGGGTGACGCATGGGAAGCGCAGACCTTGCACGCAAAGGCAGCCACACCGATCAACCTTCAAACTTGGCAAGGTGTTCTGGACCACCTCGCACCTCAAGGGGATGCCACGAAAGATCCCCGCGTGCATTGCTTGCGAGCGTCCGCCTTGATGCGGCTGGGGCGCTCTCAAGAAGCCAAGGATTTGGTCGATCAGATTCTGGCGGATGGCAGCTATCGTCATCCCTTGTGGCTGGCTGCCTGGAACCGTTCCCTGAAGCCTCAAAGCACAGGGAATCCGGCCTGACAAACCAGCGAAACACCTATCGCTTACCTTCGCACAGCTGCCTATCTGCTTGCAGCAAGTCAATTCAAGCCAACCCAACCCTTCAGCCCATAGGTCAAACCGTGCCTCAACAACAAACTCCCATTCAATCCAATGTGTTCCCGGTCAGCGTCAGTGTCGTGAGCGATCGAAGCGGCCAGCAAAGTCTGATGTTTTCTCCCGAAACAGTGGTGCTGACCGGTGAGCGCAATGCACTGATTACCTTCACCTTGGTGACTGCCGGATATCACTTCCCGACCGATGGCACTGCCCTGGTGATCGACGGCGACGACAGCCAATTCCCCATCGCCTGGTATGTCGATGCCTGCAATCTGTCCCTCGGCGACTACAACAGCAACAGCGCCAGCTACGACTACTCGATGACGGTCGTGAACACCAGCGACGGCACCCGAATCAGTTCTGACCCGATCATCGAGAACAACAACCAGTGAGCCGTCACTGAGGGCCCTCCCCCAGGCCGCCCGCCAGATCCCCCGCCGGCAAGGCCAAGCGCCGCGTGCTGCGCACATCAATCACCACCGTGTGCGCCGTCTTGTCCTGCAGGCCCTGTCGATTCGGGTCCCAGAGAATCTGCAGCAGGCCGATGCCGCCGGTGACGGTGGCCGCGGCATAACCGCCAAAACGCCTGAAGCCCAGCATCAAAGTCATGGGCTTGCCGCTGAGTTCCTGCACACGCAGGCCCACCAGACGCTTGCCCAGGGTCTGGCCCGGCCAGAGCAGGGGCAGCAGGCAGAAATACAGCGCCGGCGTCACGTAATGGCGCAGCAGCTCATCGAGCCAGCGCTTGCCGGCCTTGAGCCAGCGCATGGCCTGCGGCTGGCCGGCCAGCACCACCTCTTCGCGCAAATGCTCCAGCTGTGACTCCTGCTCGCGCAGCAGGCGGTGCAAAGCCTGGTGGTGAGACTCTTGCGCTTGCTGCTGAGCTTGGGCTCGGGCGGCCGCTGAGGCGGCGGATTCACCCGCATCGGCTGCATCGAGGGCGGTCTCCGGCTCCTCCTCCGCCTGCTCACGCAGCGCGCGCAACTCGGCCTTGTTGAGCGGGGTGCTGAGCTCGCTGTCCGCATCGGCGGCAGCGTCGGCCTCGGCCTCCGGGTCGCCGTGGAAAAGAAGCGTCACGCCCTGGTAGCTGAACCAGGCCACCAGCAGCCAGGACAGCCAGCGCCGCCGCGGCGCCTGAGGCGGCGGCGGCGCCAAGACGAGGTCGGCGTCCGCCGACTCTGTGGCGCCGGCAGCCAGGTTCGCGCGGCCCCGTCGCCAGCGCAGGCGGGTGAACACCTCGGGCCTTGTCTGGCGCAACCAGGTGTAGAGGCCCAGGGCCGCCGCCATCATCAGCCAGTTGTTGGCCAGCTGGTTCACCAAAGCCAACACACCCACATCGATGGCCATGGCCAGGGCCCGCTGGCGCGGCGTGGCCAGGGGCTGGCCCAGCAGGGCGGGCGCGACATTGACATCCTCGGGCTTGACGGTGGCGCGCAGGTCCGCCGCACTGGGGCTGGCGGCGCGCGAAGCAAAACGGAAGAGTCGAAACACAGCAATACACCTCGGCAAGCGGTTCGTTCGAAGGGCCAAACGGCAGCCCGCTCAGGGTTGTCACCAGGTCAGCCAGAGCCGGCCGGGCGCGAAAGGCTGCACTCTATGCGATGCAGCGGCGCCGTCACGCAAGTCGCGCACAATCGCGCCCGCAGGCGGGCTGAACCCGGCACTGCACACACGATGAGACAGCGGCAGCGCACCCATCCGGTGGCTGACCGCGCAGGAGGATGACACGTGAGCGAGAACACCAATTCGCCCGGGGGCGGAGGATGGCTGGCGCCGCGGCGGCAGCCTGGGCGCGCGGCCCTGGGGGCGCTGCTGGCCCTGCTGCTGGGCTTGGCGGGCACCCGCCTGCACGCGGCCACCGGGCCGAGCAACACCACCACCGCTGGCACGGCCAGCACCGCCCCAACGCCGGGTACGCGCCCACGCATCGGCCTGGTGCTGTCGGGTGGCGGCGCGCGCGGCCTGGCCCATATCGGCGTGCTCAAGGCGCTGCAGGCGCAGCGCATCCCGGTGGACCTGGTGGTGGGCACCAGCATGGGCGCGGTGGTGGGCGGCGCCTTTGCGGCCGGCCGCAGCGTCGAGGACCTGGAAACCCTGGTGGCCGAGGCCGACTGGAACAGCATCCTGGCCGACCGCCCCGGCCGGCGCGAGCTGGCACAGCGCCGCCGCGAGGACGACCGCATGCTGGCCTCACGCCTGGAGTTCGGCTTGGGGCCTGAGGGCGTGATGCTGCCGGCCGCGGCGGCCGGCAACAGCGCGCTCGAGTTCACGCTCGACAGCCTGGCGCCCGATGCCCGCGCCGAAACTCCGCTGCCCCTGCTGCCCCTGCCCTTCAAGGCCCTGGCCACCGACCTGGTCAATGGTCGCCTGGTGGTGCTGGACGATGTGCCCCTGTCCCTGGCCCTGCGCGCCTCGATGGCGGTGCCGGGCCTGTTCTCGCCGGTGCGGGTCAAGGACCGGCTGCTGGTCGACGGAGGCCTGGTGCGCAACCTGGGCGTGGACATCGCCCGGCAGATGGGCGCTGATGTGGTGATCGCGGTCAATGTCGGCTCGCCGCTGCTGGACGAGCAGCAGATCCAGAGCGCGCTCAGCGTCACCGATCAGATGATCAAGATCCTGACCACGCAGAACGTGGAGCGCTCGCTGGCGGAGCTGCGCCAGGGCGACTTTCTGATCACGCCCGAGATGCCGGGCCTGGGCCTGACCGATTTCGAGCGCAGCGCCGCCGCCATCCACGAAGGCGAGCTGGCCACCGCCGACATGGCCGCGCAGCTGCACGCCCTGGCCCTGAGCCAGGAGGAATACGCCCAGCATGAGGCGCGCCGCAATGCCGCGCTCTGGCCCATGGCCGCCACCCTGCCCCTGGGCACGCTGCGCATCGAGGGCAGCCGGTTCACCAACCCCGAGGCGCTGAAGAAGGAGCTGGGCCTGGAGACCGGCCAGCCGGTCAGCCGCGCCGATGTGCAGCTGGCCAGTGCCCAGCTCTACGGGCGCGGTGATTTCGAACGCGTGCAAACGCAGATCCAGGATCACGGCGAGCAGCGCGATGTGCTGATCAAGGTGACCGAGGCGCCCTGGACGCGCAGCCGCCTGCGCCTGGGCATCGAGCTGGCCAGCGATTTCAAGAGCTTCAACCGCAACACCCTGGCCGCCATGCACACCCTGAGCTGGCTCAACGACTGGGGCGCCGAGCTGCGCACCAGCGCCAAGCTGGGCGGCTACCGCGAGTTCAAAACCGCGCTGATGCAGCCCCTGGGCCCCGGCTCGGCCTGGTATGTGGAACCCAGCGTCGAGTACCTCGGCATTCGCGATTCGGAGTCGCTCAAGCCCTACCAGTGGAACCTCAGCCAGACCGGCCTGGCCCTGGGCCGGCAGATGGGTTTCTGGGGCGATCTGCAGCTGGTGGGCCTGCGCATCCACTCCGACTACCGCGATGCCGACCGACAGATCCGCGCCACCTTCAGCCTGCCCGAGCTGCGCTGGCGCCGCGACACCCTGGATGCGCCCGCCTTCCCGGCGCGCGGCACCCTGATCCATGTGGCCCTGCGCCGCTACCCGGTGACGCTGACCGGCCGCCCTTCGACCTACCAGACCCGCGTGATGCGCGCCTTCCGCTCGGGCGACTGGGCCGGCCATGTCTACGGTGCCCTGGCCGGCAGCTTCAACAGCGTGGATGTGGAGCTGCCCCAAGGCGAGGGCCTGGGCGGCTTCTTGCGCCTCTCGGGCAGCGAGCCCAGCTCCAAGACCCAGTCCTATGCCTTCGGCCGCCTGGTGCTGGCGCGCAAGATCGGCCAGATGCCCATCGGCCTGGGCGACACGCTGCGGATCGGCGCCTCGCTGGAGTTCGGCAACGAGCGCTCGGTGCCCTTTGGCGAAACCGGTCTGCGCCGCCAGACGCGCAGCGCCGCCAGCACCTTCCTGGCCATCGACAGCCGCTTCGGCCCGGTCTACCTGGGCCTGGGCAGCACCCGCGATGGCGGCAGCCGCCTCTACTTCGTGGTCGGCCCGGTCTGGTGACCGCAGCCTCCGCAGCTCCGTTGATACCCCCTTCCATTCGATTCACCAAACCGCCAACGACAATGGTGCCCACCATGAACACCCTGCCCGCTCCCCGCTTCTCTGCCCTCCCGCGCTGGGCGCGCCTGCTGCCGCTGCTGGCTCTGCTGGGCCTGAGCGCCTGCGGCGGCGGCGCCGGCGTGACCCTGGAGCTGACACCGGACCGCGAGGTCAAGCAGCTCAACATCGACAATATGGTCCGCGCCGTGGCCGTGGCCCAGATGGCCGACCAGCACAGCCAGGTCGATGTGGGCCTGCTGCTGCGCGCCAATCTGCTGGATCTCTACAAGACCCAGAACGTGGCCGGCCGCTACCCCTGCTTGCAGGGCGGCACCGTGACGCTGGAGCGCAGCGGTGCCACGCTCTGGCGCTACACGGTGGACGGCTGCAACCAAGGCAATCTGCTGGCGCAATCGGGCAGCTGGCAGGTGGACACCAGCCTGGCGGCATCGGCCGGCGTGCGTTACCAGCTGAGCAAGCTGCTGCTGATCAAGCTCTACGGCGACACGCCCGAGATCAGCATCACCGGCGACCTCAGCTTCGACATCCCCTCGGGCAGCAGCTTCAACGCCAGCGGCAGCCTGAACTTTGCCTACCTGGGCAGCCAGCGTGACTACGGTGACCTCCGCTACAGCGGCCGCAAGGCCGATGGCTTGAGCTACAGCGAGCGCAGCCTCAGCATCAAGAGCACGCCGGCCATTGCCCTGCCGCTGAAGATGAGCGTCAGTGCCGATGGCACGCTGACCGTCAGCGCCGACGATGGCTCCCAGGTCGTGGCCAAGCTGGAAGGCGGCGTCTACGGCCTGGGCCTGCGCAACAGCGCCAGCGGCTCCATCCTGGTGGCCAAGACCTTGAGCGACGCCGAGATGCGGGCGGAGCGCGTGAAGGCCCGGCTCTGACCCGGCGCTAGTCCGGCGCTGAGCGCCCAAAGGCCCGCTGCGGGTTTCTCCCGCGTGACCTCTGGCCGGGCGCCGCAAGGTTTGGACAATCGGCGCGACTCCTCTCCCTGCCTCGCAGCAGCCGCGCCATGAAACTCCTGATCCTCGGTGGCACCCAATTCCTCGGCCGCCACATGGCCGAACAAGCCCTGGCCGCCGGCCATGAAGTGACGCTGTTCAACCGCGGCAGCCAGGGCCGACGGCTGATGGCCGGCGTCGAGCAGCTGCAGGGCGACCGGCGCGGCGACCTGTCCATCCTGCGCGGCCGGCGCTGGGATGCGGTGCTCGACCCCAGCTGCTACCTGCCCAGCGCCGCGCAGCGCAGCGCGGAGCTGCTGCGCGAGGCCTGCGAGCACTACACCCTGATCTCCACCATCTCGGTCTACCCGCAGATCGACGCCAACACCGACGAGACCTCGCCCGTGGCCGAGCTCAGCGCAGAGGCCCTGGCCCAAGCCGAGGCGCAGGCCACCGCGGGCGCCTCGCAGTCGGGCGGCGGCTACGGCGCAGCCTACGGCGGCCTGAAGGTGCTGTGCGAACGGGCGGTTCAAGCACTGATGGGCGAGCGCGCCCTGATCCTGCGCCCCGGCTTCATCGTCGGGCCCTACGACTACAGCCCGCGCCTGCCCTACTGGCTGCTGCGCCTGCTCGCGTCCGCCGAGGACGGCGCGCCCGTGCTGGCCCCGGGCCGGCCCGAGCGGTCGGTGCGCCTGATCGATGCCCGCGACATCGCCCGCTTCGCCCTGCAACAGGCCGAAGCAGGCCAGGGCGGCCTCTTCAACACCACGGGCGCCGATGGCCTGAGCATGGGCGCCCTGTTGACGGCCGCACGCAGCGCCTGCGGCAGCCGCGCCGAGCTGTGCTGGCGGCCCGAGGCCGAGCTGCTGGCCGCCGGCGTGCAGCCCTTTGCCGACCTGCCCTACTGGCTGCCCGAGGCCGACAACGCCATGATGGAGATGCGCAACCCGCGCGCCGAGGCGGCCGGCCTGCGCTTCACGCCGCTGCCGCAGACCTTGGCCGACACCGTGGCCTGGCTGTGCGCCGGGCCGCGCAGCGCCAGCCCCTGCCTCAGCCGCGAACGCGAGCGCGGCCTCTTGAGCCCGGCTGCGAGCGACAGCGCTCGGGCGACCTTCGCCCAGGTAAACCCCTAACGCGGCCAAGCCACAGCGGGCGAGCGGGCGGGTTTTCACCGCTGGCTGCGGGACGGGGCGCTGCTGAAACTGGCAGCTTGTCGCGCCGCTCGGCACCCACTTCGCCACCACCGGGCGGAACGGTCTGACGGGCCTGGAGCGCGCCCCACACCTGGAGACCCGCCCATGAAGCCCCACACCGCCCACGCACCTGCAGCCCGCACGCCCATGGTGGCACCGAAAGCGCTGCGCCTGGCCACCCTGCTGGCACTGGCCGGCCTGAGCAGCGCGGCCGCGCTGGCGCAACCGGCCCGCAGCGCCACGCCTGTGCAGCGCGCCCCCATCGCCGGCCAGGAAGCCAGCAGCCGCAGCGTGGTGCGCGCCTACTTCCGCGACATCGAACTGGCCCGCTCCATCGCCCACAGCCGCTTCGAGACCCTGGAGTCCAAGTACGAACTTGGTTATGTGGTGGTGAACGCCAATGCCGAGGAGCAGCGCGAGCTGCGCGCCCTGGGCTTCAGCCTGCAGGCCGATGCCAAATGGCAGAACCGCCAGCTGGCCC
Source organism: Burkholderiales bacterium PBB2 (assembly GCA_002255955.1). Classification (GTDB taxonomy): domain Bacteria; phylum Pseudomonadota; class Gammaproteobacteria; order Burkholderiales; family Burkholderiaceae_C; genus Paucibacter_A. The sequence goes on along the minus strand of NKIM01000023.1, from coordinate 37,455 downwards.
TGGCGCGCAGCGAGGAACAAGCGGCCAAGCAGCGCCGCCTGCGCGCCGCTGGAGCACCGCAGCCCAGCTTTGTCGGCATCCCGAACTACAGCTGCTATCCCACGGTCGAAGAGGTGTTCGCCGAGGGCGACGCCCTGATCGCCGCGCGGCCCGACCTGGCCAGCTGGGTGGACATCGGTGACTCCTGGCAAAAGACCCAGGGCCAGGGCGGCTATGACCTGCGCGTACTGCGCCTGAGCAATGCCGCCTACCCCAGCGGCAAGCCCAAGCTCTTCATCAATGCCGGCATTCACGCCCGCGAATACGCGACCACGCCCCTGGTGCTGGAGTTCGCCAAGCGCCTGGTCAACGGCCACGGTGTCGATGCCGACATGACCTGGATCCTCGACCAGCACGAGGTCCACCTGCTGCTGGCCACCAACCCCGATGGCCGCAAGAAGGCCGAGACCGGCCTGCTCTGGCGCAAGAACACCAACACCGCCTACTGCGGCGCCACCAGCAACAGCCGCGGCGCTGACCTGAACCGCAACTTCAGCTTCGACTGGGCCAGCACCGCCGCCGGCTCCAGCGGCAGCGCCTGCGCCGAAACCTACCGCGGCCCCAGCGCCGGCTCCGAGCCCGAAACCCAGGCCATCGAAACCTACATCCGCCGCCTCTGGCGCGACCGCCGCGGCCCCGGCCGCAACGACCCGGCACCGCTGGATGCCAGCGGCATCCACCTGGACATCCACAGCCACGGCCGCCTGCTGCTCTGGCCCTGGGGCTCGAACGGCACGCCCGCACCCAACGACAGCCAGCTGAGCACCCTGGGCCGCAAGTTCGCCTTCTTCAACGGCCACAAGCCGCAGCGCTCGGTGGCGCTGTACGAAACCGATGGCACCAGCGACGGCCCGAGCTATGGCGAGCTCGGCGTGGCCGCCTTCACCTTCGAACTGGGCACGGCGTTCTTTGAGTCCTGCGGCTACTACCAGAACACCTTGCTGCCCAGCAATCTGCAGGCCCTGATCTACGCCGCCAAGGTGGTGCGCGCGCCCTACCAGACGCCGGCCGGCCCGGATGCGCTGAATGTCAGCGTCAGCGGCCTGGCCGCCACCGGCGTGCCGCCGGGCACGGTGCTGCAGCTCAGCGCCACCATCGATGACACCCGCTACAACAACAGCAATGGCGCCGAGCCCACACAGACCATCACGGCCGCGCAGTTCTACGTCGATCACCCTCCCGGCGGCCGCCAGGCCTCGCCGCGGCCCATGCAGGCGGTGGACGGTGCGTTTGACAGCAAGCAAGAGGCCGTTCGCGCCACCGTGGACACCAGCGCCTGGCCGCCGGGCCCGCATCTGGTGTACGTGCGCGGTCGCGACGCCGCCGGCAACTGGGGCGCTTTGAGTGCCGCCTTCATCCGCATCGACCCGAATGCGAGCACCGCGCCGGTGGCCGCCTTCGACGCGGTGGCGCAGGAGCGCAGTGTCAACTTCACCGACCGCAGCGCCGACAACGGCCAGATCATCAACCGCAGCTGGAGCTTCGGCGATGGCCAGACGGGCAGCGGCGCCAGCGTCAACCATGTCTACGCCGCCGATGGCAGCTACACGGTGAACCTCAGCGTCACCGACGACGAGGGCAAGAGCAGCAGCACCAGCAAGACCGTCAGCGTGGCCGCCGACACCACACCGGTGCTGAACAACGGCCAAAGTGTGAGCAGCCTGTCCGGCAGCACCGGCAGCTGGCGCTACTACCGCGTGCTGCTGCCCCAGGGTGCGCGCAACCTGCTGGTCAGCACCAGCGGCGGCACGGGCGACCTCGACCTGTTCGTGCGCTATGGCCAGGCACCGGATGCCGGCAGCTACGACTGCCTCAAGGACAGCAGCGGCAACAACGAGAGCTGCAGCCTGCCGACGCCCACCCCGGGCTACGTCTACATCGGCCTGTATGCCTATGCCAGCTACAACGGCGCCACGCTGCAGGTGAGCTACACGCCATGACGCTACAGTCGCGGCTTTCTTGATGATGCCCCACCTGGGAGCCGCTTTTTTGTGATCGATCTGCCCCGACTTAGCAAACCCGAGGCCGGCCCGGCGCCGCGCTGGTTCCACATCGCCGTGGCTGGCAGCATGGTGCTCAGCTCGGTGGCGGCCGTCTACGGCTCCTGGCGCACCAGCCAGACCATGGCCGCCCTGGTGAAAGAGAACACCCGGCTGGTGATGGCCAACTCGACGCCGCTGCTGGAGTTCGGCACCAGCAATATGTCCGACGGCCAAGCCCAGCTGCGCTTCACGGTGCAAAACGTGGGCAACGGCCCGGCCCGCATGGTCTGGTTCGAACTGAAATCAGACGGCAAGCCGGTGGACCATATGCTTGCGATGATGAAGAGCGTGTCGCCCGAGTTGAAGGGCCACAAGGTCAGTTTCATCACCTCGTCCATCGCCCCACGCCTGATCTCGGCGGGCAAAGAGATTGCCATCTTCAACTGGACCCGGCCGCCGGCCAGCGACCCCGTGGTGTTCGAGGCATGGGACCGCCTCAACCTGCACCGGCAGAGCAAGATCAGCGTCGAGGCTTGCTACTGCTCGGTGCTCGATGCCTGCTGGACCTCGACGCTCGATGGGGACATTCCCAAGCCGGTCGAGCGCTGCGAGGCCGAGGGCCACCGCTCACCCAAGGGCTGAGGCGGCCTCGCTTCTCAGCTGCCGCAGGACGGCACTTGCGGCTTCTGGCTGGTCTTCATGCATTGCTTGAAGCCTTGCGGCAGGTCGCGCTGCTCCTGGGTCTGGCCCAGGGGCACCGAGAACTGACGGATCACCTGGTGCGTGCAAGTGGTGGCGGGCTGACCACCTTCGCCCTCGGCCGTGCTGCAGCGGCTGGTGTAGAGCGCGTAGTGGCATTCACCGCTGGGGCTGGCCACGCATTGGAAGCTGGCCGTGCCGGCGGCATTCATGCTGAGCTTGCTGCTGTTGCCACCCTCGGTGTGGGTCACGTGGATGGCGCAGCCGCTGGCCAGCAAGGCCAGCGCGGCGGCTGCGGAGAAAGACAGGACGGAGCGCAGGGAGGTTTTCATGGATGGGGCGCCAGCAAGGCGCTGGACTTGAACAGGAAAGTGAATGGAGTCTGGACTGACACGGCCGATGAACTCAGGCTTGAAACCTGGATCACGGCAGATGGGCGCATCCTAGGAATGACAGGCAGGGCCGTCCCTCACTTTGCGACCCACTGCATAAATCGCGGCCTGAACCGTCTCAGTGGTGCCGCCTTCGCGCCGGCTCACGCTTCTTTCGTGCGGTCTGTGCCGCCCAGGCTGCAGCTGGTCGGAGCCGGCTGGCTCAGGCGCCCACGCCCTCCTACATTGCGAGCCATGCCTCTTCAACAAGCAAGCCCGCACCACCTCGCAAGCAAGGTCCCCACCATGAAGACACACCGCCACCTGTTCAACGCCCTGGCCATTGCTCTCGGTCTGGGCCTCATGACGTCGCCCGCCATGGCCGGCGACGAGGCCAGCAACGCCAAGCCCGCCAAAGCCTTCAGCGCCGGCCTGGACATCCGCGAACAGGCCGACCTCAAGGACATCGGCCTGCCCGCCTACCCCGGCGCGCGACCACAGCGCGACAAGGACGACGACAAGGAAAGCGCCACCATCGGCTTCTCCTTCGGCCCCTTCGGCATGAAACTGGTGGTCTCCAAATTCGCCAGCAACGACGATCTGGAGCGCGTGGCCCGTTACTACCGCGAGGCCCTCGCCGGCTACGGCCCGGTGCTGGACTGCAGCGCCGGCAGCCCGGCCGCCCTGGAAGCCAAGGCCCGCAAGAGCCGCGGCGAAAAGAAGGACCCGAACGGCTGCGGCGACGTCGGCGGTGACCGCGACGAGCGCGTCTACAAGGTCGGCACCGAAAAAAGCTTCCGCCTGGTCTCGCTCAAGCCCGTGGGCCGCGAGGTGCACTTCCAGCTGATGAAGATGGAATTGCGCGGGATCTGAGCCGCCGCGCGCCCGGCCCGAGGATCACAACAAATTGATCTTCCTCGCCGCCTCCCGCAACTCCTCGCGGAAGTTCGGGTGGGCGATATTGATCAGCTCCAGCGCCCGCTGCTTGGCCGATTTGCCGCGCAGCTGGGCGACGCCGAACTCGCTGACGACGTAGTTGATGTCGTTCTTGCTGGTGCTCATATGCGTGCCCGGGGTCAGGGTGGGCACGATGCGGCTGATGCTGTCGTCCTTGGCGGTGGAGGGCAGCACGATGAAGGCCTTGCCGCCGCGCGAGCGGTTGGCGGCGCGCACGAAATCGCTCTGGCCGCCGGTGCCCGAGTAAGGCGTGGGCCCCAGGCTTTCCGAGCCGCACTGGCCCAGCAGGTCGATCTGCAGCGTGGCGTTGATGGCCACCAAGTTGTCGTTCTGGCCGGCCAGATAGGGGTCGTTGGTGAAGTCGACCGGGTGCATCTCCAGGCCCGGGTTGCGGTCCATGAAGCGGTAGAGCTTTTGCGAGCCCAAGGCGAAGGTGGCGACCATCTTGCCGGGCAGGTAGTTCTTGCGCCGGTTGGTGACGGCGCCGCTCTCGACCAGGCTCATGATGCCGTCACCGATCATCTCGGTGTGCACGCCGAGGTCGCGCTTGGCGCTGAGCTGCATGACCACCGCATCAGGGATGCCGCCGTAACCGATCTGCAGGGTCGAGCCGTCCTCGATCATGTCGGCCACATACTTGCCAATCGCCTCCTGCACCGGGCCGATCTTGGGCAGGCCCACCTCGGCCACCGGCTCGCTGCTCTCGATCAGGCCGCTGACCTGGGAGATGTGCACGGTGCAGGCGCCGTTGGCGAAGGGCACGTTGGGGTTGACCTCGAGGAGCACCGCGCGCGCCTTCTTGACCGCGGCCATGGTGTAGTCCGCCCCCAGGCTGAGCGAGAAGTAGCCATGCGCATCCATGGGCGAGGCCATGGACACCACCACATCGGCCGGGATCTGGCCGCGCTCGATCAGCGACGGCATCTCGGAGAAGTAGCTGGGGATGAAATCGACCCAGCCCTCCTTGCCGCCGGCCCGCGAGGCGGCGCCGTAAAAGAAGGCCACATGGCGCACATGCTCGACCGTCTCGGGGTCGAAGTAGCCGTACTTGCGCACGGCCAGGATCTGGCCCAGCTTGATATCGCGGAACTGCCGCCGCGCGGCCGAGAGTGCATGCAAGAGCGTCGGCGGCTCGCCCACGCCGGTGGGCACGATGATGAAGTCGCCATTGCGCAGCAGGCTCAGCGCGTCTTCGGCCGTGGGCAGCTTTTTGCGGAGGTAGAGGTCTTGTACGGTGGACATGGGCAGCCTTTCGCACCGGCCGGGCCGGGGGATGGGGTGGTTCCTGACCCCATCCTAGGCCGCCCAGCTTGCGGCGCGCTTGCGGCGCCTCAATCGCGCGGCAGGCTAACCCTCAACGAACGCTCAGCGACCGCCAAGGAAGCGGTTCTCACGCAGCGGTGATCGTTTCAGCGTCCAGGCCAGACCGGCGTCGCCGGGGGCGGCCAGAGGCTTGCTCGTCGAGGCGCTCTCGGGCGGGCAGCGGCCGTCGATGCGGTGGGCCAGGGCGGTGGCCAGCATGGCCTCACGGCTGTCACCCAGCGGGCGGCTCAGGTCATCGGCCACCCGGCAGCCGGGCAAGCCGGCGGCGCCGCTGCCGCCGGGCTCAAATCCATCGGCATAGTCGCCGAAGCCGGCCGCGTTGTTGCCGACAAATTCGATCGGGAAGTACGACATGCCGCAGTTGTCCTTGGCCGTGAAGCCAAAAGGCTTGCCACAGCTGCGCCCGCCGATCTGGATCACCTCGACGCCGATGCCGCGCAGGCCGTTGATGATGGACTCGCTGGCCGAGCAGGTGCCGGCCTGGGTCAACACGTACACGCGGGCCAGGTTCAGCGTGGGCAGGGGCTGCTCCAGCGTGCAGGCCTTGCCGTCGTAGAGGCAAGACTCGGTGAAGAACGGGGTGCGCGCCGAAGGCGACTGGTTGTCGGCGCTGCGCCGGCTGTTGTAGCGGAGCTGCTCGAAGACCTTGTCCTGGCTGCGCTGCGGGCCGGCGATCATGTAGGCCAGCTCGCTGGCGATGTAGAGATAACCGCCACCGTTGTAGCGCAGGTCCAGCATCAGGTCGGCAATGCCTTGCTGCTTGAAATCGCGCACGGCGTCGATCAGTTGGGCCTCAGCGGGCGCGATGTGGTCGTTGAACACCAGATGGCCGACACGCCGCCCATCGGCCGCCGTCAGCACCTGGCTCAGCAGCACCGGCTGCTTGGCCACCGCTGCACTGCTCAGGTAGGCCGGCACCTCCATGCCACCGGCGCGGCTGAACAGGAAGCTGTGGCCTCGGCCGCTGGCTGTCGGATAGAGCGCCGCATTGAGGACGTCGATGCCGCCCTGGTCCACGGCATCGGCATTGACGCCGTCCACCATCACCAAGCGGTCACCGCGCTGCAAGCCCGCTTTGGCGGCCGGGCCGCCCGGCTCCACATAGGCAATGCGCAGGCCGCGCGGCGGCGTCTTCGAGGCCTGCGACCACTCCAGCCCATAGCCTTGCTCGACACCGCCTTGCGCCAGGGCCTGCCACTCGGCGCTGGGGAAGGTGAAGCTGAAGCGGTCACGCAGGGCGCCGCTGGCGGTGCGTTCGGGGGTGAGCAGGGCATTGAAGTAATTGTCCAAAGCCTGCTCGACCGTAGGGCCGGTGAAGAGCGCGGCATTGACACGCGGCACCTGCTCACGCCAGAGGTAAGCCTCGTCGACGTAGGAGCGAATCCACTGCTTCTCGAGGCTGAGGCTGCCGTTCTTCTTGCCGGCATCGGCCAAAGGGTTGTCGGGCGCGCATCGCTGGGCCAGGGTGGCGCTGGCGGCCAGCACCTCGGTGTCGGGCTGGCTGGGGACCGGCGGGCTGACGACCACGCTGCCGCCGCCATTGTTGTCGTTCTTGTAGGCCGCATCACCGAAGACCGAGATGCCGGGCCGCCCACCGCCGCCACCGCAGGCCGTCAGCGCCAGGCTCAGGGAACTCAGGATCAGGGCGGCCATGGGGCGAGCGGCCCACAGCGGGCGCACCACGGCGCCGGCTTGTGCAATCGTCATTTCTTTTTTCCTCCAGAAGACACGGTCTGTGCCGCTTGGCTCGTTTGAACTCCGTCACCACGGAGGGATTCCAACGAACCCGCGCACTGTACCCGCGCCTGGCGGCTCGGCGGCAGCGCAGATTCACCTTCGCCGACACCCGGGACACGCGCGTCCATGGAGCTGCAGCCCTGCCGGGCTGCAGAAGCCTCAAGGCCGGGCGGCCAGCACCCCGCTGTCCAGCCGCTCCGGGCTGCCCTCGACGCGGCTCAGGCGCGGGTAGCGCAGGCCGCCGCGGTAGTCGATCTTGACCTGACGGAAGCGGTCGCCCTCGCGCAGCAAGAGCTCCAGCGGCGCCGCGCCACCCTTGTTGGCGCTGATGGCGGCGGCCAGGCGTTCGCTCTTGTAGGCCTGGTTGTTGACGGCCACCACGGTGACGGCGCGGCTCAGGCCGGCCTCGAAGACGGGGCTGCCCCAGAGCACGGCCTCGACCTTGCCGTCGCGCTTGAGATTGAGGCCCAGGCTGTAGGCGAAGTCGTCGTTCTTCCATTCGGAATCGTCGGCGCGGGCAAACTCGCTGGGCGTCTCGGCCCAGCTCAGGCGCCAGCCGGCGCGGGCCAGGCCGTCCAGCGGCGCCTCAGGGCCTTTGTGGTCCAGGCGCTGGCGCAGGAAGGCGGCCCAGTCACGCGGCTGCACGCGGTTCAGGGTGGCGACGATGTCCTCGAAGGTGTAGGTCAGCGGCGCGATGCGGCCGTCTTCCACGCCGAAGAACAGGCGCGCGAAATCATCGAGGCTGCGCGCCCCGCCGCTCTGCTCGCGGATCCAGGTGTCGGCATCGAGCCAGATCAGGCCGCTCTCGGCGTAGTAATCGGCACCGCGCTGCCAGCTGCTCCAATCGTTGCCGCTGCGGCTCTTGGCCATGGCGGCTTCGTTGGTGGTGTCTTGCAGATTGCGCCAGAGCCGGCCCGCGCGGTGGCTGTAGGTGGCGGCGATCTCGGCCCAGGCGTCGCGCGCCTGCTCGGGGCTGACCAGGCCCGAGCGCACCGCCAGCACCCGGCCCCAGTAATCGGTCTGGCCCTCGTAGAGCCAGAGCAGGCTGTCCTGCATGGGCACGTTGTACTGCGGGGTCCAGAGGTCGGCCGGGCGGCGGAACTTGCCGTTCCAGGAATGGGTGTACTCATGAGGCAGCAGGCTGCGGCTGCCGGCCCGCTTGCCCCAGTCCTTGAAATAGCCCAAGCCCACGCCGTTCTCGCTGCTCTCGTGGTGCTCCAGGCCGATGCCGCTCATGCGGCCGGAGATGGCCAGCAGAAAGTCGTAGTGCTTGAAATGCCGGGAGGCAAACAGGCGGTCGGCCTGGACCACCAGGTTTTTGTGGGCCTGGATCTGCGCTTCGCTGGCCTGCAACTCGGCCGGGTCGTCGGCCATGAGGTTGAGCACCACCGGCTTGGGATGGCCGGGCGGGTCCAGCTCGATGCGGCGGGTGTGGGCGCCGGCGAACAGGGGCGAATCGGCCAGGGTCTCCAGGCTGACCGGCTTGAAGCGCAGGCGCTGGCGCTTCGGCCCTTCTGCGCTCTGGCTCTCCACCCGCAGGGCGCTGGCCTGGGTCCAACCGGCCGGCAGGGTCACTTCGGCCTGCATCTGGAGGGCGCTGGCGTAGTGGCCGGCCGGGTAGAGCAGCATGCTGATCCACTGCAGGTTCAGCATCTCGGGCGTCATCACCACCCGGCCGCCTTCGCGCTGCACCGGGCTCAGGAACTGGAAGGCCAGGTTCAGCTCGTTGACGCCAGCCGGCACTTCAACATGAAAGGCAAAGGGGTCCACCGTGTCGCGCAGCCAGGCCAGCTCCTGCGCGCCGGCGTGGATCTTGAGCCCGGCCAGTCGGTCCACCGTGCCGTAAGGGCCATGGGCGCCGGGCAAGTAACGAGGAAACAGCAAGGTCAGGCGGCCGGCCTTCACGGGCAGTTGCTGGCGCACCTGGAAGATGTGGCGGTCCAGATCGGTGGCATCGACCTGGATGCGGATGGGGCCGAGGTAGGGCTTGTCCTCGGGCTGCGGAATCGGGTGCTGGGCCTGGGCCGGCCCGATGCCGGCGAGGGCCAGCAAGACCGCGGCCGTGGCGGCGCGGGTGCGCCCGCTGAAAGAGGCCCAGCGCAGGGCCGGGGTGGATGAGAAAAGGCGTCGTGACATGGTGGTGTTCTCCTCCCTGGGCTGGCCTGCGCGCTGCCGGTGGGCAGCCCGATTCCAGCGGGTGATGGTGCGTTCGGCGGCCTTGATCCAGCGGCCCCGATCCACGGGCCCCGATCAGGCAGCCGCCACGATAGCGGCCGGCCGCGGATTGCAAATCCAGGTTGACCCGGCCTTGTGATCATTCACGCCCGGCGCTGTCGATTCGCGCCGCGCGCTGTCCATCCGTCGCAGCCCTCTGGGCAGGGCCCGGGCTCAGCCCTAGCATCGCGTCCAGTTTTCACCTGCTCACCGAACCCAGGCTTCGAGCCCGCCCGCCCATGAACACCACTGCAAGCTCCCCTCTGCTGCAAGCCGATTCCCTGCGCAAACGCTATGGCGAGCGCGAAGCCGTGCGCGGCATCAGCCTGCAGGTCTCGGCCGGCGAGGTGCTGGGCCTGCTGGGCCCGAACGGCGCCGGCAAGTCCAGCACCATCGCCATGCTGGCCGGCCTGAGCCGGCCCGATGGCGGCAGCGTCACCGTGGGCGGCACAGCCCTGGCCCAGGACGAGTTCGGCTACAAGCGCCGCATCGGCCTGGTGCCGCAGGAGCTGGCCTTGTTCGAGGACCTGCCGGCCCTGGCCAATGTGGAGCTGTTCGGCGCGCTCTACGAGCTGCCGGCGGCGCAGATCCGCGCCCGCGCCCTGGAGGTGCTGGCCCAGGTGGGCCTGGCCGACCGGGCGCAGGACAAGCCGGCCAGCTTCAGCGGCGGCATGAAGCGCCGCCTCAACATCGCCTGCGCCCTGATCCACGGCCCCGAGCTGCTGCTGCTGGACGAACCCACCGCCGGCGTCGACCCGCAAAGCCGCAATGCCATCTTCGAGCAGCTGGAGGCACTCAAGCGCGCCGGCATGGCCCTGGTCTACACCACGCATTACATGGAGGAGGTGGAGCGCCTGGCCGACCGCGTGCTCATCATCGACCATGGCCAGCAGGTCGCCCACGGCAGCCTGGCCGAGCTCTACCGCCTGCTGCCCGCGGCCGAAACCCTGAGCCTGGAGCTGGAGCGCGAGATCGACAGCAACTTGGAGGCCACGCTGCGCGCCCTGCCCGGCGTGCAGCAGTTGCAGCGCCGCGGCAGCCAGCTGCAGCTGGGCCTCAGCGATCTGGGCCAGGGCAGCGCCGCCGTGCTGGGCGCTCTGGCCGCGGCCGGCGTGGCGCCGCGCCACATCAGCTCGGGCCGCGCCAATCTCGAGGACGTGTTCCTCTCGCTCACCGGCCGCCAGCTGCGCGACTGAGCTCCGCGCCACCGCCCCACAAGAAACCCACAGAGAGCGCCGCCATGAACGCCTTCCTCGCCCTGGTCCGCAAAGACCTGTTCCTGCATTTCTCCAACCGCCGCGCGGTGCTGATGAGCATCATTGCGCCCATCCTGATCGCCGCCTTCTTCGGCAGCCTGTTCGGCAACAACAAAAAGGGCGGCGACAAGCCCAGCCCGGTGCCCATCGCCATCAGCGACCTGGACCGCAGCCCTTTGAGCGCCAAGGTCGCCGCCGCCCTTCAGGCCGACAGCAGCCTGGCCGTGCAAAGCCTGGACGCCGACGCCGCCCTGGCCCAGGTGAAGGCCGGCAAGCTGCGCGCGGCCATCGTGCTGCCGGCGGGCTTCGGCCAGCAGGCCGGCCGCGCCCTGTTCGCCGGCCCTGAGGGCCAGCGGCCGGAGATCACCCTGCACTACGACCCCTCGCAAGCCATGGTCCTGCCCATGGTGCGCGGCCTGCTGGCCCAGCATGTGATGCAAGTGGTCAGTGCCGACACCTTCAGCGGCCAGGGCGCGCCGGTGATGAAGGACATGCGCGCCCAAGTGGCCGACAACCTGGCTCTGCCCGCCGAGCAGCGGCAGGAGCTGACTGCCATGTTCGACAGCATTGCCCGGGTGCAGGAGCGCAGCGCCCGGGCGCCGCAAGCGGGGGCTTCGGCGGCATCAGCAGCATCAGCGGCTGAGGCAGGCGGCAGCGGCTTCACCATGAGCCCGCCCTTCAGCACCCGCGAGCTGGAGGCCAGCGCCCAGGCCGACATTCCGTACAACAGCTATGCCCACTCCTTCGCCGGCATGGGCGTGCAGTTCATCCTGATGATGGGCGTGGACATCGGCGTGGCCCTGCTGCTGATGCGCCGCCAGGGCCTGTGGCAGCGCCTGCGCGCGGCGCCGCTGAGCAAGGCGCGCCTGCTGGGCAGCCGCATCGCCAGCTGCACGCTGATCTCGCTGATCATCTTTGTATTGATCTACGCCGTGGCCATCGCCGCCTTCGGGGTGCGGGTGCAGGGCAGCTGGCTGGGCTTTGCGGCCGTGCTGCTGGCCTTCTCGCTGCTGACGGCCAGCTTCGGCCTGCTGATCGCGGCCCTGGGCAAATCGCCCGAGGCCACGCGGGGCCTGGCCATCCTGGCCACCTTGCTGATGGTGATGCTGGGCGGCGCCTGGGTGCCCTCTTTCGTTTTCCCCGAGTGGCTGCAGACCGCCTCGCTCTTCATCCCCACCCGCTGGGCCGTCGATGGCCTGGACGCCATGACCTGGCGCGGCCTGCCCTTCAGCGAGGCACTCGCCCCGGTGGGTGTGATGCTGGGTTTTGCCCTGGCTTTTGGTGCGCTGGCCATCGCCCGCTTCAGCTGGGAGGAGTAAGGGAAGGAGCCAGGCCCGTCAGAGGGGAAAGTGAACATTGCCGGCGCGGCTTTTGTCACGACAGCTCGTGGGGGTGCTCCGCTACAGTGAGCCGCTCCAGCAGGGAGCCGCGGCATGAGCCTGAAGAACTACGACCCCACACAGGCCGATCATTCGGAATCGGCCAACAAGGCGCCAGGCGGTGATGCCCCGGGCGACCCGACCGCCTGGCAGCAAGCCGCCAAACCGCGCGCCCCCAGCAGCCGAGGCGGCCAGCGCGCCCGCCACCCGGTGGCCACCGAGCGCCGCCCCGGTTACATCGCCTCGCACTGGCATGGCGAGCAAAGCCTGGCGCAAAGCTTCTGGGTCAACAATGTGCTGCTGTCCGCGCCCCTGGCCCTGCTGCTGACCGGGGTGATGAGCTGGATCAGCGTCAAGGGCCAATCGCTGCAGATCAGCGCCATCACCACCTTGGTCGGCTGGCCGCTGCTGATTGCCTTCAACATCTGGTGCATCGTCGGCGCCTGGCGCGCGGCGGGCGAGTACCTGCGCATCGGCGGTGCTGGGCTTTGGGCCTGGCTGGCGCGCATCTCGCTGGGCCTGGGTGCCGTGCAGCTGGGCGTGTCGTTAGTCTTCGGCCTGCTGCCCGATCTGGGCGAGTACTGGCAGATGGCGCGCGGCATCGACCCCATCGGCCAGGCCACGCTCAAGGTCTCGGCCGACGGCCATGTGCTGCAGCTGCGCGGCCCCATCGGCATGGGGGACGCTGGCCGACTGCAACGCCTGCTGGACGAAAGCCCCAGCGTGCGCCGGCTGGAGCTGGCCTCGCCCGGCGGCCGGGTCTTCGAGGCCGAACAGGTGGTGGCCTTGATGAGCAAGAGCCGCTACAGCACCCGTGCCGTGGGCAATTGCGAAAGCGCCTGCACCCTGCTCTTCCTGGCCGGGCGCGAGCGCCAGCTGATGCCCGGTGCCCAGCTGGGTTTCCACCGCGCCTCCACCGGCACCTACAACCCGGTGTTCGACGAGCTGGCCAACCAGCAGCTGGCCGGCATCTACCGCAAGGTGGGCCTGCCCGAGTACTTCATCCACCGCACGGTCAAGACCCCCTCGCACAGCATGTGGTACCCGCACAGCGACGAGCTGGTGGCCAATTCGCTGATCGCCGCCCTGCCGCAGACCCTGGATGTGGCCCTGCCCGCCGGGCAGGACGCGCAGGCGGCCGACTTTGCCGATGCCCTGCAGGGCAGCCCGGCCTGGCATGCGCTGAACCAGCGTTATGCCGGTACGCTCGACCGCCTGGCCGGCCGCATGCAGGCCGCCCGCGCCGCCGCGGCCAGCGACGAGGAGTTGCAAGCCCTGGGCTGGGCCGAGCTGAGCACCCGCATGCCCGAGCTGATCGCCGCCATCAGCCCCAACCAGCGCCGCCAGTACGCCCAGCTGCTGCGCAGCCAGCTCAAGGCCAGCCTGGCCACGCCCGGAGGCAGCAGCTGCCTGGGCCTGCTGTCCGGCCAGGTGGCACTGCGCCGCCAGCTGCCGCTGGACCTGCAGGTCAAGGAAACCGCCTGGCTCGTGGAGGCGGCGCGCAGCGATCTGCCCCGCTTTGCGCCCAAGCCGGCCACGGCCATCGAGCTGGAAGTGATCCGCCGCACCCTCGGCGCACAAGCGCCGGGTTTGCTGGCCGGGCTGTGGGCCGAGCCCACGCCCCTGCCTACCGGGCGCGCCGCGCAAGGCCGCTGTGAAGCGGTGATCCAGATCCTGGACCGCGCCGCGGCCCTGCCCGTGGCCCAGCGCGAGCTGGCCGAGCGGGTGATGTTCCAAAAGGTCTGAGCCCCTCGGCCGCAGGCAAGACCTGACCCCAGGGCACGATCAGGCCTGGGTCGACCACGCCAGCCAGCGCACCGTTCCGGTGCCAGCACCACGAACTGGCGCCGCATGCACCGCCGCGGCGCAAGGCCGCACCAAGCGGGCCCCTGCGCCCGCAGCGCTCACCCCCTCAAGCGCGGGGGAGCTCAGGGAACACCCGTAGCGCTGACACGGGACTGTCACGGTCAGTTGGGTATGCTGGTCAGCGGAAAAGTGCTGGAGGAGTGGAAGCGAAGAAGGAAGACGCTCCCGGGCATTCGCGCGCAGGGTCAGATCTTGCCCTCGTGCGCAGAGCGCCCGATTCGGAGAGTCTTCTCTCTTTTTCCATGATTCGCAAACGTTTGGCAGCTTGGATTCAGGCCCTCAGATGTCTTGCAAATGCCCTTGATTGAAGCGCCGGACTTGAGCCTCACGGCGGCATCCCCTGCAAGAGCGCAGGCCTGCCGCCCTGCGAGGCCCAAGCCGGCCGACCAGTACCGTCCAGGCCGCGCGTGGCCCTCGCTTGCGCCGGTCTTGCAACACCTGTGGCTTGTTTGACGCAACTTGCTTGTCTGTCTCTCAATTTCTTCTGTCCAACCTCTGTCTGAGAACCATCCCATGACGATCCAAAAGACATCCCTCGCCCTGGCTCTGGCCCTGCTGGCCGCCGTTCCGGCCGCGCAAGCCGGCATCTCCGTCGCCAGCACCGGCGGCACCTACACCCAGTCCTTCGACAGCCTGGCCAACAGCGGCACCGCCGCCGTGGCTTGGGTGAACGACAGCACCCTGGCCGGCTGGAGCCTGTTCAACAAGGACAGCGTGGCCATTGCCACCTACACCGCCGACAACGGTGGTTCCAACGCCGGCAGCTTCCGCAGCTACGGCGCCACCGGCGTGGCCGAACGCGCCCTGGGCGGCTCGGCTTCGGGCGGCGCGTACTTCGGCTCGCCGGCCTCCAATACGGTGGCCGGCTGGATCGCAGTGGCCCTGACCAACGACACCGGCGCTGACCTGAGCGGCTTCAAGATCAGCTTCGACGGCGAACAATGGCGCAACGGCGGCAACACGGCCGCCCAAACCATGGTGCTGGAATATGGCTTTGGCGCCAGCTTCTCCACCGTCGCCAGCTGGACCGCACCGGGCGGCAGCTTCGACTTTGCCTCCCCCGTGCTGGGCGCCACGGCGGCCGCCGTGGACGGCAATGGCGCAGGCCTGGTGGCCGGCCGCGGTGGTGATGTGACGGCGGCTTGGGCCGCTGGTGAAACCCTGTGGGTGCGTTGGGTCGAAAAGAACGACGCCGGCAACGACCACGGCCTGGCCATCGACAACTTGGTCGTGACAGCAGTGCCGGAACCGACGACCTACGCCATGCTGCTGGCTGGCCTGGGCTGCATGGGCTTCATCGCCCGCCGCCGCAAGGCCGATTGATTGATTGATTGATAGAAGGGTCGGTCACCGGACTGACCCAGCGTTCGTCGCCACGAACGCAGCCAACAACTCAGACCTGAGTTGATCCGGCGGAGCGGCTTGCCGCTGCTCCGCCTCCCCCGTTTTTCGAGCAAGCCACCGAGTGCCGCCTCGACGCTGCACCCGGCTTGCTTGCTGTTTGTGTTTTTCTTTCGCCCCCTTTTGCCGGACCGCCCCACCATGCCTCACGCCACCGCCCGACTGATGATGATGAAACATGTCCCACGCGCCATCGCGCTGTTGCTCAGCGCCTCGGCGGCCGGAATGGCCCTGGGCGGCGGCACGCTGAGCCCGGACCATCAGGAGTTCGAGGCCAGCCTGCATGTGCCCTTCCGTGCCGATGCGAAGGCCATTGCCGAGGCTCGCAGCTTCACCCTGCGTTTCGAGTACCCGCAGGTGGAGCAGACCCAGACCGTGTCTTGGCGCCTGGAACTGCTGGACCCGGCCGGCCAGGTGGCGCAGCGCTGGTACGGCGTGGAGACCCTGGTCAAGGGCGAGATCGAAACCAAAGTCGACTGGGCCGGCCGCCAAGGCGGCGTGGCCGCAGCCGACGGCATCTACCAAGTGCGCCTGAGCGCCACCTCGGTGCCGGCCAAGGAACTGCCCTCGGTGGGCGTGACGGCCGATTTCGTGGAAGCGCATCTGAACGCGCCCGAGGCCGAAGTGATCGAACAAAGCTGGGACATGCAAGTGGGCTATGTGGCCCCGCCGCAGATGCCGGCCTTCAAGCCGATGCAGACCGGCGCCGCCCTCAAGGCCGCCAAGTCCGGCAACCGCCTGGGCGGCAAGGCTGCCCTGGCCGCGCCGGTGACCGGCGGCCTGCCCTACACCGTCTACCTGGGCAATCTGCACAGCCAGACCGGCCACAGCGACGGCGGCGGCACGATCGGCAACTGCAGCGGCGAGCAGCATCCACAATCGAACATGAACCAAGGCCCGGCCCAGGCCTACCAGTACGCCATGGACCGCGGCCTGGACATCCTGATGACCTCCGAACACAACCACATGTTCGACGGCTCCACCGGCACGGATGCCAACCAATCCCCGTCCTACGCCAAGGATCTGTACAAGGCCGGCCGCCTGGCCGCGCAGAACTTCAACGCCGCCCACCCCAACTTCCTGGCCGTCTACGGCATGGAGTGGGGCACGATCAGCGGCGGCGGCCACATCAACATCTTCAACTCCAACGAGCTGCTGGGCTGGGAGTACAACGCCAAGGGCGAGCTGCTGGCCGATGTCTTCACCGAGAAGAACAACGCCGCCAAGCTCTACGCCCTGATGGCGCAGCGCGGCCTGCTGGGCCAGTTCAACCACCCGGCCAGCTCGGGCCAGTACCTGGTCAACAACGTGGCCCTGGGCTACACGCCCGAGGGTGAGCAGGCGATGGCGCTGTGCGAGGTGATGAACACCCCCGCCTTCTCCAACACCACCAACGAAAGCGACAACGGCAACAGCGGCTACGAAGGGGCCTGCAAGAAGGCGCTGGAGGCCGGCTTCAAGATCGCCTTCACCACCAACCAGGACAACCACTGCGCCAACTGGGGCGCATCCTCGACCAACCGCAACGGCATCCTGATCCCCTCGGGCACGCCGCTGAGCAATGAGTCCTTCATGGAAGCGATCCGCGCCCGCCGCCTGTTCGCCACCATGGACAAGACCTCGCAGCTGGTGCTGACGGCCAACGGCCGCCTGATGGGCGAGACCTTCACCAACGCCGGCCCGCTGAACCTGGTCGCCAACTACGCCCCGGGCGCCGGCAAGAGCGCCGCGACGGTCAAGATCTACGAGGGCGTGCCGCAGCGCAATGGCACCATCACCGAGATGTCCAGCAGCGCGGTCAACAACTTCACCCCCTCGGTCGGCAAGCATTTCTATTACGCCAAGGTCACGCAGACCGACGGCAAGATCCTGTGGTCGGCGCCGATCTGGGTGAACCAGGTGCAGGACAACACCGCCCCGGTGGTCAGCGCCAGCGTCAGCAAGGACGCCAGCGGCAGCCTGAACCTGAAGGCCGAGGCCAGCGACGATGTGGGCGTGAGCCGCGTCGATTTCCTCGTCGACGGCCAGGCCAAGGGCAGCGACAACAGCGCGCCCTACGCCATCAACCTCGACCCGGCGTCGCTGGGCAATGGCAGCCACACCCTGGTGGCCCAGGCGGTGGACGCGGCCGGCAATGTCGGCGCCTCCAGCCCGGTGAGCTTCAACGTCAGCCTGGCCCAGGACGTCAGCGCCAGCGTGCGCCAGACCGTCTCCGGCCTGGTCTACAACCGCGTGACCCAGCTCTACAGCGGCAGCATCAGCCTCGCCAACATCAGCGGCGCGCCGCTGGCTGGCCCGCTGCAGCTGAAGATCCAAGGCCTGCCGGCCGGTGTGACCCTGGTCAACGCCAGCGGCAGCCACAACGGCCTGCCCTTCATCACCCTCAATGCCGCCAGCCTGCCCGCCGGCGCCAGCCTGAGCGTGCCGCTGAGCATCAGCAACCCGGGCAAGCTGGGCCTGAACTACAGCGCCAGCCTGTACTCGGGCAGCTTCTGAGCGCCACGGACACCCGATTCACCAAGGATTCCCACACCATGAACCACCTCCGCACCTCCTCGCCGCTGCGCCGCCGCGCGCTTCACATGGCTTCGAGCCTGGCCCTGGCGGCCAGCGCCTTGTTCGGCGGCAGCGCCTGGGCCGACACGCAGTTCCACGCCAGCGTCAACACGGCGGCCTGGGCCGGCCAGACCGGCTGGCTGGATTTCCAGTTCCTCGCAGGCATGGGCTCGGCCCCGGCAGCCCAGGTGCGCATCAGCAATCTGAGCGGCAGCTTTGGCAGCGAGTTCTTCCTCGAGGGCGAAGCCGCCGGCAGCCTGGCCAGCGGCTTCGTGCTGGGCAATGGCACGGCCTTCAATGACCTGTTCCACGCCATCAATCTGGGCGGCAGCTTCAGCTTCGACTTGAGCTTCAGCGGCGATGTTTTCAGCACGCCGGGTCAAGCCGGCACGAGCTTCAGCCTCGGCCTGCTGGCCGGCGACCAGCAAAGCTATCTGGGCAACCCCGACGGTGCCCTGTTCCAGATCGATCTGACACCGGCCCTGGACGCCGGTGGATCGGCCAGCACCACGCTGAGCCTGCTGGGCGGCAACACCATCGCCACGGTCAGCGCCGTGCCCGAGCCGGAAAGCTATGCGCTGATGCTGGCGGGCCTGGCCGGCATCGGCCTGCTGGCGCGCCGTCAGCGCAACAAGTAAACGCAGCAGGTCAGAGCAGCGGCCCGCCGCTGCGATCTCCAAACGCCGCGCCTCCGAGCGCGGCGTTTTCTTTGCGGCCCGCCGCTTGCTGCAGCCAGGCGGCCACGGCAGCCCGCTCGGACTCGCTGTAATGCAGGCCCAGCTTGGAGCGGCGCCAGAGCACCGCCTCGGCATCGCGGGCCCACTCATGCTCGCGCAGGTAGCGCAGCTCGGCTTCGAACAGGCCCGGCGCCACCTCCTCGCCCAGATCGGCCAGCGTCCGCGCCGCGCCCAGCAGCAGGCCCACGCGCGAGCCATAGGCCCGCGCCAGGCGCCGCGCCAGCTCAGGCGGCAAGTAGCGATGTCGCGTCTGCAGCGCCACCACAAAGCGCTCGAAATCTTGATCCGGCCGCTGCGCCGCACCGATCCAGTCCGACAGATCACCGCCCGGCAGCGGGGCCGGTGCCGTCCAGGCCGGGCGCTCTTCACCCAGCATCTCGCCGATCAGATCGGCCGCATCCTCGGCCAGCTTGCGGAAGGTGGTGATCTTGCCGCCCCAGACGCTCAGCAGCGGCGCGCCGTCGCCATGGGTTTCAAGCAGATAGTCGCGCGTGACGGCGCTGGCATCGCCCGAGGCATCGTCGAGCAGCGGTCGCACACCGGCATAGCTCCACAACACCTCATCGGGTCGCACCGGCGTCTTGAAATAACGGCTGGCCTGCTCGCACAGGTAGGCCACTTCCTGCGCCTCGATCTCCGCCTTGGCAAAGCCGGCGATGGCGGCGTCGGGCAGCTCCACATCGGTGGTGCCGATCAGGGTGAACTCGCCCTCGTAGGGAATCGCGAAAATGATGCGCCGGTCGGGGTTCTGGAAAATGTAGGCATGGTCGTGGTCGAAGCGACGCCGCACCACGATGTGACTGCCCTTGACCAGGCGAAGGCTCTTGGTGGCCAGGGGCTCGTCCGCGGCCGGGCGCGCCACCTGGCGTAAAAAGGTCTCCGCCCAGGGGCCGGCAGCATTGACGAGGGCGCGCGCCTGGACCCGGCGCTCACCGCTGGCCGTCTGCAGCCGGACGCGCCAGCCCCCGCCCTGCGCCGCGGTCTCGCGCTGCGCCTCGGTCACGGTGCAATGGGTCAGGATCTCGGCGCCCTTGGCATGCGCATCCAGGGCATTGAGCAGCACCAGGCGGGCATCGTCCACCCAGCCGTCGGAATACACGAAGCCGCGCTCGAACTCGGGCTTGAGCGGCGCGCCAAAGGGGCTGTCACGCAGGCGCAAGCCGGCTGAACCGGGCAACCACTCGCGCCGGGCCAGATGGTCGTAGAGGAAGAGGCCGATGCGGATCATCCAGGCCGGGCGCATGGCGCGGTCATGCGGCATCACAAAGCGCAGCGGCCACATGATGTGCGGGGCGCTCTTGAGCAGCAGCTCCCGCTCCTGCAGCGCCTTGCGCACCAGCGAGAACTCGTAGTACTCCAGGTAGCGCAGGCCCCCGTGAATCAGCTTGGTGCTCGACGAGGAGGTGTGCGCCGCCAGATCGGAAGCCTCGGCCAGCAGCACCCGCCAGCCGCGGCCGGCCAGGTCTCGGGCGATGCCGGCGCCATTGATGCCGCCGCCCACCACCAGTACGTCAAAATGATCCATCCCCGGACTCTAAGCCAAGGGCTTGACGCCATGTCCTATTTGCTCGCTCTCGACCAGGGCACCTCCAGCTCGCGCGCCATCGTCTTCGAGCGCAGCGGCCGCATCGTGGCCATGGCCCAGCAAGAGTTTGCGCAGCATTTCCCTGAGCCGGGCTGGGTGGAGCACGATGCGCTGGAGATCTGGCAGAGCCAGCTCTCCACGGCCCAGGCCGCCCTGCGCCAAGCGGACTTGCGCGCCGCCGACATCGCCGCCGTCGGCATCACCAACCAGCGTGAGACCACCGTGCTCTGGGACCGCCAGACCGGCCAGCCCCTGCACCGAGCCATCGTCTGGCAAGACCGCCGCACCGAGCCCTTCTGCGCCCAGCTGCGCGCGCAAGACCTGACCCCCATGGTGCGGGCCAAGACCGGCCTGCTGATCGACCCCTACTTTTCCGGCACCAAACTCAAATGGCTGCTCGACCACATCCCTGGCGCGCGCGCCCGGGCCGAGCGCGGCGAACTGGCCTTCGGCACCATCGACAGCTGGCTGATCTGGAATCTCACGGGCGGTGCGGTGCACGCCACCGATGTCAGCAATGCCTCGCGCACCCTGCTCTTCGACGTGCAGCGCAATCGCTGGGACGAAGAACTGCTGGCCCTGATGGACATCCCGCCCGCCCTACTGCCCGAAGTGCGCCCGTCCAGCGGCGATTTCGGTCGCGTGGCGGCCGAGCACCTGGGCGGCGAGATCGCCATCGGCGGCGTCGCCGGCGATCAGCAGGCCGCCCTGTTCGGCCAGGCCTGCTTCCAGCCCGGCATGGCCAAGAACACCTACGGCACCGGCTGCTTCATGCTCATGCACACCGGCCGGCAGTTCCAGACCTCGGCCAACGGCCTGATCAACACCAGCGCCGCCCAGACCACGGCCAGCCCCGAGTTCGCGCTCGAGGGCAGCGTCTTTGTTGGCGGCGCTGTGGTGCAGTGGCTGCGCGATGGGCTGCAGATCATCCCGAACAGCGGCGCCGTGCAAAGCCTGGCCGAGAGCGTGCCCGATGCCGGCGGCGTGATGTTCGTGCCGGCCTTCACCGGCCTCGGCGCGCCCTACTGGCGGGCCGAGGCGCGCGGGGCCATCCTGGGCCTGAGCCGCGGCAGCACGCAGGCCCACATCGCCCGTGCCGCGATCGAAAGCATCGCCTTCCAGAGCGCCGCCCTCTTGCAAGCCATGAGCCGCGATGCCCACGCCGCCGGCGGCGCGCCGCTGCAAGAGCTGCGCGTGGACGGCGGCGCCTGCGTCAACGACCTCTTGATGCAGTTCCAGGCCGATCTGCTGGGCATCGCCGTCGTGCGCCCGCGCGTGATCGAAACCACCGCCCTGGGCGCCGCCTACCTGGCGGGCTTGAGCTGCGGCGTTTACACCGGCCTGGATGAGCTCAGCGCCCAATGGCAGGCCGAGCGCCGCTTTGAGCCCAGCGGCAACCGCGCCCAGGCCGCCGAACGCATGGCCGCCTGGGAGCATGCCGTGCGGCAGGTGACAGCCCGCTGATCTTGCATACGGCCAGCAGTCCGCGCGCGCCACTCAAGCCTGGGCTCGCCAGTCCTGGATCACGCCGATCATGGGCGCCAGCTCGCCGTTCAAGGCCATCAGGGCCGGTGTGATCTGGCTGGGCTCGCCGTACGGGCCGGAGGCGTGCTCCAGGGCTGCGGCGCAGTCGGCCAGGCGGTTCATGCCCAGGTTGGCAGCCAAGCCTTTGAGGCGGTGGGCGGCGCTGGCCAGAGTGCTGCCGCCGGCGATATGGGCCTCTTCGAACAGCGATTGATGCTGGCTGTACTGCTTGGCAAAGGTGCCGAGCAATTTGGCCAGCAGCTCCTGGCGGCCGGCGCAGCGGGTCAGTGCCGATTCGAAGTCTGTACCGGGCAGATCGGGCCAGGTGCTGCGCGCTGCCACAGGGGCTGGCAGTGGTCGCTCCGCCAGGGGCGGCGGCGGCGGCAAGGCGGGCTCGGCCAGCTCCGGGGGCCGCATGCTGTGCAGCTTGAGACTGGAGCGACGCGGGATGCTGGCGCTCAAGCTCAGCAGGGTGCGCAGCAGCTCGGCCTGGTCGATCGGCTTGCTGATGTGGGCCACCATGCCGGCCGCCAGGCAGCGCTGGCGTTCTTCGGCCAAGGCATGGGCGGTCAGCGCGATTACAGGCAGCTGGGGCGCCAGCTGGTGCAGGCGGCGGGTGGTTTCGTACCCGTCCATCTCGGGCATCTGCACATCCATCAGCACCAGGTCGATGCCGGCCGGGCCCTGTTCGCGCAGTTGGGCAATGGCCTGAGCGCCGCCCTCGGCGCTGAGCACCTCGGCACCGGCCACTTGCAGCATGTCTTGCAGGATCTCGCGGTTGATGTCCACATCGTCGGTGATCAGGATGCGCAGTCCGCGCAGGCTGTCCACGGCCGAGCTGGCATCGTCCAGCACGCCCGGGCCACTGAGGGGCGCTGGCTCGCCCGCCGAGCGCATCAGCTCCTGCTGCCCGGGCTCGACGCGCACCAGGGGCAGCTTGAGCGTGAAGCAGGAGCCCTGGCCCACGACGCTGTCGACCTCGATATCGCCACCCATGGCGCGCGCCAGCTGGCTGCTGATGCTCAGGCCCAGGCCGGTGCCGCCGAACTGGCGGGTGGTGGAGCTGTCGGCCTGCTCGAAGGCGCGGAAGATGCGCACCTGCTGCTCGGGCGCAATGCCCGGCCCGGTGTCGGCGACCGAGAGCCGCAACCAATCGCGCTGCGACTCCAGGCTGAGGGTGACCCGGCCCTTGTCGGTGAACTTGATGGCATTGGCGAGCAGGTTGACCAGGATCTGCGTCACCCGCAGCGAGTCCAGCGCCACCCAGTCGAAGCTGCATTTGTATTCCATGCGCAGGCGCAGATTCTTGGCATCGGCGCGCTCGGACACCAGGTCCACCACCTCCTTGGCCAGATGAACCAGATTGCAGGGCAGGCTCTCGATGTCGAGCTTGCCGCTTTCGACCTTGGAGTAATCGAGGATGTCGTTGATCACCCCCAGCAGATGCCGGCCCGAGCGGACGATGCGTTCGAAGCCATTGCGGCTGGCCAGCGGGTCGGCACTGCGGCTCACGCCAAGCTGGGCCAGGCCCAGCACGGCGTTGAGCGGGGTCCGGATCTCGTGGCTCATATTGGCCAGGAAATCGCTCTTGGCCCGGGCCAGGCGCTCAGCCTCGTCCTTGGCCACACTGAGCTCACGCTGCAGGCGTTTGATCGAGGTGACGTCGGTGCCCAGGTTGAGGATGCCGTAGAGCGCCTTGCGGGCGTCCACCAGGGCCACCATGGTCAGCAGGTAATCGTGCGGCCCGTCCTTGGGATGGACGATCTGGCGCTCGCTGCTCAGGCTGCTGGCACTGCCGGCCAGCAGCTGGGCATCGGTTTCGGCAATCTCGGCGGCCACCTCTTCGTTGAACAGGGCCCGGGCGGTCTGACCCAGCACCTGCTCGCGCTTGAAGCCGCTGGCCTGCTCGAACGCCCGGTTGACCAGGGTGTATCGGCCGGAGGTGTCGCGGATGCTCAGGGTGATGGGCAGGGCTTCGAGGATGTCCTGCATGCGCTGCTTCTCGGCCTGCAGCTCAGCGGTGCGCAGGCGCACATCGTCTTCGAGCCGGCCCTGCTGCACGCGCAGCTCGGCCTCGGCGCGCACGCGGGCGGTGATGTCGTGACCGAACAGCACCACACAGGCCTGGCCGGCCAGCTGCATGCGGTCCATCTTCATGTCCCACCAGATCGGCGTGCCATCGCGCCGGCGCGACTGCCACTCGAAGTACTGCGGCCCCTGGTCCAGGGTGCGCTGCACCCACTGCATCAGCTGCGCCTTGGCATACAAGCCGCCGGGGTACATCAGCGCCTCAGCCAGGTCAGAAGGCCGGGTGCAGCCGAACAACTCCAGCGTCTGGGCATTGGCAAAACGCAGCGTGCCGGTTTCGCCTTCCAAGATCTGGATGCTGGTGATGGAGCTGTCCAGCAGCATGCGCAGGCGCTCCTCGCTGTCACGCAGCTCCTTCGCCACCTTCTGCTGCGCTCGCACCGTGTCGGCCAAGAGGCGGCGCGAGCCCTCCAGCGAAGAGGTCACCTCCCAGAACAAGGTGCCATAGCGCAGCACCAGCCAACCGATCATGACCGCGCCAAAGCTGTAGACCACGGCAAAGCTGCTCAGTGGCGGCGTGTTCTGCAACTGCAGGCCGGGAATCAAGCCCTGCACCTCGGCCTGCCACAGGCCCAGGAAACCCACGCAGGCCAGCACCGTGCCACGCACGGCCGCGCGCGGCCCGACCATCAAACCCATCACGACCAGGGCCGCCAGCACCGCGCCCATGCCCGAGGAACGCACGCCATTGCCATGCCAGGCGGCCGAGGCCAGCAGCGCCAGCATCACCGCGCCACTGAAAAAGGCCGCGGCCAGCCGCACACCCCAGCGCATGGCCAGAAGCAAGGCGACGAAGCAGATCATAAACACCGCGGCCGCCGGCCCGGCGCGGCTCATGCGCAGCGCCCAGGGCAGCTCGAACTGGCTCAGCGTGCCGGCAATTTGCAGCACCGCCCCCAACATCACCAGCACCAGGAAGACGCGCGCGCTGCGCAGCATCATCGCGTCCAGGCGCGACTTGAAGCCACGCAGGGATTCTTCCTGTTGCGCGGCGTTCAGCGGGGGCTCGATGGCCGAGGGTTCATCGAACACCTCGGTCGGCGGCGCTGTGGAGGGGGCGACCATGATCTGGACGCAGCGGTGGCCTGAATCGGCCCGGGCTCAGTGCGCGGCCTGGCCCAGCTTGTGGATCACGCGGCCCAGGAAGGCTTCCACCTCCTGGCTCTTGCTCAGCACCGCCAGTGCCGCCTCCAGATGCTGCTTGATGATGCTGCTGAGGTGGTCTTCCTGGCTCTGGGTCAGGCCCAGGTGCAGAAAGCTGTTCTCGACCTCGGCATTGAGGCTGTCGAAGACCTGCTTGACCTCGCGCTGCTGCGCCTGGTTGCGGGCCGAGATGTCGGTCAGGGCATTGCGCGTCATGCTGACCAGATGGCGCACATCGGCCAGGTCGCGCGTGGCGACCAGGGACTCCAGCGCCCCGACCCGCTGCACCGCACCCTCCACCAGCAGGGCCACATTGTCGATGGCACGGCCCATGCGTTCGGATTCAGCGCGGTCCATATCGGCGCCGCGATCCATGCGCAGATCCCGCACAAAGAGGACCACGCGGTCGTAAGAGAAACCCGTGTGGTGGCCAAAAGGTCGGATGCGCTGGCCCTCGGTCTGGGCCTGCAGATGGTCGAGGATGGAGTTCTCGAGCGCGCTGCAGGGCCCGCGCGCATTGCCCGAGTACACCTCGCCGCCGCCGCGGATGCGCACGCAGCCATCGAGCGAGTAGCGGTGCAGGGCATCGAGGATGGCCCGGGCCACGGCGGCGTTGTCTGCACAGCCGACCAGAGCGCGCTGGAACTCCAGCACCACGCCGGCCTCGCCCACCATGTCGGCGGACGAAAGCACGGCATTCATCACCTCGTCGAGCTGGCCGCTGAGCTCACGCTGGCGGTCACGGTGGGCCAGCACCAGATTGATCTTGGCCAGCAGCTCGGGGGCGTCGAAGGGCTTGGGCAGGTAGTCGGCGCCGCCGGCGGCATAACCCTGCAGCCGCTCGTCAATGCTGGTGCGCGCCGAGTGAAAAATCACCGGGATCTCGGCCGTGGAAAAATTGTCTTTGAGGCGGCGGCAGGTCTCGTAGCCGTCCATCTCGGGCATGTCCACATCGAGCACGATCAGGTCGGGCGGGTCGCTGTCACAGCGACTCAGGGCTTCCGCCCCGCTGTTGACCAGACTGACTTTGAAGTCAGCTTCCAGCGTGGCTTCGAGCATTTGCAGCGTCAGCTCGTCGTCGTCGACCAGCAAGACATGAGATCGCACCGTCATTTTTTTGGACTCCCTTGGCGAACTGTTCCATGCCCGGGCGCGCCACTTTCTTGTGCGCGCTGCGCCCGTCGAAGCATTGAACCAGCAAACCGGGCCGGCGACCAGCCCCGCTGAGCAACAGCATGCAGGAGTAAGCGGCTTAGAAACCGAGCTTTTGTCCCGCACCGGCCAAGGTGGCCACCCCGATCACCGCAAAGATGGCCGCGGCAATGCCGTGAACCAGACGCACCGGGATGCGGCCGGCGATGCGTTCGCCCAGCAGCACGGCCGGTACATTGGCAATCATCATGCCCAGGGTGGTGCCCGCAACCACGGCCACAAAGGCGTGGTACTGGGCGGCCAGGGCGACGGTGGCGATCTGGGTCTTGTCGCCCATCTCGGCCAGGAAGAAGGCCACGATGGTGGTGCCCAGCACGCCCAGCTTCAGGCCTTTGCCGCCCTCTTCTTCCTCGTCGATCTTGTCCGGGATCAAGGTCCAGACGGCCATGGCGATGAAGCCCACGCCCAGCACCCAGCGCATCACGGTGGGGCTGACTTGCGCGGTGATCCAGGCGCCGAGCGCGCCGGCGCCCGCATGGTTGACCACGGTGGCGATGAAGATGCCCAGGATGATGGGCAGGGGCTTGCGGAAACGGGCAGCCAGCAAAAAGGCCAGGAGCTGGGTTTTGTCGCCGATTTCAGCGAGGGCGACGATGCCGGTGGAGACGAGGAAGGCTTCCATGAGGGGCGAACACTTTTCCTGCGGCCGGCACAAAAACAACCAATGACCACGCACACGCCGGCCGCAAAGCAGGTGTGGGTGGTCAAAGGTCTTGCCAGGGGTCAGGTCTTGCGCGCGGCACAAGCACTGACACTGCCCGCGCCATGGCCGAACGCTCGACCAAGTGTGTTGACGCGGGCCGGCAGCCAGGGCGGCTGCAGCGGCTACTCCCCAATGACCCGGCCATTGTAGCCGCGGGCTGGAACCCGGCCTATTTGCGGCCGCCGCGGCGCAGCGTCGGGCTGGCCAGGTCCAGCTCCTCGGCCTTGAGCACCAGGGCATCCGGGAACTGCTGGCGCAGGGCCAGACCGCCCTGCTTGAAATCGGCCACGATGACGGTTCGCAAGCGCTCGCCCTGCCAGTGGCGTGTGGCCAGGGTGCGCACGGTGTCGCCGTCGAGGGCCGCCAGTTCCTCCGGCACCCGGCTCAGCTCGGCCAGGGGGCGGCCGCGCATCAGGCCCTCGGCCGCCAGGGCGGCCAGGCCGGCCGTGGTTTCCAGCTGGCGGCCGAAATCGCCGATCAGCACCGCGCGGCGAGCCACCAGCTCCGGGTCGGGCACGCGTTCGCTGGACAGGCGCCGGATCTCCTGCTGCAACAAGGCCGCCACCTCGCCGGCGCTTTCGTGCTTGGTCTGGGCGCTGGTGACCAGCTGGGCGCCGCCGGGCTGGGCATCGATGCCGCTGGCCGCGCCATAGCTCAGGCCACGCTTGATGCGCACCTCCTGGTTGATGCGCGAGGAGTAACCCTGACCCAGCACGGCATTGGCCAGGGCATTGGCCTGCTGGGTCAGCACCTCGGTGGCCTGGGCTTCGGGGGTCAGGCGGGCAAAAGGCACGGGGCTGGGGCCGGCGGTCGGCGCCATCACCTGCACCGCGCTCTGGCCGGCACCGGGCAGGTCGACCAGCACCGTGCGCGCCGCCAGCGATTTGGGCACCAGGGACG
Organism: Burkholderiales bacterium PBB2; assembly: GCA_002255955.1. Classification (GTDB taxonomy): domain Bacteria; phylum Pseudomonadota; class Gammaproteobacteria; order Burkholderiales; family Burkholderiaceae_C; genus Paucibacter_A. The sequence goes on along the minus strand of NKIM01000023.1, from coordinate 9,783 downwards.
GCAGCTGCGGCAGCGCCATGCGGTTGGCCCGCCATTTGCCGAAATGCTTGTCCGCCAAGCTGCGCGCCTGGGCCGGCGTGATGTCACCAGCCAGGATCAGGGTGACCCGCTCGGGCCGCACATGCAGGCGATGGAAAGCGCGCACATCGTCGAGCTGGATGCGGCTGAGGCTGGCCAGGGTGGGCTGCTGGCCATGCGGGCTGTCACCCCAGTAGAGGCGGCGGCCGATCTGGGCGGCCAGCTGGCCGGGATCGGAGCGGCCAAGCTTGAGTGCATCGACCGCTTGGGCTTGCAACCGTTGGAACTCTTCTTCCGCCAGGCTGGGGCTGCGCAGCATATCGGCCAGCAGGCCCAGGCTTGCGTCCAGGCGGTGGCTGGCCACCGTCACGCCCAGATGGCTGCTGCGTGCGGCGCTGCCGATCTCCAGCTGCGTGCCCAGGGCCTCGATCTCGGCGGCCAATTCCGCGGCCGGCAGCGGGCCGGCGCCGCGCTGCACGCCCTTGCCCATCAAGGCTAGGCTCAGCTCGGCCAGACCAGACTTGCCGGCCGGGTCGTAAGCCCCTCCCGCCTGGACCAGCAGCCAGGCCGTAACCAGGGGCTGGGCATGGCGCTCGACCACGGCCAGGCCCAGGCCATTGGCCAGGCGTTGCTGATTGAACTCAGGCACCTGCAAAGGCTGAGGCGAGGCCGGGCGTGGCGGCGATTCAAACCCGGTCTGGGCCCAGGCACTGCTCACGGAGCTGGCCAAGGCCAGCCCCAGGGCCGCAACCAGCACCGGCGAGCGACGCAGAAAAGAGAACACAGTCCGGCGGCTCATGGCTTGCCCACTTTCTTGCGGGCCGGGGCGGCCTCGGCTTCGTACAACACGGTCACGCGGGCGCCGCGCAGCACATCGCGCTTGAGCACGCGCTGCACATCGGCGGCGCTGACCGCCTGCAAATCGTTCAACTCGCGGTTCACCCACTGCACATCACCGCGCAGCAAGGCCGCCTCGCCCAGCACCTCGCCCAGGCCCAGCGGCGTTTGCCGGCGGATCAGGGCGGCGGTCAGCAGCTGGGCCTTGACCTTCTCCAGCTCGGCCGCGGCGATGGGCTCCTCGGCCAGCTTCTGCAGCTCACGCGTCAGCGGCGCCACCAGATCGGCGGCACTCTGCTTGCCGCTGGCGATGGCATGGGCCACCAGCAGGCCGGCGTCGGCATTGAGCTGGGCCTCGAAACCGGCGCTCTGCGCCAGCTGCTGGCGATAGACCAGGCTCTCGTTCAGGCGCGAGGACTCGCCCATGGCCAGCAGCCCTTGGGCCACCTGCCAGACCGGCGCATCGGCGCTGGAGGCCTTGGGACCCTGCCAGATCAGCAAGGCCGCCGGCAGCGGCACATTGGGCGCCTTGAGCTGGTGCAGCTCATCGCGCGCACGCCGCGGTTCGCTCTGCTGCACCCGCGGGATGGCGCTGGCCGGTTGGCGGATGCTGCCGAAGTAATGGTTCACCCAGCGGTTCAGCTGCACCGGGTCAAAGGCGCCGGTGACGATGAGCACCGCGTTGTCCGGCCGGTAGTACTGGGCATGGAAGGCGCTGACATCCTGCACGGTCGCGGCGTCCAGCTCTTCGATGCTGCCGATCACCGGGCGGCGGTAGGGGTGCAGCTGGTAGCCCAGGCGCGGCACGGCGTGAAACAGCCGGCCGTAGGGCTCGGCCAGCACGCGCTGGCGGAACTCTTCCTTGACCACGGCGCGCTCGCTGTCGAAATTGGCCTGATCCACGGTCAGGTTGGACATGCGCTCAGCCTCGGCCCAGAGCAGGGGTTCCAGGTGGTTGGCCGGCACGACGCTGTGGTAAGCCGTCATGTCATCGGCGGTGAAGGCATTGTTGTTGCCGCCGACATCCTCGGTCATGCGGTCGAACTGTTCGTTGGCCATGTAGCGGGTGCGCTTGAACATCATGTGCTCGAACAAATGCGCAAAGCCGCTGCGACCGGCCGGGTCGTCCTTGCCGCCCACCCGGTACCAGACCTGCACGCTGACCGTGGCCCCGGCCTGAGGCAAGGCAATCAGCTCCAGGCCATTGGCCAGGATGCGTCGCTCGAAGGCCAGGGGCGCGATCTTGAGCGGTGCCACGGTGCCCTCGGCGGCAGCTTGCGCCCAGGCCACCGGGCTGGCACCGGCCAGCAAGGCCAGGCCGGCCGTGCCGAGGCTCAAACCCAGGCACTGGCTCAGAAAGCGGCGGCGCGCGCCGCTCATCCCTGGCGACTCCCCGGCCCCTCCCGTGCCTGCCTGCTGGCCTGGCTCACGTCGTTCTCTGCTGTCCATGCTGCTCACGCTGATCCCATCATCATCTTCTTGTGATGCGCCGACGGCGGCCGAAGCGCCATGCGCAGGCACCCATGCTGCCACAAGGAACCGGCCCGGCCGTGACGACCGGGCTGTGAATACCGCCAACGGGCACCCTCCCCCCTAACTGCTGACAGTCGATGTCAGCAGCGGGCAGGCAAGATGCACCGCAGCCGTCACACCCACCCCATGCACACCCACTGCCGGAGACCCTCGCATGAACTATGCCTACACCATCGTTTACGTGGCCGATGTGGCCGCTTCCCTGGCCTTTTTCGAGGCCGCCTTCGGCCTGAAGCGCCGCTTCCTGCATGAATCGGGCGCCTACGGCGAGCTGGACACCGGCGCCACCGCCCTGGCCTTTGTCGACCACGAAACCGCGCTGGACAGTGTCGGCCAGCCCTATGTGGTGGCGGCCGAGAGCGCGCGCCCGCTGGGCATGGAGATCGGCTTCAGCACCGACGACGTGCCCGCCGCCTTTGCCCGCGTCGTGGCCGCCGGCGCCACGCCGCTGAAAGAACCGGTCACCAAGCCCTGGGGCCAGACGGTCGCCTATGTGCGCTGCCCGGATGGCAGCCTGGTCGAGCTGTGCACGCCCATGGCTTGAGGGTGCGGCCATGACACCCTCGTCTGCCAGCGACCCGCTGGCCCACCATCTGCTCAGCATGGCCTACAACAATGCCTGGGCCAACCACCGCCTGCTGGCGGCCTGCGCCCAGCTGAGCCCGTCTGAGCTGCAAGCGACCCGCTGCAACTTCTTCCCCAGCATCCTCGCGACCCTGAACCACAACCTCTGCGTGGACTGGTTTTACGTCGATGCCCTGGAGCGCGAGCTGGCCGGCGACACGCCACACCCCGACTGCTCCCAGTTCTTTGCCGTAGCCCAGCCGTTTCAGACCGCCGCCGAGCTGCAGCGCGAGCAGGCGGCCGTGGACCAGCGCCTGCGGGCCTACTGCGCCACCCAGCGCGACTGCGATCTGGGCCGCATCGTCACCATCGCCCGACCGGCGGGCGCGCAGCAGGACAGCCGCACACGCCTGCTCGCCCATCTGTTCCAGCACCAGATCCACCACCGCGGCCAAGTCCACGCCATGCTGGCCGGCACCGCCATCCGGCCGCCGCAGCTGGACGAGTTTTTCTGTGCGGGCGAGGCGAATCTGCGCGCCGAAGAGTTCCGCGCCCTGGGCTGGACCGAGGCCGACATCTGGGGCTGAGTGGGCTGAAAGCGCGAGCTCAGGTCTCCGGCGCCCCCAGGGCCTGCATGGCCTGGCGCGTGTCCTGGATCACACGCTGCGCCACCCGGCGCTCGGTCTCGGGCAGCTGGCGCGCCGCTTCGGCCTCCAGCAGCAACGGCCGCAGCAAGGCATTGGCGCTGGCACGGAACTCCTGGCCCAGGGTGTCGAGCTGGGCGAAGCTGTCGACGCGCATGGCGGACAGGCGCTCGCGCAGCGCCGCCTCAAAAGCCTCGCGCTTGTGGCGCAGCTCTCCATCCTTGCGGCCGCTCTTGTCCATCATCCACTTGAGCAGGCCGGCCACCAGCAAGGCACCGCCCGCAAACGGCGCCACCGGAGCAATCACCGGCAGCACGGCGGCTGCACCCAGGGCATAGACTGCGGCGCCCGTGCCAGCGGCCGCCACCGCGCCGGCGCCCAGGGTCAGCTCGGCCGCACTCTCGGTGGAATTCTTCAGCCGCGTGCTGATCTGCAGGGCCGGCATCAGGCGGCGCAGCTGGCTGTGGTGCGGGCGCTCGATCACGCTGGCGTGGACCAGGCTGAACTCTTCGCGGAACAGGCGCAGCTCTTCCTTCAGCAGGCGCAGCTGCCCCTCCTGGCGGCGGGCGGCACGGTCCAGGCGGCGCTCCAGCTCCTTGGCAAAGGTCGAGCGAGCCATCTCCGCCCAGACCTTGTGCTCGGTCCAATCGTCCGTACGCAGGCGCTCCAGCATCTGCAGCTCGACGGCATTGCCGGCATCGTGGATCAGCTCTTCAAAGTCCTCTTCGAAGCTGCGCTTCTCATGGGCGATGCGCGCCTCCACCATAGCGATGCGCTGGCCCACCTGCTGGAACAGCTGCTCCACCCGCTGCGCATACGCGGCGGCCGAGCCGACCTCCGGCGGCGGCGCCTGCAGGCCGCGCTCGAACTCGCTGAGTCGCCGTGCCAGCACGGTCAGGCTGGAGCTCATGCCCTGCTGCAAGACCTGATCGCTGCTGGCGCCGTCCAGGTAACGGCCCACGCCCAGGGCCAGATCGATGTCGCCCGACAGTCGCGCCGCCGTCTGCGCCGCCGGCAACAAAGGCCGGCCGCCGAACAGCCGGGCCGACTGGCGGCTGACGGTTTTCCACAGCGAGGGCGCCGGGCCCACCGCCTCAGCCAGCCGTGAGACTTCCTGGCTGGGCAGCAGCAAGGCTTGCGCCAGCTCCTGCGCAAACTTGTGCGCCTGCTCGCCCTGCAACTGCAGCAGGGGCTGGGCATCGAGAAAGGCCTGGCGGCGCTGGGCCTCGGGCAGCTCGGCGCTGGCGCGCTTGAGCTGAGCAAAGGCGACTTTTTGCTCGCCGGGTGACTCCAGCGCCCGCAAGGCCGCGTGGGCGCCCAGGGCCGAATCCTGCAGCCGGGCGGCCAGGGCCGACACCCGCTCGTACTCGCCCAGCGTGACAAAGCCGTCGGCCGCGGCCAGCGCGGCCAGGGCGCGGATGAAGGCCAGCGGGAAGGCGCCGTCTTCCCGCGCGAACTGCTCCAGATCGGGACGATCCAAAGGTGTGGCGGCGGGCGTGACGGAAGGGCTGGGCGGTGGCGAAGAAACACTCACGGGGACGGGGCTCCAGGCTTGAAGGTCAGACCCGCATCGTCCCAGATTCTGGGCCGCTCAAGATTCATGCGGGCGCCGCGGCCCGCAAATCCTGCAACCAGACGCCCGCCGCCCGGGCCTCGGCCTCATGCGCTTCATCGCGCCAGGTTTCGGCCAGGGCCGCGCGGTACCAGTCCTGCATGGCCGGCAGGTGCAACAAGCGCTGGGCATAGGCCTGCGCGGCCTCGCCCAAGGCCGGCGCATAGCTCTGCACCCGAAAGGCCACCGGCGCGAAAAACGCATCCACGGCCGTGAAATCAGCGCCGGTGAGGTAGGGGCCACCGAAGCGCGTCAAACCCTCCAGCCACAAGGCCTCGATGCGCTGCCAATCGGCCAGCAAGGCGGGCGACCAATCGCCGACTTGCACCCGCAGGCCGCAGTTCATGGTGCAGACATCGCGCAGGCGCTGGAAGCCGGAGTGCATTTCAGCGCAGACGCTGCGCGCCCAGGCGCGCGCCGCGCGGTCCTGCGGCCAGACCCGCGGGTCCAGCTCGGCCAGATACTCGACGATGGCCAGGGAGTCCCAGACCGTCAGGCCCTCGTGATGCAGGCAGGGCACGCGGCCGCTCGGCGAGAACAAGCGGTAGTCCCCGGCGCTGCCCGGCGCCTGGCCGAACACCACCAGTCGCTCATCGAAGGGCAGCTGCAGCTGTTTCAGCAACACCCAGGGTCGCAGCGACCAGGACGAGTAGTTCTTGTTGGCGATGTAGAGCTGCAGCATGGAGGAATCCTGTGGATGTTCCGGTGCCCATCAAGGCGCCGATCTGCGCAACCAGGCGCGCCGCCAGCATAAGCCCGACGCGAGCGATCACCATGGCCATCAAGGCCGGGCGGCTTCAAGGCGCCCGGCGCGAGGCATCAGAAGCTGGCGCAAGGCCTCATTCACCACGCGGGGCTGGTCGTGGTGGATGTAGTGCCCGGCCGCAGCCACCTCCTGGCGCTGCAGGCCCGGCAGCAAGCGAGACCAGTCCACCTCCAGCTCGCGCACCAGACGCTGGAAGGCCTCGGGCTCGGTGAGGCCGAAGCGGCTGCGCGCCAGCAGCGTCATCGGCGCCACCGGGGCTGGCAGGGCCGACAGGCGCTCCAGGCAGAGGTTCTGCCCATCGAACTCCTGGCGCATGGTGCTGCTGAAAGCCGTGGCCCGCAGAATCTTGAGGCTGGCGGCCAGGGCCGGTGTGCGCTCTTGCAGCAGAGGCCAGTGGCGCGGGTGGGTGGGGTCGATCAGGAGCAGGCCCGCCACTTCCTGGGGATAAAGCTTGGCAAACGCGTACTGGTACAGGCCGCCAATGGAATGACCGACCAGCAGATAGGGCGGCCGCTGCTGCGCCTGCTGCAGCAAGGCGTGCAGCTCTTCGGCCACGGTACAGGGATCGCGGCTGCCGGTGGCGGCCGTGCTGTCGCCGTAGCCCGGCCGGCTGTAGGCCCACAAGGCCTGGCGCGGCTCCAGCTCGGGCAGCAGCGGCGCCCAGCTGTCCATGTCATCCCCCAAGCCCGACTGCAGCACCACCGTCGGTCCCTGGCTGCCACGCCGCAACGCACTGACGGCACCCGAGCCGGTTGACAGCTGCTGGCTGGCCGGCGGCATGCTCACGCACCCAAGCAGCAGGAAGGACGTGAGTCCAGTCGCAAGTGCAGCCGCAATTCCGGCCCGAAGCCGTGCACGGCCGGTGGCCCGAGGCCGGGGCGGAGGCGAAATCAGGTGGGAGGTCATCGATGCAGTCATCCAAATCGCGGCTGTCTCCGCAAGGGCAGGCAGAGCAGCAGGGAACACGGGCCCAGGCCCGCATGAAATCCATGCCACTGGGCGCGCATGCTGGCATGCAGACAGCAGCGTCTTGATGAGGCTGTGCACGGTGCGCGCAAACGCTACGGCCGGGATCGGGTGCCGCGCCCTGGCACGGCCCCATGCCGCCCAATCTGCAGCTCATCGCAAGCAAGCTCCCATCCATCGCCTCGTGGCTCGGCCAGGCCTGGAAGTTTGACTATGCTGCGGGTCTGCAGTTCCCCAGCTCACGGGCCAGCCCCGGGCCTGGCGCCCTCGTCCGACGGACGGTGTGGCGCACGGGTCTGGATCGCCCGGCCCGTGATCGTTTCCATCTGCCCATCCAATTTCCTGAGGTGCACATGACATCTGCTCGCGCATTCGGACCTTCCCTGCTGACCCTGGCCAGCCTGGCCCTGGCCGCCACCTTGTCGCAGAACGCCTTGGCCGCCGCCAGCGCCGCGACCAAGCCCGGTGACGAAACGCCGCTGATCGCCCGCTCGGCCCTGTTCGGCAACCCGGTCAAGAGCGGCGCGCAGCTGAGCCCCGATGGCCAGTGGCTGTCCTGGATGGCGCCGGTGAATGGCGTGATGAATGTCTGGGTGGCGCCGGCCGACAAGCCCGACGCGGCCAAAGCCATCACCGATTCCAAGGACCGCCCCATCCCCGGCCATTTCTGGTCAGGCAACAGCCAGCAGGTGCTGTTCGTCAAGGACAACGCCGGCGACGAGAACTTCCACCTCTATGGCGTGGACATCAAGACCGGTGCGCAGCGTGACTACACGCCCTTCGACAAGGTGCGCGTGCGCCCCACCGGCTTCTCGACCCGGCGTGTCGATGAGATCCTGGTCGGCATCAACAACCGCGACCCGCGCTGGCACGATGTGCACCTGCTCAACCTCAAGACCGGTGAGCTGAAACTGGTCATGCAGGCAGACGGTTATGCCGGCTTCCAGGCCGACAACGATCTGAACCTGCGCCTGGCCCTGCGCCCCAACGCCGCCGGCGGCATGGACTTCTTCAAGGTGCAAGACGGCAAGGTCGAAGACAAGCCCTATCTGAGCACCAATCTGGAAAACAGCAGCACCTCGCCCCTGGGCTTCACCCATGACGGCAAGACCCTGTACTGGATGGACTCGCGCGAGAGCGACACCACCGCCGTGATCGCCGAAGACGTGACCAGCGGCAAGCGCACCGTGCTGGCGCAGGACGCCCGCGCCGACCTGGGTGACACCTTGCGTGACCCGGCCAGCGGTGTGGTGCAGGCCTATGCCGTCGAGTACCTGAACAGTGAGTGGAAGTTCCTGGACAAAGCGCTCAAGGCCGATTTCGACTGGCTGCAAAAGCAGCTGGGCAAGGGCGAGGTCTATGTCGCCAGCCGCACCCGCAACGACGACAAATGGATCGTCGGCATCGACCCGGTGTCCAAGGTCGCCGCTACCTATCTGTATGACCGCAAGGCCAAGAAGCTGCAGGCGCTCTACGTCGCCCGCCCCGAGCTGCAAGGCGCGCCCCTAGTGGACATGCACGGCGTGGAGATCAAGGCCCGCGATGGCCTGATCCTGCCCAGCTACCTGACCCTGCCCAAAGACGCCGACAAGAATGGCGACGGCAAGGCCGACAAGCCGGTGCCCCTGGTGTTGTTCGTGCACGGCGGCCCCTGGGGCCGCGACGGCCATGGCTACAACGGCTACCACCAGTGGCTGGCCAACCGTGGCTATGCCGTGCTGGCGGTCAACTTCCGCGCCTCCACCGGCTTTGGCAAGAAGTTCCTCAACGCCGGCAACAAGCAATGGGGCCTGGCCATGCACAACGACCTGCTGGACGCTGTGGACTGGGCGGTCAAGCAAGGCGTGACGACCAAGGACAAGGTCGCCATCATGGGCGGCAGCTATGGCGGCTACGCGGCCCTGGCCGGCGTGGCCTTCACGCCGACCACTTTTGCCTGCGCCGTGGACATCGTCGGCCCCTCCAACCTGGAAACCCTGCTCAGCACCATCCCTCCCTACTGGGAAGCCGGCCGCAAGCAGATGTACAGCCGGATGGGTGACCCAACCACCGAGGAAGGCAAGGCCATCCTGCGCGCCGCCTCGCCGCTCTACAAGGCCGACCAGATCGTGCGCCCCCTGCTGATCGGCCAAGGCGCCAACGACCCGCGCGTCAAGCAAGCCGAAAGCGACCAGATCGTCCAGGCCATGCAAGCCAAGAAGATCCCGGTCACTTACGTGCTCTACCCCGACGAAGGCCACGGCTTCAACAAGCCCAACAACCGCATCGGTTTCAACGCCGTGGCCGAGGCTTTCCTGGGGCAATGCCTGGGCGGCCGTGTCGAGCCCCTGGGCGAGACCGTGCGCCAGTCCACCGCGCAAATCGTGACCGGTGCGGAGCATGTGCCGGGTCTGGAGGCGGCCGCGAAGAAGTAAATCGCTGAACCGCTGGCCTATTCATCGCCCGATCCTGGGCGGTGATCTGCGCCCTGGAGTCTGTCATGGCTCTGGGGCGCTTTTCTTTGCCGGGACGGCGAGAACCACCTGGGCCCAGTGGCGGGGAACGGCACAGAGCAGCCCTTGGGTTGCTTGTTGATCGGGCCGACTGGGCGCTCCGCTCCGTTCATGTCCCCCGACCCCAGCCTGCGGCTGGGGTCTCCTCCTTTACTTCACTTCGCAGAGCACCCAGCCGTCCCGATCCAGCGAGGCCTTGCTCCTTCATCGAGACCGCCGAGCGCTCGCTCGTTCTGACAAGGGGCGTCGGGTGAGTGCTGAAGCGAAGTAAAGGGGGAGGCCTGTGCGCAGCACAGGCCGGAGGACATGAGCGGAAGCACTCGCCCGATGCCCCTTGGCACAAGCTCAAGC
>NKIM01000022.1 GCA_002255955.1 Burkholderiales bacterium PBB2 | reverse complement strand
GCCTCTGGCCCCGGCCATGAACGGCCTGGTGCTGCGCGGCGAGGGCTACCGCACCTCCATCGGCCTGATCAGCAACACCTTGTTCTGGATGGTGGTGGCGCTCTCGGTGCTGACCGTCTGGATGCTGCTGGGCACCTGGAAGCACATGCGGCGGCGCCTGCAGATCCAGAACGCCCTGTCCAGCGAAACCAATTTCCGCCGCGCGATGGAGAACTCCATGCTGACCGGCATGCGCGCCATGGACATGGAGTCGCGCATCTCCTACGTCAACCCGGCCTTCTGCGCCATGACCGGTTTCTCGGAAGCCGAAATGATCGGCCGCAAGCCACCCTTCCCCTTCTGGCCGCCCGACCGCCTGGAAGAAAACGCCCGCCTGCTGCAGCAGGAGCTGCAGGGCCGCAGCCCGGCCGGTGGCGTGGAAGTGAAGATCCTGCGCAAGGACGGCACCACCTTCGACGGCCGCGTCTACATCTCGCCCCTGGTGGACAGCAAGGGCAAGCAGACCGGCTGGATGACTTCGATGACCAACATCACCGAGGCCAAGCGCGTGCGCGACCAGCTCTCCGCCTCGCACGAGCGCTTCACCACCGTGCTGGAGGGTCTGGACGCCGCCGTGTCCGTGCTCTCGGTGCAGCAGGGCGAGCTCTTGTTCGCCAACCGCAGCTACCGGCTCTGGTTCGGCGCCGACCCGGCCGGCCATGCCCTGCTCTCGGGCAGCCAGCTCGGCCGCAGCAGCGGCCCGGATGCCGACGAAGAGGTGGACGACTACAGCGGCCTGCCCGCCCAGGCCCTGACCGAGATGGGTTCGGACCCGCGCGAAGTTTTCGTCGAATCGCTGGAAATGTGGTTCGACGTGCGCTCGCGCTATCTGCAGTGGACCGACGGCCGCCTGGCCCAGATGCTGATCGCCACCGACATCACCACCCGCCGACATGCCGAAGCCCAGGCCGCCAGCCAGGCCGAAAAGGCGCAGATGACCAGCCGCCTGATGACCATGGGCGAAATGGCCTCCAGCGTGGCCCATGAGCTGAACCAGCCGCTGACCGCCATCACCAACTACTGCAACGGCATGGTCTCGCGGGTGCGCAACGACAGCATCCAGAAAGAAGACCTGCTGGCCGCGCTGGAAAAGACCGCCAAGCAGGCGCAGCGCGCCGGGCAGATCATCCACCGCATCCGCAACTTCGTGAAACGCAGCGAGCCCAAGCGCGAACCGGCCCAGGCCTTTGACATCGTCGAGGACGCGGTCGAGCTGGCCGGCATCGAGCTGCGCCGACGCAATGTGGCCATCCACACCTACATCGCGCAGCGCCTGCCGACGCTGATGGTGGACCCCATCCTGATCGAACAGGTCTTGATGAACCTGCTCAAGAACGCCGCTGAGGCCATCGATAACGCCAACCTGCCGGTGTCGCGCCGCCACATCGAACTGCGCGTGGTGCCCAAGCACACCCCCGAACTCGGGGGCCATATCGACTTCAGCGTCACCGACATGGGCCCGGGCATGCCCGAGGAGGTGATCTCCCGGATGTACGAGGCTTTCTTCTCCACCAAGGCCGACGGATTGGGCATCGGCCTAGGGTTATGCCGGTCTATCGTGGAGTCCCACCAGGGCCGGATTCGTGCTGAGAACTTATACAATGGGGAGGCTGTTGTGGGCTGCAGGTTCGCCTTCAGCATCCCGGTAGACATCTCCCGAGTGGACCCGCCTGTACCCACAGGATCGCTCGGACCGACGACAGGATCCCCCGAGGGGTCCGCAGTGAACAACAAACAAGCGACACCATGAGTCTGATTCCGAAGAAGGGCAATGTCTACGTCGTCGATGATGACGAGGCCGTACGCGACTCGCTGCAATGGCTGCTCGAAGGCAAGGACTACCGGGTCAAGTGCTTCGACTCCGCCGAGTCCTTCCTCAGCCGCTACGACCCGCGCGAAGTCGCTTGTCTGATCGCTGACATCCGCATGGAAGGCATGAGCGGCCTGGAGCTGCAAGATCGCCTGATCGAGCGCCACAGCCCCCTGCCCGTGGTCTTCATCACCGGCCACGGCGATGTGCCGATGGCGGTGCAGACCATGAAGAAGGGCGCGATGGACTTCATCGAAAAGCCCTTCAAGGAAGACGAGCTGGTCGCCCTGGTCGAGCGCATGCTGGACCAAGCCCGCAACGCCTTCTCCACCCACCAGGAAGCCGCCAGCCGCGACGCCCTGCTCTCGCGCCTGACCACGCGTGAATCCCAGGTGCTGGAGCGCATCGTCGCCGGCCGCCTGAACAAGCAGATCGCCGATGACCTGGGCATCAGCATCAAGACGGTGGAAGCGCACCGCGCCAACATCATGGAAAAGCTGAACGCCAACACCGTGGCCGATCTGCTCAAGATCGCCCTGGGCGCACCGGCCAAGGCCTGATATCGACTCACCCTGACGAGGCCGCTGAATGCGGCCTCGTTGCATTTCTGGAAGCACAAACATGACCGCCCAACTGATCGACGGCAACGCCCTGTCCCAACAAGTCCGCGCCGAGGTGGCGCAACGCGCCGCGGCGCTGACGGCCCAGGGCTTGAAGCCGGGCCTGGCCGTGGTGCTGGTGGGCGACAACCCGGCCTCCCAGGTCTATGTGCGCAACAAGGTCAAGGCCTGCGCCGATGCCGGCCTGCACTCGGTGCTGGAAAAGTACGAAGCGACCATGACCGAAGCCGAACTGCTGGCCCGCGTCGAGGCCCTGAACAAGGACCCCGCCATTCACGGCATCCTGGTGCAGCTGCCCCTGCCCAAGCACATCGACGACCACAAGGTCATCGAGGCCATCTCGCCGGCCAAGGACGTGGACGGCTTCGCGATCGAGAGCGCCGGTGCGCTGATGGTGGGTGAGACCGGCTTCAAGGCCTGCACGCCCTATGGCTGCATGAAGATGCTGGAAAGCATCGGCATGAAGGACCTGCGCGGCAAGCATGCCGTGGTGATCGGCCGCTCCAACATCGTCGGCAAGCCCATGGCCATGATGCTGCTGCAGGCCAATGCCACCGTGACGGTCTGCCACAGCGGCACCGCCGATCTGGCCCAGCACACCCGCCAGGCCGACATCGTCGTGGCCGCCGTGGGCAAACGCGATGTGCTGAGCGCCGACATGGTCAAACCCGGCGCCGTGGTCATCGATGTGGGCATGAACCGCAACGACGAAGGCAAGCTCTGCGGCGACGTCGATTTCGCGGGCGTCAAGGACGTGGCCGGCTGGATCACCCCAGTGCCCGGTGGCGTCGGCCCCATGACCATCACCATGCTGCTGGTCAACACCCTCGAGTCGGCCGAACGCGCCGCCGCTGCCGCCCAAGCCGCAGGCGCCGTATGAGCAATCCGCTCCTGTCCACCGCCGCCCTGCCGGCCTTCGCCAGCATCCGCCCCGAGCACATCGCCCCGGCGGTCGAGCAGTTGCTGAAAGAGGCCGATGCCGCCCTGACCCTGGCCACCTCGGAAGCCACGCCGGCCGACTACGAGGCCTTGTCCGCCAGCCTCGGTGTGGCCACCGAGCGCCTGGGCGCCGCCTGGGGCGCCGTCGGCCACCTCAATGCCGTGGCCAACACGCCCGAGCTGCGCGAGGCCTACAACGCCGCCCTGCCGGCCGTCACCGAGTTCTTCACCCGCCAGGGTTCGGACGAGCGCCTCTACGCCAAGTACAAGGCCATCGCCGCCAGCCCGTCCGCGGCCACGCTGAACCCGGCGCGCCAGCAGGCGCTCAAGCTCTGGCTGCGTGACTTCGTGCTCTCCGGCGCCGAACTGCAGGGCGAGGCCAAGACCCGCTTCGCCGCCATCCAGGAGCGCAGCGCCGAGCTGGCCCAGACCTTCTCCGAGCATGTGCTGGACGCCACCGACGGCTATGCCTACTACGCCAGCGCGGACGAGATGACCGGCGTGCCGGCCGACGCTGTGCAAGCCGCCCGGGCCGCCGCCGAGGCCGAAGGCAAGGAAGGTTTCAAGCTCACCCTGCATTTCCCCAGTTACCTGCCCGTCATGCAGTACGGCAGCCACCGCGGCCTACGCCAGCGGCTCTACACCGCCTACGTCACCCGCGCCAGCGAGCTGGGCGACAAGCCCGAGCAGGACAACAGCGCCGTCATGCAAGAGCTGCTGCAACTGCGCCAGGAAGAGGCCGCGCTGCTGGGCTTTGCCAATTTCGCCGAGGCCTCACTGGCCGCCAAGATGGCCGATTCGCCGCAGCAGGTGCTCGATTTCCTGCGTGACCTGGCCCGCCGCGCTCGCCCCTTTGCCGAGAAGGACCTGGCCGAACTGCGCGAGTTCGCGGCCCGCGAGCTGGGCCTGGCCGAGCTGCAGGCCTGGGACACGGCCTACGCCTCCGAGAAGCTCAAGGAAGCGCGCTACGCCTTCAGCGACGAAGCGGTGCGCCAGTACTTCCCGGTGCCGCGCGTGCTGGCCGGCCTGTTCAGCATCATCGAGCGCCTGTTCCAGGTGACGATCCGCGAGCAGGCCGCCGAGGTCTGGCACGAGTCCGTCAAGTTCTACCGTTTGGAGCGGAATGGCGCCCTGGTCGGCCAGTTCTACCTCGACCTCTACGCCCGCCCGGGCAAGCGTCCCGGCGCCTGGATGGACGAGGTGCGCAGCCGCTGGGCCCGACCCGAGGGCACGCAGCAAACACCAGTGGCCCAGCTGGTCTGCAACTTCACGCAGCCAGCGGGTGATCGACCGGCGCTGCTGACGCATGACGACGTCACCACCCTGTTCCACGAGTTCGGCCACGGCCTGCACCACCTGCTGACCCAGGTGGACGAGCTGGGCGTCTCGGGCATCTCCGGTGTCGAGTGGGATGCCGTCGAGCTGCCCAGTCAGTTCATGGAAAACTTCTGCTGGGAATGGGAGGTGCTGCAGCAGCTGACCGCCCATGTGGACAGCGGCGAGCCCCTGCCGCGCGAGCTCTTCGACAAGATGCTGGCGGCCAAGAACTTCCAGAGCGGCATGCAGACCCTGCGCCAGATCGAGTTCGCCCTGTTTGACATGCGCCTGCATGCCGAGACCGGCAGCGCGGCGCAGATCCAGTCCGTACTCAACGAGGTGCGCAGCGAAGTGGCGGTGATGAAGTCGCCCGACTTCAACCGCAGCCAGCACAGCTTCTCGCACATCTTCGCAGGCGGCTACTCGGCCGGCTACTACAGCTACAAATGGGCGGAACTGCTCAGCGCCGATGCCTGGAGCGCCTTCGAGGTGGAAGGCGTGTTCAACGCCGACACCGGCCGCCGCTATCTGCAGAACATCCTGGAAGTCGGCGGCTCACGGCCGGCCATGGACAGCTTCAAGGCCTTCCGCGGCCGCGAGCCGCAGATCGATGCCTTGCTGAGGCATCAGGGCATGGCTTGACATCGGCTTCACACGGGGATTTCTAGACTGGGTTCACCCTGAAGCTCTGGAGATCCCCGAATGAAAACGCCCCGTTTCCTGCGCCGTCTCAGCACGGCACTCACCGCCTTCACAGCCCTGCTGGCGGCCGCCAGCTGGAGCCCCGCCCTGGCCACGCCCGCGAGCAGCAAGGTCCTGATCGTCGTCAGCGGTGAAGGCCGCGACCAAGGCAAGACCCGGCCCGGCTTCGAGATGGACGAGTTCGCCCAGGCCTGGCTGCTGCTGCGTGCCAACGGCCTCAGCGTCGAGGTCGCCAGCCCCAAGGGCGGCGCCGTCGAGGCCGACCGCTACGACCCGGCGGACGATTACAACAGCCGCCTGGCCGCCGACCCGCAAGCCCTGGCCGCCCTGAAGCAAACCCGCAGCACCGCCGAACTGAAGGCCAGCGACTACCGCGCCGTGCTGGTCATGGGCGGCAAGGGCGCCATGTTCGATCTGCCCAAAGACCCCGGCCTGCAGACGCTGCTGCGCGAGATGGACGCCCAGGGCGGCGTGATCGCCGCCGTCTGCCACGGCCCGGCTGCCCTGGCCGAGGTGCGGCGCGCCGATGGCCAGCCCCTGATCGCCGGCCGCCGCCTGACCGGTTTCAGCAATGAGGAAGAAGCCGCCTTCGGCAAGAAGTGGGCGGCACAGTTCCCCTGGCTGCTGGAAGACAAGCTCAAGGCCCAGGGCGCGCGCTGGGACGAAGCCTCGCTGATGATGCCCAAGGTGGTGGTGGACGGCCGCCTGATCACCGGCCAGAACCCCTTCTCCACCACCGCCATGACCGAGGCTGTGCTGCGCGCCCTGGGCCAGGAGCCCAAGGCTCGCCTGCCCTTCCGCGACGAAGCCACCATGAGCCTGGCCCAGCGCTGGCTGGAGGGCGAGCAGGCCGCTGTGCAGGCGCAGTTGGCCGCCGATGCCAAGGCCTACAAAATGGAGCTGATCGCCATGCTGGGCGTCTACCAGTTCAAGAGTGCCGGCGATGATGCAACGCGCCGACAGGCGCTCTCGCTGATGCGCCTGGCCGAGCCGCATTTCAAGCATGAACGTCTGGGCCTGAGCATCCAGGACGCGAAGCAATCACTGGCCACCGTCATTCACCACCAACCCTGATCGAGCAGCAAGGCCCCATGACGACGACGCCCAGCCAGCCTCTGCGCATCCTCGTGGTCGAAGACCACGCGCCGCTGCGCGCCCAGATCGCCTTGCTGCTGCAAGCGGCCGGCTGGCGCGTCGAAGAAGCCAGCGACGGCCGCCTGGGCCTGCAGCTGGCTCTGGAGCAGCCGCCCGACGTGCTGCTGCTGGACCTGGGCCTGCCCGGCCTCGACGGGCTGCAGGTCTGCCAGCGCCTGCGCGAGCAGGCCGATCGCCACATCCCGGTGCTGATGCTGACCGCGCGCGACAGCCTGACCGACAAGGGCCAGGGCTTCGCCGCCGGCGCCGACGATTACCTGCTCAAGCCCTTTGCCGGCGAGGAACTGCTCTGGCGTTGCCAGGCCCTGTCCCGGCGCTGCGAGCTGGGCCGCAGCCCGCTGCTGCAGCACGGCCCGCTTCAAATCGACCGGCGCAGCGCCGAGGTGCGCATCGCGGGTCAGGTCTTGCCGCCCTTGCCCCGCCAGGCCTACCGTCTGCTGTTGGCCCTGGCCGAGGCGCACCCGCGCACGCTCAGCCGCACTGAGCTGCAGCACACCCTCTGGGCCGACGAGCCGCCCGAATCCGACGCCCTGCGCAGCCACCTCTACACCCTGCGCCAGGCCCTGGGACCGGCGCAAAGCCTGGTCAAGACCGTGCACAGTGTCGGCCTGCGCCTGGACCTTTCCGCATGAGCCTGAGCCTCCACACCCGCGACTACCGCGCGCGCCTGCGGCAGCGCCTGATGCTGGCCTTCACCGGCTACACCGTACTGGTCAGCGCGCTGTTCGGCCTCTTTGCCATGGCTTTTGTCTACACCGTCGAAGACCAGTTCTTCGACAGCGCCCTGCGCCAGGAAGCCCAACGCCAAGACATCAGCCTGCGCGCCGGCCAGGGCTGGCGCGAGCCGGCGCAGGACTTCATCCGCCTGTACCAGCCTGGCCAGGCCCTGCCCGAGGACCTGGCGCGGGCGCGCCTGCGCGAGCCCCGGTCCCGCGAACTTAGCGGCGAGCAAGGCCGCCACTACCACCTCTGGCCCCTGCCCGAAGACCGTGGTCTGCTGGTGGCCGAGGTCAGCGGCCAGCTGATCGTGCGGCCCATGCGCCGGCAGCTGCTGGTCTGGCTGGGCGCCTGGGGCGGCGGCCTGGCCCTGCTGGCCCTGGGCCTGGGCTGGTGGCTGGCGCGCCGCACCAGCGCGCCGCTGGCCCGGCTGGCACAAACGGTCGCGCAGAGCCGACCGGAGCAATTGCCCACCGATCTGGCGGCGCGTTACGGCGACGACGAAGTGGGCCTGCTGGCAGCCCATCTGGCTCAGCAGAACCAGCGCACGCGCGACTTCATCGCCCGCGAACAGGCCTTCAGCCGCGATGCCAGCCACGAGCTGCGCACACCGCTGGCGGTGCTGAGCCTGGCCTGCGAGCGCCTGGCCGGCCAGGGCTTGCCGCCAGCGCAGAGCGCCACGCTCAACTCCATGCGCGCCGCCCTCTGGCAGCTGCAGCAGACGGTGGAACTGCTGCTGGCCCTGTCCCGCGAAGCCAGCCCGAGCCCGAAGCCGAGCACGGTCTCGGGTCAGGCCGAGCCGCTGGCCCTGCTGCCCCAGATCGAACAGCTGGTGCTGGCCCACGCCCCCTTGCTGGATCAGCAAGGCATCGAGCTGGAACTCGAGGTGCCGCCCGCCCTCACTCGCCAGTGGCCACCGGCCCTGACCCAGCTGCTGCTGGCCAATCTGCTCGGCAACGCCCTGGCCCACCGGCAAACGCCGCAGATCCGCATCAGCGCCGATGCGCAGCACCTGAGCATCGCCAATGCCAGCGCCGCGCCGCCCGAGGCCCTGCTGGGTGCCGACGCGGCCGGCCGCCAGCCCGGCCTCAAGGGCGAAGGCAGCGCCGGCCTGGGCCTGGGCCTGTCCATCGTGCGCCGCCTGGCGGAGCGCCATGGCCTGAGGCTGGAGCTGCAGCACGCCTCGGGCTGGACCACGGTCAGCCTGATGGACGCGGCGAGAACGGCGCAGACTGAAGGTAGGACGGATCGGGCGGACGGGGCTACCATCGTCTGAGCCCGACACGCCGGCTTGCCTGCCTTCCCCCGACAACCATGGTTTTTCTCCTCCTTGCTGCCCTGGCCCTGGCCTGCTTGATGGCCCCCAGCTGGCTGCTGCGACGCGGCCTGCACCCACTGGCAGCATGGCTGCTGGCGGCCGGCATGTGGCCGATCAGCGTGCTGATCCTCGAGCTGCTGCCGCGCACTCCGGGCAGCGGCGACTCCATGCTCAGCGTGGCCCTGATCACCGGCAGCCTGCTGGGCCTGGCCCTGGCGGGGCTGGGCACCCTGCTCGCGCTGTGGCAGCGGCGCAGGCGCTGACCCCACCCTGCGTCATGTCGCCGAGCGGGGGCGCGCTGGCATCAGCGCCGCCCCCCCACCGAGCTCACAGATGCTTCACACGCGGACACTTAGCCTTGCCGTCCCGGCCCACAGGGGCCTTGGCAGCTCACCGCTCATGAAGACACCCATCTGGAAGAACAAAGCTCGCATCAACATCATGGTTGCCATCCTCGGCCTCATCGCTGCCACGGCTGCGCTGTGGTGGGGCATCTTTGCGCTCAAGCCCTATCAAATCTCGCCCGAGCAGATGCAGGCGCGCTACCGCTACAGCGCGCCGGCCGCCTTCACGCCGACGCTGAAAGACCTGGGCCGACACGGCTACGAGGTCCGCTTCAACAGCTTCGACGGCGCCGCCGTCAACGGCCGACTCCAATACCCCAGCGATCCGGCGCAGGCGAAAGCGCCGTTTCCGCTGCTGATCGCCATGCACGGGTTGGGGCGCAGCCATATGCGCTGGTGGACATCGAACTACAAGGGCGGCGAAACCCTGGAACACACCCACCTCGTCACCGAGCAGGCCTTGAAACAAGGCTATGCCGTGCTGGCCCTGGATGCGCGCCGCCATGGCGAGCGCAAGAACCTCGACCACAGCGTGCTTGATCTGATGCGCGACATGGACCTGTGGGGCCGGCGCGAGCCCTATGAGCAGATGATCATCGACAGCATCAAGGACTACCGCCTGCTGCTGGACTGGCTGCTACCGCAGGCGCAGATCGACGCCCGCCGCGTGCAGCTCACCGGCTACAGCATGGGCGGGCAGATGGCGCTGATTCTGGGCAGCCTGGAGCCGCGCATCACGGCGGTGGCTGCCCTCGTGCCGCCGCATCTGGACGACAAGGTGGCCGCCGTGTCACCGCAGCGCTTTCTCGCCGGACTCGCGGGCAAGAAAAAGCTCTGGCTGCTCAGCGCCGAGGATGACGAATACGCCAGCGCCGCGCAGAACCAGGCCTTGTTCGAAGCGATGCCCGGCGCCGCCAAGCAGCATCTGCGTTTCCCCGGCGGCCACATCCTGCCGCGCGACTACCCCGAACGACTGAAGCCCTGGTTCTGAGCCGTCAAAAATCGCCGGCCGTGGACACCACAAAGCGCTCGCGGCGGATGTGGCGGGCCCAGGCGGCGTTGACCTGCTCCAGCGTGACAGCGCGGATCTGCGCCTCGCGCTGGGCCACGGCGGCCCAGCCCTCGCCGCGCTCGGCCAGATGGCTCAGCGAGGCGGTCAGCTGGCCGTCATCGCTGCGGCTTTGCTGGCGCGCTTCCAGCACATCCTTCTTGGCGCGCGCCAGCTCGGCCTCGCTGATGCCTTCGCTCGCCATGCGGGCCAGCTCTTCGTCCACCAGGGCCAGCACCTTGTCGCGGTTCTGCGGCGCGAAGCTGCCGCCGATGGACAGGGTGGCGTCATTGCCCCAGCGCGGCACGCCCAGCGAGGCGCCGATGCCGTAGCTCAGGCCTTCCTGCTGGCGCACGCGCGCGGCCAGCCGGCTTTCCATGCCACCGGCGCCAAAGACCTGGGTGGCCAGCATCAGGGGGAAGTAATCCGGGTCCAGCTCGTTGAGCGGGAACTCCAGGCGCATGCGCACAATCGCATTGGCCTTGTCCTTGGCCTTGACGTCAAAGCGGGCGGCCGGGATGTCCACATGCCGGCCTTCATAACGCACAAAACGTGCGGCAGAAGGCTTCTTCCAGCTGCCAAACAGCTGCTCGACCGCCGCATCCAGGCCTTCGGGCAGAGCGCCGACCGCGGTGACGCGCGCCTCGTTGGCCGACCAGTAGTCGCTGTGGAAGCTGCGCACATCCTCGAGGCGAATCGCCTTCACCTCGGCCAGGCGCTGGTTGACGCTGAGCTGGTAGTCCGGGTGGCCTTGCACCACGCCGAGGGCAAAGTTGTAGTGCTCGCGGGTGGCTTCCTGGCGCAGGGTTTCCAGCTCCTGGCGCGAGCCCTCCAGCGCGGCGACATGGCGTTTGACCACGCGCTCGAAGGCGTCGGCCGGCAGCAGCGGCCGCTGAAGCAGATCGGCCACGATGGCCAGGGCTTCGAGCAGGCTGTCCTTCTCGGCCGTGAGGTTGATGGTGGCGCCCTGGTCGGCACCGCCGATGGACAGGCCGGCCTTGAGGCGGATCAGTCGGTCCTGCAGCGCCTGCTTGTCCAGGCCCTGGCTGCCTTCAAACATCAACTCACCGACCCAGCCGGTGCCGCGCCGGGCAAAGGTGGGCTCGCGCTCGCCCCAGCGCAGCTGCAGCTGCAGGTGAACCGCGTTGCCACGGGTGCGCTTGGCCAGGGTCTGCAGCTCGATGCCGCTGGGCAACACGGTGCGCCGCGTGCGCTCGGCCAGATGCTCGGGCGTGGGGTCGAAGCGCTCGCCATCCTCCACCTTGGGCGGGCCCTTGAGCTCGGCCAGGCGCTGGTCGAGCGGCGGTGCGGCCGGAATCTCCACGCGGGTGACCTCCTTGGACGGCACAAAGCGGCCCAAGGTGCGGTTGGCCGGCTGCAGATAGGCCTTGCGCACCCGTTCCACATCGGCCAGGGTCACGCGCGGCAGGTCTTCCATCAGCTGGAACAGCAAGCGCCAATCGCCGGCACCCAGCAGGCTGGAGATCTGCTGGATCAAGGCCTCGGGGTTCTTCATCTGCTGGCGGTAGGAGTTCAGCGCCACCTCGCGCACGCGCTGCAACTCGCTCTCCTCAAAAGGCTTGCCGGCCCGGCCTTCGACCAGATCGAGCAGCAGCTTCTCCACCTTCTCGGTATCGGCCTGCGCGGCCGGAATGGCCATGGCCGAGATGCCACCAGGCGCCGCCTGCCCCAGGCCGAACAGGCCGGCGTTGATGGCCAGCTTGCTCTCTACCAGTTCCTTGTAGAGCTGGCCGCTGGGCGGCATGGACATCAGCAGGCTGAGCACCAGCAGCGGCGCCGAATCGGCATGCGAAATGGCCGGCACATGGTAGTAAGCCAGCACCGTGGGCTGGCCGCCGACGCGACGCACAGTGACCGTGCGCTCCCCGTCCTGGGCCGGCTCTTCGGTGTACAGCACAGGCAGGGCTTGCGCCGGTTTGACCAGCGGGCCGAACTGCGCGGCAATGCGCTGCAGCACCGCCTTCTTGTCGAAACGCCCGGCCACCAGCACCGTGGCGTTGTCGGGCCGGTAGAAGCGCTTGTAGAAAGCCTGCAGGCGCTCGATCGGCACGTTCTCGATGTCGCTCTTGGGGCCGATGGTGGAGTTGCCGTACGGGTGCCAGTCGTAGGCCACCGATTGCACGCGCTTGAACAAAACCTGCATGGGCTCGGTCTCGCCGCGCTCGAACTCATTGCGCACCACGCTCATCTCCTTGTCCAGGTCGGACTTGGCGATGAAGCTGTTGACCATGCGGTCCGCCTCCAGGCCCAGCACATAGGCCAGGGTGTTCTCGTTGGCATTGAAAGAGGCGAAGTAATTGGTGCGGTCGCTGGTGGTGGTGCCGTTGAAACGCACGCCACGCTCGGCGAAGGCACCGGGAATGTCGCGGTGCGTGGGCGTGCCCTTGAAGACCAGATGCTCCAGCAAATGCGCCATGCCGAACTCGCCCTGGCTTTCGTGGCGGCTGCCCACGCGATAGGTGATGTTGACCGTGGTCGTGCTCTGCGCCTCGTCGGGGAAGAGCAGGATCTGCAAGCCATTGGGCAGGCGGTACTCCTCGATGCCACCGAGCTCGCGCACCAGCTCGGCTTGCACCACCGCGGCCGGCGCTGCAGCCCGGGCCGCAGGCACTGGCACGGGCACGGGCTTGGCAGCCTTGCCGGCCTTGATGACCTTGGCCGCAGGGGCCGCAATCTGGGCCGAGGCCAGCTGAACCGGCATCCACACCAGGCTGCAAGCCAGCAACAGGGCCGAAACACGGAAACGAGTGGGCATGTGCATGAGGAAAAAACCAATCCGCCGGATCCAACCGGCACAGAAAAAACCAGGCCGCAACACATGTGCGCAAGTGAATCGCAGACATGCAGGCGGCAGTGCAGAACCGCGAGCCACGACAGGCGGCCCGTGGCGGCATTCTGAAGGATGCATCGGCCGCCTCCGCCCGCCACGGCGCGGCAAGCTCCACAAAAGTTCAGAAAACGATACTTACCTAAGCTTGGCCATCACAGGAGTTCACAAAGCGGATCCGCAGGCGACACTGCGCCCCGTCAGAGCCCATTTGGCAATACCCACCCCATTCCAAGACCATGAGCGCCACCAGCCCCATTTCCCAGACACTGCCTCGCCGCGCCGCCTCGGCCCTGGGGCGCCGCGCCTCGATGGCAGCCTTGCTGGCGACCCTGCTGGGTGTGAGCGCCTGCGTCACCACACCCACGCGCATGGCGGCGCCGGGCGATCTGGGCCAGACCGCCGAAGTGCTCGATGTCGGCGCCCGCGCCCAGGGCACGGGCCTGTTTGCGGCCGAGGACTTCCAGGTCGGCCCCTACCAGGTCAGCCATGTCAAGCGCGGCTGGACCAGCAGCGAGGGCAGCTCGCTGGGCCTCTTCAGCAGCAAGACCCAGAAGCAAGGCTTCAGCTACCGCTTCAAGGGTCAGCGCGATTGGGACGGCAGCTGCGAGTACCGCTCCAAAGAGCAAGGCCTGAAGATCGGCGTGCAACTGGAGAACAACAAGGCCACGCTGGACTGCAGCTGCCGGCATGGCGAGCAGACCGTGCGCCTGGAGCTCAAGGACGAGTGGAAGCCGCTGGAAGGCCGGCTCTACGTCGGCGGCGCCGAGTACCGCATGAGCCAGGTCGCCGAACGCCGCACCCAGAACGGCATGCCGGTCGAGCAAAGCCTCAAATCCCCGGCCCTGGGCTACCGCGTCGACAGCCTGCGCGGCAGCGCCATCGCCGCCGTCGAGGTGCTGCACCCGGGCCGCATCTGGCAGCAGCGCCAGCTGCCCGCCGAGCAGCGCGAACCCATGGCCTGCGCCCTGGCCGGCCTGATGCTCTACGGCCCGCAAGACGGCCGCTGAACCGAGCCGGCCGACCGTTCGTCGGAACCCCTACTTTGGGGGAGCAGAAAGCTGCGTCACCCCTGCCTAGACTCGCGCCCATCGCCGAGCCGGCAGGATGTGCAAGCAGCTCACATGACGAAATATTTCAGCGGTAAGCAGGTGTTACTGGCGCCCGTCTGGGCGCCCATCCTGGCCCTGGCCCTGGTGGCCGGCAGCCGCGATGCGGCGGCTGCCGAGCCCGGGGCCGATCTGGAGAACAACCTCCTGGTCCGGGATCAGCTCAAGGTCCACACCAGCAGCCTGATCCACCTGCACATCCTGGAGCTCTGCCTGCAGCAGCAGCCGGCTTCGGCCCCAGCCCTGCGCCAGGCCTGGTCGCGCTGGCGCGAACAGCAGGAACTGGACCGCATCGACGCGGTGCTGAAACAAGGCCCGGCCGCGCGCTACCTGCCCGCCATCGCCCAGATGGCGGCGAGCCAGCGACCCACGCTGCAAGCCCAGCTGCAAAGCGGCCAGAGCTGCGCGGGCTTTCCCCAGCTGCTGCAATCGCCCTCGACGGACCTGCGCAAGCTGCACCCGGCGGCCTATCCCAGCGCGAAGGAGGTGGCCGAGCAAGCACGCCAGGAGCGCCTGGCCCAGCTGCGCACCGCCCCCGGCCAAGGCATCCAGCCCAGCGACATCGTCACCGTGCTGCAGCACGGCTACAACATGACCCTGGCCGGCGGCAGCATGGCCTGGGTCACCGAAACCCGCGTGCTGCTGAAAGACGGCTGGGTCTACCAGCTCGACGAGCTGCCGCCCTCCGACCTGAACGTCCAGGCCTCGCGCCGGCTGGAGGCAGATCGCTGGCAGCGCTGGCGCGCCAAAGGGAAGGAATTTGAGATGCAGGAAGCGCCGAGCGCCGGCAAAGCCGCAGGCGAATGGCAGGACCTACCCGGCTTTGCCGTCCCCGGCTGGGCCAAGGGACGCAAGCTGGATCTGGTGGTCAGCAAAAGCAGCTTCCACGGCAGCCTGTTCCTGGGCGGCAGCTACTTCAAGACCAGCTTCATCTTCAAACCCGATGGCCGTTTCGAGACCCTGGGCTACAGCCAGTCGGGCTCCGGCATGATGGCCGCCACCACCCAGGGCTTCTCCGCCCAGGCCAGCAGCTACAGCAGCGGCAAAGGCAGCAGCAGCATCGCCAGCGGCGGCAATGCAGCCGTGGTCGCCCAGTCCCAACGCAGCCAGGACGACGGCGCCGAGCACCGCGGCAGCTACCACTTCGAGGGCTACACCCTGGAGCTGCGCTACGACAACGGACGCGTCGCCCGCGTGATCAGCTACCCCTGGAACGAGAAGCTCAAAAACCTTTTCATCGACGGCGACACCTACAGCCAGCCGGAGCCTGAGAAGGCCCGCTGAGCGGCAGCGCCGCCCTCAATCCGAGCTCAGCCTCAGGTACTTGGCCACCAGCCGCTCCTGCTCGCTGTGGCGGATCTCGCCCAGGGCCTGCCAGATGCGGGCGCTGAGCTTGGGGTGGCGCTCGTGGAAGGCGTGGCTGATCTGCAGGAAATAGTCCTTGCTCATCAGCGGCGGCTCCAGCTTGACGATGGCGCGGGCGAACTCAGGCGTCTTGCGCAGCACATGGTCGGCCGCTTCGCTGAGCTGGGCAAAGCCATGAGCGCGCCCTGCCAGCAGCATGCGGAACGCGACCTCGGCTCGGTCCACCTCGGACACGCTCACGCCGGGCAGCTTGCGCAGCTCATCGATGATGGCGTAGCCGCGCATGGCCACCAGCTCCAGCGGCCGCTCGGGGCCGGTGAAGCGCTGACCGTCCCAGCTCAGACCGGCATCGGCCCGCGTGTAGAGCTTGTAGCTCTTGGTGTCGATGCGCAGGGCCCGGTCGGGCTGGCCGTTCTTCATGGGGTACAGGCCAATCTTCAGACGCTCGGGCTTGAAGCTGCTGGAGAAGATGGCATCCACCTGGCCGGCTTCCAGCTCGGCCAGGCAGCGGGCCCAGGGCCGGCGCAGCAGCTGCACGCGGATCTCACCGCCCAGGCGGGCCGGCAGCATCTGCATCATTTCGACGATGATGCCGGGGTTCTCGGTCGGCACCGTCGAAGTGCCCGTATGGTCGGGGCTGTCCTTGTCTTCGAAAGCGATGCGGAACTCGATGCCGCCGACCTTCGCCGGCAGCTGGGCATGCACATGGCGGGGCCACAGCGCTGGCACGCCGACCGGCAGCAAGACCAGGGCGCACGCCAAGCGGCGGCGGCCTGAGGAGCCAGGTTTCGCCATGATGTCTGCACCTCTCCCCGGCCGCGCTTGCATGGAGGCGGCCGTTTGAACCAGTATAGGTTCGCCCCTAGCCTGGGATGCGCTCTTCGCTCGAGGCCAGAGGCTCGCGCGCCAGCTGGCGGCTCAAGGCCCGGGCCGGCAGCTGCGCCAGCAGCAGCACGCTGGCCATCAGCCACATGGGCGCGGCCGCCACGCTGGCTGCCGCCAGCAGGCCGAAGCCCACGGGCATGGCCACGGTCGCGCCATTGGTGGCCAGCATGCGCAGGCCCAGGGCCTGGCCGTGGCGCTCATGCGGCGTGACCTGGTGCAGCATGGACAGCACCATGGGCTGCACCGAACCCAAGGCCAGGCCCAGCAAGGCCGAGCCCACCATCAGGCCGGCCGTGCCCGGCAGCCAGTAGTAACCTGCCAAGACCACGGTGGCCAACAGCATGGCGCTGCGCAAGGCCTTGAGCTCATCGAGATGCTGCGAAAAGCGAACGATGGCCAGGCGCACCACCGTGGCCGCCACCGCAAAGCTGCCCAGCACCACGCCGATGCTGGAGGCACTCAAGCCGCGCGCATGGCCGACCACCGGCACGACGAAGCTGTGCGCATCCCAGCACGCAGCCAGCACCACATTGAGCAACAGCAGCTGACGCAGGGCCGGCTGGCGCAGCAGGTCCCAAGCCGGGCGGGCACGCTGGGCCGCGCTCTGGGGCTTGGGCGGGTGGCGCGGCACACGCCGGGCCATGAGCCAGCACAGCAGGGGCAGCAAGGCCGCCAAGGCAAAGGCCGCGCGGAAGCTGACATGGTCGATCAACAGCCCCGCAACCACCGGCGCCAGCGCATTGGACAGCGCCGGCCCCAGAGCCACCCAGCTGAACACGCGCTTGAGCTGCGAGGGGTCATCGGCCATCAGCCCGGCCTCGCGCTGGATGGCCACGGCCGCCACGCTGAGCGCACCGCCGCTGAGCAGGCAGCTGAAGGCAATCGTCCAGACGCCCTGCCAGGCCAGGGCCACACAGGCGCCGAACAAGGCCATGCTGACGCCGATGCCCACCGGGCGGTGGAAACCATAGCGGTCGGCCTGACGCCCGGCCCACAAGGCCAGGGCCATGGGCGCCACGGCGAAGAGGCTGAGCAAGAGGCCCACGGTCCACTCGCCGTAACCTTGATCCAGCACCCAGAGGCTGGCCGCCACACGGGTGCTGGCCATGCAGGCATGCAGGGTGATCAGGGTGGCGATCAGCCAGGGAAAGGCGCGGCGCAGAGCGGCCGCGCTGGCCTGATGGGCCAGGGTGTCTGGATCGGTGGAGGGGTCGCTGGAGTTGGGGTCGTGGGTCAAAAGATCGTGCTTTCGAAGATTGGCGCCTTCAAACAGCTGCAGGCGGTCGTTCTCCTCCTCCGCGCGGCGCCTCGTCGGCACCGTCCCCGCCGCCATGAAGCGGCTCCTCGTCCCCCGGCAGGCTCAGGAGCAGCAGCTGCTGGGCGGCATCGTCCGGCAGCGCTTCCACGCTCTTGAGCTTGCGTGTCATCACCCGCGTGCGGGTCTCGGCCGCATCGATGGTGTGGCTGGCTTCTTCCAGCTTTTTCTTGGTCTTGGCCAGCACCTCGCCAAACTTGCCGAACTCGGTCTTGACGGCGCCCAGCACCTCCCAGACCTCGGCCGAGCGCTTCTCCAGCGCCAGGGTGCGGAAGCCCATCTGCAGGCTGTTCAGCGTGGCCAGCAGCGTGGTCGGGCCGGCCACCATGACCTTGTGCTCGCGCTGCAGCGCCTCCATCAGGCCGGGCCGGCGCAAGGCCTCGGCGTAGAGGCCTTCGGTGGGCAGGAACAGGATGCCGAAATCGGTGGTGTGCGGCGGGGCGATGTATTTCTCGCGGATGCTGCGCGCCTCGGCGCGCAGGCGCTGCTCGATGGCCTTGGCGGCGGTCTCGGCGGCGGGCGCGTCGGCTCGGTCCTGGGCATCGAGCAGGCGCTCGTAGTCTTCGCGTGGGAATTTGGCGTCGACAGGCAGCCAAAGCGGCTGGCCGTCCTGGCGCTGGCCCGGCAGGCGGATCGCAAACTCCACCCGCTCGGCGCTGCCCGGCAGCGTGGCCACATTGGCCGCGTACTGCTCGGGCGTGAACACCTGCTCCAGCAGGCCGGCCAGCTGCACCTCGCCAAAGATGCCGCGCGTCTTGACATTGCCCAGCACCCGGCTCAGCGAGCCGACATCGCGCGCCAGGCCCTGCATCTCGCCCAGGCCCTGGTGCACCTGCTCCAGGCGTTCGGCCACCTGCTTGAAGCTCTCGCCCAGGCGCTGCTCCAGCGTGGCGTGCAGCTTCTCGTCCACGGTGGCGCGCATCTGTTCGAGCTTTTTCTCGTTGTCCTGCTGGATCAGACCCAGGCGCTGGTCCACGGTCTGGGCCAGGGCGCGCAGCTGCTGGCCGAGCTGCTCGGCCAGGCGCTGGCCGGCGGCGTCCTGCGCTTCGCGCGCGGCGATCGCCTGCAGGCCCAGGGACTGGTTGCTCTGCTGCAAGCCCTGGCTCAGCGCCTGCTGGAAGCGGCCCAGGCTTTGCTGCAACTCCTGGCGCGTGGCAGCGCTGCTGCGGCTGAGCTCGTCACGCAGCTCGCGCTCCAGGCGCTCATTGCCCTGGCTGAGCTGCTGCTGCAGGCGCAGCAGGGTCGGGTCTTGCTCGCCCACCTGGCTGGCCTGCCCCTGGCGCCAGAGCAGGAACAGCGCCAGCAGCATCAAGACCAACAAAGACAGCAAGAACAACTCGACAAGACTCATGCCTCGCATTGTCTCAGCCATGGCGGCAGCGGCTCGCGCTACGGGCGGTGGCCGCACATGCGCCTGGGGTTCTCCGCCGTGGTGTGCCGTGTGATCCGGCAGTTAAGCTGCGCGCTCTGACTGAGCCCAGGAGCACTGGCATGAGCCTTGAATCCCAAACCTTGCAAGTCCAAGGCCGCATGAAGCAGCGCCTGCTGGGCCTGCTGCTGCTTGGCAGCAGCGCCTGGACCGCCGCGGCCGGCGCCTTGAGCCCGCAAGAGCTGCCCCCGGCCTTGCGCGACTGGCTGCCCTGGGCCCTGCAGGGTCAGGAGAGCCAGCTCTGCCCGCTGCAGCCGGGCCGCCCCGGCGAAGCGGAGCTGCGCAACTGCCTCTGGCCGGCACGGCTGGAGCTGCGCGCAGGGCCCGGCGGCGCCAGCTTCCGGCTGGAGGTGCAGGTCTACGGCGCGGCCCAGCTGCTGCCCCTGCCCGGCGAAGCGGCCGAGGATGCGCCGGGCGCGGGCTCCGGCAACAGCAAGCCCAGCCTCTGGCCACAGGACGTGAAAAGCGCCGGCAAGCCCCTGGCCGTGGTGCTGGCCCAGGGCCGGCCCAGCGTGCGGCTGGAGCCGGGCCGCCATATCATCGAAGGCCAGATCCCCTGGACCAGCACGCCGCAAGGCCTGCTGCTGCCGCCCAATCTGGGCTTGCTCAATTTCTGGCTCGACGGCCAGGTGCAAAAGCGCACGCCCGACGCCCAGGGCCGGCTCTGGCTGAAGGCCAGCCGCGAGGACAGCGCCAGCAGCGAGGCCTTGAGTGTGCGCACCGCGCGCCTGATCGACGACCAGGTGCCGATGCGCATCAACACCCATATCGAGCTGGCCGTCTCGGGCCGCGCCCGTGAGCTGGTATTGCCACAAGCGCTGTTACCGGGCCTGGTGGCCGAGGCGCTGAGCAGCGCCCTGCCCGCCCGGCTGCGCGAGGACGGCGCCCTGCTGGTGCAGGCCCGCCCGGGCCGCTGGACCGTGGAGCTGTTGGCCCGCGGCATGGCGCCCACGCAGGCGCTGCAGCTGCCCGCCTCCACACCCAAGCCCGGCGAGAGCCCGCTGGGCGAGGAGGTCTGGGCCTTTTCGGCGCACAACGAACTGCGCGTGGTCAGCATCGAGGGCGTGCCCGCCGTGGACCCCAAGCAAACCGTCATGCCCGAGAGCTGGCAGAGCTTTCCGGCCTACCGCATGGCGCCCGGCGCCACCTTGCAGATCAAGCAAAGCCGGCGCGGCAACTCCGAGCCGGCGCCCGATCAGCTGCGCCTCACGCGCCAGCTCTGGCTCGATTTCGACGGCCAGGGCTACACCGCGCAAGACCGCATCGAGGGCGAGCTGAGCCGCTCCACCCGTTTGGAGCTGGCCGCGCCGGGCGCCCTGGGCCGGGCCGAGCTCGATGGCCAGGATCAGCTGATCACGCGGCGGGGGCCAGCCAGCGCCGCTTCGGCGCCGTCCCAGCCCGATGGCATTGAGGTGCGCCAAGGCACGGCCAACATCACCGCCGAAAGCCGGTGGGCGACCGGCTCGACGCTACCGGCCAGCGGCTGGAGCGGTGATTTCCAATCGGCCCGCACGGCCCTGCACCTGCCGCCCGGCTGGCGCCTGCTGCACGCCAGCGGGCCGGACAGGGTGGCTGGCTCCTGGCTGGGCGCCTGGTCGCTCTGGGACTTTTTCTTCGTGCTGCTCAGCGCCCTGGCCGCCGGCCGCCTGCTGGGCTGGCCGCGCGGCCTGCTGCTGGGCGCGGCCCTGGTGTGCAGCTGGCATCTGCGCGATGCGCCGCAGTTCCTCTGGCTGTTCTGGCTGGGCCTGATGGCCATCAATCTCAATCTGGGCGCCATGGCCGAGAAGTTCAGCCGCCTGGCCCTGCTGCTGCGCCGCGCCGAGCAGGCCTGCATGGTGGCCATCGCCTTGTTGCTGCTGCCCTATGGCGTGGACCAACTGCGTTATGCCATGTATCCGGCGCTAGACCGCCCGGCCATGGACTTTGGGCTTCCCATGGAAGAACGCGCGGCCATGGCCACAGCGCCGATGCCGCCTGCGGACATGCCCCCACCACCACCTGTGGGCTACAGCCGGCTCAAGGAGGCGGTCAGCGATGCAGCACCCGTGCCTCAAAAGGAGCCGCGCCGTTTGGACCAAGCCGACCCCAGCGCCCGCGTGCAGACCGGTCCCGGCCTGCCCAGCTGGCATTGGCAGCAACATGCCCTGATCTGGCAAGGCCCGGTGCAGGCCGAGCAAGCGCTGCAGCTCTACCTGCTGCCGCCAGCTGGCATGGCGCTGCTGCGCGTGGCCAGCCTGCTCTTGATGCTGGCGGCCTTACTGGCCCTGGCCAGCGGCCGCACGGGTCAGCCCTGGTGGCCCCGGAGGGCTGGAACCGGCGCAGGCACCAGCGCTGCACTGGCCTTGACACTCGCCCTGGGCTTGAGCCTGCCCGCCGATCCGGCCCATGCCGAGAACGAACCGACCAAGCCCGCCCCCGCGGAGAAAGCCCAAAAGTCCAGCGGCCTGCAGCCGCCGTCCGAGGCCTTGCTGGCCGAGATGCGCCAGCGCCTGCGCCCCGCCCCCGATTGCCTGCCGCGCTGCGCCGAGCTGGCGCGCCTGAACCTGCAAGCCGAAGGCTCGCGCGTGCTCTTGCGCCTGGAGGCCCATGCGCAGGCCGATGTGGCCCTGCCCCTGCCCGGCCAGGCCGGCGCCTGGCAACCGAGCCAGGTGCTGCTGGACGGCCAGCCCGCGCCGCTGCGCCGCGATGCCCAGGGCCAGCTCTGGATCGCCCTGAAAGCCGGCATCAGCCAGATCAGCATGGAGGCCGATCTGGGCGCCACGCCGGTGCAGGAGCTGGACATCAGCCTGCCCCTGCCGGTGCGAGAGCTGAAGAGCCAGCTGCGCGGCTGGCGCTTGCAAGGCCTCAATGCCCAGGGCCTGCCCGGCGCGGCGCTGAGCCTGCTGCGCGAGCAGAGCGCGGGCGAAGACAAGGGCAGCGCCGGCGGTGCCGAGGCGCAGAACAATCCGCGCGATGCCCTGCCCGCCTTTGTGCGCATCCAGCGCCAGCTGGAGCTGGGTCTGCGCTGGACCGTGCACACCCGCATCGAACGCATCGCCCCCAGCCGCGCGCCGCTGCGCGTGCAGTGGCAGCTGCTGCCCGGTGAGGCGGTGCAGGACAACAGCGTGCAGATCAGCGAGGGCCTGGCCAGCGTGCAGCTGGGCGCTGCCGAGGTGCTGGAGTTCGACAGCGAGCTGCGCCCGCAAGCGCAGCTGACGCTGAAAAGCCATCCGGCCACCCAGCAGATCGAGCAGTGGACGCTGGATGCCTCGACGCTCTGGCATGTCGAGCACCAGGGCCTGGCTCCGGTGGTGCACCAGCAAGGCGGGCGCTGGCAGCCGCTGTGGCGGCCCTGGCCCGGCGAGCAGCTGACGCTGAATTTGAGCAGACCGGCTGGCGTGGCCGGCCCCACCCTGACCTGGGACCAGGTGCTGACCGAGGTGACGCCCGGCGCGCGCAGCAGCGACTTCAAGCTCAGCGCCACCCTGCGCTCCAGCCTGGGCGGCCAGCAGACCCTGCAGCTGCCCGCCGGCGCGGCCCTGCAAGGCCTGAGCCTGGACGGCGCCGAGCTGCCCCTGCAAGCCAAGAACGGCGCCCTGCAGCTGCCCATCACCCCGGGCGAGCACCGACTGGAGCTGCGCTGGCGCGCCGACGATGGCGGCATGGGCTGGTGGTTCCGCAGCCCCAGCGTGCAGCTGGGCGCGGCCGGTGTGAACGACAGCCTGCAAATCCATGTGCCGGGCGACCGCATCGTGCTGGCCCTGGGCGGGCCGCTGCTGGGCCCGGCCGTGCTGTTCTGGGGCGCGCTGCTGGCGGTGGCGATTCTGGCCCTGGGCTTGAGCCGCGTGCCGGGCCTGCCGCTGAAGCTCTCGGCCTGGCTGCTGCTGGGCCTGGGTCTGGCGCCGGTGAGCCTGGCCGGCCTGGCCTGGGTGGTGGCTGGGTTTCTGCTGCTCTTGCTGCGCAAGCGCCATGGCCCCGGCCTGGCGCGTGGCCCCTTCATCGGCCTGCAAGTGCTGCTGGGCTTCTGGGCCTTGGGCTTTGTGGCCGTGCTGCTGCAGGCGCTGCAGGTCGGCCTGCTGGGCCTGCCGGATCTGATGATCACCGGCCACGACTCGCATGCCAGCCTGCTCAGCTGGTATGCCGACCGCTTCAGCGCCAGCGCCGGCACGGCCCAAGCCTGGGTGATCAGCGCGCCGCTGTGGCTGTACCGCCTGGCCATGCTGCTCTGGGCCCTGTGGCTGGCGGCCTCGCTGCTGCGCTGGCTCAAGTGGGGCTGGGAATGCTTCAGCGAAGGCGGGCTGTGGCGCGAGGCGCCGCCCAAAGCCCGTTCGCCGCAGCCGCCCGTGAACTCGACGGCCGGCAATTGATGATGACGACGTTGACGATGATGGTGAGGAAGCCTATCGCCAGGCACGGCCTGCACGTGGCGGCCATGATTGCTGCGGCCAGCGCCTTGATCCATATCGCCGCCATCGCCGGCGGGCCGAGCTGGTTCGAGTTCTTCGGCGCCCCGCCGGCCGTGGTGGCCTCGGCGCGCGCAGGCACCTGGCTGGCGCCCGTCGGCAGCCTGGTGATCGCGGGCCTGATGGCGCTGTGTGCGGCCTATGCGCTCTCGGCCCTGGGGCGCGTGCGCGGCCTGCCGCTGCTGCGCCTGGGCTTGTTCGCCATCGCCACCGTCTGCCTGCTGCGCAGCCTGACGCTGCCGCTTGCAGCCCTGCGCTGGCCGCAGCTGATCAACACCTTCGAAGTGGTGGCAGCCGCGGTCTGGGGAGCGGCCGGCCTGGGTTTTGCGATGGGCTGCTGGGACCTGGGACGGCTGAGCCCTGGCTTGCAGCCCTCGCACACGACTGCAGGCATCAGTGCGGGTATCAGCGCGCCCAGCTGCGACACTTCGGGCCCATGAGCCCTGTTCAACGCCGCGTCCTTCAAGCTGTTCTTTACGAAGCCATCGCCGTGGCCATGGTCGGCCCGGCCGTGGCCTGGATGTTTGCCACCTCGCTGCAATCGTCGGCCCTGCTGGCCCTGGCCATGTCCAGCATCGCCCTGGCCTGGAACTATGTCTTCAACGCCCTGTTCGAGCGCTGGGAGGCGCGCCAAGTGGTCAAGGGCCGGTCCTTGGGGCGACGCCTGCTGCACGGCATCGGCTTCGAGGGCGGCCTGGTGCTGTTCCTCGTGCCGCTGATGGCCTGGTGGCTGAACATCAGCCTGCTCGAAGCCCTGATCGCCGACCTGGCCATCCTGGCGTTTTTCTTCGTCTACGCGATTGTCTTCACGTGGGCGTTTGATCGGGTGTTTGGGTTGCCGGATTCGGCGCGGGTGGTGACGGAATGAAGGTGCCGGATCGTTCACCCACGCTGTTCGAACTTTTGCGTCAGCAGGAGCAAGCCTTGCATGAGCCCAATGTGCGCAACGACCCGGCGGCTCTAGGCCGCTTGCTGCATACGGAGTTCCTGGAGATCGGCCGATCGGGCCGGCGCTACGACTTGCAGCAAATGCTCACGCACCTGCTCAGCGCGGAGCCCGAGGACTCCCCGGCACCGCGCATCCACGCGCAAGACTTCGAGCTGCAAATCCTGGCGCCCGACCTGGCCTTGTTGCTTTACCGCTCGGCCCATATCGACGCGCAAAAGCAGGTCCAACGCCACAGCCAACGAAGCTCTCTGTGGCAACAAGTGGGCACGGTCTGGCAGATGCGCTTTCACCAGGGCACGGCTTGTGAGCCCTTCGCCCACAACTTCCAGGCCTGAAACTCAAGCCGCCTGCGACAGCGCGCCCCGCTCCAGCAGCTCACGCGCCAGCTCGCCGATGCGGCGCAAGGCCTGGGGATGAGCCGGGCCCCAGCGGCCGCCGACGCTGAGGCGCAGGCAATGCTTGAAACGCGGGCCAGCGCTGAAGAGCTGGCCCGGGGCGATGCAGATGTTTTCGGCCAGGCAGGCTTCGTACAAATGAAGGGCGTCGATGCCTGTGGGCAGCTCCACCCAGAGGATGAAGCCGCCGCCGGGGTCGGTGATGCGGCTGCCCTTGGGAAAGCTCTCGGCGATCAGGCGGCGCGCCAGATCGACGCGCTGGGCCAGGGTGGCACGCAGCTGGCGCAGCGCGGCCTCATTGCCCGACTGGCCCAGCAGCTCGGCCAAGGTCAGCTCCAGCACAGCGGTCTGCACACCCGATTGCACGGTCTGGATCTTTCGCAGGCCCGGCGTCCAGCGCCCTGCGGCCACCCAACCCAGACGCAAGCCAGGCACCATCGTCTTGCTGAAGGACCCACACAGCATGATCTGGCCACTGCGATCGAAGGATTTGACCGCGCGGCGCTTGTCCTCCTGCTCGGCCAGATCGTTGTAGACCGCGTCCTCGATCAAGGCCACATTGCGCGACTGCACCAGTTGCGCCAGGCGGCGACGGTCGGCCAGCGACATGGAGCAGCCCAAGGGGTTGGACAGGGTAGGCACCAGCAAGACGGCCTTGACCGGCTGGGTCTCCAGCGCCAGCTGCAGCGCGTCGAGGGAAACCCCATGACGCGGGTGGGTGGGAATCTCGAGGGCCCGCAGATGCAGGCTCTGCAGAATCTCCAAGAAACCAAAGTAGGTCGGCGATTCCAGCGCCACCACATCACCGGGCTTTGTCACCGCTTGCAGGCACAGGGTGATGGACTCCAGGCAGCTGTTGGTCATGATGATGTCATCGGCCTCCAGCTCGCAGCCCATGCCCAGCGCATGGCGGGCCACGGCACGGCGCACCGCCTCTTGGCCGCTGCCCAGCTGATAGCTGCACAGCAGATTCCGGTGCCGCTGCACGGTGCGAATCAAGGCCCGGCGCACACGCTCCTGGTCGAACAAATCGGGCTCGGGAGCGGCGGCGCCAAAGCTGATGATGTCGGGCGCCACGGACAGGCGTAGCACCTGCTGGCCGAGATCGTCCAGATGCACTTTGCGCGACAGCCGGCTCGGGCGCGAGGTCTGCGGCTCCGGCAAAGACTTGGGTCGCTGGGCCACGAAGTAGCCCGAGCGTGGCCGCGCCTGGATCAGCAAAGCATCCTCCAGCCAGCGGTAGGCCTGCACCACCGTCGACTGTGAGACCTGCTGCTGCCGGGCCAGCTCGCGCACCGAGAGCATGCGCTCACCGCGCGCCAGGGTGCCAGCACGGATGGCGCGAGCCAGCTTCTCAGCAAGCTGCACATAAAGCGAGGGCTGCCGGCCAGTATCGCCAAGGGCTGCTTCGCTGGGGTCCTTCGGGTCGTACTGGTCGTGCGGGTCGGCTGCTTTCATCACCCTATTCTGAAGGCTTGGCAGTACGCAAGAGCCATACAGATGCGGGTGGGCACGAGCAGTACAGTGCGACTTTCCAGTGCTCTGTACGGTACAGATCAGCCTGGCCTTGTGGCTGTTGCGCCAGCCTTGGCCTGCCTAAGCTGATCGCCATGGACACCTCACTCCGAACCGACCTTGAAGCCGCGCTGCCAGGTTCACAGTCGCAAACCCAAGACCTGCTGCCGGACCAAGCCTGCCAGCAACTGCAACTGCGGCGCCACGAGCGCGCGCGTCTGCAAGTTCAACGCGGTCAGCTCTGGCTGACCCAGGAAGGCCGGCTTGAGGATCGACACCTGCGGAGCGGAGACCACACCCTGCTGCAAGGCCCGGGCCGCTTTCACCTGGGCACGCTGAATACGGAAACGTGCCGCATTCAGCTGCTGCTCAACACCGTGAGGTGACGAGCTTAGGGGTTGGTCAAACGCGGCGCGCCCCCGATGATGCCTTCGCACTGCGAGACCGGCCCTGAGCGAAAGCACAGGCAACCGCCAGCCCATCACCCGGAGCCCCACCGCCATGACACTTGCCATCACCGCAGAACACCTGGCCCAGATCGCTGGACGCAAAACGGCCCTGATGCCGGCTCTGGCCGAGTGGATGAACCAGCTGTGCCCGCAGTACCAGATCGACACGGCCCAGGAGTACGCGCATTTCCTGGCCCAGGCCTGCCATGAGACCGACCATTTCAAGACCTTGCGCGAGTACGCCTCGGGCAGTGCCTACGAGGGCCGGGCCGATCTGGGCAATACGCAGGCGGGTGACGGGGTGCGCTTCCGTGGCCGCGGCATTTTTCAGACCACGGGGCGGGCCAACTACCTGCAGCTGGGCATCAAAAAGGGATCGCGCGATCTGTTCATCAACAAGCCCGAGCTGCTGGAAGAGCCCGAGATGGCGGTTTGGAGCGCCTGCGAGTACTGGCTGACCCGCAACCTCAACGACGCCGCCAACCACCCGGACAGCGACCGGCTGAAGAAAAAATACAAAGGCGCGGTACTCGACCTCTCGCCGGTGGAGTTCATCAGCTACACCGTCAACGGCGGCAACCGCGGCCTCGAAGACCGCAAGGCTTTCTACGCCAAGGCACTGGCGATCCTGAGCGAGGCAGAAGCGGGCAGCCGCGAGATGCCTGACATGGCGGCGATGGCGGGGCTGGCCGCAGCGGGCAAGAGCAAGAGCAATAAAGCCAAGAGCAGCAAGGCCAAGGTCGAAAAAGCCGAGAAAGCCGAAAAGGCGGAGAAGGCCAGCAAGCCCAAGAAGACGCAAACCAAGGCCACAGCCAAGGCAGCCCCCAAGCCCGTCAGCAACAAGGTCAAGAAACCCAAGGCTGCGGTGCGAACCGTCAAGGCCAAGGCCAAAGCCAAAAACTGAGGCCGAATCACGACAGCACTATTTCCAGCGAGGCAAGCCCAGATGAGCAGCGACACGCCCGACAGCAGCCCCAGCCGGGTCACCGGCATCGGCGGCATCTTCATCAAATCCAGCCAGCCCGAACGGCTGCGCGATTGGTACCGGCACCACCTGGGCATCCCGGTCGAGGCCTGGGGCGGTACGGCCTTTCGCTGGCGCGGCGAACACAACCCTGAGGGCCAGGGCACCACGGTCTGGAGCATTTTCAATGCCGCGAGCACCTACTTCGACCCCAGCCCTGCCCCCTTCATGGTGAACTATCGCGTGGCCGATCTGCATGCCCTGCTGGCCCAGTTGCGGGCCGAGGGCTGCCAAGTCGACGACAAGGTGGATGAATCCGAGTACGGCAAGTTCGGCTGGGTCATGGACCCCGACGGCAACCGCATCGAACTCTGGCAGCCGCCCGAGGGGCAGTGAGCGGGGCGGGCGCCGGGACCAGGCGCCACCGTTCAGGGTTTTGGCGTTTCGGCCGGGGCTTCGAGCTTGCGGGCCGGGCTGACGATGACGTCGCCGGTCACGGCGCGCTCTGACGAGCGCTGCACGACGTTGCTCAGGGCTTGAGACAGGAAGCCCGAATCGAACATGCGGCCGATGTTGATCGCGGTCGAGTTCGGGTCGTGGTAGCGGACGCTGTCGCGACGCACTTCGCGCTTCTTGACCGCCAGGGTGCGCGCATCCAGCGTCACCGTCTGGAAGTACATGTAGACGGCCACGAACACCGAGCTGGCGCCCTTCTCGCCGGTCTTCGGGTCGACGGTCTGGTAGTCACCATCGGCTTGGCCTTCAGCCTGCAGGCTCAGATCACCATTGCCCGAGGACTCCAGGCCGGTGTAACGCTCGCGGGCAAGCGGTTGAATATAGATGCCAATGCCGGCCAGGCGCTCGCCCATGCCCTTGACACTGGACATATGCCATTTGGGCAAGACCGCCACGATCTCGTCCCACTGGCTGCGCTCCGGCACGGCGCGCAGGTGCTCGATCAGCAGGGCTTCCAGGCGCTCCTCGCGCTGGACATAACGCTTTTCGTCGACGTAGGCCATGGCCTCTTCAGGCGGCAGCCAGTCCAGCAGCACACGGCGGGTTTGCGGTTCGCTCTGATTGAAGCCCTCATCGATGCCGTCCAACACCAGGCGATTCAGCGTCACCGGGTCCAGCCGCACTTCCTTGCGGGTGTAGGGCGCCAGATGGGAGCCGGTCTGCTCGCGCTGGCGCACGATGGTGATGCGATCACCAATGGCCGAGATCACCGCCACGGTGCGCGGCACCGGGCTCGTCGCGCCTACGCTGGCTTCGGCAGTTTCGGCCTGGGCCGCGCCACCCAGACTGAAGAGCAGCATCGCGGCTGCAGACCATGTCGGCCAAGCCGCGGCGTCCCGCCGCTCAGCGGGTGCGCGCCGGGCGTATCGATCGCTTTTCTTGCCCTTGTTCCAAAGCATGTGACCCTCCTGGTTTTCTTTTTTATCAGCGCATCTCAGCGGATGCGACAGGCGGAGGATTCTGCCTTGTCTTCAGCTCAAACCGGACGCACGCTCCGCGCGCTGTGCGCGGAGCGACAGTCGGCTCAAGGGTTGAGCAAGGTGGGCATCGGCTGCCCGCTGAATGCAGCCCGCAAATTGGCCTCGGCCAGCTCGCACATCGCCCGCCGCGTCGGCACCGAGGCACTGGCGATATGCGGCGTGAGCACGACATTGGCGCAGGCCAGCAGGTCCGGGTGCACCTGGGGCTCGCCCTCGAAGACATCGAGGCCGGCTGCGGCCAGTCGACCTTGCTGCAGCGCGCGGGCCAGGGCCACATCGTCCACCACGCCGCCCCGGGCGATATTGGTCAGGGTGGCGCTGGGCTTCATCAGGGCCAGGTCTTGCTCGGCCACCAGGTGGTGAGACGCCGGCGTGTAGGGCACGACGATGACGAGGTGATCGGCCTCGCGCAGCAGCGCCTCCTTGCTGACCCAACGGGCGCCGATGGGTGCCTCCTGCTCGGGGGCGAGGCGGCTGCGGTTGTGATAGATCACCGGCATGCCAAAGCCCAGGGCGCCGCGCCGTGCGATGGCCTGGCCGATGCGGCCCATGCCCAGGATGCCGAGGGTGGCGCCGTGGATGTCGGCGCCGGCGAACAGGTCCACGCGCCACTGCTTCCAGTCACCTCGGCGCAGGTAATGCTCGCTCTCGCTGATGCGCCGGGCCGCGGCCATCATGAGGGCAAAGCCAAAGTCGGCCGTGGTTTCGGTCAGCACATCGGGCGCATTGCTGACGCGCACGCCGCGCGCGCTGCAAGCGGCCAGGTCCACATTGTTGTAACCCACGGTCATCAGGCTGATGACGCGCAGCTCGGGGCAGGCGTCCAGCAGCTCGGCCGTGATCTGCTCGGTGCCCGAGGCGAACAGCCCCAGCTTGCCCTGCAGGCGCTGGCGCAAGGCCTCGGGGCTCAGCGGCTCATCGTCATCGGCGTAGTCGAGATCAAAAACCTCGGCCATGCGCGCGGCGATGTCCGGAAAGATACGGCGGGCCAAGAGCACGCGAGGTTTGGGGGCGGCAAGGTTCGACATGAAGAACAACACTCCTCAGAACCAGATCAGGCTCATCACAAGAAACAAGGGAATCAAGACCGCGCCCGACCAAGCCATATAGCCAAAGAAGCTGGGCATGGCGATGCCGCGCTCTTCGGCGATGGCCTTGACCATGAAGTTGGGCGCATTGCCGATGTAGCTGTTGGCGCCCATGAACACCGAGCCGGCCGAGATGGCCACCAGCGTGGGCGCCAGCTGGGTCATCAGCTGCGCCGCATCACCCCCGGCCAGGTTGAAGAACACCAGATAAGTCGGCGCGTTGTCCAGAAAGGACGACAGCAGGCCGCTGAACCAGAAGTAGGCCCAGGGCATGGGCTGGCCATCGGGCGCGGTGACGGCGCGGGTGACGGCGGCAAAGGCCCCCTGCTCGCCCGCCTTGAGCATGGCCAGCACCGGCGCCATGGTGACGAAGATGGCAGCAAAGAGCTTGGCCACCTCCAGCATGGGCGCCCAGGAGAACTGGTTGCGCGCACGCACATCGCGCGGCGTCAGCACGACCGAGGCCAGGGTCACCAGGATCAGGGCGCCATCGCGCAGCAGGGCCGGCAGGCTCAGGCTCACACCACCCAGATGCCAACCCGGGTGCGCCGGCTTCCACAGCCCGCTCATCAGCACCAGGCCCACCACCACGCCGAGCAAGGCGAAGTTCAGGCCGCCCTCGATGCCGAAGCGGTGGTCGTCCGGCGTGGGGTCGCGCGGCAGCACGCCTTCGCGGCGGTAGAAATGGCGATCCAACCCGTAGAAGATGGCCAGCAGGCTGCCCACCATGAACAGGGTGTGCGGTGCCAGATGCTGCAGGGTCCAGAAAAAGCTCACGCCTTGCAGAAAACCCAGGAACAGCGGCGGGTCGCCCAGCGGCGTCAGCGCGCCCCCGGCATTGCTGACGATGAAGATGAAGAACACCAGCACATGGACGTTATGGCGGCGGTTGTCGTTGGCGCGGATCAGCGGCCGCACCATCAGCATGGATGCCCCCGTCGTGCCCATCACGCTGGCCAGGGCCGCGCCCACCGCCAGCAGGCCAACATTGAGCCCCGGGCTGCCATGCAGATTGCCGCGAATGAAGATGCCGCCCGCGGTGGTGAACAGCGCCGTCAGCAGGATCACAAAGGGCAGGTACTCGGCCACGGCGGTGTGCAGCAGCACGCCGCCCGTCGTGCCGGCGCCCTCACGCGCCAGCAGCGGCAGCAGCAAGGTCAGAGCCCAGCCAGCGCTGATCTTGCCGAAATGGCGGTGCCAGATCGCCGGTGCCAGCAGGGGCATCAGGGCGATGGACAGCAGCAGGCCCGCAAACGGCAGGCCCCAGAGCGCGCCGAAACGGCTGCCGTCCAGATCGGCCGCCAGGGCCGGGCCGGCGGACATCGCCATGGCTAGGGCCAGGCTGCCGCGACGCACCACCTGACCCCACAGCAGCCCGCGGCGGCTTGGCCCGCCGCGCTCCTCCAGGCCGCGGCGATCAGTCACGGTAAAAGCGCGTGAACTCGGCCACCGGCGCACGCTCGGTGAGCAGGCTGTTTTCCACCGCCGCCGGGTCGGCGTGCCCCAGCGCCATGCCGCACACCACCATCTGGCTGGGCGCCAGCTGCAGCTCTTCGGCAATCAAGCGATGGAACTGGGTAAAGGCCGCCTGCGGGCAGGTGTGCAGGCCGCGGCCGCGCGCCGCGACCATCAGGTTCTCCAGGAACATGCCGTAGTCCAGCCAGCTGCCCTGCTGCATGACGCGGTCGATGGTGAAGATCAGGCCGACCGGCGCATCGAAAAACTGGAAGTTGCGCGCATGTTGCGCCTGCATGCGGGCCTTGTCGGTCTTGGCGATGTTCAGCAGGCCATACAGATCCCAGCCGACCTTGCGGCGGCGGTCGATGTAGGGCGAGACCCATTCATTCGGGTAGTAGGCGTACTCCTCGCTGTGGGTCGCCAGCTCGGCCGGATCCAGGTAGGCCTTCTGGATGCGATCGACCAGGCGCTGACGCGCCGCGCCGGTCAGCACATGCACCTGCCAGGGCTGGGTGTTGGTGCCCGACGGCGCCCGTGCCGCCACTTGCAGAATCGCCTCGATCTCGCTCGGCGCCACCTCGGTGGGCAAGAACGCCCGCATGGAGCGCCGGGTCACGATGGCGGTGTCCACGGCCGCCGTGTCGGCCGGCGTGGGTTGCTGGAACAGATTGGGTGAGGTCATAAAGCGCGCGCAGCGTCCTGGTTGGAAAACGACAAAGGGCAAGGGCTGAGGATTGGGAGAAATTCAACCACAAAGAAACAAAGCATCCGGTGGACGTCCTCAGCGCGTCCGCCACCCCGTCCAGGCCCTGACCGCTTCGTTGAGCGTGTTGGCTTGCACCGCCACCGTGGTGGCGATGTCGTGGCCGTAGCCACCGGCCATGCTCAGGGCGACGGGGATGCCACGCTCGCGCAGGGCGGAGAGCACGCGCCGGTCGCGCTCCAGCAGGCCGGCGCTGCTGAGCTTGAGGCGGCCCAGGCGGTCGCCTTCGTGCGGGTCGGCGCCGGCAAGGTAGAAAGCCAGGCCGGGCTGGGCGCCTGCGGCGGCATGGCGAGCCCAAACTTCTTCGAGCGCCTGGTCGAGTGCCTGAAGGTAGGGCTCGTCACTGCAGCCATCGGGCAGCTCCACATCGAGATCGCTGTGCTCCTTGCGGGCCGGGAAATTCTTGGCGCCGTGCATGGAGAAGGTGAATACGCTGTCGTCGCCCTCAAAAATGGCAGCCGTGCCATTGCCCTGGTGGACATCGAGATCAATGACGAGCACGCGAAGCCGCGAGTCGCCCGGCCTCGCCTGCGCCCGCCCCTCCTGCTGCATCAGGCGCGCAGCCACCGCGACATCGTTGAAGACGCAGTAGCCCGAACCCCGGTCGGCAAAGGCATGGTGGGTGCCGCCGGCCATGTTCGCGGCCACGCCCTCGGCCAGGGCAGCGCGGGCTGCGGCAATGCTGGCGCCCACCGAATGAAGCGAGCGCGCCGCCATCGAGGGCGACCAGGGGAAACCGATCTCGCGCTGCTGGGCCGCGCTCAACTGGCCCTGCAGCACCGCGTTCACGTACTCGTGCGTGTGGACGAGGCAGAGTTCCGCCTCGCTGGCAGCCGGCGCCGGCGCCATGCGCAGCAGACCGGGCTCGGCCTCGAAAAGCTCGCGCAGCAGGCGGTACTTGCTGGCGGGAAAGCTGTGACCCGGCGGCAAGGCCAGGGAATGGGCGTCGGAATGAAAGGCCTGCATGGGTGCACACCATAGCGGGCGGTGGCATTCCGTGCCTGTCATGGGGGCGTCACCGCGCGGCGCCAAGCTGCGGAAGAAGGCAGGAATTCCGGCGAATCCCCCTAATTTGCTGCGCCGCAGCAAAAA
The DNA here is from genome assembly GCA_002255955.1 of Burkholderiales bacterium PBB2. Classification (GTDB taxonomy): domain Bacteria; phylum Pseudomonadota; class Gammaproteobacteria; order Burkholderiales; family Burkholderiaceae_C; genus Paucibacter_A. Next base: position 55,951 of record NKIM01000022.1, on the reverse strand, counting down.
TGTCTTGCAAAGCCGCCCGGCATCCCTATACTTCGTTTTGTTGCAGTGCAACATTTATCGCTGTCGAACGATTTCATCCATCGAATCAACGGGGGTCACCCCCCATCAGGAGTGCTCCATGCTGACTACCGAACAAATCATCGCCGCCCACAAAGCCAATGTCGAAACCCTGTTTGGCCTGACCAACAAGGCTTTCGAAGGCGTGGAAAAGCTGGTCGAACTGAACCTGCAAGTGGCCAAAACCGCCCTGAGCGAAGCCGTCGAGTCGACCCAAGCCGCCCTGTCGGTGAAGGACGCTCAAGAGCTGCTGGCCCTGCAAAGCGCCCTGCTGCAGCCCAGCGCCGAGAAGGCCGCTTCCTACAGCCGCCATCTGTACGACATCGCCTCCAGCACCAATGCCGAAGTGGCCAAGGTGGCTGAAGCCCAGCTGGCTGACATCCAAGCCAAGTTCTCGGCCGTGGTCGAAAACGCCGCCAAGAACGCACCGGCCGGCACCGAAAACGCCGTCGCCCTGGTGAAGAGCGCCGTCGCCGCCGCCAACAACGCTTTCGAGTCCGTGCAAAAGGCGGCCAAGCAAGCCACCGAAGTGGCCGAAGCCAACTTCGAAGCCGCCACCAACAGCGCCGTCAAGGCCACCCAAACGGCCACCCGCGCTTCCAAGCGCGCTGCCGCCTGAGCCTTCTCGCATCAGTTGTCTCCTCGGCACCGCTGAGGCCGGCCCCGCCGGCTGCCAAACGTGCCCTTCAAGCCCAGCATCCGCTGGGCTTTTTTTCGTCTGTCAGGCAGCTGAGGTGGAGGAACATGACGGATCTCCTTCGCACTGAACGCAGCTCTCTTTCTCGCTGCGGTGGCTCGGCCCGCCACCGGGCTCATGGTTCGCGGGTCGGCTCTGCGAGCCGACTCCCCTCGGTGCTCACTGCGCGGCTCAGCGGCGCCAAACTCCCTCCGTTCGCTGCGCTCACTGCGGTCAAACAGGTGGCGCCGAGTCAGAGCTTGAAGCGCGTGCGTACACGCGCCTGAGCCGCTCCGCTGCGCCCTCGGCCGCGCACAAATCGCCCGTCGGCGGGCCGAGCCACCTACGGAGGTGGCGTGTTCCACCGTTGATGGGGCACATCGACCGCGATGCAAGCGCCCTGCAGCCCGTGCCGCTGCCGGGCGATTTGTGCCGGGCCGAGCAGCACAGCGCCTCGGGGCGCGCGCGTACACGCGCGCTTCAAGTTCTGACTTGGCGCTTCTGTCTGAACGAAGCGAACGCAGTGAGCGGAGTGAGTTATGCGCCAGCCCCGAGGTGCGAGCAGCGCAGGGAAGTCGGCCCGTCAGGGCCGACCCCGGAACCATGAGCCCGGTGGCGGCGCGGGCTGCAGGGCCTCACGTTGCACCCCAAAAGCCGCTCCGAACACAGCAAGGCAAGTGAGGGGCGAAAGCTCAAGCCCGCCCCGCCAACACCCCCGGCTGATCGAGCTGATCGGCCACCAGCTCCAGGCGCAGCAAGGGGTTGTCCAGCTGCATCAGGCGCTGGCGCTCTTCGGGGGGCAGGGGCAGCAGCTCGCACCAGCGGTTGGCCAGCCAGCCGCTGTCGTCCCAGCGGTAGGGGGGCTGCACCGGCACATCCACCGCGGCAGCGCCTTGCTCCAGGCTGTGCAGCAGGCTTTGCAGGAGGGTGGAGGTGACCTTCAGGTCCGTGGGCACGGGCACGGCGGCGTCCTCGGCCAAGGGCTCGATCTGCCCCACCCACAGGCCGCCGGGCAGGCATTCGCTGGACAGCAGGCGGAAGCGCTGGCCGCCACGGCAGCGGATGCGCATCAAGCCGGCCTGTGGCGTTTCGCAATGTTCGATGCGGGCCAGGGTGCCCACGCTCTGAAACCGCTCCTGCACAAAGGCCTCGCCACGCGCCGGGTCGCGGCGGCGCACCTCGCCGCCTTCGATCAAGCTGAGCACACCGAAGGGCCGGCCCTCGCGCCAGCAGCGCTGCACCATGTCCAGATAGCGCGGCTCAAAGATCTGCAGCTGCAAATAGCCCTCGGGAAAGAGCACCGACTGCAGCGGGAACAAGGGCGTGGCGGAATCGGGTTGGGTCACGGGCGATGCACCAGATGCCGGGAGGCGAGGCCCCTAGCCTAGCCGAGACTGAGCGCCCCACTCCGGCCTGGGGCTGTCTTGAGGCCTAACGGGTCTTTTCAGCGATGCGCGCACGCAACTGCGACAAGGCGGCCTGCGCCGCCTCGCGGCCGGCCTGGATGGAGCGGCGTCGGGCGCCAAAGTCCGCGCTGCCCACGCCATCGAGCTTGGGCCGCACCAGCACATCGGCCTCGCGCAGCTCGAAATTGTTGATGCTGCGGCCCATGATGGAAAAGGTCTGCATCAGCATGGGGATGGCGCCAGTGCCGGGTTTTTCTTCCGGCGGCGAGGAGATGTCCACCGCGATCACCAGCTCGGCACCCATCTGGCGCGCATAGCGAACCGGCACTGGGGCGACCAGGCCGCCGTCGACATAGTCTCGGTTGCCAATGCGCACCGGCTGGAACACCGCCGGCACCGAGCTGGAGGCCCGCACCGCCACGCCGGTGTCGCCGCGGCGGAACAGCGAACCGGAGCCGTCCGACAAATCGGTGGCCACCACGCCCAGCGGGATGCGCATCTGCTCGATGTTCTTGCCACCGGTCTTCTCTCGCACATACTTGGCCAGGGCCTCGCCGCGGATCAGGCCGCGGGTCGGGAAGGCCCAGTCGGTGATGGCGCCTTCGTCCATGGTCTCGGCCAGCGTGGCCAGCTCGCGCCCGCTCATGCCCGAGGCGTACAGCGCCGCCACCAGGCTGCCGGCCGAGGTGCCGGCCACCAGATCGACCTTGATGCCGTTTTCCTCCAGCACCTGAATCACGCCGATGTGGGCAAAGCCACGCGCCGCGCCGCCGCCCAGGGCCAGGCCAATCTTGGGCGGCACGGGGGGCGCCTTCACGACCGGCACCACCACGGGCGCCACCGGATCGGCCGGCGCCGGCGTGCTGGGGCTGCTGGGCGCCGGGGCCGGGCCAGAGCCGATCAAGGGCACATGCGAGCAGGCGGCCAGCGTCAGGACCAGCAGGGCGGCACCGAGACGGGCTGGTGCCACAGCGCGCAGCATGGGGAACAAGAAGGAGAACTTGGAGGAGATCGCAGACATGGCGCGGATTCTAGGAGGGCGCCCGCTAGCGCCGCCCGTGTGCCCCGACACCCTGCAAAACCCCGAAGGCCGGCCTCACCCGGCGCGGCCACAATCGCGCCCCGGCCCGGTGTTTTCTTGCTCGGGCCGTTTCGTCTCTCCTCTTGCTGTACCGACGCTGTCCTTTCACCATGAGCTTGTCTGCCGCCCCGACCCTGCCTTCCCGTCCCGCCGCGCCGCGCTGGCGCCGCTGGCTGCGCCGCAGCCTGCTCGGCCTGCTGCTGATCGCCGGGCTGCTGGCCATGACGCTCTGGGCCCTGCTGCGCGCCAGCCTGCCGCAGCTGGATGGCCGCATCCAGCTGCCCGGTTTGAGCGCGCCGCTGAGCGTGGCGCGTGACAGCCTGGGCACGGCCGTGCTGCAGGGCGAGAACCGCCTGGACCTGGCCCGCGGCCTGGGTTTTGTTCATGCCCAGGAGCGCTTTTTCGAGATGGACCTGAGCCGACGCTCGGCCGCCGGTGAGCTGGCTGCCCTGTTCGGCCCCAAGGCCGTGGAGCGCGACCAGGAGCGCCGCCTGCACCGCCTGCGCGCCCGCCTGAGTGAGCGCCTGGCCGGCATGAGCGAGGCCGATCGCGCCCTGCTGCAAGCCTATGCCAGCGGCGTCAACGCCGGCCTGGCCGCCCTGCGCGTGCGGCCCTGGCAGTACCTGCTGCTGCGCGCCGAGCCGCAGGACTGGACGCCGGTCGACTCCCTGCTGGTGATTGGCGAGATGTTCACCATGCTGCAAAGCGGGGGCATCCAGGGCGGCTTTGAACGCGCCCTGCTGCGCGAGAAGGCGGGCGACACGCTGTTCGACTGGCTGCACCCGCGGGGTGGCCGCTGGGACGCCGCCCTCGACGGCAGCCAGCTGCCGCCCCTGCCCCTGCCCCTGCCCGGCCCCGAGCTGCTCAATCTGCAGAAATCGGCCCACAAGCCGGAAGCGCTGGCCCGTGCGACATCGCTCGATGAAGCCCCGGTCGGCAGCAACAACTGGGCCGTGGCCGGCAGCCGCACGGCCGACGGCCGCGCCATCCTGGCCGATGACATGCACCTGAGCCTCTCGGTGCCCAGCATCTGGTACCGCACCCAGCTGCAGCTGGGCCGTGGCGAGGGCGCGCTGCGCGCCGCCGGCCTGAGCCTGCCCGGCGTACCCAGCCTGGTGGTGGGCAGCAACGGCCAGGTGGCCTGGGGCTTCACCAATGCCTACGGCCAGTGGTTCGACTGGATTGCGCTGCCGGCCGAGATTCCGGCCGAGCGCCTGCGTGTGTTCAACGAGCGCATCGAGGTCAAGGGCGAGCTCGCGCGCGCCTTCCGCGTGCAAGAGGTGGACGGCGCCCCCATCGCCAAGACGCTGCAAGGCCAGCGTTATGCCTTGCGCTGGGCGGCGCACCAGGGCGAGGCCTACAACCTGGGTCTGGATCAGTTCCTGCAGGCGCGCAACGTGGACGAGGTGCTCGCTCTGGCCCAGCGTGCCGGCCTGCCGCACCAGAACCTGCTGGTGGCCGACCGCCAAGGCCAGATCGCCTGGACCGTGGCCGGCCGGCTCTGGAGCGGCTCCGGCCTGGGTGAACGTTATGCCAGATTCCAGAGCCTGGACAGCCCGGCCCGCGGCTGGCTGGCGCCGGCCGACTACCCGGTGATCAAGAACCCCAGCCAGGGCCAGCTCTGGACGGCCAACAACCGCCAGGCCGCTGGCGCCTGGGGCGAGCTGATCGGTGATGGCGGCTTTGACCTCGGCGCCCGTGCGCAGCAGGTGCGTGATCGCCTGAGCGAGAAGCCCCGCCATGACGAAGCCAGCCTGGCCGCCATCCAGCTGGACCATGAGGCGCGCTTCATCAAGAGCTGGGCGCGCCGTGCCGAGGCCCGGCTGGCCGCCAGCGCCACGCCCACCGCCGCCCAGGCCGAGGCCTTACGCCTGCTCCAGCAATGGAACGGTCAGGCCGCCGCCGACCAGGCCGGCTACCGCCTGGCGCGCAGCGTGCGCCTGCGCTGCCTGGACGCCCTCTGGGACGCCTGGAGCCGCGCCGCGCTGGGCAAGGATTTGGGCAACGAGCTACAGGGCGACGAGAAGACCCGCATCGGCTGGAAGAAGAACTTCGAGTACAGCGCGGTGCAGGCCCTGGAGCTGCGCCCGGCCCATCTGCTGCCGCCGGGCTTCAGCAGCTGGGAGGCCGTCGAGCTGAGCCAGATCGACGCGGCGATGGCCGAGATGAGCCAGGGCAGCGGCAAGCAACGCCGCCCTCTGGCCGAGGCGACCTGGGGCGAGGCCAATCCGGCGCGCATCCAGCATGTGCTTTCACGCGCGATTCCGGCTCTGAGCCGCTGGCTGGACATGCCGGTCGAGGGCATGGACGGCGACGGCAATCTGCCCCAGGTCATGCAGCAGCGCCACGGCCAGTCGCAGCGCCTGGTGGTGGCGCCCGGCCATGAGGCCCAGGGCCTGCTGTCGATGCCGGGCGGCCAGAGCGGCCATCCGCTCTCGCCCTACTACGGCGCCGGCCATGCCGATTTCATGCGCGCCCGGCCCACGCCGCTGCTGGCCGGGCCGGCCAAGCATCAGCTGGAAGCACGGCCCTGAAGTGGCACCCGCTCAGATCGCGTAATGCCACAGCTCCGCGTGCTCATCGAGCACGCGGGTGCCGGCGGCCACAAAGGCCGGAAACTCCTCGGCGCGCAGCGGCCGGCTGAACAGATAACCCTGCACCTCCTTGCAACCCTGGCTGCGCAGGAACTGCATCTGCTCCAGGGTCTCGACCCCCTCGGCAATGGTCTGCAGGCCCAGGCTGTGGGCCATGCTGATGATGGCGCTGACGATGGCGCGGTCCTCCGGGTCGTCGCCCAGGTCGCGCACAAAGCTCTGGTCCACCTTGAGCTTGTAGACGCGGAACTTCTTCAGATAGCTGAGCGAGGAGTAGCCGGTGCCGAAATCGTCGATGGACAGGCGGATGCCGCGGCGGTGCAAATCGTTCATCACCGCGATGGCGCCCTGCGGGTCGCGCATGGCCACGCCCTCGGTCAGCTCCAGCTCCAGCAGCTCGGCCGGCAGGGCGGCCTCATCGAGGATGCGGCTGATCTGACCCGGCAGGTCGTTGTGGCGGAACTGCACCGAGGACAGATTCACCGACATCACCAGAGGCGCCATGCCCTGCGCCATCCAGGCCTTGAGCTGCTGCACGGCCGTGCGCATCACCCACTCGCCAATCGGCACGATCAGGCCGGTCGATTCGGCCACCGGGATGAACTCGGCGGGCGAGACCTCGCCCAGCTCCGGGTGGCGCCAGCGCAGCAAGGCCTCGGCGCCGATCACCTGGCCGCTGACCAGAGACACCTGGGGCTGGTAGACCAGGCTGAGCTGGTCGCGCTCGAGCGCGCGGCGCAATGAGTTCTCCAGCTGCAGGCCACGCCGGGCCTCGGCCTGCATCAGGCTGGTGAAGAAGCGGAAGCTGTTGCGGCCGTCCTGCTTGGCGCGGTACATGGCGATGTCGGCGCTTCGGCACAGGGCGTCGAAATCGCTGCCATCCGAGGGGTACATGGCGATGCCGATCGAGGGCGTGACATTGAGCTCGTGCTGCTCGATCTGGAAGGGCTGGGCGGCCAGCTCCATGACCTTCTCGGCCACATGGCCGGCGCCGGTGTTGTCGGTGCCGGGCAGCACCAGGATGAACTCATCGCCGCCCAGGCGCGAGACCGTGTCCTGCTCGCGCACGGCGGTCTTGAGGCGGCGCGCCAGGGTCTTGAGCAGCTCATCGCCGAAGCGGTGGCCGAGCGAGTCGTTGACGTTCTTGAAATGGTCGAGATCGAGAAAAATCAGGGCCAGGCTCTCGCCATGGCGGCGCGCGATCTCGATGGCCTGGTGGCAGCGCTCGGCCAGCAGCACGCGGTTGGGCAGGCCGGTCAGCGCGTCGAAATGGGCCAGGCGCTGGATGTGGGCCTCGGCGCGCTGCTGCTCCAGCACCTTTTGCTCCATGGCCAGCACGGTCTGCTGCAGCTGGCGGGTGCGTTTCTTGATCAGGTGTTCGAGCTCATCCTTGGCCTGCACCAAAGCACCCTCGGCGTTCTTGCGCGCACTGATGTCCATGGTGATCCAGATCGAGCCGCGCGAAAGGTCGCTGACGTCGATGGCCTTGCTGCGCACCTCGCAGTGCACCGGCGTGCCGTCTTTTTTGCGCAGCAGCATCTCGCCCTCGAACGCACGGCCCTGCTTGAAGGGCTCGTAGCAGCGCTGGCCGGCGGCCTCCCAATCGGCATCGCTGAGGTACCACTGGCGCGAGGAGCTGCCGTCCAGCTCACCATGCTCGTAGCCGAACAAGGCCTCGAAGCTGCGGTTGCAGCGCGTCACGCGCCGGTCGCGCAGGAAGACGATGCCGACCATGGAATGCTCCAGGATCAGCTGCAGCTCGGCCGTCACCGCGGCCAGGGCGTCCTGGGCCTGGCGCTGCTCGGTGATGTCGTCGACGATCCAGATCGAGCCCTGCGCCGGGTCGTCGGGCGCAATCAATCGGCCCGTCATGCTGGCCCAGAACAGCTCGCCATTGCGGCGCCGCATCAGGCGCTCGGTCTTGTAGCGCTGGCCCGAGGCCATCACCGGGTAGGCCTCGGCGCCCAGCTGCTTGAAGGCCGGCTCATCGGGGTAGAGCTCCACGCTGCTGCGGCCCAGCGGCTCGCTGGCATCGGCATAGCCAAAGATCTCGGCGTAGCGGCCATTGCAGCGCAGGATGACGCGCTGCCGCACGTAGACGATGCCCAGGCCGGCGCTGGCCAGAATGATGTCGCGCTCGCGCAAGGCCAGCTCGAGCTGGCGGTTGACGTCGGAACTCGGCGCGGGATCTGGGGGCAACAAGTCTTCGCTCATCGTGAGGCTGTACGCTGCAAGCCGATGCCGGGCGCAAGCCAGCGCCCAGAGCCCCAAGTGCCGAACTCCACAGCCCGGGGCCAACTGTGAATGTACATGGCCGCCCGGGATTCAGGCCGCTTTGTAGGTCTGCAAATGAATGCTTGTTTCGGTGGCGCCGATGCCCTTGATCAGGCGCACACGCTCCAGCACATCGGCCAGCTCGGCCAGGGTGGCGGCGCGCAGCTCGGCCAGCAGATCCCAGCGGCCATTGGTGTCGAAAAGGCCGGCCACGCCGGGCTCGCCCAGCAGGATGCTGATCACCTCGCGGGTCTTGTTGCCCTCCACGGCAATGCTCATCCAGGCGCAGATCTCGTTGGGCGTGACATCGGGCCGCAGGCGCACCGTGTAGCCGACGATGACACCGGCGTCCTCCAGCTTGGCGATGCGGTTGGTCACCGTGCCGCGCGAGACCTTGAGCTTGGCAGCCAGGGTGGCCACGGTGGCGCGGGCGTCGAGGCGCAGCAGCGCGAGCAGTTGTTGATCCAGGGTGTCCATCACAGGAAATCTCGGGTTTGCAGCCTCACCATCGGTGGCGCAAGAACGCAGGAAACAGGGGCGGAAAGCGCACAGCCTCCCGCGCCTTGACCTCGCTCAATTGCCATTTCGCCAATTATGTCTATCGAAATGGCAGAAACCCATCACTTTTTGATCAGTTCTTGCTCTTCTCGCTAGCAGCGAGCTTGGGAAGAATCCATCTCAACAGAACAACGGAGACCTCCCATGACCACTTTGCTGAACACGCACGACGTCGCCCGAATGGCCCAAACCCTCGGCATGGCCGAGTTGTTCAAGCGCATGGTCGGCTATCTCGAAGCCGATTACCTGCGCTGGAACGAGTTTGACAAATGCGCCCGTCTGGCCAGCCACTCGCCCGATGGCGTGATCGAGCTGATGCCCATCGCCGACGCCAGCCTCTACAGCTTCAAGTACGTCAACGGCCACCCCAAGAACACCCGCGCCGGCCTGCCCACCGTCATGGCCGTGGGCCTGCTGGCCGATGTGGCCACCGGCCGGCCCGAGCTGCTCAGCGAGCTGACCCTGAGCACCGCCATCCGCACCGCCGCCACCTCGTTGATGGCCGCCAAGCAGCTGGCCCGCAAGAACGCCCGCAGCATGGCCTTGATCGGCAATGGCGCACAGAGCGAGTTCCAAGCCCTGGCCTTCCACCACCTGCTGGGCATCAACGAAATCCGCCTGTTCGACATCGACCCGGCCGCCACCGCCAAGCTGCAGCGCCATCTGAGCGCCCTGCCCGGCCTGCGCCTGATCGCCTGCAAGAGCACGGCCGAGGCTGTGCGCGGCGCCGACATCGTCACCACCGTGACCGCCGACAAGACCAATGCCACCATCCTGACGCCCGAGATGATCGAGCCCGGCATGCACATCAACGGCGTCGGTGGCGACTGCCCCGGCAAGACCGAGATGCACCGCGGCGTGCTGGAGATGGCCACGGTCTTTGTTGAGTTCGAGCCGCAATCGCGCATCGAAGGCGATGTGCAGCAGATGCCGGCCGATTTCCCGGTGACCGAGTTCTGGCGCGTACTCAAGGGCCAGTGCGCCGGCCGCGCGAGCGAGCAAGAAATCACCTTCTTTGACTCGGTGGGCTTTGCGCTGGAGGACTACTCCATGCTGCGCCTGCTGCGCGACCTGGCCCGCGAGCTGGGCCTGGGCCAGGACGTGAGCCTGATCCCGCAGATGGCCGACCCCAAGGACTTGTTCGGCCAGCTGGGCTTGGTGAGTCAACCAGCCCAGGCACAGGCCGCGGCCTGAAGTTCTTGGCCCTGATGCCTCAGGGCAGATCGGGGCGAAACCAATCGTCCTGATCGGGCATGCGCAAGATGGTGCCGGCGGCATGCTGGCTGCGCAGGCGCTGAATTTCGGCATCCACCCGCTGCCGCTCGGCCGCCGCCAGGGTGGACAGGATGAGTTGGCCATGGTGGTGGTTGTGCGCCGCGGCCTCCAGCACCGCCTGATGGCGCGCCGCCTGGCGGGTGCGCCGCCGCTCGGAAGCCTGATCGGCCTCAAGGCCGTGCCCCAGCGCACGGCAGACGCGCTCACGCATGCGGTAGGCCGGCAGCGCCACCACATCGCGTACACGCAAGCTCTCGGGCTCGAACAGAGCGCGCAAAAGTGCCAGCGCCGTCTGCAAGTCACCGACCTGCTCGGCCATCAGTGCCAGTTCCAGCTGCACCGGCCGGCTGACCGCTTGCCAGCCCTCTTTCAACGCCTGGGCCAGGCAGGCCTCAAAAGCGCGCCGCGCTTGGTCTCGCTGCCCTCGGCGGCGCAGCCAGCGCGCCTGATTGGCCAGCCACATGCACACCAGGTAACGGCCAGGCACCGTGGGCAGCAGGGCTTCGGCTTTGGCCGGCAGGCCCTGGGCCCGGGCCAGCACCGATTCACCCAAGGCCGGCAAACCCATGTCCAGATAGGCATCGTGCAGCGTGCACAGCAGATGCACGGCATTGGAGACGCGGCGCAGGCGCTCTTGCGGCGGGCTGCTGGCATCACTGTGCTCCAGCGCCTCAAACATGAAACGCTCGGCGGCCACGCCGTCGCCCATGGACAGGTAGGCCATGGCCAGGCGCTCCAGGGCTTGAGCCGCGAGCAGGCGCTGGCCCAGGTTCAGGGCGTCCTGCAAGGCCACATGGGCCGAGCGCAAAGCCTGCTCGGGCATGGCCAGATTGGCATGCGCAAACGACATCTTGATCATCAGCTCGGCCCGCTGCACCGAGGCTTGATCGACCGAGAGCAGGTCCATGCGGGCCGCGCAATCGGCCAGCAGTTCGGGGAAGCGGTCCAGCCGTGTCAGGCAATCGCCCCGGAGCTGGTAGATGCGGCGCGCGAGCTCGGCCACCGCCGGCTCGGCCTCGCGGCCACGCAAGCGCTCGAGCAGCGCCCGCGTGTGCTGTAGCGCAGCATCAAAAGCCTCGTCCGCAATCAAGGCCTCGGCCTGCGTCAAGGAAACCTCGTCCAGCGCGCCACGCCTATCCGGAGCGCCGGGCGCCTCTGCATCTACTGCCATCGCAGACCCAACCGTTCTTGTCTCGCCCGCCCGCCCGCTGTCTTTTTAGAGTTCCGGCCGAGTTTAGGTCGGGGCTGAGCGTGGCCCATGGGGGCATTCCGGGGCTAGGCAGAGCCACCGATTTCAGGCGACATTTGCAGGGGCGGGCCGGCGGCCAAGGGCGCTGCGGGACGGGCGCATCAGCCCGGCACTGACTCCAGCGCCTGCAGCACCGCGGCATCCAGAGCCGGCAGCGCCTGGCGCAGAGCCGCCAGGCGCACGGCATCGGCGCCGCGCTGCGCGGCCGCCCAGATGGGCGCGGGGAAATGCGTGTCCCAATCGAAACGCGCGATCACGTGCCAATGCAGATGCGGCACCACATTGCCCAGGGTGGCCAGGTTGACCTTGGTGGGCTGCAACTGGCTGCGCAAGGCCTGCTCGACCGCCGTGACCGCCTCCATGCAGACCAGGCGATCGGGCGCAGGCAGATCACTGAACTCGGCCACATGGGTTTGCCAGATCACGCGGTAGAAGGCCGGGAAGTCCGCATCCAGCACCCGTACCACGCGATAGCGTGGCCGCTGCAGCAGCAGCTCCACACCCGGCTCGGGCGCAGCGAGCAGCGCATCACGACACAAAGGGCAATCACTGAGAGGGGCGGACATATCGGCGAGCTGGGGCTGACTAAGATGCGCCGACTGTAGCAATGCAGATGAGGAGACCCCGATGACGAAGAAGAATCCTGGCGGCCCGCAAGCACAGAGGCGCCGCTGGAGCCTAGCCCTGGCGGCACTGGCTGGACTGACCCTGCTGGGCAGCAGCGGCGGCAGCTGGGCGCAAAACGGCAATGCCGGCAGCTGGCCCGCCCACCCGATCAAATGGATCGTGGCCTACCCGGCCGGCGGCGGCTCGGACTTTCTGGCACGCCAGTTGGCGCCGCAACTGAGCAAGCAGCTCGGCCAGCAAATCATCATCGACAACCGGCCCGGCGCCGGGGGCAGCATCGGCACCGACGCCGCGGCCAAGTCGCCAGCAGACGGCTACACCTGGCTCAGCGGCGACAACGGTGCCATGGTCTTCAACAGCGCCATGTACAAAAAGCTGGCCTACACGCCCAGCGACCTGCAGCCCGTGGGCCTGATGGCCCGCTTCCCCCTGTTACTGGTGGTGAACCCGCAGGCCGGCTTCAGCAGCGTGGGCCAATGGCTGTCCGATGTGAAGAAGAACCCGGGCAAGTTCAGCTACGCCTCACCCGGCGTGGGCAGCCCGCACCACCTGGCCATGGAGATGCTCAAGGAGCGCAGCGGCAGCTTCATCGTCCATGTGCCCTACCGCGGCACGGCCAATGCGGTGCAAGACCTGCTGGCCGGCGTGGTGCCCATGGCCATCCTCGACACCGCCGCGGGCCTGCCCCAAATCCGCAGCGGCAAGCTGCGCGCCCTGGCCGTACTCAGCGGCAAGCGCGTGGCGCAGCTGCCCGATGTGCCCACCTTCGATGAGCTGGGCCTCAAGGGCGTGGATGTCTCGGCCTGGCAAGGCCTGTTCCTGCCCCGCGGCACACCCGAGCCCATCACGGCACGCCTGAGCACCGAGCTGAGCCGGGCCCTGCAGCTGCCGGAGCTGAAAGCGCGGCTGGAAGAGTTCGGGCTCGAAGTGACGCCCAGCGACGCGGCCAGCCTGGGCCGCTTCGTGCAGCAGGAAACCCAGACCTGGCACCGGCTGATCCGGGAGCGGAAGTTGTCGGCGGAATGAGTGCGCGAACGAATCGGAGTGAACGCGTGAACAGGTGAAGGGCGCTGCGCGCCGGGTGAACCATTCACCTGTTCACCTTCAAACAAGAACCCGCTCAATCCCGCCGTTATTGGCCTGGGCCACATACTGCGGCATCCAGTCCTCGCCGAGGATCTGGCGGGCCATTTCGACGACGATGTAGTCGGCTTCGAGCAGGCCGTTCTGCAGGTCGCCGCCGTAGCGGCTCAAACCTTGCAGGCAGCTCGGGCAGCTGGTCAGGATCTTCAGGTTCTCGGCGGCCGCGACCTTGCCGCTCTCTCGCAGCTGAGTCTCGGTCTTGCGCAACTCTTCTTCCTTGCGGAAGCGGATCTGGGTCGAGATGTCCGGCCGGGTCACGCCCAGGGTGCCGCTCTCGCCGCAGCAGCGCTTGCTCTCGACCACGCTGTCGCCGACCAAGGCCTTGACCGTCTTCATCGGCTCCTGCAGCTTCATCGGGCTGTGGCAGGGGTCGTGGTAGAGGTAGCTCTTGTCGCTGCCGAGCGTGATGCCTTTTTCCAGCAGGTACTCGTGGATGTCGATGATGCGGCAGCCGGGGAAGATTTCCTCGAACTTGTAGCCCTGCAGCTGGTCGTAACAGGTGCCACAAGAAACCACCACGGTCTTGATGTCCAGGTAGTTCAAGGTGTTGGCCACGCGGTGGAAGAGCACCCGGTTGTCGGTGATCATCTTCTCGGCCTTGTCGAACTGGCCCGAGCCGCGCTGCGGGTAGCCGCAGCACAGATAACCCGGTGGCAGCACGGTCTGCACGCCGGCGTGCCAGAGCATGGCTTGCGTCGCCAGGCCGACCTGGCTGAACAGGCGCTCGGAGCCACAGCCGGGGAAATAGAACACGGCTTCCGTCTCGGCCGTGGTGGCGGCCGGGTTGCGGATGATGGGCACGTAGTCCTTGTCCTCGATGTCCAGCAGGGCCCGCGCCGTCTTCTTGGGCAGGCCGCCGGGCAGCTTTTTGTTGATGAAGTGGATGACCTGTTCCTTGATCGGCGCCGGGCCCAGCGTCGCACGCGGGGCCTCGGTCTGCTTCTTGGCAAAGGTCTTCAGCACATCGTGCGCCAGGCGCTGGGCCTTGAAGCCCACGCCCACCATGGCGGCCCGCGCCATCTTGATGGTCTCGGGGTTGGTGGCATTGAGCATGAACATGGCCGCGGCATTGCCGGGGCGGAAGCTCTTCTGACCCATCTTGCGCAAGAGGTTGCGCATATTCATGGTCACATCGCCGAAGTCGATCTTGACCGGGCAGGGGTTGGCGCATTTGTGGCAGACCGTGCAGTGGTCGGCCACATCCTCGAACTCTTCCCAATGCTTGATCGAGATGCCGCGGCGGGTCTGCTCCTCGTACAAGAAGGCCTCGACCAGCAGCGAGGTGGCCAGGATCTTGTTGCGCGGCGAATAAAGCAGATTGGCGCGCGGCACATGGGTGGCGCAGACCGGCTTGCACTTGCCGCAGCGCAGGCAGTCCTTGATGCTGTCGCTGATGGCGCCGATATCGCTCTGCTGCATGATCAGCGACTCATGCCCCATCAGGCCGAAGCTGGGCGTGTAGGCATTGGTCAGGTCGGCAAAGGTGCCGTGGGTGGATGCCTTGGGGCGCAGCAGCTTGCCCTTGTTGAAGCGGCCTTCCGGGTCGACGCGCAGCTTGTAGTCGGCAAAATCGGCCAGTTCCTCATCGCTGAGGAACTCCAGCTTGGTGATGCCGATGCCGTGCTCGCCCGAGATCACGCCGTCCAGGCTGCGCGCCAGCTTCATGATGCGGCCCACCGCCTCATGCGCCGTCTGCAGCATCTCGTAGTTGTCGGAGTTGACGGGGATGTTGGTGTGCACATTGCCGTCGCCGGCATGCATGTGCAAGGCCACCCAGACCCGGCCACGCAGCACCTCCTGGTGGATGCGCTTGCACTCCTCCAGGATCTGCGCAAACGCCGCACCGCTGAAGATGGCTTGCAGGGGCTTGAAGATCTGCGTCTTCCAGGAGGCGCGCAGGCTGTGGTCTTGCAACTGGTCAAAGTAACTGCCACCTTCCTCGGGGCGGGGCAGGTCGAGCTCATCTTTCCAGCGTTGCCACTGCGCGCCCACCTCAGCCAGCAGGGCCAGGGCTTGCTGCACGCGGTCGCCCAGCAGCTCGGCGCTGGGGATCTCGCCAGCGTCGTCGCTCTTGCCCAAGGGCAGCTTGGCGGTGCTGAACAGCTGCTGCAGCGCGCCGACCAGGGCCAGCTTGTTGCGCAGCGACAGCTCGATATTGATGCGCTCGATGCCCAGGGTGTACTCGCCCATGCGCGGCAGCGGGATCACCACATCCTCGTTCACCTTGAAGGCATTGGTGTGCTTGGAGATGGCGGCCGTGCGCTTGCGATCGAGCCAGAACTTCTTGCGCGCGTCGGCGCTGATGGCGACAAAGCCTTCGCCGTTGCGGCCATTGGCCAGGCGCACCACCTCCGAGGTGGCGCGGGCCACGGCATCGGCATCCTCACCGACGATGTCCCCGACCAGCACCATCTTGGGCAGGCCGTTGGAGGACGCGCCGGCCAGGTGGGCACGCTTGCTCTTGGTCGAGTAGCCCACGGCCTTGAGATAGCGGTCGTCCAGATGCTCCAGACCCGCCAGCACCGCGCCGCCAGGGCGCTTCGCCTCGGCAAACATGAAGTCCTTGATGTCGACGATGGCCGGCACGCAGTCCTTGGGGTTGCCGAAGAACTCCAGGCAGACCGTGCGCACATGGGCCGGCATCTTGTGCACCACCCAGCGGGCGCTGGTGATCAGGCCGTCGCAGCCCTCTTTCTGGATGCCGGGCAGGCCGGCCAGGAATTTGTCAGTGACATCCTTGCCCAGGCCTTCCTTGCGGAAGGTGCGGCCCGGGATGTCGAGGCGCTCGCTGCGCTCCAGCTTCTTGCCGCTGGCGTCGAAATAGCGCAGCTCGAAGCTGGCCACCTCCACATCATGGATCTTGCCCATATTGTGGTTGAGGCGGGTCACCTCCAGCCACTTGGCCTCAGGCGTGACCATGCGCCAGCTGGCCAGGTTGTCGAGCGCCGTGCCCCAGAGCACGGCCTTCTTGCCGCCGGCGTTCATGGCGATATTGCCGCCCACGCAAGAGGCCTCGGCGCTGGTCGGATCGACCGCAAACACAAAACCATGCTGCTCGGCCAGATCGGACACGCGCTGCGTCACCACGCCGGCCTCGCTCCAGATCGTGGCCACCTCGCGGTCCAGGCCGGGCAGGGTCAGCATCTCGACGCCGCGCAGGCCTTCGAGCTTTTCGGTGTTGATGACCGCGCTGTTCCAGACCAGGGGCACGGCGCCGCCGGTGTAGCCGGTGCCACCGCCACGCGGGATGATGGTCAGGCCCAGTTCCACACAGCCCTTGACCAGCTGGGCCATCTCGGCCTCGCTGTCCGGGGTCAGCACAACGAAGGGGTACTCGACACGCCAGTCGGTCGCGTCGGTGACGTGAGAGACGCGGGCCAGGCCGTCGAACTTGATGTTGTCGCGCGCCGTGGTCTTGCCCAGCAAGCGGATGGTGCGGCGGCGCAGCTCGGCCACCTGCTCGAACTGGCTGGCGAACTGGCGCACCGCCTCTTGCGCCGCCTTCAGCAGCTGGCCGACATCGGCATCGCGCTGGGCATCGGTGCTGGGGTCGCGGCGGCGTTCCACCTCGCTCAGGCGGTGCTGCAAGGCTTCGATCAAGAGGCCGCGGCGCTTGGGGTTGTCCAGCAGATCGTCTTGCAAATAGGGGTTGCGCTGCACCACCCAGATGTCGCCCAGCACCTCGTACAGCATGCGGGCCGAGCGGCCGGTGCGGCGCTCTTCGCGCAGCTTGTCCAGCAGCGCCCAGGCTGGCTCGCCGAGCAGGCGGATGACGATCTCGCGGTCGGAGAAGGAGGTGTAGTTGTAGGGAATCTCGCGCAGGCGGGGGGATGCTGCATGAACCGCATCGGCAGCGGCGTTCGGGGCAGCAGGATCTTCAAGCATCAGCGGATGCGGTGCATTCATGGCGGCCAGGTGCGGGCGACACACCCTTGGTTGGCTGCGGCCAGGCCCCCCGGGCTCTGGCGCCCGAAAAGCCCAGCCACAAGGCTGGGGAATTGGCTGGAACGAACGGACCCAGGGCATCGACGGGCTTGTGGCCCAGGCCTGTCAGGGCCGGCCCTGCGCCACACCGGCAACCGCCGGCGGATCGCGCGGCCGGGCCTTGCGCGCTCGGGCCGTGATCGTACCGCAGCGCAGCATTTGCCCCGGCCTCTGGCGCCGATTGGCCTTGCATCTGGAGCGCCCTCTCCAGGGCTAATATGGCGCCGCCCTAGACCAAGTCCGCAGCCATGAATACTTCGTCCAATACACCCTGGCCCCTGCCCTTCTGGATCGCCCATCGCGGCGCCGGCAAGCTGGCGCCCGAGAACACCCTGGCCGCCTTCCGTCTCGGTGCCACCCATGGCTACCGGGCCTTTGAGTGCGATGTGAAGCTCAGCTCGGACGGCGTTCCCTTCCTGCTGCACGACAGCAGCCTGCGCCGCACCAGCACGGGCTCGGGCCTGGCCAGCGCGCAGAGCTGGTCGGAGCTGAGCCGCCTGGACGCCGGCAGCTGGCACAGCCGCGCTCACGCGGGCGAACCCCTGGCCAGCCTGGAGGCCGTGGCCCACTTCGTCCAGGCCAACCGCTTCGGCCTCAATCTGGAACTCAAGCCCACGCCGGGCCAGGAGCGCCTGACCGGCCAGGTCGTGGGCCGCGAGGTGCTGCGCCTGTGGCAGGGCCAGGGACAGGGGCAGGCGCTCCTGCCCCTGTTCAGCTCCTTCGAGCCCGTCGCCCTGGAAGGTGCCCGCAAGACCGCCCCCGGGGTGCCGCGCGGCCTCTTGCTCGACAGCCCGCGCGAAAGCTGGCTTGACGAGGCGCAAAGCCTGGGCTGCGTGGCCGTCATCACCAATTACCGCCTGATGGACGCGGCGCGCGTGCAAGCCATCCACGCGGCCGGCATGAAGGCCCTGGTCTACACCGCCAACGATGAATCGGTCGTGGCCTGGCTGCGGGCCAACGGGGTGGACGGCATCATCACCGACGCGGTGGATCGCTTCGTGCCAGACCACTGAGCCTGCGCGCGCAGCTCAGTCGGGTTTCCAGCGCCGAAATCCCCGCTGCACGGCCGGCCGCACGCGCAAGAAGCCCAGGTAAGCCCACTCCATCAAACGCGCCACGCCAGGCAACCGCCCCAGCCAAGCCAGCCAGCGCCAGCCGGGCAGCCGCGCCCACAGGGCCAGAAAAGCCTCGGCGCCGCTGAGCAAGCGCCCGTCGGGCAGCAGCACATGGAAGCGCGCCAGCAGCTCTGCTTGCGTGTGCCCCGCCGGCAAGACCTGAGCCGGGTCGCTGACATCGGCAAAGCAGACCGCCTGGCCCTCGGCCTGGCCGCGGTAGAGCGCGATCTCGCGCCGGCACAAAGGGCAGGCGCCGTCGAAAAGCACGGTCAGCGAATCACTGGTCTGTTCGCAGGGTTGGGGCTTCATCGCGGCAGCCTCGACAACAAGTCATCGGCGGTAGCGAGGCCACGCGTGCTGCGCGTCCACCAGGCCGAGAAGGACGCACAGCAGGGCGTCACCTCGGGAAACAGCGCCGGCTCGGGCAGGCACTCGGCCCAGCGGGGCAGCCAGGCCTGAAGATGCGGCTCGGCGCGGCAGCGCACCCGGCGCGCGCCGCTCAAGGCCTGCTCCAGCGCCGCGGCATCCGTCCACCACATCACCGCGCCCAGCTCGGCCATGCGTGCGGCCACCCAGCGCCAGCGCCGCTCGCTCCAGGGCCAAGCCTGGTGAAAGTCCTGCAGCCAGAGGCCGATCACCTGGGTATCGGGCGGCAAGTCGGCCGGCAGCGCGCCCAAGCTCCAGGGGTGCACCAGCCACACCTCGCGGCCAGCCACCTGGCTCGCATCGGGCGACTGAATCGCCAAACCCGGGGGTGGCGCGGACAGCAAGGCCGGCACCTCGGTCGGGGCCGGCCGCTCGGTCGTTCCCTCCAGCAGCGCCGGCTGGGGATGACGCGCCAGCTGATCGAGGGCCTCGTAGCTGACATCGATCACCGTGCCCGGGCTGTGCCAGCTTGCGGGTGCATAACGCGCCACATTCTCGGCATTGAACAGATAGGGCTTGCGACTGCCCGTGCCGGCCACCCATTGCCAGCTCAGGTGGTTGCTGGCCAGATCGCCGTCGAGCAAATGGCCGTAGAGCCAGTCGGCGCCGCTGCGCCAGTGGATCTTGCGCACATGGACCAGATAGCTGGCCAGCCACATGCGCGCATGGTTGTGCAGCAGGCCGGTCTCGTAGAGCGTGCGCACCGCCTGGTCGATCACCGGCACGCCGCTGCGGGCCTCGCGCACATCGACGGGCAGCTCGCGGGCATAGGCTGCATCGGGCAGCGGCCCTTCGTGCAGCGAGGCAAAAATCGCCTCGCCCCGGTGCTTCCAGACGTGGCGAAAGTAAGCGCGCCAGCCCAGCTCGAACACCAGCTTGTGCTGCACCTCCAGCGCATGGCGCTGCTGCACGCCACCCAGGACCTCGGCCAGGCTCACCAAGCCATGGGTGAGGTAGGGCGACAAGCCGGTGACCGCGCCGTCCAGGGCATTGCGGCTGCGCGCATACGCCGCCGGGTCGACCGCCGCGATGCGCGCCTGCGCTGCGGCCAGGCTGGGCTCGGTGGCTGATGCTGGCGCCTGCAGTTCATGGCCATGGGCCCGCGAGGGCCGGTGCCAGCTCTTGCCTATCGTGTCGTCGTCCATGCCTGCGGGTCCTTGAAGCGCTCAGCGAGCAGCATAGGTTCGCAGGCATGGCCGCGCTGGGCCGGGGCTATTCAGGAGATGCTGGCGATTCGGGCGATTCAGAGGCCTCAGCACATCGCGTGTACTGCATGCCCGGTCGGCCCGGCAGCCGCGGCGTGAAGCCGCCCTTCTCGTAAAAGCCCTGCTTGCCCTCGGCGCAGAAGAGCTGGATGTCGCGCAGGCCCCGCTGCAGGCAATGCTGAACCAGGCGATCGAGCAGCTGAGAGCCCAGGCCCTGCCCCTGCCAGGCCGGAAGCACGATCATCTCGGTGATGAAGGCATGCAAGACACCATCGGAAATCACCCGCCCGAAGCCCACCAATTCCTCACCGGCATAGGCCGCACACTGCGCCCAGGAACCCGCCAGGGCGCGCGCATAAAACAAAGGTTCCCGCTCCACGCCTCCGGCCCAGCCGGTGCTGTCGTACAGCCGCTGAAAGGCCACCGCGTCCGGCGGGCCGCTCATGTCAAAACGGATCGATTCCGAAGCGCTCATCGATCACAGGCCCAGGCGTGCGTACACGCAAGTGTTCCTCGGCTCCCCCTGCGGCGACAGGCTGTCGCAGCGCAAGATGCCTTCGAGCTCGAAGCCGCAGCGTTCGGCCACGGCGCGGCTGGCGAGGTTGGTCTCGTCCATGCGAATCTCCACCCGACGGGCGCGCAGCTGCTCGAAGGCCATGCGACTCAGGGCCGTCACGGCCTCGCTCATGAAGCCCTGGCCCTGGGCGCTGGCGCGCAGCCAGTAACCGATCTCGAAGCGGCGCACGGTCCAGTCCATGCGGTGCAGGCCGATGCCGCCGAGCAGGCGGCGGCCTTCGGGCGCGCGGTCGTAGATCTGGTAGCAAAGATCGCGGCGGGCGATGAAGTCGGCCTGCTGGCGGCGTGCCACCGCTTCGGATTCTTCAAAGCTGGGCACCTGCTGGGCCCAGGGCATCCAGGGGCTGAGCAGGCCGATGGACTCGGCCACGGCCACGCTCAGAGCCGGGCCGATGCCGGGCCGCGGCGCGGCCAGCAGCAGGCGCTCGGTGCTGATCGTCTCGGGCACTTCGATCAGGATGGGGTCGGGCACTGCCGACCCAGAAACGGCGGGGTCAGGTCTTGCCTCGCTCATTTGTTCGGCCCCAGGTCCAACGCCAGGCCGCTGGCGCCGGCCACGCCTTGCGGGTTCTGGTCTTCCAGATCCTCGGCCTTGGGCAGCTCGCGCACATCGCGAATGACCGGGTGGCGCCAGGCGATCAAGGCCAGGCAGAGCGCGCCCACGCCCGCGAACAGCAGCGAGGAACGCAGGCCCACATGCTCACCGAGCCAGCCGCCCAGCAGCGCACCCGGGCCGGCCGGAATCAAGATCAACCAGCGCATGGTGCTGGTCATTCGACCCAGCATGGGCGCCGGTGTGACGGCCTGGCGCAGCGACAGGAAGTTGATGAAGATCAGCACCGCACCGACGCCGAACATGAAGAGCATGAAGGCAAAGGCTGCCACGCCCCAGGCATTGGCCGGCATCAGACCGAGCAGCAGCCAGCCGAAGCCCGAGCTGGCCACGCCCAGCACCAAGCAAGGGCCCGGCCCGACCTTGGCACTGATGCGGTGACCGAACACGCTGGCCAGCACCGTGCCGGCTCCCAGGGCCACATAGCTCAGGCCCACCTCTTGCGCGCTCAGCCCCAAGCTGCGGGTGGCGAACAGGATCTGCACCACTTGGGCCGCGTTGTAGCAAAGCTGCCAGCTGCCCACGGTGCAGGCCAGGCTGACCAGCAGCGCACGCTCGCGCACGAACTGCACGCCGGCCTTGAGGTCGCGCCAGAAATCGGCCTGCCCGCTCGGCGCCAGCTGCTCCTGGACCTTGATGCCGCGCAGGATCAGGGCCGAGATCAGCACCAGAAAGGCATCCACCGCCAGGGCCATGGGCGCGCCCAAGAGCTTGATCAGCACGCCGGCCACGCCGGGGCCGGCCACTTCGGCGCCGCTGGAGGCCAGCGCGTTCTTGGCATGGGCCTCGACCAGGCGGTCGCGGCTGACCACCTGGGTCAGCACGATTTGTGCGGCACTGCCAGCGATGGTGTAGACCGTGCCGAGCACAAAGCCCACCACATAGAGCCAGCCCATGGTCAGCCAGCCCATCCAGGCGGCCAGGGGCACGGTGGCCACGGCCAGGCCCAGAAAAGCCTCGCCGAAGACATACACCGGCAGCTTGCGCACGCGGTCCAGCCAGACCCCGCCGGGCAGGGAGAACAGCACAAAGGGCGCGATCTCCATCGAGGTCAACAAACCCATCTGCGTGGGGCTGGCATTGAGCAGCACGGCCGCCGTCAGCGGCAGGGCCAGCATCGTGATCTGCCCGCCCAGGGAGCTGATCAGGATGGAAGTCCAGAGCCGGCGGTAGATCGCGTCACGCAGCAGATCGCCAGGCGGCAGGGTCAGCAGGCGGCGCATTCGCTCGAACAACAAGCCCGGCCAGAGGCCCGGGCGCGACAGGGACGCAAAAAAGCGGGAAGCCATGAGAGAGACACTCCGAAACGGTTCCCGGTGTGCTGGCTCCCGCGCGCAGGGCGGGGTCAGGGGCAACACCAGGGCACTCCGCCAAGGTGGCGAAACGCGGGAAACACACGAGAGAAGACAGAACAGGGTGAGCTTGAAGCGAAGAAGCAGGCCGGCAAATCAAAGGCACGGCGGCTCACCGAGGGGGGAGAAAACCGAAACAGCGCCGCGTCAATGCGGGCAGTCGGCGGCAGCCTGGGGCCAGGCTGCGACTCTCACGCAGGCGAGCGCCGCACGGGGTGTGCGTCGTCGGGTGCGGTCGAGGAGCTTGGTCATGGTCTGATTTGAATCAAGAGCGGCCATGCTAACAGCGGGCCATGACGCCGGGCAAGTGCATGAGGTCACGCCCCCTGCAGCTCGGGGGCGCAGCGCGAACCCTCAAAGCTGTTTCGACACCTGGTCCCGGGTCGGTCTTCTTTGCGCGCAGATGGCCCGTACATCGCCAGCCAGCGCGCGCGAAAAGCCCAGCGATTCGTAGATGCCGATGGCCACATCGTCCGGGTCGGCACACATGACCAGGCGCTCCAGCCCCCAGGCCTGCAGGCCCTGCACCACCACCGCATCGATCAAGGCCGTGCACAGGCCGCGGCGCCGCCAGGCCGGGTGCGTGCCGACATGCTGAAAGCGGCCCAACTCGGGCCGGCCGATCTGCGTGGCACGGAACAGGCCGCAATCGGCCACCAACTGCTCGCCTGCGAAGACGGCGAACCATGCACCCAGCCCAGCCACCTGCATCGCGGCATAGCGGCGCATCTGGCGCTCGCGGTGCACGCGATAGCCGAAGGGCTCGTAGCCCGCGTCATTGCTTTCGCACTGCAGATCGAGCACGGCGGCCAGTTCACCCTCCTGCCTCAGGTCCAGCGCGCGGATGTGGAACTCGGGCGCCAAAGCCCGCTGCGGGCGGCGCCAGGCCACGGCCGTCACGGCCAGGGTGGCGCTGCCAAAGATCTCGAAGCCGGCCGCTGCCCAGCTCAGGAGCGGCTCATGCGGCGCGGCCGCATCAAAGCCGATGGCCACATGGCCGGACTCGCGCGTGTGCTGGCCCACCTCCTCTTCGAAGCGCTGCAGCCAATGCGTCAGCTCGGTATCGCGCGGCGGCTCGGGCAGGATCAAGGCATTGCCCCAGTAAAACAGCGGGTTGCCGGGCATGCGCAGCACCAGGCAATCGGGCCGCTCGATCACCTGCCCGTCGAAGCGGGCAAAGATCAGATCGGTCTGCCAGCCCAGGGACAGGCGCTCGATCAGGCCTGGCATGGTCGGCACGCGGGCAAGACCTGACCCTCGTTTCAGAAGCCCACCGCGGCGCCGTCGCGGCGCGGATCACTGGCGGCCACGTATCCTTCCACCGCCGGGTCGCCCAGGCGCCAGATGAACTGACCGGCGCCGAAGTCTTGATAGCTGTCGTGGATGTCGCCAATCTGGTGGCCCAAATCACGCAGGCCGGCCACCGTGGCCGCCGGCATGTGCGGCTCGACATTGAGCGACAGGCCTTCGTTGAAGCGCCAGCGCGGCGCGTCGCAGGCGGTCTGTGGCTGCTGGCCATAGTCCAGCATGCGCACCAGAGTCTGCATATGGCCTTGCGGCTGCATATTGCCGCCCATCACGCCGTAGCTCATGACGGGCCGACCGTTCTGGGTCAGGAAGGCCGGAATGATGGTGTGGAAGGGGCGCTTGCCGGGCGCGACCACGTTCGGGTGGCCTGCTTCCAGGGTGAAGCAGTGGCCCCGGTTCTGCAAGGACACGCCGTAACCGGGCAGCACGAGGCCGGAGCCAAAGCCCATGTAATTGCTCTGGATGAAGCTGACCATCATGCCGTTCTCGTCGGCTGCAGTCAGGTAGATGGTGCCGCCCTTGACCGGGTTGCCGCACTGGAAATCCTGGGCACGATTCGGGTCGATCAAGGCCGCACGGCGGGCCAGGTACTGCTCGTCCAGCAACTCCGCCGTGCTCACATCCATGCTGCGCGGGTCGGAGACATAACGGTACACATCGGCGAAGGCCAGCTTCATGGCCTCGATCTGCAGATGCTGGCCGGCCACGCTGTCCACCGCATGGCGGCGCAGGTCGCGGTGCTTGAGGATGCCCAGAGCGATCAGGGCGGCAATGCCCTGGCCATTGGGCGGGATCTCGTGCAGCTCGTGGCCGGCATAGCTTTGCGAAATCGGCGTCACCCACTCGGGCTGGTAGGCCGCAAAGTCGGCCGCGGTGATGGCGCCGCCGGTGCTGCGCGCAAAGGCCTCAACGGCCGCGGCCACCTCGCCGCGATAAAACGCCTCGCCCTTGCTCTCGGCAATCAGGCGCAAGGTGCGCGCTGCCGCCGGGAACTTGAACAGCTCGCCCACCTGGGGCGCGCGGCCGCGCGGCAAGAAGGCTTCGGCAAAGCCGGGCTGGCTGGTCAGGTCGGCCAGCTCCGCCGCCATGGCCCATTTGCTCTGGACCACCACCGGTACGGCATAGCCGCGCTCGGCGATCTCGATGGCCGGCGCCATCAGATCGGCAAAGGGCAGCTTGCCAAACCGATCGCTCAAAGCCACCCAGCCGGCCACCGCGCCGGGCACGGTCACGCCGCCCCAGCCACGTTTGGGCGGGGTTTTCGCATCCGCGCCGTAGGTCTTGAAGAAATGCTCGGGCGTCCAGGCCTGGGGCGCCGTGCCCGAGGCATTGAGGCCGTGCAGCTGCTGGCCGTCCCAAAGGATGCAGAACGCGTCCGAGCCCAGGCCATTGCTGCAGGGTTCGACCAGGGTCATGCAAGCGGCCGTGGCAATCGCCGCATCGACCGCATTGCCGCCCTGGGCCAAGATGCGCAAGCCCGCTTGCGCGGCCAGCGGGTGCGAGGTGGACACGATATTGCGCGCGAACAGCGGGCTGCGTGTGCTCGGGTAAGGGTTCTGCCAGTCGAAAGCCTGCATCGCGAAGTCTCCTGTGTGGGCCGGATTGTGGCCCGCCCCGGCGACTCAAGGCATGGGGACTTCCACACTCAGACCGATGAAGTCCACCGCCTGGTTGGGCTTGCGGATGTCGGCATTGCTCACATGGCGGTAGTCCAGGCTCAGGCGCCAGCGCGCATCGGCGCTGCGCAGGCCCAGGCCCATGACGTCGAAGAACTGGAAGTTCGTGCTCTTCTGACGCGCGCCGATGCGGCTGTGGCTGATGAAGCCGGCGCCGATGCCCAGTTCGAGATCGAGGCGCAGGCCCGCCGCCGGCGCTCCCAGGTCCCAGCGCAGGGCCGGGATGAAGGCCGCATCGACCAGGTGGCGCGAGGCCGCGCCGCGGCTGGCCTGCCAGGCCCCGACTTGCAGACGTGGCGCCAGCTGCAGGCTGAGGGCGCTGGACTGAGAACGCCAGGCCATGCATTCGCCCAGGCGCCAGCCCAGGCTGGCGGCGCGCAGCTCGCGGTCCTTGGCGGCATCGAAACGCAGGCCGCGCGGACCCTGATTCGCGCACAAGGCCGAGTCAATCGGCGCATCCTGCCAAGCCAGCCAGGCCCAGCTCATCAGGCTGCCGCCCACGGCCATGGATTTGAGGGCGGCTCTTTCTTCGGCCTGGGCCCAGCCATGAGCACTGCACAGCAGCAGGGCCAGGCTGGCGGCCAGACCTTTCGAAACTCGTGTCATACCGTTCTCTTCTTCCAACTCTGAATCCAGGCCCGTGCCTGTGCCGGGCGCACGCGGCGCAGGCCGCCCAGCAGCCACAGCTGCCGAATCAACAGGGCCGAGCCCCAGACCAGCAAGCCGGCGAACAGCACATCGCTGAGGAAATGGCCGCCTTGCAAGATGCGGCCCAGGCCGATCAGCAGCCCCAGGCCCAGCGCCGCCCGCCCCCACCAGCGCCGCCGCGCGGGCGCTGCGAACAAGGCCGGTGCCAGCAAGGCAAAGCCGGAGGCGGCATGGCCGCTGACGAAGGAATAGCGCTTGCGCTCGGGGTTCAAGCCGGCCGGCGCCAGCGGCGGGCTGTAGGCCTCGCTGCCGCCAAACTCCAGCACCTGCACCGGCCGAGGCCGCGACCAGAACTGCTTGACCGGCCCATGGACCAGGGCGCCAACCACCAGCACCAGCAGCAGCAAGCTCACCCACAACCGCCGCCAGACCGGCCGCGACAAACGCCAACGGCCCGCCAGCAAGCGCAGCAGCAGGTAAAAGGCCAGCGCGCGGGTCAACCAGGGCACGGCCTCGTACATGGCCCGAACCCAGGCCTTGTCCGCATGCACAAACTGGCCGGCATACAAGCTGCGGCTGAGGCTCAGGTCCAGCGTCGGCCAGGCGGCGAACACCGCCAGGGCTGCGACCAGACAGACGAGGAAAGCGCGCATCTCACGATGGCGGGCGCGTGGGCTGGTCCAGAAGCTCATGGGGCCTCCGTCCGCCAACGCAGCAGCACATAGCCCGGGCCGGGGCGGATGATGTCGTAGGCTGCAGCCGGCGGC
Organism: Burkholderiales bacterium PBB2; assembly: GCA_002255955.1. Taxonomy (GTDB): domain Bacteria; phylum Pseudomonadota; class Gammaproteobacteria; order Burkholderiales; family Burkholderiaceae_C; genus Paucibacter_A. The sequence continues at coordinate 29,341 of NKIM01000022.1, read as the reverse complement.
GCGCTCTTCAGCTCATCGGCGCGGGTGAAGACCCAGTCGCCGGGCCGTGGCTCGGGCAGGCCGGGCGTGGGCTGCTGACGGTAGAACCCAAAGCTTGGGGTCTGACTGCGCCAGAGCCAGACCTGGCCAGGCCATGACGGATCTCGCTGCGCCGCCTGCAGGGCAGCGGCCCGCACCGGCCCCTGCAAGACCTGACCCCACCAGGGCACGATCACGGCCACCAAATAGCCACCTGCGAGCACGGCCGTGCCCAGCGCCGCCTTGGGCAGGCTCAGCCGTGGCCAGAGCCAGAGACTCATCAGCAACACCAGCAACACGGCCAGCAGCGCGGGCGCCAGCCCCGGCAGGGCCGGCGCGGCGGCGATCAGTTCGGCATACAAACCGGTCTTGCCCGCCGTCAAGCGGCCCGAAGCCGCCGCCGCCATCAAGCCGCCCAGCAAGAGCAAGAGCGCCGCGGCCGACAGCGCAAGTGCCAGGCGCCAGGCGCGGCTCAAGGGCGGCTTCAAGGACATCGCGCCCAAGAGTAGCCAGGGCGTCAGGCCGTACAGCACATAGTGCGGCAGCTTGGTGCCCGACAGCGAAAAGAACACCAGCACAAAGCCGGCCCAGCAGATCAGAAAGCTCGGCAAAGGCTGCTGCCAATGCCGGCGGATCTGCAGCAGGGCCGCAGCCAGCAGCGGCGTCCAGGGCAGGCTCAGCAGGGGCAGCATCAGCAGGTAGTACAGAGGGCCTCCGCCATGGCCCTCCAGCGGTGAGCTGAAGCGCTGCAGATTGTGCTGCAACAGAAATCCATCGATGAAGGCCCAGCCGTGGCGTTGCAAGGCATAGGCATACCAGGGCGCCCAGGCGAGGAAGAACAGCGCCAGTGCGCCGGGCTCGGCCAGGGTCCGCCACAGGCTGCGCGGCAAAGCCCGCAAGCCCTGCTGGCGCCACAGCCAAAGCAACAAGGTGGCGAAGGGAATCAAGACCGCCACCGGCCCCTTGGTCAGCACGCCCAGGCCCGCCCACAAGGCCGCTCGACGCAGCGCCCAGGGCCTGCCGGCCGAGGACTCCAGATGCCGCCACAGGTCCAGCAGGGTCAGCACCAGGAGCAGGTTGAGCAGCGCATCGGCGGTGGCCGCGCGGCCGATCAAGAGCACACCCAGGCTGCTGCCCAGGGCCGTGGCGGCAAACATGGCAGTCGCGTCACCAAAGCGCGGCCGGGCAAAGCCGGCCAGGGCCAGCACCCAGCCCAGGCCGCACAGGGCCGAGGGCAGGCGCGCCGCGAACTCGTTGATGCCGAACAAGGCCAGGCTGCTGGCCTGCAGCCAGTAGACGCCGATCGGTTTGTCGAAACGATCGCGGCCATTGAGCGTGGTGTGGAGCCAATCGCCGCTGGCCAGCATCTCGCGCGAGGCCTCGGCAAACGCACCTTCGTCCACATCGAAGAGCGGCGCCGCGCCCAGGCGCAGCAGGAACAGCGCCGCCATGGCCAGCGCCCACCCGCCCGAGGCCCACAGGCTGAAGCGCTGAGGAGCGAGTGCCGTCATGGCGCGGCCTGGCTCCAGCCGCGCTCGGGGGTGGGGTCGGCGTCGGCGCTGTGCAGGGCACGCTGGTAAGGGCGCACCTGACGGCCCTCGAAGTACACCCGCATCAGGAGCTCGGCCAGCACGCCCGTGGTCAGGAACTGCAAGCCGCCCAGCAGCGAGAAGAAGCCCAGCAGCAGCAGAGGACGGCCGCCGATCGATTCACCCAGCAGCTTGAGCACGCCCAGATAACTGAGCAGGGCCATGCCCACCATCATCACGCCCAAGCCCAGCACGCCGAAAAAATGCCCCGGCCGGGTGCCGAAGCGCAGGAAGAAGAAGACGGCCAGCAGGTCAACCACCACCCGAAGCGAGCGCGAGATGCCGTACTTGGACTGGCCGCGCAGGCGCGCATGGTGCTGCACCGGCTCCTCGGCCATGCGCTCGGGCGCGGTCACCGTGGCCAGCCAGGCGGGGATGAAGCGGTGCATCTCGCCGTACAGCCGCACCTGCTTGAGCACCGGCGCACGGAAGGCCTTGAGGCTGCAACCCAGATCCTGGAACTGCAGGCCCGTGATCTTGCGGATCAGACGGTTGGCCAGCAACGAAGGAATCTTGCGCAGCCAGAGGCCATCCTGCCGCTGCTGGCGCCAACCGGCCACCAGATCCAGGTCTTCGCGCAGCAGGCGCTCGACCAGGCGCGGGATGTCGCGTGGGTCGTTTTGCAAGTCACCGTCCATGGTGACGATGACATCGCCGCGTGCCGCGTCGATACCGGCCTGCATGGCCGCGGTCTGGCGGAAATTGCGTGCCAGGCGGATGACGCGGATATGCGGGCCGACGCGCCGGGCATGCTGGCTCAGCAGGGCTGCTGTGCCATCGCGGCTGCCATCGTCCACCACCAGCAGCTCCCAAGGGTAGCCATAGTCCGCCAGCGCGGCCTGCACCGCGTCGATCAAGGGCGCGGCGTTCTCGCGCTCGTTGTACATGGGCACGACCACGCTGAGGCGGTGTGCGGGCAGCGGCTCGAGCGCGTGGGCCGGATGACTGCCTGCAGCTGCGCCAACAGCATCAGCACCGGCAGCCGGCAGCGCACCCAGGGGCGGGTCGAGAACCAGGGAGGAAGAAGGATTCATCGTCATGCGACTCGCAAAGTGGCCGCCGGCGCGCGGGCCGGGAAACCGTAGAACAAGAGCACCAGCAGGCCGGCCACGGTGCTGAGCAGCAAGGCCAGGCCGTGCACGGCCAGCGCGGCTGCCAGGACCAGCGGCAGCGCCATCTCGACGCCCAACCAGGCGGCCATGCCGGCCACGCCGGCTTCATAACTGCCCAGGCCCGCAGTGGCTTGAATCGGCCACATGCCGCCCAGTTCGCCACCGATCGCCGCCAACAAGCCCTGCAAGGGCGAGCCGCCCAGCAAGGCCATCAACAAGCCGCCCAGCGCTGCCAACTTGAGCCACCAGTTGGCGAGGCTGAGCAAGGCAATGGGGCGCTGAGCCCCCAGGGATGGCGCCTGGGCCAGGGCCGCGCGCAAGCGCGCCCACCGCCCCTGGGGCAGGGCTTGTGGCTGGGTCGAGGGCTGCAGCCGGGCCAACACGCCACGCAGAAGGGCCGATCCAGCCAGAAAGCACAAGGCGCTCATCAGCAAGGCCAGGCCCGCCCCCTGCCCCAACCACCAGGCCAGCACCGCCGCCAGGCTCAAGCTGCCCAGCACCAGCAGATCCTGCAGACGCAGCCAGACCAGGCTGGCCAGGGCTTCCGCGGCCGTGGCGCCGTACTGGCGCTGGGCCAGCCAGAGGTAGCCCAGCTCACCGCTGCGCAAAGGCGCCCAGTTCAGCGCCAGGGTGTGGAGCAAAAGCAAGCGCAGGCTGGCGCCATAACTGAGCGATGCCGCGGGCAGTTCGCTGCGCGCGCGCCGCGCGCGCCACTCCAGCTGCACCCTCCAGCCACGCAGCCCCAAGCTCAGCAAGAGGGCCAGGCTCGCCAACAGCCAGTCGCTCGGTGCCACGCGGGCCAGGCTAGCCTGCCATTGCTGCAGATCGACCTGCGGCGCCGCCCAGGCCAGAAGCGCCAGCAGGAGAAAAAGGCCGAGCACCATGCGCAGCAAGGCGGCCGGTCGCGCCAGCACACCATGGCGCCAGAGCTGCCAGACGGCGGCCGCGATCAGGCCCAGACCCATCAGCCATTGGCCGTTCTCAGCCAAAGGGTAGCCCCAGGGCATGAGGGCCAGCACGCAGCCGCTGAGCAGGCCCGCGGCCGCACGGGCACGCACGCCGGCTGGCCCCTGCATCCAGGCCGGAGGCTGGGGCACGACACGCAGGGCCAGCAGGCCCATCACCAGACCCAAGGCCCAGCCGGCCAGCACATCGCTGGACCAATGCGCACCCACACCGATGCGGGCCAGGCCCACGGCCACCGCCGCCCAGATCAGCAAGACCTGACCCCAACGAGGCGGGCGCGCCAGAACCCACAGCAGCAGCATCAAGGACGCTGCCGTGGCCGAGTGACCCGAGGGCATGGCGTTGAAATAGAGCGGGTCACCGGTGACCCAGAGCTCGCCCGCACCCAGCACCGAGGGTGGGCGCGGCGCGTTGATCGATTTCTTCAGCACCTGGGCCAGCACGCCGCCGACCAGCAAGGCAAACAAGCCGGTCGGCCACAGGCGCTCCGCCAGTGCTGGCTTCTGCACCGACACGAAACCCAGCGCCGCCCAGCCAAGGCCGGCGACACTCAGCAAGGACCAGAGCGTGGGCGAGAACTGCGCCAGCGTGGGCTGCAGCTGGGCCAGCCAGAGCGGCTCGCGGCCGGAGCCACGCAGGGCCAGGGCCAACAGCGCCAGCAAGCCGGCCAGACACAGGACGGCGCCCTGCCTCGCTCGCGAGAGGGGCGCGTCAGGCAGGCGGCGCTCGCAGGCGTTGGGAATGGCGGTGCTCATGAGCTGGCCATGCTAGGCAGCCCATATGACGCGCACTTGTCAGTGATTCGACGGAATCAAGACAAGCCGACGACAGGCGCTCGCCCGCCGGCCGGCTCAGGGGGACACAAGATCAGCGCTGCAGCGGCCGTGCGCAGGCGGCCATCAGGGCAGGAGCAGCTCCGGGCGCACCGTCATGCGGCGCAGCGGTTGGCTGCCGGCGCTCATCTGCAAGGGCGCGCCGCCGCAGCGGGCGGCGCAAGCGGGTTGGGCCAGGGCCTCGTCAAACACCTCACGGGCGCAGTCCAGGCAGCTGCCGCAGGCGGCGGCCACCCGAGTTTCGTCCTGCAGCACCTCGAAATTGCGCACGCCATCGGCCACCTGGCGGCGGATGTCACGGTCGGAAACACGGTGGCAGAGGCAGACGATCATGGCGCGGGACGGCTGCCGGCACGGAGCCGGCAAGGCATGAAGAAGTGGGCAGAAAAGTGCCAGATGGCGTCGCCACTCTATCGCAAATGCGAACACTTCTCAATCATGTTCGCAAGCACCCCCTGAAACTGAGGGCCTTGCCGCCAAAAGTACAAAGGCCGCCGCCCCTCCCGGGACGGCGGCCTGTGCTTCTGGAGCGATCAGGACAGCTGCGATTGCAGCCAGTTTTGCTCGCCCAGCTGGGCGACCAGACCGATCTGGGTTTCCAGATGGTCGATGTGCTCTTCGGTGTCTTCGAGGATGCTGACCAGCACCTCGCGCGAGACGTAGTCGCGGATGCTTTCGCAGTAGGCAATCGCCTCCTTCAGCAGCGGGTGCGAGCCGACCTCAATCTTCAGGTCGCAGTGCAGCACCTCGACCGCGTTCTCGCCGATGTAGAGCTTGCCCAGGTCTTGCAGATTGGGCAGGCCTTCCAGCATCAGGATGCGGTCGATCAGCTTGTCGGCGTGCTTCATCTCCTCGATGGACTCGTCGTGCTCATGCTTGGCCAGGCGCTCCAGGCCCCAGTTCTTGAGCATGCGGTAGTGCAGGAAATACTGGTTGATGGCGGTCAGCTCGTTCTTGAGCTGGGCATTCAGGTATTCGATGACCTTGGCATCACCCTTCATGGTGGCTTCCTTTCAACAAAGCATGCAAGTGGCGCGCAAGCCTGAGGCGCACGCGGACGGAGCATTGTGCGTGCAGCCGCTCCACGCTGAGGCAAGACCGCGCTCGCCCGGTCGAAACAGCTTGCATTCTCATCTCCGCACCCGACCGCGACGCGCACAGGATAGTCGCGGCTGCACTCAAAAGAGATTGCAATTACGAATCGTTCTCATTTAAGATGGGAGCCATGTCATCCTCTTCCATCCGTCCCGCCAGCCTGCTGGCTGCCAGCCTGGCGCTGGAAACCGAAGCCCGGGGCCAGGTGTCGGCCACGCTGACCACGGCCGCCGTTTCGCCTGCATCGCCCGCTTCGCTCGCAGCCCTGTCGTCGGCACGCCCCGGCGCTGCGCCGCGCAGGCTCAGCAGCGAAACCTTGCTGGCCGACCGACGCGAGGTCGAGATCGAACATGCCGGACAGATCTACCGGCTGCGCGTCACCTCGCTGGGCAAGCTGATCCTGACCAAGTAGCGCCGACGCCGTCCTCCACCGGCCCGCCCGCCCACCCGAACGACTTCCTTTTTGCCGCTTCTTTTTTTCCAGATCCCTTCGCCTTTTTTTCATTTCTGTTTCGCACCAGCCAGCCTCGCCCCGCGCCAGCCCGCCCGTGCCAGTCCCTTTTCCAGACAAGGACTCACGACCATGCTGCGCACGCACGCTGCCGCCTCGATTTCCTCGCGCCCATTTTTTTCTGGCGCTGAAGTAAACCATTACCCAAGCACGCTGCGACCCATCGCCCTGGCGGTGGCCCTGATGGCAACGCCAGGGCTCGGCCTGGCCCAGAGCGGCTCGCCAAAGCCCGACCAGGCGGCGCAGCCCGCCGCCGTGACGGCCCTGCCCGAGATCACCATCAGCGCCACCCGCACCGAGCGGGCCAGTGACAAGGTGCCTAACACCGTCAACGTGATCGACCGCACCGCCCTGCTCAAGCGTGAGGCGCGCAACCTCAAGGATCTGCTCGATGACGAAGTCGACCTGGCCGTGCGCAGCGCCGCCACCCGCTTCAGCGCCGCCGGCAGCTCGCTCGGCCGCGCCGGTAACGAGGGCCTGAACATCCGCGGCCTGGAGGGCAACCAGGTGCTGATGATGGTGGACGGCATCCGCCTGCCCCAGGCCTTCAGCTTCGGCGCCTTTGCCAGCGGCCGCGCCGACCAGGTGGACCTCGATGCCCTGAGCCGGGCCGAGGTGCTGCGCGGGCCGGCCTCGGCCCAGTTCGGCAGTGACGGCCTGGCCGGCGCCCTGAGCCTGAGCAGCCTCTCGCCCGAAGACCTGCTCAAGGACGGCAAGACCCAGGCCGGCCTGCTGCGCAGCAGCCTGGCCACGGTGGACCGCTCGCAGCGCCTCAGCGGCGCCTATGCATTCCAACAAGGCGAATGGCAGCACCTGCTGCAGCTGAGCCTGGCGCGCGGCCATGAAACCCAGAACCGCGGCGAGCGCAAGGATCTCAACAGCCAACGCACCGCCGCCAACCCGGCCGAGTTCCACAGCGAGAACCTGCTGGCCAAAACCGCCCTGCGCCTGAGCCCCAGCCAGCGCCTGCAAGCGATGCTGGAGCTGCGCCAGCGCCGCCAGGACACGGAAGTGCTGTCGGGCCGCGCCCCCGTGGTCAACGACAAGACGCCCACGGCCGTGATCGACCTCGATGCCCAAGACCGCCTGAACCGCCGCCGCGTCTCGCTGGAGCACCGCTACGACGACCTGAACGGCGAATGGCTGCAATCCCTGCACAGCCAGATCTATGTGCAGCACAGCGAGACCCGCCAGCGCAGCGTGGAAGACCGCCACCAGTCGCCCGACCGCATCCGCGAAGGCTTCTACCGCGAGGAATTGATCGGCTTCAGCAGCCAGGCGCAGACCCAGCTCAGCGACCAGCGCCTGAGCTACGGCATCGACCTCAGCCGCAACCGCATCAGCGGCCTGCGCGATGGCACCGTGCCGCCGGCCGGCGAGAGCTTTCCGAGCAAGCCCTTCCCCGACACTGACGCCAGCCAGGTCGGCGCCTTTGTGCAAAGCGAGATCGAGACCGGCAGCCTGAGCCTGATTCCCGGCCTGCGCTACGAGCGCTACCGCCTCAGCCCCAAAAGCACCGGCTACAGCGGCACCGTGGTCAGCCTCAGCGACCAGGCACTGACACCGCGCCTGGGCCTGGTCTGGCGCGCCAGCGAAACGGTCCAGCCTTATGCGCAGTGGGCGCTGGGCTTTCGCGCACCCACGGCTGATCAGGTCAACAACGGCTTTGCCAACCCGGTGCATGGCTATGAAAGCATCGGCAACCCGGACCTGAAAGCCGAACGAGCACAAAGCCTGGAGCTGGGCCTGCGCGGCCGCGTGGCCGAGCAGCTGCGCTGGCAGCTCAGCGCCTACCGCAACCGCTACCGCGATTTCATCAGCCAGCAGGTGGTGCGCGGCAGCGGCAAACCCAAAGACCCGCTGATCTTTCAGTCGATCAATTTGAACCAGGCGCGCATCCACGGCGTCGAAGCCCGTGTGTTCTGGCAGGCCCAGCCCGGCCTGGAGCTGAGCGCCGCCCTGGCCCGCAGCCGCGGCCACAGCGAACAAAACGGGGAGCGCAGCCCGCTCGACACCGTGCAGCCCGACCGCGCCCAGTTGGGCGCGCGCTGGGACCGCGGCGACTGGAGCTGGAGCGCCAACTGGCAGCTGGCTGCCGCCAAGCGCGCCCAGGACAGCAGCGTGGCCAGCCAGTTCCTCACACCCCGCTACCAGGTCCTGGACCTGGGCTTGGGCTGGCGTGTCCAGCCCGGCTGGCGCCTGCAGGCCCAGCTGAACAACGTGGGCAACAGCCGCTACTGGCGCTGGGCCGATGTGCGCGGCCTGGCCGCCACCACCACCGAGCTGGACGCCTACACCGCGCCCGGCCGCCAGCTGCAGGTCTCGCTGGCCGCCGAGTTCTGAGCCAGCGCCCTTTTCCACACCCAACACCCGGAGAGTTTCACCATGCAAGCCAGCTTCAGCCGCCTGCGCCAGGCCTTTGGCCACGCCCGCCTCAGCCCCGCCGCCGGCCAGCCTGCCCGCCACCGCGACATCGCCCACAAGCTGCAGATCAGCGAAGGCGAGCTGGTCGCCGCCCATCTCGGTGCCTTCACCGCCGAGGAGTCCCCGCTGCGCGCCCAGCGCCTGCAGCCGCTCTGGCCCGAGCTGATCGAAGCCTGCGAGGCCCTGGGCGAGCTGATGGCGCTGACCCGCAACGAATCCTGCGTGCACGAGAAGACCGGGCCCTACCGCGGCGCCAGCGCGCAAGGCGGCGTTGGCCTGGTGCTGGGCGGGGCCATCGATCTGCGCCTGTTCTACCGCGCCTGGGCCCATGGTTTTGCGCTCAGCGAGCGCCTGGCCGATGGCGCCGAGCAGCGCAGCCTGCAGTTCTTCGACGCCAGCGGTCAGGCCATCCACAAGATCTTCTTGCGCCCGGAGAGCAATCAAGCGGCCTACCAGGCCCTGCTGCAGCGCTTCGCGCACGAAGACCAGGCGCCCGGCATCCAGATCGAGGCCGCGCCTGCCGAGCCGGCGGAGAAGCCCGATGCCGAGATCGACCTGGCCGGCTTCCACGCCGCCTGGGCCTCGCTGCGCGACACCCATGATTTCTTCGCCCTGCTGCGCCGCTTCGGCCTCAGCCGCACCCAAGCCCTGCGCCTGGCTGAGCCGCAGTTTGCCCAAGCCCTGCCCCTGGCCGCGGCCCAGGAGCTGCTCAGCCGGGCGGCGCAGGAGGCCGTGCCCCTCATGGTGTTCACCGGCAATGCCGGCGCCATCCAGATCCACAGCGGCCCGATCCAGCGCGTGGCGGTGATGGGCCCCTGGCTCAATGTGCTGGACCCCGGCTTCAATCTGCATCTGCGCGAAGACCACATCGCCCAGGCCTGGCTGGTGCGCAAGCCCACGGTGGACGGCCTGGTCTGCTCGCTCGAGCTGTTCGACGCCCAGGGCCGCAACATCGCCATGCTGTTTGGCGAACGCAAGCCCGGCCAGGCCGAGCGTTGCGACTGGCGCACCCTGCTGGAAAGCCTGGCTGACCGTCAGGCCGCCGCTGTGGAGTCCTGCCCGTGAAGCGCCGCCAGTTCAGCGCCGGGGCAGGCCTGGGCCTGCTGATGGCCGCCGGGACGACGCCTCTGTGCGCTGCGCCCAGCCCGCAGCGCCTGATCAGCATCGGCGGCGCGCTGACCGAGCTGGTCTATGCCCTGGGCGCGGAGGCCAGCCTGGTCGGCGTGGACAGCACCTCGCTCTACCCGCCGCAAGCCCAGCGTTTGCCCAATGTGGGCTACGCCCGCACGCTGGCCACCGAGGGCCTGCTGGCCCTGCAGGCCCAGCTCATCATCGCCACCGAAGACGCAGGCCCGCCGGCCGTGCTGCGCCAGCTGGAAGCGGCCGGCGTGCCGCTGCAGGTGCTGCGCGCCGAGCACCGCTTCGAAGGCCTGATCGCGCGTACCCGCCGCTTGGGCGAGCTGCTGAACCGCCGCGCCGAAGCCGCCGCCCTGTGCGAGCGCCTGGAACGTGACTGGCAGGCCAGCCTGCGCCAGGTGGCCCAGCGCAGCACCGGCCCGCGCGGCAGCCTGCTCACGCCGCGCGTGCTCTTCATCCTCTCGCACGGCATGGGCCAGGTGCGCATCGCCGGCCAGGACACAGCGGCCGATGCCATGCTCAGTTATGCCGGCGCACGCAATGCCGTGCAGGGCGTGAGCGGCTACAAGCCCTTGACGCCGGAAGCGGTGATCGCCGCCGCCCCTGAGCACATCCTCCTGACCGAGCAAGGCCTGGCCGCGGCCGGCGGCCTGGAGGCCTTGCTCAAGCTGCCCGGCCTGGCCCAGACCCCGGCCGGCCAGCGGCGCCGCGTGCTTGCGCTGGATGCCCTGGAACTGCTGGGTTTTGGCCCGCGCCTGCCCCAGGCGCTGAGCCGGCTGGCGCAAGGCCTGTATCCCGAGCCCGGCCGCGCTGGGGCCGGCGCATGAATCCCACTTTGAGCGCGTCCACCCCGTTGCGGCCACAGCTCTCGGCCACCGGGCTGCTGGGCCTGGCCCTGCTGCTGGGCAGCGCCCTGGCCCTGCATCTGGGCGCCGTGTCGATCGCGCCGGGCGACTGGCTGCTCTGGCCGGGTGGCGAGGCGCCGCTGAGCGGCGGCGCCCATGTGCTCTGGCATCTGCGCCTGCCGCGTGTGGGTTTGAGCCTCGCGGTCGGCGCGGCCCTGGGCCTGGCCGGCTGCCTGAGCCAGGCTTTGTTTCGCAACCCCATGGCCGACCCCGGCCTGCTGGGCATCAGCGCCGGCGCGGCCGCCGCCGTGGCCCTGTGCCTGACCCTGTTCGCCGGCCTGCAGTTCCAGCTGCCCCCGGCCTGGCGGATCTGGCTGCTGCCGGTGGCGGGCTTTGCCGGCGCGCTGGGCGTGTGTTGGGCGCTTGAGCGCCTGGCGCGCTGGCTGGCGCCGGGCTCGGTGTCGGCCCTGCTGCTTTGCGGCCTGGCGGTGCAGGCCCTGGCCTTCGCACTGGTGGGCTTGTGCAGCCATCTGGCCACCGATGAACAGCTGCGCGCGCTGAGCTTCTGGAGCCTGGGCTCGCTGGCCGGCGCCAATGGCTGGCTGCTGCTGATGATGGGCTTGGCACTGCTGGCCGTGGCGCTGCAGGCCCGGCGCTGGGCCCAGCCCTTGAATGCCCTGGCCCTGGGGCGCGAGCAGGCGGCCCATGTCGGCGTCGATGTGCAGGGCCTGCGGCGGCGCAGCGTGCTGGGCATTGCCCTGCTCTCGGCCCTGGCCGTGTCGGCCTGCGGCAGCATCGGCTTCATCGGCTTGATGGCGCCGCATCTGGCGCGGCAGTTGGTCGGGCCCGATCTGCGCCGCTTGATGCCCTGCGCCATGCTGAGCGGCGCCCTCTTGCTGCTGCTGGCCGACACCCTGGCTCGCACCCTGGCCGTGCCGGCCGAGATCCCGGTCGGCATCTTCAGCGCACTGCTCGGTGCGCCCTGCTTCCTCTGGCTGCTGCGCCAGTCCCTGCGCCAAGGCGGTGTCGCATGAGCCGCCTGCTGCAAATGGACCAGCTGGGCCTGCGCCTGGGCTCGGGGCCCGGTGCGCCCGAGCTGGGCCCCTTCAGCCTGACTCTGCAGGCGGGCGAGCGCGTCGCCATCCTCGGCCCCAGCGGCGCTGGCAAATCCAGCCTGCTCCGACTGATGGCCGGCGAGCTGCGCCCGCAGCGCGGCCAGCTGCGCCTGAACGGCCGGCCGCTGCAGGACTGGCCGGCTGCGGAGCTGGCCCTGCGGCGCGCGGTGCTGCCGCAGCAACACGCTGTGGCTTTTGGCCTGCCGGTGGAGCTGGTGGTGTCGCTGGGCCGGGTGGCGCAGGCCACGCGAGATGGCGACCCGCAGCAGGCGCAGATCGTCGCCGCCGCCCTGCAGCAGGCCCAGGCCGGGCACCTGGCCGGCCGACGCTTCGACAGCCTCTCGGGCGGTGAGCAGGCGCGCGTGCAGATGGCGCGCGTGTTCGCCCAGGCCTGGGATTGCGAGGCCGGCCTGCTGCTGGTGGACGAGCCCCTGGCCGCCCTGGACCCGGGCCTGGCCCTGGAGCTGATGGAGCGCTGGCGCCGCTTTGCCGCCGCACGCGGCCATGCCTTGGTGGCGGTGCTGCACGACCTGAACCTGGCGATGCAGAACTTCGAGCGCCTCTGGCTGCTGCAAGCCGGCCGACTGCTGGCCGACTGCGGCGCCGTGCCCGCCGCTCTGCCCTTGCTGGAGCAGCTCTACGGCGTGCGCCTGCGCCTGCTGCGCGATGGCGAGGGGTCGGCCCTGGTGGCCAGCCTGGCGCCAGCGGCCGCGCCGCGGCGCGCGGCCTGAAGCTTCAACGGCCAGCGCCAGGAGCCTACGTCGATGAACAAGCCGCCCGCCCTCGCCACACCGCGCCGCCCGGCTGTGCTGGGCCTGGTGCTGACGGCCCATCTGAGCGGTGTGTTGGGCCTGGCCTGGGCCTTGCACGGGCGGCCGGCCAGCCCGCCTTCAGCGCGGCCGATGACGGTTGCCGTGTCGCTGCTGCCGCAGAGGATTCCGCAGACGCAGGACTCGGCTCCGGCGCCCCGGCCTGAGCGGGCGCCGAGGCCACCCCTGCCTGCCGCCCCGGGCTTGCCCGTGTTGCAGGCGATGCCACAGGCCCCCTCTCTCGTCAATGCCCCTGTGACGCTCGAAGCCGAAGCCAGCAAGGCCAGTGCAGACCTGCCTCTGCTGGCCGCGGTGGCCCAGCAAACGGCAGCCAGCCCGGTCAGCGCCCGGCCCATGCCCGCACATCCGGTCGACGCTGGCAGCCCGGCGCAGCTGCCGGCCGAGCATGGCGATTGCGCCGCGCGCCAGGCGGCCCGGCTCTACCCGGCGGCCCTGCGCGAACGCGGCATCGAGGGCCAGGTGCTGCTGCGGGTGCAGGTGGCCGAAGACGGCCGGGCGGCCGAGGTGCGCGTGCAACGCGGCAGCGGCTGGCGCCTGCTGGATCAGGCCGCACAGGCCCTGGCCCTGGCCTGCCGCTATGTGCCGGCCCAGGTGCGCACGCAGGAGCAGCTGCAGGCGCTGAGCAGCTGGGTGGAGGTGCCGGTGCGTTTTGCCTTGCAGCATGGCAGCAGCACTAGCAACAGCGGCAACCCGACAAGGCCGACAAGCCCCGAATCGCCGCACTGAGCACCGCACTGAGCGCCGCAGCAGCCCAGACCTATGTCGCTTTTCCCCGCTGAGTTCTCTCACCCCGTTTTCCCATCCCCCCTCGACTTGTCCCTCGCCCACAAGGAGACCCGCATGTGTGACAGCCCCAATGTCTTCACCGCCCTGATCGAGGGCGAAGCCCAAACCGGCTCGGGCGCCCCCGCACTGCTCGGCGGACTGGCCCGCAAGCCGGCTCTGCCGAACGAGCCCGCGGCGGAGGAGCACCGCCTGGGTTCGCGCCGACGCCGGCTCTGGGAGCTGCCCAGCCAGGCCTTGTGCCCGGTGATCGGCGTCTGCCTGCCCATGCCCTTGCTGCGGCGCCGCCTGGGGCGATTGCCCGGCATCAACCCGCGCGCCAACGATTACGAGCTGCACTGCCTGGCCATCGACGCCTGCGGCCAGCGCAGCGATGTGGCCGAGCTGCTGCAGCGCGAGCTGGACCAGCGCTTCATCCGCACCCTGCGCCTGGCCGCTGCCTGCAAGACCACCCTGGCCCTGGCCGCCTGGTGGGCCGCAGCCGCCCAGGGCCAGCCCCTGCGCGAGGGCGAGCCGCCGCTCGACGTCGCCGCCTGCTTCTGGGCCACCCTGACCCACGCGCGCTGCGAGCACAGCCTGCAAGAGCAGGTGCTGCGCGACATCCACATGCTGCAACACCAGGTGGGCGCCGCCAACCGCGCCGATCTGGGCCGGCTGGAAGCCCTGGCCGACGAGAACGCGGTGCTGGCCGCCGAGCTGGCGCGCGTGCAGCAGCGCAGCCAGCGGGTGCTGCAGGAGCGCGCCGCGGCGCAGGAGCGCCAGGCCGCCGAGCTGGTGCAGCTGCGCGCCCAGCTGCTGGGCCGTGACACCTTGCTCGCCAGCCTGCGCGACGACATGCAGGCGCTCGAAGCCGCCGCGCCGGGCCTGCGCCACCGCCAGGAGCAGGCCGAGCAGATACGCCATCAACTCAGCCGCATCCAGGATCTGGAGCGCGCCTTGCTGCGCGCCCGCCAGGACGCCGCCCTGGCCGAGCAGCGCCAGCGTGAAAGCCAGGCCGAGCTGCAGCGCCTGCAGACGCTCGCGCCGGCCGAGCCGGTGGCGAACGCTGCACCCGAGCCCGCGTCTTCGCCTGACCTGGGCGAACGCGCTGTGCTCTGCGTCGGCGGCCGGCCCAGCGTGGTGCCCATCTACCGCCAGCTGATCGAGGGCACGGGCGGCCGCTTTCTGCACCACGACGGCGGCGAAGAAGACGCCGTCGCCAAGCTCGACGCCAGCCTGGCCGCCGCCGACCTGGTGATCTGCCAGACCGGCTGCATCAGCCACGACGCCTACTGGCGGGTCAAGGACCACTGCAAACGCCACGGCAAGCGCTGCGTCTACGTCGAATCTCCCAGCGCCAGCAGCCTGCGCCGGGCGCTGGGTGCGCTGGAGGCCGGCAGTTCCGCAGCTGCGGCCGACGACGCGACATGAGTTGTGACGGTCAGCCCGGGGCCTCAAGTGCCCCGCTTCCGTGCAAAGCGCACAAACCAATGAAATACCACTTGAGTCCGGGGATACCCGCAGACGGGAACGCTTCCTAGAATTTATTCAGCTCGAAAACACAGGCTTTTCGAGAGAGCGCAACCGAAACAAGGGAATCGAGTGAAGCAACTGACCATGAAGAAGACGACCCAGCTCAAGACTGGCCTCCAACTGGTTTCTGCAGCCCTGGCGCTGCTGGGTGCCGGCGCCGCGCACGCCGTGCCCACCATCGACTTCGGTGCCGCCAAGGGCTTCAGCGCCTTCATCCTCGGCAATGTCGATCAGGCTAATGACATCGAGGGCCGCATGGCCGTTGGTGGCAATCTGACGGCCAACGGCCTGTCCATCAACTACCGCACCCCGTCCACGGTGACGGGCCCGGCCCTGGTGGTCGGCGGCGATGTCAAGCTGAACGGCGGCCGCATCTACAGCAATGCGCCGGCTGGCGTCGATTCCACCAAGGGTTCTCACCTGCCTTACTGGGACCAGAGCCTGAGTCAGTACGGCAACAGCTACGGCGTCTTCGGCGGCAGCAAGACCGGTTCGTCCGCCGCGCTGGACCTGCGCAAGCAAAGCGGTCTGATCGATTTCAATGCCGCGGCCACCACCCTGCGCAACACCACCGCCCAGCTGGGCAGCCTCAGCGCCACCGGCAAGACGCAAATCAGCAGCTACACCGCCAACGGCAAGACCGAGATCAGCGGCATCAGCTTCGTCGGCACGGGCGCGGACTTTGAAGTCTTCAACGTCAACACCGCCACCTTCCGCAATCTGAGCCTGAGCGGCATCAAGGCCGGCGCCACCGTGGTGATCAACTACACCGGCAGCGATGCGGTGCTGTTTGCCGGCGGTCAGCTGACCCAGAACGTGGCCATCGGCGGCCTGGACCCCTGGGGCAAGCCGGCCACCCAGCTGGACGCGCTGAACAGCAATGTGCTATTCAACTTCAGCAAGACCACCGATGTGACCGTGGGCAGTTTCGTCGGCGGCAGCATCCTGGCGCCCTACGCCCTGGTCTACGGGGGCGAGCAACGCACCGGCGGCGGCCACCTCGAAGGCCAGCTCGTGGCCCTGGGCCTGAAGAGCAATCTGGAAGTCGGCTACTCGCCCCTGGTCTCGGCTGTGCCGGAGCCGGGCAGCTACGCCATGCTGCTGGCCGGCCTGGGCGTGATTGGTTTCGTCGCCCGCCGCCGCCGCGTGCGCTGAAGCGGCTGGCAGCTACGGCCCAGCACAAGAGCTCCTTCGGGAGCTCTTTTTCATGGGCGCTCGAAAACGGGCACTCGAAGAATTCCGCTGAACCCGACGACGCAGCAGCATGCAGCACGAAACGAGGGGCAGCTGTGAGGGCCGCCAAAGGCTTCCGACGAGTTTGGGCTTGGCGCAGGCAGCGGAGGCAAACGCCGCAACGTGCAGGCAAGAGCGGCGGCTCCAACAAGCTCAGGCTTGCGGGACGGGCCGCCTGTACGAGCGGGCTTCTGAATCCGGAACGCGTCGCCCCGGTAGCGCGCGCCGGTCAGCAGCTGGAGAACCAGAACGAAAAAAGGCCGGTCTGCTCGACCGGCCTTTTTGTTTTTGCTGGGACTGATCAGCGCTGCACTACGCCGCGCTCAGTCATTCCAATCACTCAAGCTTGGCGACGACGGCGTGCGCTGAAACCGATCACGCCCAGGCCGGCCATGATCATGGCCAGGCTGCCCGGCTCGGGCACGGCGCTGACGGTCAGCAGGTCCTGGTAGTCGGCGTTGCTGAGCTTGGTGATGGTGTAGAGGTCGGGGCCGTTGTAGCTGGCGGCGGCTTGCAGATAGCCGTTGACGCTGGCGACGAAGGCGTTCTGCTCGGCCACCGTGGCGCCGCCCAGGCCTTGCACAAAGAAAGCCCCCTGGCCGGCGGCCACATTGAGCGGGTTGCCGGCGGATTCGTGGGTGATTTCCCAGACTGCGGTCTGGAAGGCGGCTTGCTGGCTGGCGTTCAGCGAGTTGCTGAAACTGGTGGCGAACAGGCCTTGCAGCAGCTTGTTCTCACCGACGCTGAAGCTGCCTTCCGAATAGGTCTGGTAGCCGCGGCGGCTGCTCGCGTAGTCCTGGGCCAGTTCGACACAGAAGGCGTAAAAACTGGCGCCGGCGCGGTTCTCGAACTGCAGGGTGCCGGTGGCATAACCGAAGGATTCCAGCTGGCGGCCGGCGGTGTCGGTGTAGGAGGTGTCCAGCTCCAGCTCGCCGGAGTTGTTGACGAAGAGCAGATCCACGCTGGCGGCCGATGCGGTGCCGGCGATCAGGGCCAGGGTGGCAGCGCTCAGGGTCTTCTTGAAGAGGGTCGACATGGTCATTGACTTTCGATTCAGTGCATTCGGCAGATCGGTGAACGGCGGCGGGCTCAGGCCTTTTGGCGGCGGCGGCTCAGGCCGGCCATGGCGGCCAGGGCCACCAGGCTCAGGGCCAGGCTTTGTGGCTCGGGCACGTTGTTGCTGCCGGTCTTGAGCTGGCCATTGAAAGCCGCGCCATGCTTGGCACCTTCCAGGTAGCCGTTGACATGCAGCTCCCACTGGCCGGCGCTCAGGCTCACAGGAGCCAGGGTCCACTCTTCGGCGCCGTAGCCGGGCTTGGACCAGTCACGGCCCACGGTCTGGGTGAAGGACAGGCGGCTGGCCGGGTCGGCCTTGCCATTGCCGTCCAGCTTGAGTAGGTACACGTCTTCCACGTCCACGGCCATATTGGCCTTGGTGAAGAGATTGCCGCTGACCAGGGTGTCGGCGCTCAGCAGCAAGCCGCTGAAGACGTTGGCGAAGTTCTGGCCGCTCTTGCTGCCGATGTTCGGGTTGGAGAATGCGCCATCAGCACCCAGCGTCAGCTGTGTGACGGGGCCTGCATGGACTTGCGAGGCCAGGCCCATCAGGGCGGCGGCCATGGACATCGCGACGACGGCTTGTTTTGTACGCATCTCTATCACCCTCCGGTTCGAAAGTTTCGTGGTCTGAACCGGTGAAACCAGTCCAATCGAAAACCACTTCAATCTAGGGGGAGATGCTAGGGGAAGCCCCCAGTGACGTCGCCCCCCTGACCGGGTGGCAGCGCCTCACGCTCGTGTGAAAAGCACGGGAAAACCGGGGTTTTAGGCGGGGGCCTCTAGGGCGAAGGATGCGCAGCTTCGTCTTTGCGCCCAGACAGGCGCGCTGCCCTTCAAAAAAAACGCCCCGACTCAGCGGGGCGTTTTCGTGGGGCTGCTTCGGCGCTGCTGCGAGCGCCAAGCGAGGCCCATCTTCAGCTCAGCTTGCCGTGGCAGGCCTTGAACTTCTTGCCACTGCCGCAGGGGCAGGGGTCGTTGCGGCCGACATGGCCGTACTGCGACACGTCGAAGCCGTCGGCCGGGTCCTGCGAGACCGAGCCATCCTCGTTGGGATGGGTGTAGGTGACGTTGCTGACCTGGTCGGCGCGCGCTTCCATGGCCTGGGCAGCGCGGTCGGCCTCTTCCTGCGACTGGATGCGCACATTGAGCAAGGTGCGGGTGACTTCCATCTTCACCACGTCCAGCAGCTGCGAGAACAGCTCGAAGGCCTCGCGCTTGTACTCTTGCTTGGGGTTCTTCTGGGCATAGCCGCGCAGGTGGATGCCCTGGCGCAGGTAGTCCAGCGAGGCCAGATGCTCGCGCCAGTGTTGGTCGATGCTCTGCAGCAGCACCATGCGCATGAAAGGCGTCAGCTGCTCGATGCCGACGCGGGCGATCTTGTCGTTGAAAGAGGCATCGCCGGCCTTGACCACGGCTTCGACGATTTCCTCGTCGGTGATGGCGTCGCTCTTCTCGACCAGGGCCTTGAGCGGCACCTCCAGCTGCCACTCGTCGCGCAGCACGCGCTCCAGGCTGGCCAGGTCCCACTGCTCTTCCAGGCTCTCGGCCGGGACGAAGGTGCGCACCACATCGGTCAGGCTGCTGGCGCGCAGATTGGTGATCTGCTCGACCAGGCTATCGGCTTCGAGGATGTCGTTGCGCTGCTGGTAGATGACCTTGCGCTGGTCGTTCGAGACGTCGTCGTACTCGAGCAGTTGCTTGCGAATGTCGAAGTTGCGGCCTTCGACCTTGCGCTGCGCGCTTTCGATCGAGCGGGTGACGATGCCGGCCTCGATGGCCTCGCCCTCGGGCATCTTCAGGCGGTCCATGATGGCGCGCACGCGGTCGCCCGCGAAGATGCGCATCAGCTGGTCGTCCAGCGACAGGTAGAAGCGCGAGCTGCCCGGGTCGCCCTGGCGGCCCGAACGGCCACGCAGCTGGTTGTCGATGCGGCGGCTTTCGTGACGCTCGGTGGCGATGATGCGCAGGCCGCCTTGGGCCTTGACGGCCTCATGCAAGCCAGCCCACTCGCTCTTGAGCTTGGCGATGCGCTCGGCCTTGACCGAATCGGGCAGCGAGGCGTCGGCCTCGATGACCTTGACCTGGTTCTCGACATTGCCGCCCAGCACGATGTCGGTGCCGCGACCGGCCATATTGGTGGCGATGGTGATCACGCCGGGGCGGCCGGCCTGGGCCACGATCTCGGCTTCCTTGGCGTGCTGCTTGGCGTTCAGCACCTGATGCGGCAGCTTTTCCTTGTTCAGCAGGGCCGAGATCAGCTCGGAGTTCTCGATCGAGGTGGTGCCCACCAGCACGGGCTGGCCACGCTCGTGGCAGTCGCGGATGTCGCGCACCACGGCTTCGAACTTTTCCTTGTTGGTCTTGTAGACCAGGTCCAGCTCGTCACGACGCTGGGTCGGGCGGTTGGGCGGGATCACCACGGTTTCCAGGCCGTAGATTTCCTGGAATTCGTAGGCTTCGGTGTCGGCCGTGCCGGTCATACCGCCCAGCTTGCCGTACATGCGGAAGTAGTTCTGGAAGGTGATCGAGGCCAGGGTCTGGTTCTCGCTCTGCACCGCCACGCCTTCCTTGGCCTCCACGGCCTGGTGCAAGCCGTCGCTCCAGCGGCGGCCGGTCATCAGGCGGCCGGTGAACTCGTCGACGATGGTGACTTCACCGTTCTGCACCACGTAATGCTGGTCACGGTGGTAGATGTGGTGGGCACGCAGCGCTGCATACAGATGATGCATCAGCGAGATATTGGCCGCGTCGTAAAGGCTGGCGCCCTCGGGCAGCAGGCCGGTTTCGGCGAGCAGGCGCTCGGCGTTGTCATGGCCGTCTTCGGTCAGGTAGATCTGGTGCGACTTTTCGTCGACGGTGAAGTCACCCGGCTCGATCACGCCCTCGCCCGTGCGCGGGTCCAGTTCGCCGATCTGCTTCTTCAGGCGTGGCGCGACCTGGTTGATGGCCAGGTACACATCGGTCTGGTCGTCAGCCTGGCCCGAGATGATCAGCGGGGTGCGCGCTTCGTCGATCAGGATGGAGTCCACCTCGTCGACGATGGCGTAGGCCAGCGGGCGCTGCACGCGGTCGGCCACGTCGTGGACCATGTTGTCGCGCAGGTAGTCGAAGCCGTACTCGTTGTTGGTGCCGTAGGTCACATCGGCGGCGTAGGCGGCCTGCTTCTGCTCGCGCGGCATATTGGGCAGGTTGATGCCCACGCTCAAGCCGAGGAAGTTGTAGAGCTGGGCCATCCACTCGGCGTCACGCTTGGCCAGGTAGTCGTTGACCGTCACCAGATGCACGCCCTTGCCGGTCAGTGCATTCAGGTAGACCGGCAGCGTGCCCATCAGGGTCTTGCCTTCACCGGTGCGCATTTCAGCGACCTTGCCCGCATGCAGCACCATGCCGCCGATCAGCTGCACATCGAAGTGGCGCATCTTGAGCGCGCGCTTGCTGCCTTCGCGCACGACGGCAAAGGCCTCGGGCAGCAGGGCATCGAGGGATTCGCCCTGGGCCACGCGTGCCTTGAACTCAGCAGTCTTGGCCCGCAGGGCTTCGTCATCGAGGGCTTCGAACTTGGGTTCCAGCGCATTGATCTGCTGGACGACGCGGCGATAGCCCTTGAGCAAGCGCTCATTGCGGCTACCGAAAATCTGGGTGAGAAGCTTGGGCAACATGCAGCGTGATGGTTTGTTCGGTCGTGGAACGGGAGCTCGCCTGAGGCAAGCTCCTGGTGACGGCTGTCGCTGCCGGCGTGCATCGTGAAATTCGCGCCGCGAGACTGGGCCTTCTGTGTGAGACGGGTCTTCTTGTGTTGTTTCTGAATGCGCCCGGTCCATATGGGGCGTGCTGCCGCACTTGCAAGCGCGGCCCTACGCAAAATCCACGGTGATCCAGGCGCAAAAGCCCGTCAGTTTAGCATTCGCCATTTGACAAACCTGGGGCTCCGCCCCCCCGGGCAAGCCCCGGCTTGCGGGGGCGTCAGCAGGCAGCGCGCCGTACACTGCCGCCATGCGCGCTCCGTTCCGAATCCGCCCCACCGGCAAGCCCAATACATGCGCGGTGCCCGACCCGCTGCCGATCTCGCAGGCCCTGGCCGGCCATGACGCCCTGGCCCGCCTGGGGCGCTTGCTGCATGAATCGAAACGCCGCATGGCCGTGGTAGCTCCCGCCCTGCCTGGCGCGCTGAGCCGCTTCATCAAACCCGGCCCGGTGGACGAAGAAGGTTGGAGCCTGATCGCCGCCAACGCCGCCGTGGCCGCCAAGCTGCGCCACCTGCAACCGCGGCTGGAGGAGTTGCTGGCCGAGCAAGGCATTCAGCCGCACAAGGTGCGCATCAAGGTCGAGCAGCAGGGCTGAAGCGCGACGCGCCGGTTCTGCGATGCTCAAGCACCCGCGCGCCGAAGACGGCAGGGACGAAAAAAAACGAGCCTTCTTGCGAAGACTCGTTTTCTCGTTTGTGCATCTGGTGCCGGCTATCGGATTCGAACTGATGACCTACCGCTTACAAGGCGGTTGCTCTACCAACTGAGCTAAGCCGGCACTAGCCCTTCAGTATAGCTGGAGTTTTGACGCTCCAGCCCCGAAGGATGCAAGAACGCGAAGCCAGACCTGATCGGTCCCGTCCTTCACTTGATCCGCTTGAGTGCGGGACGACCGGCGCCCGGCCCCGGGCCGTCAGGCTCGGAGCCATCGTCCGGCGCCCCATCGGCGGCCGGTGCAGGCGAAGCCGGCACCGAGGTCAGCGCCGGGGCTGCAGCGGCAGGTTCAGGCGCTGCAGCAGGCGATTCAAGAGGCGATTCGGTCGCAGGCGACTCGTCGACAGCATCGGGAGCAGGGGATGGCACAGAGGCCAGGCGCAGGCCACGCGCGGGCTTCGGTGCGTCTGCTGCAGCCGGAGCCGCAGCACCGGCCACGGGCGCAGCAGCATCGGCCGCTTCTGGCGCGGGGAAAGCCATGCCCTGCCCGTTCTCACGGGCGTAGATTGCCACCACATGGTCGACCGGAACCATGATCTCGCGTGCCGTGCCGCCGAAGCGGGCCTTGAACTGGATGAACTCGTTGCCGAGGTCCAGGCCGCTGGTGGCGTCAAAGCCGACGTTCAGCACGATCTCGTTGTTGCTGACGTACTCCATCGGCACCTGCACGAAGCGATCGACATGGACCGCGATGTAGGGCGTGAAGCCGTTGTCAGTGCACCAGTCATGCAGGGCGCGAATCAGATAGGGACGGGTCGAGCTGTTGCCCGGACCGCCCTTGTCGGTGCTTTGATCCATGTCGAACTCTTGTGCTCTCGCTTCGCTGCGGTCGGCGCTTACTTGCGCATCACCTTTTCGGACGGCGTCAGCGCTTCGATGTAGGCCGGGCGCGAGAAGATGCGCTCGGCGTACTTCAGCAGCGGCAGGGCGTTCTTCGACATGTCGATGCCGTAGTAGTCCAGGCGCCACAGCAGCGGGGCGATGGCCACGTCGAGCATCGAGAAATCGTCGCCCAGCATGTACTTGTTCTTCAGGAAGATCGGGGCGAGCTGAGTCAGGCGGTCGCGGATTTGCGCGCGGGCCTTTTCCAGCTGCTTGTCGGTCGCCTTGACGGCCTGGCCACGGCCTTCCAGCACGTTCACATGGGCGAACAGTTCCTTCTCGAAATTCAGCAGGAACAGGCGCACGCGGGCGCGTGCGACCGGGTCACCGGGCATCAGTTGCGGGTGCGGGAAGCGCTCGTCGATGTACTCGTTGA
This sequence comes from Burkholderiales bacterium PBB2, assembly GCA_002255955.1. Classification (GTDB taxonomy): domain Bacteria; phylum Pseudomonadota; class Gammaproteobacteria; order Burkholderiales; family Burkholderiaceae_C; genus Paucibacter_A. The sequence continues at coordinate 6,561 of NKIM01000022.1, read as the reverse complement.
TGATGTGCGATTCGTACAGGATCAGGTCGCGCTCGACCAGGATGGGCACTTCGTTGTACGGGTTCATCAAGGCGATGTCTTCGGGCTTGGCGAACAAGTCCACATCACGGATCTCGAAGTCCATGCCCTTTTCGAACAGCACGAAGCGGCAGCGATGCGAGTAGGGGCAGGTGGTTCCAGAATAAAGCACCATCATGGCGGCAGGCTCCGAGAGGTCAGGTGAAAAGGCTGCGGATCACATCGAGTCTTGCAGTGAGCCGCACAAAAGACAAACGCAGCGGGCGCTCCGGACGAGCCACCCACTGCGTGTTGGACCCGGCTGCCGCTCGCGCAGCCGCCAGGACCGGGACGGAAGACGTTACTTCACGTCTTTCCAGTACGAGGCATTCAGGCGCCAAGCGAACACCGTGAACACCGACAGGAAGAGCAGCACCAGCACACCCAGGCGGAAACGCTGGGCCTGGGCCGGCTCGCCCATCCATTGCAGGTAGGCGACCAAGTCACCCACGGCGCTGTCGTACGCGCGAGCGTCCAGAGTACCGGGGGTCAGTTGCTCGAAGCCCTTGAACACATGCATGGTCTTGCTGTGGTCATGCGGATCGGCAACTTCCTCGAACTTGGCGCCGCGCTGGCCTTGCAGCTCCCACAGCACATGCGGCATGGCCACGCTAGGGAATGCCAGGTTGTTCCAACCGGTGGCCTTGGTTTCGTCGCGGTAGTAGGTGCGCAGGTAGGTGTACAGATAGTCTGCACCCGAACCCTTGGCGCCGTCAGCGCGCGAGCGGGCGATCACGGTCAGGTCCGGCGGGGTGGCGCCGAACCAGTCCTTGGCCTGCTTGGGATCGAGCGAGACCTTCATGGTCTCGCCGACCTTTTCGCCGGCGAACAGCAGATTGCTCTTGATCTGCGCTTCGGTCAGACCGAGGTCACGCAGACGGTTGTAGCGATTGAAGGCCGCAGCGTGGCAGTTCAGGCAGTAGTTGACGAACAGCTTGGCACCGTTTTGCAGGGCCGCCATGTCGGTCATCTTTTCCTTGGGGAACTTGTCCCACTCGATGCCGCCGCCAGCAGCTTGAGCGCCGGAAACCAAACCCATACCCAGAGAAAGGGCGGTCAGCAGCGTAGCGATGAGTTTCTTCATTCTTTGGACTCCGGTGCTTGTTCAGTGGGCGTGGAAGGTCACGCGGTCAGGCACGGCCTTGGGCGTGCCCAGCTTGCTCCACCAGGGCATCAGCAGGAAGAAGCCGAAGTAGAAGAGCGTGCCCACCTGTGCAATCAGCGTGCCGATGTCGGTCGGCGGCTGGATGCCCAGATAGCCCAGCACCAGGAAGAACACCACGAACACGGTGTACACATACTTGTGCCAGTCCGGGCGATAGCGGATCGACTTGACCGGGCTGTGATCCAGCCAGGGCAGGAAGAACAGGATCACGACCGCACCACCCATCACCACCACACCCCAGAACTTCGCGTCGAAGATCTTGAGCAGGAAGCAGGCGGCTGCAGCGATCACCAGCACGGCCAGCTTGGCCTTGCCGCCGAAGCTGCCCTTGATGACCGCCAGCAGGGCGCCCAGGCCGATGATGCCCACCAGCACATTGACCATGGTGTCGGTCGTGGCGCGCAGCATCGAGTAGAAGGGCGTGAAGTACCAGACCGGGGCGATGTGCGCCGGGGTCTTCAGCGGGTCAGCCGGGATGAAGTTGTTGTATTCCAGGAAGTAGCCACCCAGCTCCGGCGCGAAGAACACGATGCTGGTGAAAACGATCAGGAACAGGCTCAGCGCGTAGATGTCGTGGACCGTGTAGTACGGGTGGAACGGCACGCCGTCCAGCGGGTGACCCTTGGCATCCTTGGGCGCCTTGGGGCCCTTGATCTCGACGCCGTCCGGGTTGTTGGAACCCACTTCGTGCAGCGCGATGATGTGCGCCACCACCAGGCCCAGCAGCACCAGAGGCACGGCAATGACGTGGAAGCTGAAGAAGCGGTTCAGCGTGGCGTCACCCACCACGAAGTCACCACGGATCAGCAAGGCCAGGTCCGGGCCAACGAAGGGCACAGCCGCGAACAAGTTCACGATCACCTGGGCGCCCCAGTAGGACATCTGGCCCCAGGGCAGCAGATAGCCCATGAAAGCCTCGGCCATCAGGCACAGGAAGATGCCACAACCAAAGATCCAGACCAGTTCACGCGGCTTGCGGTAGGAACCGTAGATCAGGCCGCGGAACATGTGCAGGTACACCACCACGAAGAACGCGGAAGCGCCGGTGGAGTGCATGTAGCGGATCAGCCAACCCCAGGGCACATCACGCATGATGTACTCGACCGAGGCGAACGCCAGGGTGGCGTCCGGCTTGTAGTGCATCACCAGGAAGATGCCGGTGACGATCTGGATCACCAGCACCACCAGGGCCAGCGAACCGAAGATGTACCACCAGTTGAAGTTTTTCGGAGCGTAGTACTCCGAGAGATGCTCTTTGTAGAGCTTGCTAGCCGGGAAGCGGTTGTCCACCCACGTCAGCAGTTTTTCGCCGGCGCCAGCGCCAGCGGGAGCTTCTTTGAATTCAGCAGCCATGTTGACCTCTGTCCTTTAGCCTTGTGCGACCTGATGCCGAAGCATCAAGCCTTCTTGTCTTCGCCAATCAGGATCTTGGCGTCGGACAGGTACATGTGAGGGGGAACCTCAAGGTTGTCAGGCGCCGGCTTGTTTTTGAACACGCGGCCAGCCAGGTCGAAGGTCGAACCGTGGCAAGGGCACAGGAAACCGCCGTGCCAGTCATCCGGCAGCGAGGGCTGCGGGCCGGCCTGGAACTTGTCGCTGGGCGAGCAGCCCAGATGCGAGCAGATGCCCACGCCGACGAAATACTCGGGCTTGATCGAGCGATGGGGATTCTTGGCGTACTCGGGGGGCGGGTAGGCCTTGCGGTCCGAATTCGGATCGGCCAGCTGGCCGTCGGTGCCCTTCAGGGCTTCCAACTGCTCGGGCGTGCGACGGACGATCCACACGGGCTTGCCGCGCCATTCGACGGTCATCTTTTCACCCGGCTTGAGGCCGCTGATATCGGCTTCCACGGCTGCACCGGCGGCCTTGGCACGCTCGGACGGTGTGAAAGTACTGACGAAAGGTACGGCGGTGGCTACGCCGCCAACGGCACCGGCGCAACTTGTGGCGATGAGCCAGGTGCGCTTGCCGTGGTCCACTTGCTGGTCACTCATGAGGATCCTCAAACGAGACTTCTGATCGGGGGCAACCCGGGATTCTAACGGACGCTATCAGCTCTCAGTATCGGCAACCGCATCCGAAACTGTTTTCCGCGCCACAGTATCAGCGTTTTACCGCTGTGCGGGACCGTCGCCGTCGACAATCATGGCCGTTGCGCGCCGTTCTGGCGCTCGCAAGGTTTTTATCCATCAACAAGGAAAGGGTGGCCTCAGGCCGCCAGCGGAGAGATCGATGAGTTTTTTCTCGGAATTCAGGGAGTTTGCGGTCAAGGGCAATGTCGTTGACCTGGCGGTCGGCGTCATCATCGGCGGCGCCTTCGGCAAGATCGTCGACTCGATCGTCAAGGACCTCATCATGCCCATCGTGGGCAAGGTGTTCGGCGGCCTGGACTTCAGCAACTACTTCATCCTGCTGGGCAACCCGCCGGCAGATTTCAAGGGCGCGATGACCTACGCCGATCTCAGCAAGGCCGGGGTGCCGATGCTGGCCTACGGCAACTTCATCACCGTGGCGGTGAACTTCATCATCCTGGCCTTCATCATCTTCATGATGGTGCGCCAGATCAACCGCATGAAGGCCGACGTGCCGCCGCCCCCGCCGGCCGCCCCCGCGCCCACGCCCGAAGACGTGGTGCTGCTGCGCGAGATCCGCGACGCGCTGAGCAAGCGCTGAGCCCCAGCCGCCAGCGGCCCACGCTGCCCGAGCCCATCACCATGCATTGGCTGTTGCACGCCGCCGTGACCCTGGGCGCCCTGGCGGCCTGGATCACCATCGTGATGGTGATCTCGGGCCTGTGGCAACCCGGCCGCCGCACGAACTGGGTGCGCCTCCTGCTGCCGGTGGGCGCGCGCTATCTGTCGGCGCAGCCCACCGAGCACGCGCCCTACCAGCACCGGCCCGAGCGCTGAGATATACGCCCCCCCCGAGGGGGCGCTCAGTCGCCTTGGGGCGGCCCGGCGCCGACTGAGACGGCTACAGCGGCCGCCGGCCCAGCTTGCCCAGGTGGCCCAGCACCAGGTTGGCGGCCGCCGTGCGTGTCTCGACGCCCAGCTTGGGCAGGATGTGCTCCATGTGCTTGGTCACCGTGCGCGGGCTGGCGCCCAGGATGTCGCCCACGTCGCGGTTGGTCTTGCCCTTGGCCACCCAGTACAGCACCTCGGCTTCGCGCGCGGTCAGGCGGAAGGCCTGCATCATGGCGTCGAGCACCGCGGCGTCGTCCACCTCGCTGGCGACGATGAGCCACTCGGATTCGTCTTCGTCACCGTCCTCGGCCGATGGCTCAGCCGGTGCCTCACCACTCATTGCATGCAGGGCCAGCGTGAGGCGGCGGCCACCCCGGCCGCACACCAGAACCTGGGGTTCTTCGCCCCTTGCCAGCGCATCGGTCTGGCGGCGCAACCAGTCGATCAGCGGCACCGGTGCGGCGCTGCCTTCGCTGCCGAAATAGTCGCGCAGCAGGCTGCGCGCAAGCGCCGTCTGCCACAGCAGGCGGCCGTCGCTGGCGCGCACCACCAGGGTGGCGTGGCCGAAGGCGTCCAGCGCATTGCGGGCCTGGCGCTGCACCCGCGCGGTGTGGGTGTGCGCCGCCATGCGGGCCAGCACCTCGCGCGGCTGCAGCGGCTTGGTGACGTAGTCCACCCCGCCGGCGGCAAAGGCCGCCACCACGTGTTCGGTTTCGGTCAGCGCCGTCATGAAGACGATGGGGATGGCGGCGGTTTCGGGCGAGGCCTTGAGCTGGCGCGCCACTTCAAAGCCGTCCATGCCCGGCATCATCGCGTCCAGCAGCACGATGGCCGGCCGCGCCTGGCGGGCACGGGCCAGGGCGCTGGGCCCGTCGGTGGCCACCAGCACGGTGTAGCCGGCCTCGTCGAGCGCATCGTGCAGCAGCGACAGGTTGTCGGGCACGTCGTCGACGATCAGCACCACCTCGCCGGTGGCCTGGGCCAGCGGGGCGGGTGGGGGCAGTGGGGGCAGGTCGTCAGGCGGCATCGGGCAGGGGTCTGGGCAAGGCTGCAGTGTCGGGCACCGGCAGGGCGGCCTGGATCAGGTGGGCCATGGTGTCGAGCTGGAAGGCCCGCGCCAGAGCGCGCTGGTGATCGAGCCAGGGGCCGCTGGCAGGATGCTCGGCCTGCAGGGCGTCGAGCTTCTTCTGGATGCCGCGCAGGTAGCCCAGGCGCACCAGTTCGTCCAGCGCCCGCAGCGCATCGGGCGGTGGTGGCACCAGGGCCGGGGCGGACGGATCGGGCGCATGGGCCTCGGCCGCGCTGTCCACCCACTGCAGGGCCAGGCGACGTTGCAGCCAGCCCAGCAGTTCGGCCATGCGCACCGGCTTGACGAGGAAGTCGGCCGGCGTGATGCCCAGGTTGTTGTCCAGGCCCTTGTCAAAGGCATTGGCCGAGACGATGGCCGCCGGCGCGGCGCTCAGGCCTTCGCCCCGCAGGCGGCGCAGCGTCGTCCAGCCGTCGATGCCGGGCATGGCCAGGTCCAGGAAGATGGCGTCCACCGATTCACGCGCCAGCAGCGCCAGCGCGGCTTCGCCCGAGGCGGCCTGCAGCAGCTCGAAGCCCAGCGGCGCCAGGCGGTCGGCCAGCAGGCGGCGGTCGGCCTCTTCGTTGTCGACCACCAGCAGGCGGCGCCGCGGGCCCAGGTAACCCGTGTGGCGCTGGGCAGACGGCCGCTCGCGCTGGCTGGCGCGGGCCTGCAGCTCGGGCAGGTAGAGCTTGATGGTGAAGCAGCTGCCCACGCCGGGCGTGCTGCGCACGGTGAGCTCGCCACCCATCAGGCCGGTGAGCATGCGCGCGATCGTCAGGCCCAGGCCGGTGCCGGTGGTGGCATTGCCGCCGGCCGCCGTGCCGCGCACGAAGGGCTCGAAGACCTGGGCCAGCTCGGCCTCGCCCATGCCGGGGCCGGTGTCCTCGATCTCGAAGCGGGCCATCTCGCGGGCGTAGTCCACCCGGAAGCTGACCTGGCCCGCGCGGGTGAACTTCACCGCATTGCCCAGCAGGTTGATGAGGATCTGGCGCAGGCGCTTCTCGTCGGCGCGCACCAGCTCGGGCAGGGTGCCGGTGCGGTAGTGCGTGAAACGCAGGCCGCGCGCTGCGGCCTGGGGTTCGAACAGCCGCACCAGCTCGTCCATGCCTTCGGCAAAGTGCATGGGGCCCAGTTCGAGCGTGAGGCGGCCGCTCTCGATGCGGGCGATGTCCAGCGTGCCTTCGATCAGGCTCAGCAGGTGGTCGCCCCCCCGGCGGATCACCTGCACCGCACCGCGCCGTTGCGGCGGGATGGCGGGGTCGTCTTCCAGCAGCTGGGCATAACCCAGGATGCTGATCAGCGGCGAG
>NKIM01000071.1 GCA_002255955.1 Burkholderiales bacterium PBB2 | reverse complement strand
GGAGGCTCTGGTTTCTTCGCAATCAACGTTCAGAACGGCTGAGATGCTGAATGTCGATACAGCCTAGGCCCCAGCCGCCGGAGGCAAGAAACCTTACGGCCCCGGCGCCCGCGGTGCCTCAGCCATCGTTTCGCGGCGCAGGATGTTGACCACCGCCTGTTGCACCCTGGGGTCGGGGATCGGGCCGGAGGAGACGATCATCGACGTGCCGGGCAGGTGCTTCTGCGGGTCGGCGATGAACCAGGCGATGCGTTCCGGCGTCCACACCAGCCCCTTGCGCCCGGCGTCGGACAGGGCGGTGGTATAGGTGAAATTCGGCACGGTGCCGGCGCGCTGGCCGAAGATGCCGTAGAGGTTGGGGCCGACGAGGTGCGGGCCGTTCTTTTCGACCGTGTGGCAGAAGCGGCACCATTTGTAGGTTTCGGCCTTCACCTGCGCTTCGAACGGGGTTTCCGGGGTCATCACGATGGGGGTCTGCGGCATGTCGTGGCTGGTGACGCCTTCGGGCGCCTTGACGGTTTCGCCCATCGGCCAGGGCGTGACGCGGAACAGCGCGTGCGGGCCATAGGCGCCCAGCCCGAGCAGCGACAGGGCGAACACCGGCGCCGCGATGCGCGCGACGGGGCCGAGCGGCGCGGCGGCGCGCAGGGCGCGCTTGCGGTGGATGAGCGCGCTGATGCCCCAGACGATGGCGCAGAGGAGGAGGAAGATGCCGACGGCGCGCGGGCCGGGCGCCGGCGAGCGGAAGGTCGCAAAGGCATAGACGGTGTTGGCGACGCCGAGGAAGATCTGCGCGCCATAGCCCGGCGGCAGCACGGCGAGCAGGCCGCGGCCGTGGCGCAGCAGGTTCCAGGCGACGGTGAGCAGGGCCGCGACGCTGAGTACCAGCATCATGAAGCCGAGGCCGGAATGGAAATAGCCAGTGAACATCCACACCGCCCGGCTGCGCTCCATCAGCGACGGCAGGGTGAGGAAGGGGCCGAGATGGACGGTCAGCTCATCGGCCCAGGCGTAGATGACGCCGAGCAGCGGTGCCAGCAGGATCAGGCAATAGGAGATCAGCGCCAGCCAGCGCCCCCAATTGTGGCTGGCCGCGGTCACCCCCGGCGCCGGCGCCACCGCGCCATCGCGGCGCCACAGCCACAGCCGCCAGATCACCGCGACGAACACCAGCGTGCCGAGCAGATAGTGCCAACCGCGATACGCCTCGCGCAGCGGGCCGAAACGGTCGCTGCGGGCGAGGAACATGGTCAGCACCGAATGGGCGATGTATCCGATGGCAACGGCCCAGCCGGCGATGGTGCTGGCGGGCGAATAGCGGTTGGCGGCCATGCGGAGTCCCTTTCGGCAGCGGCGGTCGCGGCGGGCAAAAGCTAGGCGCAGGGCGCGACGCGCCGCCCGTCACCTCGCCGGTTTATCCGGCCTGCGGATGGACGCGGCGGCGCGGGTGGTGCAGCCTTGCCGCTGGGCCACGCTCCGGGCTGTGCAGAACAAGGGTGAATCATGCAGCGCGCGCTCCTCTGGCTGGCTCCCCTGCTGATGGCGGCAAGCTATCCCCCCGATGTCGAGGCGGTGTACAACGCCCGGTTCCAGGATATCGCCACCAGCGGCCGCGGCGAGCTGAGCCGCTATGACCCGCTGGAGGCCATCACCGGCGCGGCGCCGAAGCCGCTGCCGGTCGCCAAGGCGCCGACCATCGCGCCGGACGCGCTCGCCGCCGCCGGCGCCTATGCCGAGGCCAACAAGTCCAGTGCCTTCATCGTCATTCACAAGGACCAGGTGCAGGCGGCGCGCTATTTCGGCGGCAATGACGCGGCCTCGCTGATCGTCTCCAAATCGCTGGCCAAGCCGATCACCGCGCTTGCCATCGGCCGCGCCATCGCGCTCGGCAAGGTCAGGTCGCTCGACCAGCCGGTCAGCGATTTCATCACCGAATGGCGGGGCTTGCCGCAGGGCAGGATGCTCATCCGCCACCTGCTCGACATGCGGTCGGGCCTCCTCGCGCAGGGCGTCTCCACCGATCCGCAGAATCTGTGGAGCCGCGCCTATCTTCACCCGCACCATGACCGCATCATCCTCGAGGATTATCCGCTCACCGACGCGCCCGGCAGCATCTATGAATACAGCAATGCCACATCGGAACTGGTGGCGCTGGTCATCGAGCGGGCCACCGGCCGCCGCTACGCCGATTTCATCGGCCGCGAGGTGCTGAAACCCATCGGCGCCGCCGGCGGCCAGGTCTGGATCAACCGGCCCGGCGGCCTCGCCCATAGCGGCTGCTGCGCGCTGCTGCCCGCCGAAACCTATGCCCGCATGGCGATGCTCGTGGGGCAGGACGGCGTCTGGGCCGGCAAGCGCCTGCTGCCCGCGGGCTATGTCGCCGCGATGAAGACCGGCACCGCCGAGAACCCGCATTATGGCCTCGGCCTCTGGCTCGGCGGCCGCTATGTCGAGCGCCGCGGCTTCGCCAACCCCAACCGGCCGGCGCCCAAGGTGCTGCATTCGGAACCCTATCTCGCCGACGATGTGGTGATGTTCGACGGCAATTCCGACCAGATCGTCTATATCGTGCCCTCGCAGCAGCTCATCGTGCTGCGCACCGGCGACAGCCCGCCGCGCCAGCCGGAATGGGACAACAGCCGGCTGATCAACCTCATCCTGGCGGGGATCATGCGCGCGCCGGGTGAAAAGGCGCCGGTGCCGCAGCCGCGCTAGGGCGGTTCGACACTCAAGTTTAGAGAAGCCTCCGGCGGCTGGGGCCTTAGGCCCCAGACCCCATTTCGCTTCGATTTGGCCTGCAAGCCCGCCTGCGGTGCCTTGCGGTAACAAGTTAATGGGGTCTGGGGCCTGCGGCCCCAGCCGCCGGAGGCTCTACTTTCTTGGCAATCAGCATTCAGAACGGCTGAAATGCTGAACGACGATTCCTCTTGGCCATAACCAATTCCGGGGTGGCACCGGCGGCGCTTGCGCCGCCGGTGCCACATCTACCCCTGCCTCAGCCGCCGGTGCCCTGCGGCTTCGACACTTCTTCCATGACGCGGTCGAGGTTGAAGCTGCCCGGCTTCTGGCGCGGCGGGAATTGCTTGAAGCTCTGCAGCCATTTGCCGACATAGGCACCGGCCGGGGCGATCATGTACATGCGTTCCAGATACCAGCGCTGATAGCCGATGGCGTTTTCTTCATCGGCGCGCTCGAACGGATCCATGCGCAAATTGGTGATCTTGGGGGCGCGCAGCGGAGTGAAGGGGTTCTGCCAGACCTTCAGCCCTTCGGCTTCCTGTTCGAGGAAGGTGATCTTGATATCGCCATAGCGCAGCGCGGCGACCGAGCCGTCGTCGGTCCAGTAGATGAACTCCTTGCGCGGCCAGGCGGCGGCCATGTCGCCGTTGCTGCGGGCCTTCAGGCCGGGCGCCAGATCATAGCCATCGAGGTGGACCTTGTACGATTTGCCGCCGATCGACGTGCCGTTCAGCAGCGCTTCGGTGGCACCGGGGTTGCCGGCGGCGGTGACCAGCGTCGGCAGGAAATCTTCATGGGCGACGATGTCGTTGACGACGGTGCCGGCCTTGCAGACGCCGGGCCAGCGGATCATCGCCGGAACGCGATAGCCGCCTTCCCATTGCGTGTTCTTCTCGCCCTTGAACATGGTGGTGCCGCCATCGGGCCAGGTGAACGTTTCGGCGCCGTTGTCGGTGGTGTAGATGACGATGGTGTTCTTATCGACGCCGAGCTGCTTCAGCTTGGCGAGCAGTTCGCCGACCATGGCGTCATGTTCGGCCATGCCATCGGCGTACAGGCCCTGGCCGGTCTTGCCCACCGATGCGCTCTTCAGATGGGTGAAGATGTGCATGCGGGTGGAATTCCACCAGACAAAGAAGGGTTTCTTGTCCTTGACCGCCTTGTCCATGAAGCCGAGCGCGGCGGCGTTGACCTCCTCGTCGATGGTTTCCATGCGCTTCTTGGTCAGCGGGCCGGTGTCGGTGATGGCGCCGCCGGCATAGCTGTGGATGACGCCGCGCGGGCCGAAGTTCTTCTTGAATTCGGGGTTCTTCGGGTAATCGACATTCTCCGGCTCTTCCTCGGCGTTGAGGTGGTAGAGATTGCCGAAGAATTCATCGAAGCCATGCGCTGTCGGCAGCGTCGAATCGGCGTCGCCCAGATGGTTCTTGCCGAACTGGCCGGTGACATAGCCCTGCGCCTTCAACAGCGTGGCGATGGTCGGATCGGCATCGGTCATGCCCTCCTTGGCGCCGGGCAGGCCGACCTTGGTCAGGCCGGTGCGGATCGGCGACTGGCCGGTGATGAAGGCGGCGCGGCCGGCGGTGCAGCTCTGCTGGGCGTACCAGTCGGTGAACAGGCAGCCTTCATTGCCGATGCTGTCGATATTGGGCGTGCGATAGCCCATCATGCCGCGGTTATAGGCGCTGATGTTGAAGCCGCCGATATCGTCACCCATGATGACGAGGATATTGGGGCGTGACGTGGTTTGCGCCGTCGCCGCCACCGGTGTGAAGGCCGTTGCCACCAGCAACATCGCCGAACAGATTTTCGATTTCATCGTGTCTCTCCCCTTCAGCCCCAACGCCTGCCTGTGCGTCTTAACATCGCATGCGCACTGCTATTGTCCGGTTCCCTACAATCGTGACGGCACGGGGTGCCAAATGACTGCCGTTCGACGCGCGCTCTACACGCCCTTGATCACGGTTCCTTGAACACGGTCGTCCAGTCCTTTGCCATGTCGACGACCGTCCAGCCGCGCGCCGGGGCGTCCTTCAGCGCTTCGACCAGCGTGCCGCTGCTTTTGGGATTGACGTCATATTGATATTCGCGCGCGGCATCGGTGTGCCGGATGATAACGCCCAGGCTGGGCCGCGGATTGCCGATCGTGCCATATTCCAGCATCGCCTTGTCGCCATCGCTGTTGCCGAACACCGCGATCGGTCGACGGCCGATGAACTGCTGGATGCCGACCGGCTTGCCGTCCTTGTCGTCGATGAACAGATGGTCGAGCGTCTTGACCAGCACCGGCCTGCCATCGCGCATTTCGAACCGGCTCTGCGCCGTCGAGCCGACCACCTGTTCCGGGGGGATGCCATAGACGCGCTCGCTCCACACCCGCATGAAATCCGCCCCGCCGCCGGACACGATGAAGGTCTTGAAGCCATTGGCGCGGAGATAGCGCAGCAGCTCCTGCATCGGCTGATAGGTCAGCCTGTCATAGGGGCGGTTGAACTTCGGGTGCCGGGCGCTGGCCAGCCAGGCATTGACGCTGGCGTTGAAGGTTTCGACCGTCATGCCGGCATGGGTCAGCGCGGCGATGTGCATCAGGCCGTCATGATGCTTGCCGGCCAGCAGTGTCGCCACATCGCCGGCCAGCAGCGCCTGGACCATCGGATCGGCGGCCAGGGCCGGCTCATCGGGCGTGCGCCGGCGGATCTCGTCGATGATATAGGCGAGCTGAAAGGGCACCGGGTTTTCGGGCCATAACGTGCCATCATTGTCGAAAACCGCGATGCGATCGGCCGGCGCGACATAGCGCGGCCCCTTGGCCGTCACCGCTGCGACAAAGCTGGTGATTGCCGTTCTGGCGCTGCCCTGTCGCCACGATGGCAGCGGATCAGCGCCCTTGGCAGCTGCCGGCACGGCGGACAGAACGCCGGCCAACGCCAGCAGGACGGCCGCCAGCATGCGCCAGACTGTTGCACGAAATTCCCGGACCATGGTGACCGCTCCCCTTGCTGTCAGCACGATGCTATCCGAAAGGCGGCAGCGGCTTTGTTCGGTTTCGAGCAGTAAACGGCCCGGTTCGAACCGGATCTGCATCATCGGCGCAGCCGCGCGGTGGCCGCGCAGGATCGACCGAAGTCCGACGCCTTGAGACCTGCGTCGCCCGCCCCCGTATTCACCCCCTCTTGTGTTGCCACAATGCCACACCATATCGGCGGCACAGGAGAGCAAAGCCTATGAATCTCGAGAAGTTCACCGATCGCGCCAAGGGTTTCTTGCAGTCGGCGCAGACGGTTGCCATTCGCAACAATCACCAGCGCGTCGCGCCCGAACATGTGCTGAAGGCGCTGCTGGAGGATGACCAGGGCATGGCGGCGGGCCTGATCAAGGCCGCCGGCGGCAACGCCCAGACGGCGACGCAGCTGACCGATCAGGCGCTGGCCAAGATCGCCCAGGTGTCCGGCGGCGGCGCCCAGCAGCTGAGCTGGGACAATGATACGGTGCGGCTGCTCGACAATGCCGAAGCGATTGCCGCCAAGGCCAAGGACAGTTTCGTCACGGTGGAACGCCTGCTGGTGGCGCTGACGCTGGCGACGACCACCGAGGCCGGCAAGGCGCTGGCCGCGGCCGGCGTGACGGCGCAGGCGCTGAACAGCGCCATCGAAAGCGTGCGCAAGGGCCGCAGCGCCGACAGCGCCGGCGCCGAGGCGCAGTTCGACGCGCTCAACAAATATGCCCGCGACCTGACCCAGGCGGCGCGCGACGGCAAGCTCGACCCCGTCATCGGCCGCGACGAGGAAATCCGCCGCACCATCCAGGTGCTGGCGCGGCGCACCAAGAACAATCCCGTGCTGATCGGTGAGCCCGGTGTCGGCAAGACCGCGGTCGTTGAAGGGCTGGCGCTGCGCATTGCCAATGGCGATGTGCCGGATGGCCTGAAGGACAAGCGCCTGATGTCACTGGACATGGGCGCGCTGATTGCGGGCGCCAAATATCGCGGCGAGTTCGAGGAGCGGTTGAAGGGCGTGCTCGATGAAGTGCGCGCCGAAGGCAGCGACGTGGTGCTGTTCATCGACGAGATGCACACGCTGGTGGGTGCCGGCGCATCGGAAGGCTCGATGGACGCGTCCAATCTCCTGAAGCCGGCGCTGGCGCGCGGCGAGCTGCACTGCATCGGCGCGACGACGCTCAATGAATATCGCAAATATGTCGAAAAGGACGCGGCGCTGGAACGGCGCTTCCAGCCGGTCATCGTCGGTGAGCCGAGTGTCGAGGACACCATCTCGATCCTGCGCGGCCTGAAGGAGAAGTACGAGCTGCACCATGGCGTGCGCATCACCGATGGCGCCATCGTCGCCGCCGCCACCCTCTCCAACCGCTACATCTCCGACCGGTTCATGCCCGACAAGGCCATCGATTTGATGGACGAGGCCGCCTCGCGCCTGCGCATGGAGGTGGAATCGAAGCCCGAGGAGATCGAGAACCTCGACCGCCGCATCATCCAGCTGAAGATCGAGGCCGCCGCGCTGGAGCGCGAGAGCGATGCTGCGTCGAAGGAGCGGCTGGCGGCGCTGCGCGAGGAACTCGCCGGGCTGGAGGAGGAATCGGGCGCGCTGACGCTGCGCTGGCAGGGCGAGAAGGACAAGCTGGCCGCCGCGACCAAGATCAAGGAGGCGCTGGATGCAGCGCGGCTGGAGGTCGAACAGGCCCAGCGCGGTGGCGACTACGCCCGCGCCGGCGAGCTGACCTATGGCCGCATTCCGGAGCTGGAGCGCCAGCTCGCCGAGGCCGAAAGCGCCACCGCCAATGCGATGACGCGCGAGGAGGTCACCGGCGACGATATCGCCGCCGTGGTGTCACGCTGGACCGGCATTCCGGTCGATCGCATGCTGGAGGGCGAGCGCGAGAAGCTGCTGAAGATGGAGAGCATCCTCAGTGCCCAGGTCATCGGCCAGGAGGCGGCGGTGCGCGCCGTCTCCGCCGCCGTGCGCCGGGCCCGCGCCGGCCTGCAGGACCCCAACCGCCCGCTCGGCAGCTTCCTGTTCCTGGGGCCGACCGGCGTCGGCAAGACCGAGCTGACCAAGGCGCTGGCGACATTCCTGTTCGATGATCCCCGCGCCATGGTGCGGCTCGACATGTCGGAGTTCATGGAAAAGCACAGCGTTGCCCGGCTGATCGGCGCACCTCCCGGCTATGTCGGCTATGAGGAAGGCGGCGTGCTGACCGAGGCGGTGCGGCGCCGGCCCTATCAGGTCGTGCTGTTCGACGAGGTCGAGAAGGCCCATGGCGATGTCTTCAACGTGCTGTTGCAGGTGCTCGACGATGGCCGGCTGACCGATGGCCAGGGCCGCACCGTCGACTTCAAGAACACCGTGATCGTGATGACCAGCAATCTGGGCAGCCACCTCATCATGCAGATGGCTGGCCAGGATTCAGAGCTGATCCGCGAGGCGGTGTGGGGCGAGGTGAAGGCGCATTTCCGGCCCGAGTTCCTCAACCGCATCGACGAGACCGTGGTGTTCCACGCACTGGACGAAGCCAACATCAAGGCCATCGCCCGCATCCAGCTCAAGCTGCTGGAGGGCCGGCTGGAGAAGATGGACATGCAGCTGGAGGTCTCGGAAGAGGCCCTGGCCGAAATCGCCAAGGTCGGCTTTGACCCGGTGTTCGGTGCCCGCCCGCTCAAGCGTGCCATCCAGCAACGCATCGAGAACCCGGTGTCCAAGCTCATCCTGCAGGGCCGTTTCGAGCCCAAGGACGTGATTCCGGTGGATGTGCGCGACGGGCAGTTCGAATTTGGCCGTACGGTGCACTGACCGTTGAGCCCCGCCCGCTGACGCGGGCTGGGCTCAGCGCCTTGCAGCCATCACATGCCGCGCCTGCACGTAGCCGAAGGCGAAGTCGACCGACTCGTCAATATTGCGGCGCACGGCCAGACGCTCCTTCTCGGTGGTGAAGAAGGCCAGATCGGCGCTGTGGCGGATGTAGTGCGGCGTCATGCGGTTGAGCGCGACGCAGGCCACGTCGGCCAGCAGGTCGGCGTCTTCGGCGATGGCCGGGTAGCGCGGCGCGGTGGCGGTCACCGCCTCGAAGACGGCTTTTTCATGCGTGTTGTAGACCGAACTGAAATCCATGGCACTGCTCCCGAGGCAAGACGGCTGAACCTGCCTTATCGGCCAAGCCACCCGCAGGCTTGAGCCCGCGTGGCGATGCCGCGTTCAGGCCAGCAGGCGGTCGGCATCCAGCAGCTTGAAGCGCAGCAGCGCCAGATTGGCTTGCTGGCGGTCGAGCACCGCGACAAAGCCCAGGCCCGCCTGGCCCTCCTCGGTGCCCTGGTGGCCGGCCAGGCGGCGCAACAGGGTCTGGCGCGCACCGGTGGTGATCAGGATCTCGTCGGGCAAGGCGTCGCTGGGGTTCACGGCCTGGTGGGCCTGCCGGGCGGCGCACAGGGCCAGGGCCAGGGCCGCCAGGTCGGTGCCCGTCTGGGCACCCGGCTGGCTGGCCAGCAGATCGCCCCGGCCCAGGTCGACGATGCCGCAGGCCAGCAGGCCCTCGCTGCGCGCCAGGGGCAGCAGCAGGCGCGCCAGGCTGGGTGGCATGACGGCCGGTGCCGGGCGGCTGGC
>NKIM01000070.1 GCA_002255955.1 Burkholderiales bacterium PBB2 | reverse complement strand
AGATCGTAAGAAGCCAATGCCAAAAGCGGCACCAAAACAAACGCTGCCAAGGCGTAGAGGATGCGCTGGTGGAGACGGGTCATGGGTTCGCTGCGCCATAACGTTGAAGCTGAGCGGCCGCAGCGAGCTGGCCGCGCGGAGCTGAAAATGTACAGGCAGCGTAGCGCGGCCAGCTGGCGGAGGTCCGCTCGAGCGACCGGTTAAGGCGCGTCATAGAGGCCGAGCCCGCAGTTTGCGCACACCCGAGGAGCACCAAGCCTAGCCTCTTGGTTTGACAGCCAAGGCTGGCTGCAGCGCGGACATGGCCAGCGCGACACCCGAATAGCTGCGTAACCCCAAGCCGCGCACCACAACACCACTGCGCCGAAGAAAATGAACTCGCTGGACGCTTCGAGTAGGGCTTTCGCGGCGATGGCGAACACGACTGCAAGCGGAAGCCCGGCCACAAGCAGCCAGACGGCGACGCGATTGCGCTGCCGATAGCTACGCCATGACTCAGGGATAGGTCGGGAACGCATTGCGCCTTAACGTTGAAGCTGAGGGGCCGGAGCCAGCTGGCCGCGCGGAGCTGAAAATATACAGGCAGCGTAGCGCGGCCAGTTGGCGGAGGTCCACTCGAGCGACCAGTTAGAGCGAATTGCTACTCGCATACGGCAGGCGCTCCTGAACCGAAGAATGCCAGCAACAGATTTCCGATGACCGGCGAGAAGATGAGTAAAACCGAGAATCCAGTGCCGGCAAAAAACAGAATTCGCCGCAGCAAATGCGGGTTCTTGGGATCAATCAGCTTCTCTGAAAGCGGCCCTAGAAAATAGAAAACATTGGCGATACAGAGCCCGATTGTGAAGCCGATCGCGCCGCCCACTATTGTGAATGCGGTGACTTCCAAGCAAGGTAAACGTTCACCGAGAAATCCGACGACGGCGAGAAGGCAAACAAAGGAAATGGCAGCCGCGCCAACAAGGACTGCATTGAAATTCAGCCGCTGGCTCGACCACCATTCGAAGGGCGACGCGACGGACTCTGGAATGACCGTATTCATGCGCTCTAACGTGAAAGTGAGCGGACGCCGAAGGCGGTCCGCTCGAATGTCAGGTTATAGGTCAGCATTCGCGAAGACTCTTAGTTTCGCGAGCCGGATTGTGGGGCCAGCACCATCCAGTGGACGAAGCTTGGTACTTCCGAGCACGATCATCGACAAGCACAGCCTGACAGTGAAATGGGCGACACCCGGCATGTGTACCAAGGAACTCTGGCATGACGGTAGCGGACTCGAACTGAACATCTACCGCAGCCGAAGAAACCCAGCAGTCAGGCAGATGCAACTTGACCAAAAGTAGCCTTAGGAACTCCCGATACGATCTGACGACCGACGCTACGGGTTCGTCGATTTGCTTGTCGTCGTGTGGCATCAGGTGAATTGATACTTGAAGCGATCCAACCTCGATTGCTCGTCGGTAGAGCTGACCCATCGCCCAGTATCCGTTGACGTCGTTGTTCCTGCTTGAGAAAGATCCGGCGACGGCGTTAGCGACTACGATTAGTTCACGTCGACGAGGCATGGGTTCGATGACCTATAACGTCAAAGCTGAGAGGCCGCAGCCAGCTGGCCGCGCGAAGCTGAAGATATACAGCCAGCGTAGCGCGGCCAGCTGACGGAGGTCCACTCGAGCGACCTGTTAGAGCGCGTTCTCTCAAGAGTCTGAATTCTGAATGCATGCATGTGGCACCTACCGAAGCCTTGATCCGTTTGGATTGACCGCACCCTCATCTCTTCGATCCGGGTAGTACGCCTTCTTGTGTTCAAGTTCGTAGAACAAGGTTCCATGAATTCCTTGGACCTGAGACTTGGCTTGGCGCCGCTCCCAAATCAACTTGAAGGCCTGGTCGAGGTTCTCGGATTCACCTCGCGCATAGACCTCGTCAATGAACGCAATGTCCTGGCCTGCCGGGAAGATCAGATCGAACTCTGCATCGGTCGCGGCGAAGACGTCATAGACGCAGTTATCGGCGCCGTCGATCACCTGAATGTTTCTCATGCGTGCGCTCTAACGTGAAAGTGAGCGGACGCCGAAGGCGGTCCGCTCCAATGACAGGTTGTGCAGAGCCACATCGGAGGCACTGCGGTGGAGCAAGCCGGCAGCATAACGAAGCGGTACCCACGTGGCGAACGCCCGAGGCGCCAAGCGCCTTGTCCGCCTGCCCGCTGGCGGCGCAAGACGAAATGGAAGAAAAACAGCCGCGTTCAACCCGGCAAGATCAATGTAGCCGGACGTTGTCTGCCATCGAACAAAGCCCGACTCGAACAAGCGCGATGCGGATTGCTCCGCGAGATCGCGGCGAACGACGAACCGAAGGCGGATCTTCATGCGCTGACTAGCTTGCTGCACAACTTTGTTATCGAGCGACTTGGGTGCTGCGTAACACTTCCGGGTGTCGCTGTAACGCTGCTGATCTGAAGTTGAGAGAAAGAGCTTGAATCATTGGTTTGTAGTTCATATGCTGTGTTTTTATACAGCGTAAAAATCCCACCGAAAGTGTCTGCACTACTTGCAACCCAGCGGAAGCCAAGCGTTCATGTCGCAGAACAAAGTTGCACGAATTGGAGAACTTCATGCCGTCCTCGTCAACCGCGCGAAAACCCCCTTGGGACCCACCCTCGCCACAGCCCCCTCTGCAATCAACGCGCTTGATCGATCAGCTGAGGGAACGCGTTCGGTTTTTGCACTACAGCATGCGAACGGAGCAGGCCTATGTCCACTGGACAAAGGTCTTCATTCGGTTTCATGGCCTGCGCCATCCGAGGGATCTTGGCAAACTCGAGGTTGAGGGTTTCCTGAGTTGGCTGGCCAACGAGCGTCATGTTGCGGTCGCGACGCACAAGCAGGCACTGTCGGCGCTGTTGTTCCTGTACAGCCGCGTACTGGACATCCATCTGCCATGGCTGCGCGAGATTGGGCGGCCGCGCAGCAAACGGAGACTACCGGTCGTGCTGAGCCAGGATGAAGTGGCCCGACTCTTGGCTTGGCTTGAAGGGGAGCACCACTTGTTTGCCCTGCTGCTCTATGGCACGGGCATGCGTCTCACTGAAGGCCTGGAATTGCGCATCAAGGATGTTGACTTTGAGCATCACGCCATCATTGTGCGTGAGGGCAAAGGCGGCAAGGACCGAGTGGTGATGCTACCCAGCAGCTTGATCGCACCCTTGCGTCAGCAGTTGCAGCACTCACGCGAGTTCTGGCTGGCCGACCAGGCCGAAAATCGGGGCGGCGTGTACATGCCCGACGCGCTAGAGCGCAAGTATCCACGCGCAAGCAGCTCTTGGGCTTGGTTTTGGGTCTTCCCGCAAGACCACCATTCAACCGATCCACGCAGCGGCGTCATCAGGCGCCACCACATCTACGACCAGAGCTTTCAGCGCGCCTTCAAACGCGCCTTGGCACAAGCTGGCATCGAAAAACCAGCCACGCCACACACCTTGAGGCATTCTTTCGCCACTCACCTGCTGCAGTCCGGCTACGACATCCGCACGGTGCAAGAACTCTTGGGCCATGCGAACCTGTCCACCACCATGATCTACACCCATGTGCTCAATCTCGGAGGTGGCGCGGTGCGCAGCCCGGTGGACAGCTTGCCGGGGCTGCGGCCTTGCCGGGAGCAGCACCAACAGCTGTTGCCCCAGCAACGACAACAACACCCGCGGCAGCAGCAGCAGCAGCAGCTGTTGCATCACTGAGGATGCCGGAGATCCGGGCGTCAGGGGCTCAGAACGCCGCAATCCCCGTCTGCGCCCGGCCCAGGATCAGCGCATGGATGTCGTGGGTTCCCTCATAGGTGTTGACCACCTCCAGGTTCACCAGGTGGCGGGCGATGCCGAATTCATCGCTGATGCCGTTGCCGCCCAGCATGTCGCGGGCCATGCGGGCGATGTCCAGGCTCTTGCCGCAGCTGTTGCGTTTCATGATGGAGGTGATCTCCACTGCGGCCGTGCCCTCGTCCTTCATGCGGCCCAGGCGCAGGCAGCCTTGCAGGCCCAGGGTGATCTCGGTCTGCATATCGGCCAGCTTCTTCTGGATCAGCTGGTTGGCGGCCAGGGGCTTGCCGAACTGCTGGCGGTCCAGCACGTACTGGCGGGCGGTGTGCCAGCAGTCTTCGGCCGCGCCCAGCGCGCCCCAGGCGATGCCGTAGCGGGCGCTGTTCAGGCAGGTAAACGGGCCTTTCAGGCCGCGCACTTCGGGAAAGGCGTTTTCTTCCGGGCAGAACACGCCGTCCATGACGATTTCGCCGGTGATCGACGCACGCAGGCCGACCTTGCCGTGGATGGCCGGGGCGCTTAGACCCTTCCAGCCCTTCTCCAGCACGAAGCCGCGGATGGCGCCTTCGTCGTCCTTGGCCCAGACCACGAAGACATCGGCCACCGGGCTGTTGGTGATCCACATCTTGGAACCCGTCAGGCTGTAGCCGCCGTCCACCTTCTTGGCGCGGGTGACCATGGAGCCGGGGTCGGAGCCGTGGTTGGGTTCGGTCAGGCCGAAGCAGCCGATCCATTCGCCGGTGGCCAGCTTGGGCAGGTATTTCTGCTTGGTGGCTTCGTTGCCGAAGTCGTTGATCGGCACCATGACCAGCGAGCTCTGCACGCTCATCATCGAGCGGTAGCCCGAATCCACGCGCTCCACCTCGCGGGCAATCAAGCCGTAGGCCACGTAGTTGAGGCCAGGGCCGCCGTACTCGGGCGCGATGGTGGGGCCCAAGAGGCCGATCTCGCCCATCTCGCGGAAGATGGCCAGGTCGGTGCGCTCATGGCGGAAGGCCTCGAGCACGCGCGGCGCCAGCCGCTCCTGGCAGTAGGCCGCCGCCGCGTCGCGCACCATGCGCTCGTCGTCGCTGAGCTGCTCGTTCAGCAGCAGGGGGTCGTCCCAGTGGAATGAAGGAGAAGGTGCCTTGTTGCTCTTGCTCATGGTGTGTCTCTCGATCTGATTTCTTCGTTCGTGGTCTCTGAAAGTGCTATCGGTTGGCATCGACAGCGCCTGTGGATCTCATCGCGGCTTGTGGCCCAGGCCATTGGAAGTAAGGCCACTGTAACCAGCAGGAACCTCAGCCCGGCTGAGGCAGCGCAAAGTCCGGGTTGGCGTTCAAGGTATGACGGCGGTGACCTCGATCTCGACCTTGGCCCGGTCTTCCATCAAGCCCGCCACCTGCACCGCCGACATGGCGATCTGGTACTCATGCCCCAGCACCTCGCGGTAGGCCTGGCCCACCTCGCGGCCGCGGGCCAGGTACTCGCGCTTGTCCAGCAGGTACCAGGTCATGCGGGTGATGTGGGCCGGCGTGGCGCCGGCTTCGGCCAGCACCGCCTTGATATTGAGCAGAGCCTGGCGCACCTGGTCGATGAAGTCATCGCTCTCGAACTGGCATTGCGCGTTCCAACCGATCTGGCCGGCCACAAAGACCTGGCGGCCCGTGGCCGCCACGCCATTGGCATAGCCGCGCGGCGCTGCCCAGCCGGCCGGTTGCAGGATTTGTTTGTGGTCGGCGCTCATGCCTTGGTGGGTACTGCTCATGGGGAACTCACTCCTCGGGCCTGCGAGGCAGGCCGGTCAAGCGCTGCTTGCAGGGCAGCGCGCAAATCATCGGGAAAGGCTTGCGGGCGGTGGGTGTCCAGCGAGGTGCAGACCAGCACCTGCTGAAACACCACGCGAGGGCCGGGAAGGGGCTCACTCGACTCAGGCGCCCTGCCCTCATCATCACCCTCACCCTCAAAATGCACCGTCAGCCCCAGCGAGCTGCGGCCCAGCCGGGTGATGGCGATGCGCTGGATCAGAGTGTCGCCCATGCGGCTGATGCGCCGGAAATCGGTTTCCAGGTGCACGGTCGGCAGGCCCACGCGGCGCGGGCCCAGCAGCTGCGAAAAATCGACGCCCAGGCCCTCGCTGACCCAGTCTTCGATCAAGGCGTTGAGCATCTCGAAATAGCGCGGGTAGAAGACGATGCCGGCCGGGTCGCAATGGCCGAAACGCACCCGCTCGCGGCGCTCGAACACCCAGCGGGGGGCGGGCTCGCTGAGCTTCGTTTCCGTGTTCGGGTTCATATTCGTGCTCACCATTCACACCCCCAGATAGCGCTGCCAGAGCTCGGGCTGCGCGGCCAGCTCGGCCGAGTCGCCCGACCAGACCATGCGGCCGCGCTCCAGGATGTGGTGCCGGTCGGCCAAGCGGATCAGGCGCCGCACGTACTTATCCACCACCAGAATCGTCTGCCCCGCCGCGCGCAGGTGATCGAGGCAGCGCCAGATCTCCTCGCGCACCAGGGGCGCCAGGCCCTCGCTGGCCTCGTCCAGCACCAAGAGGCGCGGGTTGCCCATCAAGGCGCGCGCAATCGCCAGCATCTGCTGCTCGCCGCCCGAAAGCTGGTTGCCCATATTGGCGGCG
This sequence comes from Burkholderiales bacterium PBB2, assembly GCA_002255955.1. Classification (GTDB taxonomy): domain Bacteria; phylum Pseudomonadota; class Gammaproteobacteria; order Burkholderiales; family Burkholderiaceae_C; genus Paucibacter_A. Next base: position 3,275 of record NKIM01000070.1, on the reverse strand, counting down.
CGCTCCTGCAGGCGCGGGAACAGGTGGAACACCCGCTCCTCGGTCCAGGGCTCGCGCGCGGCGCAGCGGTTGGCGGCAAAGGCCGTGAGGTTCTCGCGCACGCTGAGGTTGGGGAAGATCTGCCGCCCTTCCGGCACCAGGCCCAGGCCCAGGCGGGCGATGCGGTCGGCCGACCAGCCGGTCACGTCCTCGCCACAGAAGCGAATGCGCCCAGCCGTGGGCGCCATCCAGCCGCACAGGCAGCGCAGCGTCGTGCTCTTGCCCATGCCATTGCGGCCCAGCAAGGTCAGCACCTCGCCGGCCTGCAAACGCAGATCCAGGCCGAACAGCACCTGGCTGCTGCCGTAAGCGGCCTGCAGGCCACTCACTTCCAAGAGGGCTTCGCCGCCCGGGCTTTGCACGCCAGCACCTGTGCTCACAGCGCGGCCTCCATTTCGTCACTGGCCTCGTCACCCAGATAGGCGCGGCGCACCTCGGGGTGCTCGCGAATCTCCTGAGGCGTGCCGCTGGCGATGATGCGGCCGAACACCAGGGTGGAGATGCGGTCGGCCAGGCGGAACACCGCGTCCATGTCATGCTCCACCAGCAGCAGGGTCAGGCCTTGCTCGGCACGCAGGCGCTGCAGCAGCAGCACCATGCGCTCGGATTCATCGGGGCCCATGCCGGCCATGGGCTCGTCCAGCAGCAGCAGGCGCGGCTGCGCCGCCAGGGCCAGGCCCACCTCCAGCTGCCGCTGCTCGCCATGGGCCAGGCTGCCCGCCAGTTCGTCGGCCCGAGCCGCCAGGCCGCACAGCTCCAGCAAGGCGGCCGCCTGCTCCTGCAAGGCCCGCTCGGCCGAAGCGCGGCGCCACAAATTGGGCAAGCCAGGCCGGCGCGCCTGCAAGCCCAGGGCGATGTTGTCGCGCACGCTCAGGCGTTTGAAAATGCTGGTGATCTGGAAGGAGCGCACCAGGCCGGCGGCAACGCGGCCGGCCATGCCCAGCGGGGTCAGGTCTTGCCCGTCGAGCAGCACCCGGCCGCTGTCCGGCCGCAACGCGCCCGAGAGCTGGTGGATCAACGTGGTCTTCCCGGCGCCATTGGGGCCGATCAAAGCATGGATCTCGCCGCGGTGCAGCGCAAAGCTGGCTTCGTCGGTGGCGGCCAGGGCGCCGAAACGCTTGCACAGGCGCTCGACCTGCAGCATGGGCCCGGTGTTCTGCAGTGCCGCGCTCATGCCCGTGCCCTCCAGCGTGCGGCCAGGCCGGCCAGGCCTTGCGGCGCCAGCATCACCACGGCCAGCAGCAGCAGGCCCAGGGCCATCTGCCAGTGCAAGGTGTAGCCGCTGAGCAGTTCCTCCAGCAGCAAGAGCACCACAGCACCCAGGGCCCCGCCCCAGAGCGCGCCGGCGCCGCCGATGATGACCATGATCATCAGCTGCCCCGACTGCGACCAGTGCAAGGTGTGCGGCGTGACCAAGCCGCTCAGGTTCGCCAGCCGCGCCCCGGCCAGGCCGGCGATCACCCCGGCCAGCACAAAGGCCTGCCACTGCAGGGCGAACACCCGCGCGCCCAAGGCATGCATGCGGGCCTCGTTCTCCTTGATGCCCTGCAGCAGGTGGCCAAAGGGCGAGTTGATCAGGCGCTGCAAGCCCCACATCACCGCCGCCGCCAAGGCCAGCAGCAGCCAGTACATCTGCGCATCGTTCTGCAAATTGACCAGGCCGCTGAGCTGCGAGCGCTGGACCAGTGGCAAGCCGTCCTCGCCGCCGTAGGCCTTGAGCGACACGGCCAGGTAATAGAACATCTGCGCGAAGGCCAGCGTGATCATGATGAAGTAGACCCCGCGTGTGCGCAGGCTGATGGCGCCGATCAAGCCCGCCGCTAGGCCGCTGACTAACATGGCGGCAGGCCAGGCGATCCAGGCCGAGCTGATGCCCGCGTCCATCAAGATGCCCACGGTGTAGGCACCCAGGCCCACAAAGGCAGCGTGGCCAAAGCTGACCATGCCGCCGAAACCGAGGATCAGGTTCAGGCTGGACGCTGCGATCACAAAGATCAGCGCCCGGCTGGCCACGCCGGTGTAGAACTCCAGGCCCAGGGCTGTGAGCAGGGGCGGCAAGGCGGCCAGGGCCGCCAGCAGCGGCCAGGCCCAAGGCCCAAGGCCGCGGTGGTCGAGGCGGCTGAGCGCGGGCGCTGCAGAGACGGTGCTGTTGTGCTTCATGGAATTGTGCTTGTGGGTCCGCATCGCATCTCAACCGCGCGCCGGGAACAGGCCCTGCGGTTTCCAGAACAGCACGGCCGCCATCAAGACGTAAATCAGGATGGAGGCCAGCGCCGGGCCCAAATTGGCGGCCAGTTCGGGCGAGGCCAGCTGGCGCAAGGCGGCAGGCAGCAGGCTGCGGCTGCAGGTGTCCACCACACCCACCAAGAGCGCGCCGACCAGGGCGCCGCGGATGGAGCCGATGCCACCGATCACGACCACCACAAAGGCCAGGATCAGGATGCTCTCACCCATGCCCACCTGCACCGCCAGCAGCGGGCCCAGCAGCGAGCCGGCCAGCGCGCACAGCGCCGCGCCAAAACCGAACACCGCCGTGAACAACCAGCGGATGTTCACGCCCAAGGCCGTGGCCATGGGCCGGTTCGAGGCCCCGGCCCGCACCCACATGCCGATGCGGCTGCGCGTCACCAGCGCATAGAGCAACAGTGCCACGGCCAGACCGACGCCGATGATGAGCAGTCGGTAGGCCGGGTAATAGAGGCCCGGCAGCAGCTCCACCGGCCCAGACAGTGCCGCCGGCGTGTTCAGCATCACCGGCTGCTCGCCCCAGATCATGCGCACGCCCTCGTTGCAGATCAGGATCAGGGCAAAGGTCGCCAACACCTGGGACAGGTGGTCGCGTGCATAGAGCCGGCGCAGCACGCTCATCTCCAGCAGCATGCCGAACACCGCCGTGCCCAGGAGCGAAGCCAGCACCGCCAGGCCGAAGGAACCCGTGGCCTGCGCCACGGCGGCCGCCAGGTAGGCGCCCACCATGTACAGCGAGCCATGGGCCAGATTGATCATGTCCATGATGCCGAACACCAGGGTCAGCCCGGCGGCCAGCAAAAAGAGCATGAGTCCGAACTGCAGGCCGTTGAGGGCTTGTTCTGCGAGGAGGATGGGGGACATGGGTGGGGAGGTACTGGTGAACAGGTGAACGGGTGAACGGGTGAACGGGTGAACGGGTGAACGGGTGAATGGGGGCTCAGGTTTCGGGTGGGTTCAGCTTGGCGCGGATGGACGAAGCGAGCGCT
>NKIM01000021.1 GCA_002255955.1 Burkholderiales bacterium PBB2 | reverse complement strand
GGCTCAGGCGCGCGTACTCGCGCGCTTCAAGAACTGACTCGGCGCCACTGTTTGACCACAGTGAGCGCAGCGAACGGAGGGAGTTTGGCGCCGCTGAGCCGCGCAGTGAGCAGCGAGGGGAGTCGGCTCGAAGAGCCGACCCGCGAACCATGAGCCCGGCGGCGGGCCGAGACACCGCAGCGAGAAAGATCCAGACAGCCGAGGTCCGCAATATGCCGACAACCGCCATCGCCAGTGAGGCACATGTCCCGCTCAGCCCGCCAGCGCGGGCGTCGTGATCTCCCCCGGGATGCTCTTGCGGGCAAACAAGGTGTACATGGTGGGCACCACAAAAATGGTCAGCAACGTGCCCAGGCTCATGCCGCCGACGATGACCCAGCCGATCTGCTGGCGGCTTTCGGCGCCGGCACCGGTGGCCAGAGCCAGGGGCAAGGCGCCCAGCACCATGGCGCCGGTGGTCATCAGAATGGGGCGCAGGCGCAGGGCCGAGGCCTCGACCACGGCCTCCAGCGTGGCCTTGCCCTGTTGGCGCAGCTGATTGCTGAACTCGACGATCAGGATGCCGTGCTTGGTGATCAGGCCCACCAGCGTGATCAGGCCGATCTGCGAGTAGACATTGAGCGTGCCGCCCGCCCATTGCAAGGCCGCCAACGCCCCGACCATGGACAAAGGCACGGAGAGCAGGATCACAAAGGGGTCGATGAAGCTCTCGAACTGCGCCGCCAGCACCAGGAAGATGAAGAGCAGCGCCAGCACGAAAACCAGGCTCAGCGCACCGCTGCTGGACTTGAACTCACGCGACACGCCGTTCAGCTCGGTCGCATAGCCGGCCGGCAGGATCTGCTGCGCCGTCTTGTCCATGAACTCCAGCGCCTCGCCCAGCGAGTAGCCGGGCGCCAGGCCGGCGCTGATGGCCACCGAGCGGCGCTGGTTGAAGTGGTTGAGCTCGCGCGGGCTGACGGCCTCGTTGACCTTGACCAGGCTGGACAGGGGCACGAGCGCATCGCCCTTGCCGCGCACATAGAGCTGCTCGATCTGCTGCGGTGTGGTGCGGTTCTGATTCTCGGTCTGCACCAGCACGTCGTACTGCTCGGCATCGCGCTTGTAGCGCGTGACCGCGCGGCTGCCCAGCATGGTCTCGACCGTGCGGGCGATCTGGTCCACCGGCACGCCAAGGTCCGCGGCGCGCTCGCGGTCCACCTCCAAGAAAAGCTCGGGCTTGTTCAGGCGCAGGTCATTGTCGATCTGCACCAGGCCCGGGTTCTTGGCCAGGGCGGCGCTGAAATCAGCGGTGACCTTGGCCAGATTGGTGTAGCTGTCGCCGGTGACGATGACGAAATTGACCGGCCGCGAGGTGAAGCCCTGGCCCAGGCTGGGCGGGGTGATGGGGAAAGCGCTGACGCCCGGCAGCAGATTCATCTGCGGCACCATGGCGCGCGCCAGTTCGGCGGTGGAACGGCTGCGCTGATCCCAATCCACGGTGCGGAAAATGGCCAGGCCCGAGGACACACTGGAGCCTCCGGCAAAAACAAAACGGCGGTCGAACTCAGGATACTTGGCGCCGATGTCTTCGATGGCATCGAGGTAGCGCGACGTGAAGGCCAAGGTCGCGCCATCGGGCGCGCTGATGGGCAGCACGATCACGCCGCGGTCTTCCTGCGGCGCCAACTCGGACTTGGCATTGAGGTACAGCCAGCCCGTGCCGCCGGCCGAGGCCAACATCACCAGCACCACCACCCAGCGCTGGCGCAAAGCCAGGCGCAGCGCCCCGGCGTAGCGATCGCTGATCCAGACCAGCACCCGCTCCATGCCGGCATCGAAGCGTGTAGGCTTGGCGTTATGGCGCAGCAGCTTGGAGCACATCATGGGCGTGAGCGTCAGCGCCACAAAGCCCGAGACCAGCACGGCGCCCGCCAGGGTCAGCGCGAACTCGACAAAGATGCGACCGGTGCGGCCCGGCGTGAAGGCCAGCGGCGCGAACACCGCCACCAGGGTTAGCGTCATGGCCACCACGGCAAAGCCAATTTCCTTGGCACCTTTGAGCGCCGCCTGGAAGGGCTCCAGCCCTTCTTCGATATGGCGGAAGATGTTCTCCAGCACCACGATGGCATCGTCCACCACCAGGCCGATGGCCAGCACCAGGGCCAGCAGGGTCAAGGTGTTCACGGTGAAGCCAGCGGCGGCCATGATGGCAAAGGCGCCAATCAGGCTGACCGGGATCGTCACCAGCGGGATGATGGACGCACGCAGGGTGCGCAGGAACACGAACACCACCAGGGCCACCAGCACCACCGCCTCGGCAATGGTGTGATAGACCGATTCGATCGAGCGCTCGATGAAGAGCGCGTTGTCGCTGGCCGGGCGCACGGTGATGCCGGCGGGCAGGTCCTGCTGCAGGCGCGGCATCATGGCCGTGACGGCGGCGGACACTTCCAACGGGTTGGCCGTGGCCTGCTTGATCACGCCCAGCGACACCGAAGGCAGGCCATTCAGGCGCACGCGCGAACGCTCGCTGGCGGCGGCCTCTTCGATGCGGGCCACATCGCGCAGCTTGACCGTGTAGCCCGACACCTGGCGCAGCGTCACCTCGGCGAACTGGGCCACGGTGTTGAGGTCGGTGCGGGCGGTGACATTGAACTCGCGCTGCTGGCTCTCGATGCGGCCGGCCGGCACCTCCAGGTTCTGGCGGCGCAGCGCGTCTTCCACATCCTGCACGGTCAGCTTGTAGGCCGCCAGGCGTGCGGCATCCAGCCAGACGCGCACGGCATAACGGCGGTCACCACCGATCTCCACATCGGCCACGCCGGGAATGGTTTGCAGCCGCGGCTTGACGATGCGGTTGACCACATCGGTGACCTGCAACGGGTCCAGGGTCTCGCTGGTGAAGGCCATGCGCAGCGTGGGCTGGGCATCAGCCTCGACCTTGGCCACCACCGGCTCGTCCACGGCCGTGGGCAGGCGGCCGCGCACGCGGGCCACGCGGTCGCGCACATCGGCGGCAGCGTTGTCGGGGTTCTTCTCGAGCTTGAAGCGCACCGTGATCTGGCTCGATTCCGAACGCGAGATCGAGGTGACGATGTCCACGCCCTCGATGCCGGAGATGGAGTCTTCCAGCGGCTTGGTGACCTGGCTCTCGATCACCTCGGACGAGGCGCCCACCAGGCGGGTGCTGACGGTGACCACCGGTTCGTCGATGCGCGGGTACTCGCGCAGCGAGAGCCTGCCGAAGGACACCAGGCCCACCAGCAAGAGCAGCAAGGACATCACCGTCGCAAAAACCGGGCGACGGATGGAGGTTTCAGAAATCTTCATGGCCGGTGGGCTTTCAGCGGCTGGCGGCGGAGGACGCTGCGGCCGGCGCCGAGGCCGCGCCCGCAGGCTTGCCCGCCTTCTTGCTGTCCACATCCACCACCTTGACCGCCTGGCCATCGCCGCGCAGCAGCTTGGCCTGACCGGCGGTGACGACGCGATCGCCCTCCTTCAGGCCTTCCAGCAGCTCGACCTGGCCGTTCAGGCGCAGGCCCAGCTTGGCCTCGATGCGGCGGGCCTTGAGCTGACCCTCTTCTTCGACCAGCTTGATCACGAACTGCTTGCCGGCCAGCGGCACCAAGGCTTCTTCGGGCACCAGCAGAGCGCCGGCATGGGTGGCCAGCACCACGCGCACACGGGCGAACAGGCCGGACTTGAGCTCAGGCGCCACACCCTGGATGCGCGCGCGAACCAGCAGCGAGCGGCCGGCGGCGTCCAGCGCCGTGTCCAGGGCCTCGATGCGGGCATTGAAATTGCGGCCCGGCCAGGCGTCCAGCGAGACCTCGACCTGCTGGCCGGCCTTGAGGCGAGGCACATAGCGCTCGGGCAGGCGGAAATCGACCCACATCGAGGAGGCGTCCTCGAGGCTGACCAGATCGCTGCCGTCCTTGATGTAATCGCCCAGATTGACGGCGCGGATGCCGGCGCGGCCGCTGAAAGGCGCGCGCACCTGCATGCGCGCCAGCTGCGCCTTGTTCAGCGCCACCTGGGCCTCGGCCACCTGCAGGGCGGCCTGGGCCTGGTCCACGGCATTGGCACTGACGAAGTTCTGCGCCAGCAGCTCGCGGTTGCGCTGCAGCTGGGTGCGGGCGATGCCGGCTTGCGCCTCGGCCTGCTGCAGCTGCGCGACTTGCAGAGCATCATCCAGTTGCACCAGCAGCTGGCCCTGGCGCACCATCTGGCCGTCGCCGAAGCCCAGCTTAACGATGCGGCCGCTGACCTCGGGCTTGAGCATCACGGCCTGGGCCGCACGCAAGCTGCCCACGGCCTGGGCTTCATCCGCCAGATCGGCACGCTGCACGCGGCCGGCTTCCACGGGGATGGGGCCGGCCGGCTTGCCATCCTTGGCGTCTTTCTTGTCACCGGGTTTGGCGGCGGCACCCTTGCCCTCGGTTTGCGCGGCCATGGCCTCGCCCACCGGCACGCGGTGCTGCCACCACCAGGCGGCGCCACTCAATCCCAACAAGGCCGCAATGGCCACGACACGGTGCAGTTTTTTCGAGCTCATGGGTTCTCCGAGCCTGCACTCTAGCGGCGGCTCCGGTCGCGTGCAGGCCTCAGGGCATGAAGCACGGACTGAGGGGTGTCAGTGACGGTCGGCGGGCGCCAATCGCACGGCGCGCACCTCCAGGCTTGGAATCAGCCGGTCGATTCAGCGGCCGACCGAGGCCACGCCGCGGTTGGCCAGGGCGTCGGCGCGCTCATTGCCCGGGTCGCCGGAATGGCCCTTGACCCAGCGCCACTCCACCTGGTGCAGCTTGCGCAGCGCATCCAGGCGCTGCCAGAGCTCGGCATTCTTGACCGGCTTGTTGTCGGCCGTCTTCCAGCCACGGCGCTGCCAGCCGCTGATCCACTCGGTCATGCCTTTGCGCACGTACTCGCTGTCGGTGTAGATGGTGATCTGGCAGCTGCGCTTGAGCGAAGCCAGGGCCTCGATCACGGCCGTCAGCTCCATGCGGTTGTTGGTGGTGTTGCGCTCGCCGCCGAACAGCTCTTTCTCGTGCCCGCCGGCACTGAGCCAAGCGCCCCAGCCGCCTGTGCCCGGGTTGCCCTTGCAAGCCCCGTCGGTGTAGATGACCACCACGGGCTTGGCGATGTTGACCGGCGGTTTGGCTTCGGGGGTGGACGGGGGAACTGCTGCATTCATGGAGGGGTGCGGATCGCTGGTGAGAGATGGAAAAAGAAACAAACGGACGGAACGGACGGCTTGGCGCGCCGGCACTCAGCGCTCGGGCGGCCGCCCCTCGCCCTGCCGGGGCCGGGCATTGCCGCTTTGCGTCACCACGGCCGGGGCCGCAGCACGGCCGAACTTGCGTGAACGCTGCAAGCCAATCAAGCGCATGCCATGCACCCGCTTGACCGCCTGGATGAAATACACCGCGCCGAGCACCGGCCACCAGCGCCCGCCGATGGGCTCGATGCCGCGCCAGCGCTCCAGCCAGACCTCGCTGCGCAGCGGCGGGCTGTAGCAACCGAAGCGCGCCGCCTCGACCTCAAACGTCAGCAAGCGCAGCCAGTCGCGCAAGCGCCAGTAGCCCAGAAACTCGCCCGCCAAAGGCAGGTAGAGCTTTTGCTCGCCGGGCAGCAAGCGGCCGAGATTCTGCCTCAGGCCCCAGAGGCTGGCCGGATTCAGGCCCAGGATGATCAGCCGCCCCTCCGGCCGCAGCACCCGCTCGACCTCGCGCAAGGTCTGGTGCGGGTCGGGTGCCAGCTCTAGGCTGTGCGGCAGCACCACCAGGTCCAGGCTGTTGCTCTCAAAAGGCAGGGCATCGAACTCGGTCAGCAGCAAGGGCAGACCCTGCGGCCCGGAGCGGGCTGAGGGGTCCAGCGCCAGCCAGCGGTGCGGCATGCGGTTGGCGCGCAAGGTCGGCAGTTCGGGCAGGCCCAGCTGCAGGGCATGGAAGCCGAAAATATCGGCCACGGCAGCATCGAGCTGCTGCTGCTCCCAGCGCAGCAGGTACTGGCCCGGCGGCGTCTGCAGCCAGGTGGCCAACTCTATAATCGAAGCTTCGCGCGTCATGCGGCTGTCGATTCCTGAAGGCCAAGGCTGTCACGGCCACGGGCTTGCAGCAGACCGCAGGGGGTCAGGTCTTGAGTCCCCACGCGCCTCACCCGGCCCGAGGGGCCGGCCATCATGGAAGGGTGGTTCCGGAATGAATTGCGGCGGAATGAAGCACGGCCGAATGAAAACCTGCGCATGGAACTGACAGCCCTTCCCGCTTTCACGGACAACTACATCTGGATGCTCAGCGTCGGGCGCGACGCCCTCGTCGTCGACCCCGGCGAGGCCGAGCCGGTGATCGCCGCCCTGCGCGAGCGCGACCTGCACCTGCGGGGCATTCTAGTGACGCACCACCATGGCGACCATGTCGGCGGCATCGACGCCCTGCGCCCCTGGTTGAAGGACGGCCAGGGTCAGGTCTGGGGCCCGGCACGCGAGCGCATTCCCGCGCCCTTCACGCCGCTGAGCGAGGGCCAGCACGTATCCCTGCTCGGCCTGGACTTCGAGGTGATGGAGGTGCCCGGCCACACCGCCGGCCACATCGCCTTTGTGCTGCGCCAGCCGGGCGGCGGCGAGGCGCCCCTGCTGTTCTGCGGCGACACCTTGTTCTCGGGCGGCTGTGGCCGCCTGTTCGAGGGCACGCCGGCGCAAATGCAAGCCTCGCTGGCGCGTTTCGCCGCCCTGCCCGCCGAGACGCGCGTCTGCTGCACACACGAGTACACCCTGTCCAATCTGCGCTTCGCCCGCGAGATCGAACCCGACAACCGCGCCCTGGCCGAATACCAGGCCTGGTGCGAGGCGCAGCGTGCCCAAGGTCAACCGACCCTGCCCTCCCGCGTTGGACTGGAGCTGCAGATCAACCCCTTTCTGCGCTGCACCGAAGCCGCTGTTCAGGCTGCAGCCCGTCGCCACGCCAGCTTCCCCGCCCTCGCGCCCTCGGCCGCGGGTGAGTTGCAAGCCCAGGCCACCCCTTCCCTCGCTGTCTTCGCCGCCCTGCGGCAATGGAAGAACGACTACCGATGACTTCACCCCATACCCCGCGCCGCGGCCTGCAAGCCCTGTCCACCCTGGCCCTGGCGGCCTTGCTGGCGGCCTGCGCCAGCGGCCCCGCGCCGCTGGCCGAGACGGCCAAGCCCAGCGAGCGCAATGCCTTGCCGCGCAGCTTCGGCAGCCTGGCCATGTCCAACACACCCGAAGCCTCGCCCCTGCTGAGCGCCGCCGCCAGCCCGGATGAAACCCTGGGCGCGCCCGAGCTGGAAGACAGCCTGCGCCCGGGCATGAAGATCGATCTGGACGCCCCGACCGCGCGCAACGACCTGTGGGATCGCCTGCGCGCCGGCTTCCAGCTGGAAGACCTGGAGAACGAGGGTGTGCGCCGCGCCGAGGCCTGGTACAGCGCCCGCCCCGACTATGTGCAGCGCATGACCGAGCGCGGCAGCCGCTATCTGTTCCACATCATCGAAGAGGTCGAGAAGCGCGGCATGCCGGCCGAGCTGGCCCTGCTGCCCTTCACGGAGAGCGCCTTCAACCCGCAGGCCATGTCCACGGCCAAGGCCTCGGGCATGTGGCAGTTTGTGCCGGCCACGGGCCGTGACTTCTCGCTCAAGCAGAACATCTTCCGCGACGACCGCCGCGATGTGCTGGCATCCACCCGCGCCGCGCTCGACTACCTGGGCCGCCTGCACAAGATGTTCGGCGATTGGCGCCTGGCCTTGGCCGCCTACAACTGGGGCCAAGGCAATGTGCAGAAGGCCATCGCGCGCAACCAGAAGGCCGGCCTGCCGACCGACTACGAGAGCCTGCGCATGCCGGAGGAGACGCGCTACTACATCCCCAAGCTGCAGGCGGTGAAGAACATCGTGCAGAACCCGGAGAAATTCGGCCTGTCCCTGCCGCCGGTGGAGAACCACCCCTACTTCCTGAGCGTGCGCATCGACCGCGACATCGACCTGGACACCGCCGCCCGCCTGGCCGGCATTACGCTGGAAAAGTTCAAGCAGTTCAATCCGCAGATGAACAAGCCGGTGATGCTGGCGGCCGGCAGCAACCAGCTGCTGCTGCCCTACGACAACGCCAAGGCCTTCGCCCTGAACCTCAGCGCCCACCGCGGCCCGCTGGCCAGCTGGACCGCCTGGGTGGTGCCCAAGACCATGCATCCCTCGGTGGCAGCCAAGCAGGTGGGCATGGACGAAGACCAACTGCGCGAGGTCAACAAGATCCCGCCGCGCATGCTGGTCAAGCAGGGCTCGACCCTGCTGGTGCCGCGCAGCGCCAAGCGCAGCGAAGACGTCTCCAGCCATCTGGCCGACAACGCCTCGATCAGCCTGGCGCCCGATGTACCACCGCTGCGCAAGCTCAAGATCAAGGCCGGCCGCCACGACAGCGTCACCACGGTGGCGGCGCGTTATGGCGTCAGCCCCGCCCAGGTGGCGCAATGGAACAAGGTGGCCAGCGGCGCCAAATTCAAGCCGGGCCAGGCCCTGGCCGTGTACGTTCCCAACAAGCCGGCCGCCCGCAGCAGCACGCAGCTGGCGGCCAAATCGGGCAAGGCCGGTGCCAGCAGCAAGGGCAGCACACGCGTGGCTTCCGCCAAATCCAGCAGCAAGAGCAACAGCAGCACCAAGACGCACAGCAAATCGCGCGGCGTGACGGTGGCCGCAGCGCCGGAGACGGCGGTGCGCGCCTCGATCAAGCGCTGACAGGCGCGCGAGAAAAGCAACGGGGCCTCGCGGGCCCCGTTTTCATTTCAGTTGGCGGCTCTCGCTGCGCAGCATGAGCTCAGCGCGCACCCACGAAAAACAGCGCAATGCTGCAGGCCAGGCCCGCAAACCAGATCAGCGAGCGCAGCGCAGCCTGGTCTGCCAGGTAGGCGGCGATGTAGGCGATGCGGGCGCCGATGAAGCCCAGCGCCAGGGCATCCACCGTGGCCTGCGGGGCTTGCATCTGCTGGGCGGCCAGCACGCCGGCGATGAACAGCGGCAAGGCCTCAAAGCTGTTGGCCTGGGCCGCATTGGCGCGCGCCTGCCAGCCGCTCAGACCCGACAGCCAGGCGCGAGGCTGGTGGTTGTCATAGCCGCCATCCCGGCGCCGCTTGCCGAAGCCGCGCGACTTGGCGATGCCGGCACAGACGATGGGCAGCAGGCTGGCGACGATGATGCAGGTGTTGGCGAGTGTCATGAGGGGCGACCTTGTCGAGGGGAAACGGAGCGAGGGAGAACGGTGCGAAGGAGATGAAGGCCGTCAGCGACGGTCCACCAGGGCGTGGGCGATGGTGCCGAGATCGACATACTCCAGCTCGCTGCCCACGGGCACGCCGCGCGCCAGACGGGTGGCACGGATGCCACGCGAGCGCAGCGCCTCGGCCAGCACATGGGCCGTGGCCTCGCCCTCGGCGGTGAAGCTGCTGGCCAGGATCACCTCCTCCACCCCGCCCTCGCTCGCACGCGCCAGCAACTCGGCCGCGCCGATTTGCTGCACGCCCACGCCGTCCAGCGGACTGACCCGGCCGAGCAGCACGAAGTAGTAGCCGCGGTAGGAGTTGGTGCGCTCCAGCGCCGCCTGATCGGCCGGTGTTTCCACCACGCAGAGCAGACGCGCATCGCGCTCGGGGTCGGCGCAGACCGGGCAGAGCGCGGTCTCGCTGAAGGTGTGACAGCGCTCGCAATGGCCGATGCCTTCGGCCGCGGCCCGCAAGGCCTCGGCCATCAGGCGCGCGCCCTCGCGGTCATGCTGCAGCAGGTGGTAGGCCATGCGCTGGGCCGATTTCTGGCCCACGCCGGGCAGGCGCTTGAGCGCCTCAATCAGCGCCTCCAGAGCGCCCACTGCGGGAGAGGACGCCGTCAAAGCGTCAGGCTCAGAACGGGAACTTCATGCCCGGCGGCAGGGGCATGCCAGCGGTCAGCTTGCTCATCTTCTGGCTGCTGACTTCTTCGGCACGGCGCACCGCGTCATTGAAGGCCGCGGCCACCAGGTCTTCCAGCATGTCCTTGTCGTCCGCCAGCAGGCTGGGGTCGATGGTGACGCGCTTGACCGCGTTCTTGCAGGTCATGACGACCTTGACCAGGCCGGCGCCGGACTGGCCTTCCACCTCGACATTGGCCAGCTCGTCCTGAGCCTTCTTCAGGTTGTCCTGCATGGCCTGGGCTTGCTTCATCAAGCCCGCGAGTTGACCCTTCATCATTTTCAATACTCCTCAGTGTCAGGGGTGTTCGTTGGAAAGTTGTCTTGCCTAGGGTGCGCCATCGCTCGGCTGCGGTTCAAACGCTCAATGCGAGCGGATCGAACCGGGCACGATGCGCGCCGTCTTGAACTGGGCCATCAAGGTTTGCGCAAAAGGATCGTTGATCACGATCTGCTCCACCTCACGTTGGCGCGCCTGGATGCGTGCCAGATCGCGCAGTGCCGGAGAGTCCTGGGGCACGCCGGCCTCCAGCTCGATCTGCACCGGCATCTGCAAGCCGGCTTCGAGCGCCACTTGCAGCTTGTCGCGCAGCGCCGGCTGGCGCAGCGATTCGCGCTCCACCCGCAGTCGCACCATGAGGCCGGCCGGGCCGTTCTCCAGACCCACGCATTCCGATCGCACGGCCAGCTCGCGCGTCAGCGCCAGCAAGCCCAGCGGCGCCACCAACTCGGCCCATTGCGCGCCCAGCTCGGTGGGCTGCAGCGGCACATCCTCGCCGGCGGTTGAGGCATAGCCCTGGCGATTCGGTGCCGGGCGGCCCGCGCGCGGGGCGGCGCTGGCTCCAAAATCGTCCCCATCGGCGCCTTGCGAGGCGGACGCGCCGCCCCCGTCATCGTCCGACATGGGCGCATCCAGCCACGGCGGCGGCTCGCCATCGTCCGTGGGCCGGCCATCACCGACGACCTCATCCTCGACCTCGGGCTCGGCATGAACCACCGGGCGGGGGCGCAGGCGGGCGCTGTAATCGCCAGCGGCCGGGCTGGGGGCGCGGGGAGGCACTGCCGGTGCAGGCACGGGCGCGGGTACAGCTGCAGCCAAATGTGCAGTCACAGGTGCAGGAGACGGAGCTGTCGCCACTTCAGCGTCGTAGCCGACCTCAGACTCGGACGCCTGCAGGGCGGGAGCCTCGGGCTCTATCTGGCCTTCGATCTCGGGCTCATCCTGCGTTTGTGCACTGGGCTCGGCCACAGAACGAACCGGTGCTGCCGCCGTGGCAACAGGTCCAGGCTCGGATTCGACAGCAGGCTCGGGTTCGGGCTCAGCGTCGGGTTCCGCCTCGGTCGCTAGCGCTGCTTGCGCAGGCACAGGCGCCGCGGGCTCGACAGGCAGCGGATCCGGCGCTGTTGGCGTGTGAGCCGGCGCAGCAACAGGCACAGCGACAGATGCAACGACAGGCGTCACATTTGAGGCGACTCTGGGCGCAGCCACCGTCGGCGCCGGCCGCACCGGCCTTGCCACGGCCGCAGCGGGCTTGTTCAGCGTCTGGCCGGCCGCACCGGCGGGACGAAAGCTGAGCATGCGCAGCAGCACCATCAGCAAGCCGGCATATTCATCGGGCGCCAGGGCCAGCTCGGCACGCCCATGCAAGGCCATGCTGTACATCAGCTGGATCTCATCGGCCGGCAGCAGCGCCGCCAAGCGCTCGGCCTCGGCCGTGTCCGGATCGGTCTCGTCCAGAGCACCGGGGGCCGCCTGGGCCACGGCCATCTGCTGCAGCAGGCCGGCCAGGTCTTCCAGCGTGCCCGCGGCTGAAAGGCCCAAGGCGCGCAGCCCATCGGCCTGGGCCACGACGGCCGCGCCATCGGCGGCGGCCAGGGCATCGACGATGGCGACCACATGGCCGCGATCGACCGTGCCCAGCATCTGGCGCACGCCCTCTTCCACCAGCGAGCCGGCGCCGAAGGCGATGGCCTGGTCGGTCAGCGAGAGCGCATCGCGCATGGAACCGCGCGCGGCACGTGAGAGCAGGCGCAGCGCGCCGGCATCGGCGGGCACACTTTCTTGCTTCAGCACCTGGGTCAGGTGGCTGAGCACGGTCTGCGGCGCCATGGGCCGCAGATTGAACTGCAGGCAGCGCGAGAGCACGGTGACCGGCACCTTCTGCGGGTCGGTGGTGGCGAGCACGAATTTCAGGTAATCCGGCGGCTCCTCCAGCGTCTTCAACATGGCGTTGAAGGCAGTGTTCGAGAGCATGTGGACTTCGTCGATCATGTAGACCTTGAAGCGGCCCATGACCGGCTTGTAGACCGATTGATCCAGCAGCTGGCTGATTTCCTCAACGCCGCGGTTGGAGGCGGCGTCGAGCTCGATGTAGTCGACAAAACGGCCGGCGTCGATGGCCTGGCAGGCCTCGCAGACGCCACAAGGCGTGGCGGTGATGGTGCCCGTGCCGTCGGGCCCGGTGCAGTTGAGGCTCTTGGCCAGGATGCGCGAGACCGTGGTCTTGCCCACGCCGCGGGTGCCGGTGAAGAGGTAGGCGTGATGCAGGCGTTGCTGGGTCAGTGCATTGGCCAAGGCCTGCACCACATGCTCTTGGCCCACCAGCTCTTCAAAACTGTGGGGGCGGTACTTGCGCGCGAGGACCTGGTAGCTCATGCGCGGCATTCTACGGGCCACCAGCCGCCCCGCCGGGCGCCAGGGCCGGCCGGTGACCGGACAGGCGATAATCCCGGCCCATGAGCACGCCCGCATCCCACACCCCCTCTTCGCCCGACACCCTCAGCTACGAACAAGCCGGTGTCAATTACGACCTGATCGACCCGCTGAAGATCAGCGCGCAGCGCGCCGCGGCCGCCACCGGCGCCCACCTGGCCGCCCATGGTTTCACCGAGGTGCTGGCCTCGCGCGGCGAGTCGGCCTATGTCGTGGATGTGGGCCCCTTCTACATCGCGTCCATCGTCGAATGCCTGGGCACCAAGACCTTGGTGGCCGACGAGATGCGCCAGCTGACCGGCAAGAACTACTACGACGGCATCGCCCAGGACACCATCGCCATGGCGGTGAACGACCTGATCACCGTCGGCGCCACGCCCCTGGTGGTGCAGGCCTACTGGGCCGCGGGTGGCTCGGACTGGTTCGGCGACAAGGGCCGGGCGCAAAGCCTGGTCGAGGGCTGGAAGCGCGCCTGTGACACCTGCCAAGTCGCCTGGGGCGGCGGCGAGACGCCCGCCCTGGCCGGCATCGTCGAGAGCGGCCGGATCGACCTGGCCGCCTCCTGCACCGGTCTGATCAACCCCAAGGAACGCCTCTCGGTGGGTGACAAGCTGGGCGCCGGCGACGCCATCGTGCTGCTGGCCTCCAGCGGCATCCATGCCAACGGCCTGAGCCTGGCTCGCAAGCTGGTCGAGCGCCTGCCGCAAGGCTATCTGACCGAAATCGCACCGGGCCTGAGCTATGGCGAGGCCCTGCTCGCCCCCACCGTGCTGTATTCGCCGGTGACCGAGGCGCTCTACAAGGCCGGCATCCAGCCGCACTACTGCGCCAACATCACCGGCCATGGCTGGCGCAAGCTGCTGCGCCACCCGGGCCAATTCACCTACCGCATCCACACCGTGCCCCCGGTCACGCCGGTGCTGAAGTTCATGCAAGAGCATGCCAAGCAGGACGACCGCGAGGCCTACTCGACCCTGAACATGGGCGCCGGCTTCGCCATCTTCGTGCCCGCCGCCGACGCGGCCCGCACGGTGGAAGTGGCCAAGGCCTGCGGCATCGACGCCTGGGTCGCCGGCAGCCTGGAAGCGGGCGAGAAGCAGCTGCTGATCGAGCCTCTGAACATCCGCTTCAGCGACGACGACCTGCAACTGCGCTGATTTTCGCGCCTAGGCCGAGCCACTTCGAGGGAAGCCGGCCCGCATCGACTACAATGCG
Organism: Burkholderiales bacterium PBB2; assembly: GCA_002255955.1. GTDB lineage: Bacteria > Pseudomonadota > Gammaproteobacteria > Burkholderiales > Burkholderiaceae_C > Paucibacter_A. The sequence goes on along the minus strand of NKIM01000021.1, from coordinate 81,038 downwards.
CGCTGACGGGCCTCCTCGCATGGAAGCGCGGCCAACCGGGTCAGGTGGGGAACCAAGCAGCCCTAGCCGTTGTGACCAGTGCCGAGGCAGGGCTCGTCAACCCCAACACCCAAAAGCCCGCTGAGCGCACTGCTCAGCGGGCTTTTTTCTTGTGTGGAAGCCCAGCGGCTTGGGCGGCCTGCACCGCCCGAGCGCGGGAGCCTCAGCCCAGACTCAAGCGCTCGCGCGCAGCCTGGTACTCACGACCCAGGCGCGCCACCAGCTCGGCCGCCGGCACCACGGCGCGGATGGCACCGATGCCTTGGCCGCAGCCCCAGATGTCTTTCCAGGCCTTGCTGGAGCTGCCGCCGAAGTTCATCGCACTCGGGTCGCTTTCGGGCAGGTGGTCCGGGTCCATGCCGGCCTTGACGATGGAGCCGCGCAGGTAGTTGCCGTGCACGCCGGTGAAGAGGTTGCTGTAGACGATGTCGTCGCTGTTGCTGTCGACAATCATCTGCTTGTAATCCTCGGCGGCGCGGGCCTCCTCGGTGGCGATGAAGGCCGAACCGATGTAGGCCAGGTCTGCACCCATGGCTTGGGCGGCCAGCACCGCGTCGCCGCTGGCGATGGAGCCGGACAGCGCCACCGGGCCCTGGAACCATTCGCGGATTTCCTGGATCAGCGCGAAGGGGCTCTTGACCCCCGCATGGCCGCCAGCACCGGCCGCGACGGCGATCAGGCCGTCGGCGCCCTTCTCGATCGCTTTCTTGGCGAATTTGTTGTTGATGACGTCGTGCAGCACGATGCCGCCCCAGGCGTGCACGGCCTGGTTGACGTCCTCACGCGCGCCCAGCGAAGTGATGATGATGGGCACCTTGTACTTGGCGCACACCGCCATATCGTGCTCGAGCCGTTCATTGCTCTTGTGCACGATCTGGTTGATGGCGAAAGGCGCCGCCGGCTTGTCCGGGTTGGCGCGGTTGTAGGCCGCCAGTTCGGTGGTGATTTCGTTCAGCCATTCATCGAGCAACTCGGCCGGCCGGGCATTGAGCGCCGGCATGGAGCCGACGATGCCGGCCTTGCACTGCGCGATCACCAGCTTGGGGTTGCTGATGATGAACAGGGGCGAGCCGATGATGGGCAGCGGCAGCTGCTTCAGGATCTCGGGGAGTGCCATCGTGCCGCGCCCGATCAGAAGGCATCCAGGGCCAGGGCGGTGACGCTGTCGGCGCCCTCGACGATGGCATCGCGCGTGCCACCGGCGCGGCTCAGGATGTGCTCGGCATAGAAGCGCGCAGTGGCGATCTTGGCCGACATGAAGGCCGCGTCTTCACCGGCGGCCAGCTTGTCCTCGGCCACCAGCAGCGATCGCGCCAGCTGCCAGCCGGCGACCAGATTGCCAGCCAGCATCAGATACGGCACGGAGCCGGCGTAGGTGGCGTTGGGGTTGCTGCGGGCGTTGGCGGCGATGAAGTTCACCACATCGACAAAGGCCAGGCGGGCCGCGGTCAGACGCTTTTGCACCGCGCGGGCGGCGGCGCTGTCGCTTGTGAGCAGCTGCGCTTCGGTGGCCTCGACCATGGCCGCGATGGAGCGGGCAAAGGCGCCGCCGTCACGTGCGGTCTTGCGGCCGACCAGGTCATTGGCCTGGATGGCGGTCGTGCCTTCGTAAATCGTCAGGATCTTGGCGTCGCGGTAATGCTGGGCGGCGCCGGTTTCCTCGATGAAACCCATGCCGCCGTGCACCTGCACGCCCAGGTCGGTGACCTCCAGGCTCATCTCGGTGCTGTAGCCCTTGACCAGGGGCACGAGGAATTCGTAGAAGGCTTGGCTTTGCTTGCGGATCTCGGCATCGGCGTGGTGGTGGGCCGCGTCGTAGGCCGCGGCGGCCACGCTGGACATGGCGCGGCAACCCTCGGTCAGGGCGCGCATGGTCATCAGCATGCGGCGCACATCGGGGTGATGAATGATGGCGCCGGCACCCGGCAGCGAGCCGTCCACCGGGCGCGACTGCACGCGATCGCGGGCGAAGCTGGCGGCCTTTTGGTAGGCGCGCTCGGCCACCGCGATGCCCTGCACGCCGACGCCGAAGCGGGCCGCGTTCATCATGATGAACATGTACTCGAGGCCACGGTTCTCTTCGCCGACCAGCGTGCCGATCGCGCCGCCATGGTCACCGAACTGCAGCACGCAGGTCGGGCTGGCCTTGATGCCCATCTTGTGCTCGATGGACACGCAATGGGCGTCGTTGCGCGCGCCCAGGGAGCCATCGGCATTGACCAGGAACTTGGGCACGATGAAGAGGCTGATGCCCTTCACGCCTTCCGGCGCGCCGACCACACGGGCCAGCACCAGATGGACGATGTTCTCGGCCATGTCGTGCTCACCGTAGGTGATGAAGATCTTGGTGCCGAAGATCTTGTACGTGCCGTCACCTTGGGGCTCGGCGCGGGTGCGCACCTGGGCCAGGTCCGAGCCGGCTTGCGGCTCGGTCAGGTTCATGGTGCCGGTCCAGCTGCCGTCGATCAGCTTGGGGATGAAGGTGTTCTTCTGTGCGTCGGAGCCGGCCGTCAGCAGGGCTTCGATGGCGCCATCGGTCAGCAGCGGGCAGAGCGCAAAGCTCAGATTGGCGCTGTTGATCATCTCGCCGCAGGCCGCGCCGATGGTCTTGGGCAAGCCCTGGCCGCCGAAATCAGCGGGGTGTTGCAGACCTTGCCAGCCACCTTCGGCGAACTGCTTGAAGGCCTGCTTGAAGCCGGTGGTGGTGAAGACTTCGCCGTCTTTCCAGTAGGACGGGGCCTTGTCGCCCTCCCAGTTCAGCGGCGCGACCACGTCCTCGTTGAACTTGGCGCACTCTTCCAGCACGGCCTGGGCGGTGTCGATGCCGAAATCGGCGAATGCAGGGATTTGCTCGGTCAGGGCTTGCAGGCCGGCGAGCTCCTGCATATTGAACAGCATGTCCTTGACAGGGGCGCGGTAAGTCATGGTTTTGTCTCCAGCGATCTCAGATTCAGATACAACAAGGGCGCCGCGACCGTGAGTCGGGCGCCCTGGGGCTCACTCGATAGTGGGGGCTGTGCGCGGGCTCAGAGGCTGTTGACCAGCTCCGGCACGGCGGCGAACAGATCGGCTTCCAGGCCGTAGTCGGCCACCGAGAAGATCGGCGCTTCAGCGTCCTTGTTGATCGCGACGATCACCTTGGAATCCTTCATGCCGGCCAGATGCTGGATCGCGCCGCTGATGCCGCAGGCGATGTAGAGCTGGGGCGCAACGATCTTGCCGGTCTGGCCGACCTGCCAGTCGTTCGGGGCATAACCGGCATCCACGGCGGCACGCGAGGCGCCCAGGGCTGCGCCCAGCTTGTCGGCCAGAGGCGTCAGCACTTCCATGAACTTGTCGTTGGAGCCGAGTGCGCGGCCACCGGAGACGATGATCTTGGCGGCGGTCAGCTCGGGGCGGTCGCTCTTGGTCACTTCACGGCCGGCGAAGCTGCTCTTGCCGCTGTCGGCGGCGGCAGCCACGGTGTCCACGGCGGCGCTGCCACCTTGGGCGGCGGCGGCGTCAAAACCGGTCGTACGCACGGTCAGCACCTTGGTGGCATCGCTGCTTTGCACGGTAGCAATCGCGTTGCCGGCGTAGATGGGGCGCTCGAAGGTGTCGGCGCTGATGACCTTGGTGACGTCGCTCAGCTGGGCCACGTCCAGCAAGGCGGCCACGCGCGGCGCGACGTTCTTGCCCGAGGCGGTGGCCGGGAACAGGATGTGGCTGTAGCCGCCGGCAATCGCCAGCACCTGGGCAGCCAGGTTTTCGGCCAAGCCGTTTTCCAGCGCGGCGGAGTCGGCGTGCAGCACCTTGCTCACACCAGCGATCTGGGCCGCAGCAGCGGCCGCGGCGCCAGCGTTGAAACCGGCCACCAGCACATGGACATCGCCACCGGCAGCCAATGCAGCGGTCACGGTGTTCAGCGTCGCGCCCTTGATGGAGGCGTTGTCGTGTTCAGCAATCACGAGAGCAGTCATTGTGTTTTCTCCGAATTCTTCTGATCTGGGTTCAGCCAATGACCTTGGCTTCGTTCTTCAGCTTGTCGACCAGGGCGGCCACATCGGCCACCTTGATGCCGGCGCTGCGCTTGGGCGGCTCTTCGACCTTGAGGGTCTTGATGCGCGGGCTCACGTCCACACCCAGATCGGCCGGCTTGACGATGTCCAGCTGCTTCTTCTTGGCCTTCATGATGTTGGGCAGGGTGACGTAGCGCGGCTCGTTCAGGCGCAGGTCGGTGGTGATGACGGCCGGCAGGCTCAGCTTCACGGTTTCCAGGCCACCGTCGACTTCACGGGTGACGGACACGGCGCCATCGGCCACTTCCACCTTGCTGGCAAAGGTGCCTTGCGGCAGGCCGGTCAGGGCCGCCAGCATCTGGCCGGTCTGGTTGCAGTCGTCGTCAATCGCCTGCTTGCCCAGGATGACCAATTGGGGTTGTTCCTTGTCGACCAGGGCCTTGAGGATCTTGGCCACGGCCAGGGGCTGCAGTTCCGCATCGGTCTCGACCAGGATGGCGCGGTCGGCGCCGATGGCCATGGCGGTGCGCAGGGTTTCCTGGCACTGGGTGACGCCGCAGGACACCGCGATCACCTCGGTGACCACGCCTTTTTCCTTCAGGCGCACGGCTTCTTCGATGGCGATCTCGTCGAAGGGGTTCATCGACATCTTGACGTTGGCGGTGTCCACACCGCTGCCGTCGCTCTTGACGCGCACCTTGACGTTGTAGTCGACCACGCGTTTGACTGGGACCAAGACCTTCATCGATTACTCCAAGGCTAATTGACGTTAACGTTAATCAGATTCTAAGGGGGCCACCCGAAGGCGGTTGGGGCATCTTTGCCAACATCGGGGATGCAGCCAAAAAAGCACGATCGTTCTATTCTAAGCATGAAGCCAGAGTCGCGTCAGGCTGCCGCTAGACTGCAGCCCCCAATGAGCATGAGCAGCAGCCCTCCCCTCGCCGCGACACGGTCGCCCGCGGCCACCATCGGCGTTTTCGATTCCGGCGTCGGCGGCCTGACCGTGCTGCGCGCCCTGCAGCAGGCGCTGCCCCAGGCGGCCCTTCACTACGTGGCCGACGCCGCCCATGCGCCATACGGCCCGCGCAGCCCCGACTTCATCCGCGAGCGCAGCCTGCGCCTGGCCGACTACCTGGTGAGCCAGGGCGCGGGCATGCTGGTGGTCGCCTGCAACACCGCCACGGCGCACGCCATCGCCGCACTTCGCCAGCGCTGGCCCGAGCTGCCCATCGTCGGCACCGAGCCCGGCATCAAGCCGGCGGTTGCGGCCAGCCTGGCACGCACAAAGGGCCAGCGAGGCTCACGGATCGGCGTGCTCGCTACCGTCGCCACCATCGCCAGCGCGCGCTACCAGGACTTGATCAGCCGTCATGCCGAGGGCATCGAAGTGTTCAGCCAGCCCTGCCCCGGCCTGGTCGACCTGATCGAGCGGGGACAGCTGGACACACCCGAGCTTCACGCCCTGCTGGACCGGCTTTGCCAACCTCTGCGCGAGGCCGGCGTGGACACGGTGCTGATGGGCTGCACCCACTACCCGCTGGTGCAGCCAGCCCTGCAGCGCGCCCTGGGTCCTCAGGTGCAGTTGCTCAATATCGAAACCGCTGTGGCCCAGCGCGCGGCAGCCTTGTGGGGCAGGCAGGACGTGGGATCCGAAGCCCGCCCCACCCTGCGGCTGGAAACGACCGGCGAGGCCGCCAGGTTGCAGGACTTTGTGCGCCAGGTCCTGGCCTGGCCGGACGCGCAGGCCGTCCGCGTGCAGGCCTGAGGGCCTCTTGCAGCACGCCAGGGCGGACCAGGGCTAGGGCCCCTACTTCACTTCGCGCGCCAGCTTCAGCATCTGCGAGCTGAGCATCAGGCCGCGCCGCTTGGCCTCGCTGTGGTTGATGCGAAAGGCCATGCCATTGGGCTCCAGCACCAGGGCGATGATGGCGCCGGCCCGGAAAGCCTCGGCGCTGGCGCCGACCACCAGCAGAGGGCTGTCGGCCAAGGCATCCAGCCAGAGCTGCAGCTCCTGGCGACCGGCAAAGCCCAGCACCAGGACATGGCAAGGCCCGGCCTCGGTCGGTGAACCCAACACCAGGACCCGCCCGGCGGCCTGACCCATGGGTTTTTGTGCCACCACGCGCATGGCGTCCTGCAGCTCGCGGTCGCCCGCCACGCAGTAGTTGAATTCGCGGCCCGGCGGTGGTGGCGGCCACTGCGTGAACTGGGCAAAGCGGTAGATGAAGGCGGCCTTGAGCTGCGCCTCCTCCTGGCCGGGATGGGCCCAAGTGGCCCCTGCCGAGCAGAACAAGGAGATGAGCAGGCACAGGCCCCGCCATGCACTCAGCCGCCGCCTCATGAACCCACCCGGTGGTTGAACTGCAGGCGCAGCACGCGCCCTTCCTGGCGCAGCGGCGGCAAGCCCACATCGGGCTGATCGGCATAGCGCAGGTCGGTGAGATTGCGCAGGCCCAGCGACCATTCGCTGTCGGCGCTCTGGCGCCACAGCAGGTGCAGATGATGCAAAGCCTGGCCCGGCAGGCTGCCGGCAGGAACTTTGCGGCGGCTCATGGCCTGGGTCTGCCAGCCCAGCAGCAGATCGTCCCGCCAGAGCGGCTGGCTGTAGGCCAGCTTGAACAAGCGGCGCGGCGAATTGTCGAGCTCGGCGCCGCTGCCCAGCTCGCGGCTGTGCTGCAGCGACAGCCCCATTTGCAGACGCGCGCCACCGTCCCAGCGCTTTTCCAGGCCCAGCTCGAGGCCGCGGCTGCGCACGCCCTCGCTGTTGACAAAGCTCAGCCCTGTCACCGGCTTCAGCACCTGGCTGATCAAGCCGCTCATGCGCGCCCGGTAGACCGAGGCACGGTACTGCAGCTGTGGGGTCAGGCGATGCTCCAGCGCCAACTCCAGGCTGCGCGTGCGCTCGGCTTCCAGCACCGGCAGACCAGGTGCCTGGTTGCTGCGGAACTCGTAAAAATTCGGCGCCCGGTAGGCACTGCCCTGCATGAGCTTGAGATTGGCCTCCGGGCTCAGCTGCCAGACCCAGGCCAGGCGGGGGTTGAGGCGGGCGCCGTCAGCCCGGCGGTCATGGTCCCAACGCAGGCCCAGCACCAGGCGATGCTGGGTGTGAAGCTGCCATTCGTCCTGCACAAACACGCCCAGGCGTTCGGACGCCGAGCTGAAATCCAAATCAGGCGGCAGGCCTCTCGCCCCGAGAGCGATGCGCTGCAGCCGGTCACGCTGCCACTCCAAACCGCCCAGCAGATAGTGCCCGCGCCAGGACGAGCTGCCCAGGCGCAGGGCGAATTCATCCCACTGCCCCTCGGACAAGGTCTCCAGCTCCAGAGGCAGCCGCTCCGGCAGCTCCAGCGGATCGCGGCGACGGGATTGCAAGACCTTGCTGGAGGCCTCAACGGTCAAATCCCAATCGGCGCCCAGCGCGCCTTCGTAGCCCAGGGCTGCGAACTGGTTGAAGTAGATCGAGCGGCCTTGGCCGATGCCCGAGCCGGGCCGCGTCGGGTCCAGCGGCGAAGCATTGCCGCGCACGCGCTCGCTGTGGCCGGCGCGAAAGCTCCAGCCGGCCATGCTGGCGCGCGCGAGCAGGCGGGTGCCATGGTCCCAGTTGTGATCGCGCAGGCGATCGACCCATTCGGCAGGCGCAGGACTGCTGAGCGGGATGCGGTCCTGCTGAAAGCCGGAGATCGAGATCCATCCCTCGGCCCCACTGTCAAGCCGCTGGCCCGCACTGGCCTGCCAGCTGCCGCCACGCTGCGAATCGAGCGCAAGGCGAGCGCGCAGGCCGGCCAGCTTGTCGGCCCGCTTGGTCTGCACCTGGATCACACCAAAGAAGGCGTTATTGCCGTACAAGGCCGAGCCCGGCCCTGGCGTGAACTCAACCCGGTCGATCAAATCCACATCGACGTAAAACTCCGGCCCGATCAGGGCTGCATCAAAAATGTTCTCGTTCACGCGCACGCCGTCGATCATCAAGAGCAGACGGGCGTTGAAATCACCGGGCCGGCCCAGGCCGCGCGCAGCCACGTAGACGAAATTGCCATTGCTGGTGGTGAACAGGCCCGGCAGGCAGTTGAGGATGTCGGCCATGCTGCGCAGGCCGAAGGCGCGGATCTCGGCATCGGTAAGCACATAGGTCTGTGCCGGGGCTTGCTCGGTGCTCTGCGCAAAGCGGGAGGCGGTGGACACCTGCACCGCCTGCGGCACGGCCTTGAGGCCTTGCCGCAGCAGGTCTTCCAAACCCAGATCCAAGCCGGCATTGGCCTCCACAGCCGCAGGCTGAGGTTCGGCCGCATGCGCCTGCGGGGAGATCAAGCCAGCACACAAAGCCAAGGCCACACCGGCTTGGGCAAGCGCGCATCTGGCGCGCCACGCCCACGGCGCAAAGTGCTCAGCTGCTGGCATGGCTGGCGCGCCGGAAGGTGTTTTTGCCCGCGCGCTTGGCGGCATACATGGCCACATCGGCGGCCTCCAACAAATGGGCGGCGTCGACCTCATCGGTCGGGCAAAACGCCAGGCCCACCGTGGCGCCGATGGGCATCAGATGCTCGCCCACGTAGAGCGGCTCGCGCACGGCGGCAATCAGACGCACGGCCAGTTGCTCGGCGGCCGTGTCATTGGGCAAGGCCGGCAGGATCAGGCCGAACTCATCGCCACCCAGGCGGCACAGCACATCGTTGCCGCGCAGCACACGACTCATGCGCCGCGCCACCTCGCGCAGCACCTCGTCACCGGCCTCGTGGCCGTGTTTGTCATTGACCGTCTTGAAGTTGTCGAGGTCGATGAACATCAATGCCATCAGCTCGACGTTCTGGCAGCTGACGGCCATGTGCCGCTCCAGCGCTGACTGGAAATACAGACGATTGGGCAGCTGGGTCAGGGCATCCCGATGGGCGAGCTGCTCGAACTGTTGCCCGGCTTCCTGCTCCTGGCGAAGGCGCATATTGAGCTCGGCCTGCGTGGTCTCCACACGCTGCAGCATCTGGTTGAAGCGCTCGCTCAAACGCCCCACTTCATCGGGCCAATGCACGGTGGCCCGGCGCGTGAAATCCTGATCCACCGAGACCTGCTCGGCCAGCAGGGACAGCTCGACGATGGGCGCCAGTGCGCGCTGCTGGACCTGCCGCAAGGCCCACCAGGCGATGGCGATGGCCACGGCGATCAGCAGCGCGGCCGCGCTGATCAGCTTGAGCAGCAGCAGCTGCAGGTTTTGCAGACTCTCGCGCAGCACCAGGCTGCCGACCAGCTCGCCCTTGAGCCGGATTGGCACCCAAACCTCCACCTCAGCCGCGCGCATGAGGCGCAAGCCCTGGGCATGCCCCAGACCCGTCGGCAAGGCGGCCGCAGCGGCCGATGCCGCCATCGAAGAGGCGGACACAGCCGATGTCGACGGTGAGGCTTGCCACTGCACAAAGACCTTGAGCCCGGCATTGAGAGCGCGAACCTCCAGCACCTCGCCACGCCGCACAAAGGCGGCCAGCTCGGCATTTGCCGCAGCTTGGTCCTCAAACACCAGCATGGGCGCCAGGCTGTTGGCCAGCAGTTGCGCGCTGAGCTCGGCGGCCTGGGCCTGACGTTCGCGCGCGCCCAGCCACAGAATGGCGGCAATCAAGCCGAAGCTGAGCACCATGGCGCTGGACAGCACCTGCAGGTTCAAACGGGTGAGGCGACGGACCAGCGAATGCTGGAGATCAGCCGGGCGGGTGTTGGCGGGGGGCGCGCTGGGGCTGGCAGGCATGCCCACATTCGGCGCGGCTTCTGCCGCCACAGCCTTGGCGGAGGCGTTCTCTTTGCTGCTGCTACTGGCCGCTACGCTCATCGATCTGCCCAAGCTCAGCTGGCCACACAGCGCGGCCAGCGCAAAGGCATTTTTTACCACCCAGGCCCGGCGGTCTATCGCAAAAACAAGCCCGAAAGCGCCCGGTTTATGGGCCGGGGGAGCCTGCCGCCAAGGCCGGCACGACCGGCGTGGCCGGGCATGCTCAGCTGGCGACGAGCCCGTTGCGAATGGCGTACACCGTCAGCTCAGAGTTGTTGGCCAAGCCCAGCTTCTCCAGCACGCGAGCGCGGTAGACGCTCACGGTCTTGGGGCTGAGCATCAGCTCTTCGGCGATGTCCGAGAGGCGCTTGCCGGAGGCGATCATCACCAGGGTTTGCAGTTCGCGGTCGGAGAGCTTCTGGTGCGCCTGCTCATTGACCGGCGCGGTCAGGCTCTCGACCAACATTTGCGCGATCTCGGGCGTCACATACTTGCGGCCCTGCGCCACGGTGCGCACCGCCTGCACCAGCACCTGCGGGTCGCCGCCCTTGTTGACGTAGCCGTAGGCCCCGGCGCGCAGGGCGCGAATGGCGTACTGGTCCTCGGGGTACATGGAGACGATCAAGGTGCGGATCGAGGTGCCCTCGTCCTTCATCACATGGAGCACATCGAGGCCGCTGCGGCCCGGCATATTGATGTCCAGCACCAGCACATCCACCGCCGCGCTGGGGCCGAGATCGCGCAGCAGGCTACGCAGCTCGCCGTAATCGCCTGCCTCACCGATGACCTCAATATCGGGCACATCGGACAAGGTGTCGCGGATGCCGCGGCGGATCAACGCGTGGTCGTCACACAGAATGACCTTGATCATGCGCCACCCCAGGCCGAAGGGTCGTGGGTGACGGCGGGATGGTCTTCACCGCCGAAACGGTCCAGGCTGTCGGCCTCCAGAGGCACTGAAAGAATCAGGCTCGTGCCCTTGCTGTTGCTGCTCAAGTCCACCCATCCTCCTACCGTGGCAGCCCGCTCATGCAGGCCGCGAATTCCAAAGCTGCGCGCCTTGGCCAAGGCGCCGGCGGCAATGCCCACGCCATTGTCGCTGAGCTCCAGCGTTAGCACGCCCGAGTCCACGCTGAGCTCAATATGCACCCGCGTCGCCTGCGCATGCTTGGAGACATTGGTCAGTGCCTCCTGCGCCGTGCGGTAGGCCACCAAGGGCACGCCGGCCGGCAGCTGCATCTGCTCGTGGCTGGTGCGCATGGTCGTGACGATGCCGGTGCGGCGCTCGAAGCGCGCCGCCATCCACTGCACTGCGGCCACCAGGCCCTGCTCCAGGATGGCCGGCCTCAGGTTGTGCATGATGCGCTGGCTGGCCTCGATGGCCGAGGTCACCGTCTCCAGTGCTGACTGCACGCGCTGCTGCACGGCCGGGTCTTGCGCATGGCGGTTGATCCAGGCCAGATCAAACTTCAAGGCGGTCAGCGAGCCGCCCACATCGTCATGGATCTCGCGCGCGATCGCCGCGCGCTCCATCTCCACGCTGGTTTGCAGATGGCCGGCCAACTCGTGCAGGCGCTGCTTGGACTTGAGCAGCTCACGATCGGCCTCGATGCGCGCACGCTCGGACTCGCAGGCCTCGATGGCGTGGAGCAGCGCCGGCGCCAGGCGGGCCAGATCTTTCTTCAGCAAATAGTCCGAGGCGCCTGTGCGCATGGCCGCCACGGCCGTGTCCTCACCGATCTCGCCAGAGACCAGGATGAAGGGCAGGAGGCGCTTGCTCTCCTTGAGCATGTCCAGCACCAGCAGGCCCGAAAAGCCCGGCAGGTTGTAGTCGGAGATCACGGCATCCCAGTTGCCCTCAAGCGCGCGGCTCACCTCGGCCAGGGTGTCCACCCGGTGCAATTCCAAATCCAGACCGGCACGGCGCAGCTGGGCCATGATCAATTGATGATCAAGCTCGGAGTCCTCGATGTGCAGCACGCGCAGCCGGCGATCAGCGGTAGAGATCGTCATGGGGGGCGAGTATGCCGGGATTGCATGACCGTCCCGGGCCGTGTGGCCTGTGTGATGCGAACGAATCTGCAGAGAAGCCACGCCACCCAAGGGTTTACCCTGATATTTCCCACCCAGACCTGGTCGAATCACACAAATAGGCCGCTTATGCGTCCATTGTCCTGTCGACAGTTCCGCAGGAAATGCCGAAGATGCCTGCAAGAACCGGTCACCCTGACGAGCCCGGACTTGATCCCCGCACAGGGTCAGGTCTTGCGCTCCGACAGGTCCATAAGCGTGGAGCAAAGATGCTGATGAATGAAACGCCTGACCCACCCGAGCTGGGAATGACGCCGCTGCTGGCTGCGGCCGAGCTCCAGGATCACCTGATGACGGTCACCAATGACCTGGAGCGTTTGCAACGCCTGCTGGACGACGCCGGAGAGGCCTTGTCCACCCACTTCTACAGCGCCTCCAGCCATGTGCATGGTCTGTTGAACGGCGCCAGCGAGGGCGGCGACGCCCACGCACCGGTGTTGCAGAAAGTCATGTTGGACATCGCCGGGGCCATCACAGCCCTGCAATTCCAGGACATGGCCACCCAGTTGATCGCCCACACCAGCCAGCGTCTGCGCAACTGCGCCGACCAACTGGCACGCGACACCTTTGGCGATGACGAAGACGGGGCCACCGTGGTGGAAATCGCACCTCTGCGACCGAATCCGGTCACACAGGATGAGATGGACGCCGGTTCTATCGAATTGTTCTAAAGAAGCTCACAAATTTTCCGAAACCAGCTTGATACCCGGAGAAACAACAATGCACTCAATTCTTGCTGTGGACGATTCGGCCTCGATGCGCCAGATGGTCTCTTTCACGTTGAAGAACGCAGGCTTCAATGTGGTGGAAGCTGTGGACGGACAAGACGCCCTGGAAAAGTCCGGCACGCGCGACTTCGACCTGGTGCTGACCGACCAGAACATGCCGCGCATGGATGGCATCAGCCTGACCAAGAAGCTGCGTGACAACCCGAAGTTCAAGACCACGCCGATCCTGATCCTGACCACCGAGTCCAGCGATCAGATGAAGCAAGCCGGCCGCGCCGCCGGTGCGACGGGCTGGTTGGTGAAGCCCTTTGATCCGGCCAAGCTGATCGAAGTCATCGGCAAAGTCATTCGTTGATGCGCTCACCACACTGGAGTAAAGCATGGGAGATATGACCTCCGAGGGCGCCAGCCTGAGCGCCGGCATTGACCTGAGCCAGTTTTACCAAGTCTTCTTCGAGGAAGCGGCCGAAAACCTCGACACCATGGAACAGCTGCTGCTGAACCTGAATGTCGAAACCGCCGACGACGAAGAGCTCAACGCCATCTTCCGCTGCGCCCACTCGATCAAGGGCGGCGCCGCCACCTTCGGTTTCAGCGACGTCGCCGAGCTGACCCACCAGATGGAAACGCTGCTGGACAAGCTGCGTCGCCACGAGCTGCAAGCCACCTCGCCCATGGTCGATGTGCTGCTGCAGTCGGGCGACGCTTTGCGCGCCCAGCTCGGCCGCCACCAGGGTTCGGGTGCCGATGCCGTGGACACCAGCGATCTGCTGACCAGCATCCGCAGCTTCGTCGAGGGCGAGCAGCCCGCATCGGCACCGGCCGCAGCGCCTGCTCCGGCGCCCAAGGCCGCACCAGCCGCCGCTCCCAAGGCCGCCGCCCCCGCCAAGCCGACGGCGCGCGAGCTGGAGCTGCAAGTTGGCCCGCTCAGCGATCTGAGCCTGGCCGACAACCTGGTCGAGCTGTTCAAGGAAATCACCGATCTCGGCACCATCGAGCCGCTGGACGGCGGTGTGGCCGCGGACGGCATCCGCCGCTTCAAGATCCTGACCGGCAGCTCGGACAACGACCTGCTGGATCTCTTCACCTTCCACGTCGCCCGTGAACAGGTCAAGCTGACGCCCTTCGGCCCCGGCTTCGGCTTCCACGCCGACGCGCCCGGCGCCCCGGCGGCCGAGGAAAAAGACAACGACCCGGGCTACGGCTTCTTCGACAACGCGCCCGGCACCCCCGACACGCCTGAAGTCAGCACCGAGCTGAAGGTGCAAGCCGAAGTCGCCAAGCCCGTGGTGGCCGCGGCCCCGGCCGTCAAGGCCGAGGCTCGCCCGGCCGCTGCAGGCATGGAGCAATCCACCCTGCGCGTGTCCATCGAGAAGGTCGACCAGCTGATCAACCTGGTCGGCGAGCTGGTGATCACGCAAGCCATGCTGGCGCAGAACAGCCGCGACCTGGCACCGGGCCTGTACCAACAGCTGGCCTCGGGCCTGGCCGATCTGGAGCGCAACACCCGCGACTTGCAAGAGTCGGTGATGTCGATCCGCATGATTCCCATGTCGGTCGTGTTCAACCGCTTCCCGCGCATGCTGCGCGACCTGGCCGCCAAGCTGGGCAAAAAGGTCGAGCTGGTCACCCAGGGTGAAGCCACCGAGCTGGACAAGAGCCTGGTCGAAAAGATCACCGACCCGCTGACTCACTTGGTGCGCAACAGCTGCGACCACGGCATCGAGCAGCCGGCCGACCGGATCGCCAAGGGCAAGCCCGAGCAAGGCACCATCACCCTGGTCGCTTCGCACCAGGGCGGCTCTATCGTCATCGAAGTTCGTGACGACGGCCGTGGCCTGAACCGCGAAAAGCTGATCAAGAAAGCGCGCGAAAAAGGCATCGACGCGCCCGACACCATGACCGATGCCGAGGTCTGGGGCCTGATCTTCGCACCTGGCTTCTCCACCGCCGACCAGGTCACCGATGTGTCTGGCCGCGGTGTGGGCATGGACGTGGTGAAGAAGAACATCACCTCGCTGGGCGGCACGGTCGAGATCGACTCCGCCGAAGGCTACGGCATGAAGGTCTCGGTGCGTCTGCCGCTGACCCTGGCCATCATGGACGGCATGAGCGTGGGCGTGGGCGAAGAGGTCTACATCCTGCCCCTGTCCTCCGTGGTCGAGTCCTTCCAGGTGCAAGCCGACACCATCAAGACCGTGGCCGGCTCCGGCCGTGTGGTCGAGGTGCGTGACGAATACATGCCGGTGATCGGGCTGGAGACCATCTTCAACGTGCCCCGCTTCGACTTTGAGCATGTCTCTTCCATCATGGTGGTGGTCGAGGCCGAGGGTGGGCGCGTGGCTTTGCTGGTGGACGAGTTGCTCGGCCAGCAGCAGGTGGTGGTCAAGAACCTGGAAGCCAATTACCGCAAGGTCAATGACGTCTCCGGCGCCACCATCATGGGCGATGGCCGCGTGGCGCTGATTCTGGACGTTGGCAGCTTGGTGCGCCGCTCACGCCACTGAGGGATCGCTTTCAGCGCACCCGTATTTCGAATTGAACGATAGAGGTAATCGATGAACCTGAGCGCCATGCTCCGCATGTTCAGCATCCGCACCCGCATGATCGGCGCCATTGCCATGGTTTTGGCTCTGCTGCTGATCGTGGGCGGTGTCGGCCTGTACGGCATGAACTCGCTGCGCGGTCAAAGCAAGCAGTTCGCCGACAAGTCGGTGCTGGATGCCAACCACATGACCCTGGTGATTCAAGCCATGGGCAATCTGCGGCGCTATGAAAAAGACATGGTCATCACCCATGCACAGCCCGATCAGGTCAAGAGTTACCACCAGAAATGGGATGAAGCTCGCAAGGCGCTGGAAGACAACATCAAGGCCTTGATGTTGGGCCACGATGATGCCAACAACCGGGTCATGGGCCAGATCATGCCGCTGATGACCGACTACGTCGCCAAGGCGCAGCCCGTGCTGGCTCAATTGGAATCAGGTTCGATCACGAACTCCGGCGACGCCAACAACGCGCTGAAGGGCGCCAAAGAGCATGCCCATGAGGCGGAGAAGCTGCTGGCCGAGCTGCGCAAGTCGCTGGCCCAGGAGTCGGAAAAGGCCTTGAAGGCCAGCGAGGCTACCCAGAGCAATGTGTTCACCGTCTTCATTGCTGTGCTGATCCTCAGCTCGGTGATCGTGGTGCCGCTGACCTTGCTGAACATGCAAAGCATCTGCACGCCGCTGGCCGAGGCAGGCGCACTGGCCGACGCCATCGCCAAGGGTGACCTGACCATGAGCGCGCAAGAGGTCGTGGGCCAGGATGAGGCCTCGCACCTGATGAACTCGCTGCAGAACATGCAGCAGGCGCTGCAAAGCCTGGTTGGCCATCTACGCATTTCGGCAGACAGCATTCGCACCGCCTCCGTCGAGATCGCCACAGGCAACCAGGATCTGTCCGGCCGCACCGAGCAGACCGCCTCCAACCTGCAGCAGGCAGCTTCTTCCATGGTTCAGCTGACCGGCACCGTCAAGCAGACGGCCGACTCGGCACGCACCGCCAACCAGCTGGCCAACTCCGCCTCCGGCGCTGCGGCCAAGGGTGGCGAGGTGGTGGGCCAGGTCGTGGCCACCATGGACGAAATCAACACCAGCTCCAAGAAGATCAGCGACATCATCGGCGTGATCGATGGCATCGCCTTCCAGACCAACATCCTGGCCCTGAATGCGGCTGTGGAAGCGGCGCGTGCCGGTGAGCAAGGTCGCGGCTTTGCCGTGGTGGCCAGCGAAGTGCGCAGCCTGGCGCAACGCAGCGCCGAAGCGGCCCGCGAGATCAAGACCCTGATCGGCGCCAGCGTCGAGCGGGTGGAAACAGGCTCTCGCCTGGTGCAAGAAGCCGGCAGCTCCATGACCGACATCGTCACCAGTGTGCAGCGCGTCAGCGACATCATTGGCGAGATCTCGGCCGCGGCCAGCGAGCAAAGCGACGGCATCGGCCAGGTCAATCAATCGGTGGTTCAGCTGGATCAAATGACCCAGCAGAACGCAGCCTTGGTGGAAGAATCCGCCGCCGCTGCCGAGAGCCTCAAAGACCAAGCCGAACGTCTGGCCGAAGCCGTGGACAAGTTCAAAGTCCGCGCCGACGCCAAGCCCAGCCCTGCCAGCGGATTCAGCGCCGGCAAATCCTCGGGCGGCGTGAAGTCCTCCAGCATCAAGCCGAGCAGCAGCAGCCCTGCCCCAAGCCACAAGGCCCACAGCACGGCAAGCTCCAGCAACAGCGCGACCAAGAGCTCACCCAGCCCGCGCCCGGCTGCTGCCCCTGCGCCGGCCGCGGCACGCTCGCCGGCACCAGCCCGCGCACCGGCCCCGCAGCCGGCGCAGGCTGAAGGCGACTGGGAGTCCTTCTGAGTACCGTCTCCTCGATTCACGAGCAATTTGTCAAACCCGCACACCACACGAGGTAAGCCATGGAAACCACCCGAGACAACGTGCCGGCCCTGCGCCAGGACACTGGCAACCTGGCCCTGAAAGCGCACGGCCCGGCCAGCGGCGAATACCTGACCTTCCGTCTGGGTGCCGAGGAATACGGCATCGACATCCTGAAGGTGCAGGAAATCCGCTCCTACGAGCCGCCGACCCGCATTGCCAACGCGCCTGATTTCATCAAGGGCGTGGTCAATCTGCGCGGCGTCATCGTCCCCATCGTCGATCTGCGCCTGAAGCTGGGTTGCCCCAGCGCCGAGTACAACAGCTTCACCGTGGTGATCGTGCTCAATGTGCGCAACCGCGTGGTCGGCGCAGTGGTCGATTCGGTCTCCGACGTGCTGGAACTGAGCCGCGACGCCATCCGCCCGGCACCGGAGATGAGCTCGGCCTCGGTCGACACCAGCTTCATCACCGGCATCGGCACCGTCAGTGAACGCATGCTGATCTTGATGGACATCGAGGGCCTGATGAGCAGCGCCGACATGGGCTTGATGGACTCACTGGCCATGTAAGCCTTTCCCGCGCCGGACCAGGGGGCGGGATGCCATGACCCGCTGCCGGATCACGCAGCGGCGCGCCACTCTTCGAAGACTTCGTTGGAGCAGCAAAATGGCATCTGGTGTGACCTCGATCGCACGGCGCGTCTCTCTGGTGGGCGTGATTGCCCTGGCCGCATCACTTCTGACGGTCAGCGGCGCTGTCAGCATCCTCCTCACCCGCGTCGCCCATGACCGGGTGACCAGCTGGGTCGGCGACAAGACCCAATCCCTGGTCGATTCGATGACGGCCATGGACGATGTGGCCAAGACCATGGTGCAACAAAGCTATGGCACCTTCCGCCAAGAGTTCGGCCCGGTCTTCCAGCTCGATGAAACCACCGGCGATTTGCGCGACTGGGGCCCCAAGCTCAATGGCAACACCACGCAAGTGGACAAGTTTGCCGGCACCACGGGCGGCGCCGCCTCCATCTTCGCCATCAAGGGCGACGACTTCGTCCGCATCACCTCCTCGCTGAAGAACGCCGCGGGCGAGCGCAACACCGCCCCGCTGGGCAAAAGCCACCCCGGCTACGCCACGCTGATGCAAGGCAAGCCCTACGCCGGCCGCGTGGTGCTCGAGGGCAAGGTCTTCATGGCCTACTACGACCCGATCAAGAGCGAGGCCGGCAAAATCATCGGCCTGCTGGCCATCGCCCTCGACATGGAGGGCTTCCAGAAGGCCATGGACAAGATGGCCGCCGATGCAAAATTCTTCGAATCCGGCGGCACCTATGCCGTGGCCGCCGATGCCGATGGCAAGAACGCCCGCCTGGTCTCCCACCCCACGGCCAAGAACAAGCTGGGCAGCGAGCTGAGCCCGGACTTCGACAAATTCATGGCGGCCCTGGTTGCCTCCAAGGACGGTGTGGTCGAGGACGCGCCCGATGTGCTCAACGGCAAAGGCGGAAACTACTTCGCCGTCGGGCGGCGCAACCCGCAGGGCGGCTTCTGGATCATTGCCCAGGTATCGCCGAGCGAATCCATGGCATCGCACTGGGCCACCATGGTGCCCTTCTGGATCATGCTGGCCCTGACCACGGCCGGCCTGGGCTTCGGCTTGTTCTGGATGATGCGCAACTGGATCAGCAAGCCGCTCGGCGACTTGACCGAAGCGATCAGCTCCATCGCCCAGGGTGACCTGTCGGCCTCGGTGAGCAGCCAGCGCCATGACGAAATCGGCCAGCTGATCCAGCAGACCGAGGCCATGCGCGGGCGACTGGCCGAAACGATCGGCACCGTGCGGCAATCCTCCGACTCGATCGGCACCGCCAGTGCCGAGATTGCCTCGGGCAACCAGGATCTGAGTCAACGCACCGAACAGACCGCGTCCAATCTGCAGCTGGCCGCCTCCTCCATGGCCGAGCTGACCGGCACGGTCAAGCAGACCGCCGACTCCGCCATGACGGCCAACCAGCTGGTGTCCTCGGCAGCCACCGCCGCAGCCAAGGGCGGCCAGGTGGTGGGCCAGGTTGTGGCAACGATGGACGAGATCAACACCAGCTCGCGCAAGATCAACGACATCATCGGCGTCATCGATGGCATCGCCTTCCAGACCAACATCCTCGCGCTGAACGCGGCCGTGGAAGCCGCCCGAGCCGGTGAGCAAGGCCGCGGCTTCGCCGTGGTGGCCAGCGAGGTGCGCAGCCTCGCGCAGCGCAGCGCCGAAGCGGCCAAGGAAATCAAGACCCTGATCGGCGCCAGCGTCGAACGCGTCGAAGTGGGATCGCGCCTGGTCAACGAGGCCGGCAGCTCCATGACCGACATCGTCTCCAGCGTGCAGCGCGTGCAGGACATCATCGGCGAGATCACCGCCGCCGCCAGCGAGCAGAGCGATGGCATCGGTCAGGTCAACCAATCGGTGGTGCAGCTCGATCAGATGACGCAGCAGAACGCCGCCCTGGTGGAAGAATCCGCCGCGGCCGCCGAGAGCCTGCGCGACCAGGCCCAACGCCTGATCGAAGCGGTGTCAGTATTCCGCCTGGCCCAGGGCAGCCATGTCGCCAGCAGCGCACCGAGCCGCCGCCCGGCGCCCCAGCCCAGCGCCTCGTCTTCGGGCGCCAAAGTCAAGCCCATGAGCGCCGGCACGGCCAGCAAAGCCAGTGCTGCGAAGTCGGGGGCCACAAAGGCTCAGGCCGCGTCCAGCGACGGCGAAGCGCCCAAAGCCACGGCGCCCGCTGCCCGGCCAGCGCCGACCCCGGCTCCTCGTGCCCCTGCAGCCCCAGCCGCTCAAGAAGGAGACTGGGAAAGCTTCTGAGTTCGCAGCCGTTTCGTCGTTGTTCCCCCGCATCTCCAGCAAGGACTCTTCTGTATGTTTGATTCCATCAAGACACGCCTGACTGCGCTGAGTATTGTGGTGGTGGTGCTCACCCTGAGCCTGGCCACGATTGCCAACTATGTGATCGTCCGCGGTCACACGTACACCACGGAGCTGGCCAGCCTGGACGCTCTGGCGGCGGGTCGCGCGGCGGCCATCAACCAATGGGTGACCATGCAGCGCGACATCGTCACCTCCATGGTGCCGGCTGCAGCCGAGGCTGCCCCCAAGCCCTATCTGGTGCAGGCGGCCAAGTCAGGCCGGCTGGAGGCAAGCTATATCGGCCATGCTGACAAGCGCATGCTGTTCAACACCCCCCAGGATTTGCCGCCCGGCTATGACCCGACCGGTCGCCCCTGGTACACCCTGGCCTCCAACGCCAGCGGACCGGTGATCACCGAGCCCTATATGGACGCCGCGCGCAAGCTGCTGGTGGTGACCTTCGCCGTGGCCGTCAAGGAAGGCGGCAGCACCAAGGCAGTGGCAGCCACCGATGTGTTCCTGAACGAGGTGTCAGCCACGGTCAAGGCGATCAAGCCGACGCCGAATGGTTTTGCGTTTCTGATGTCCAGCAAGGGCACCCTGGTAGCCCACCCGAATGCCGAACTGGCTCTGAAACCGGTCAGCGAACTCTCGCCACAGCTGGACGCCAAGGCCCTGAAACAAGTGCAGGAAGCCGGCGCGCCCTGGGTGGATGCCACCATCGGCAACCAGGACTTCCTGCTGCGCGGCGTGGCCATTCCCAACACCGACTGGGTGCTGGTGGTGGCGGCCGATCGCAGCGAAGCGCTGGCCTCGCTGAGCTCGCTGCTGCGCACTGCGGCCATCGTGCTGATCGTGGTGATGGTGCTGGCCGGTGCGCTGATGACCACCGTGATCTCCACCATGCTCAGCGGCCTGGACCGCGTGCGCGCCGCGCTCGACGAAATCAGTGCCGGTGGCGGCGATCTGACGCCGCAGCGCACCGAGCAAACGGCCTCCAATCTGCAGCAGGCCGCCGCGTCGATGGAACAGCTGACCGGCACCGTGCGCCAGACGGCCGATGCCGCGCAGACCGCCAATCAGTTGGCCTCCTCGGCCTCCTCGGCCGCGGCCAAGGGCGGTGAGGTGGTCAGCCAGGTGGTCACCACCATGGACGAGATCAACAACAGCTCCAAGAAGATCAGCGACATCATCGGCGTGATCGATGGCATTGCCTTCCAGACCAACATCCTGGCCTTGAACGCGGCCGTGGAAGCAGCGCGAGCCGGCGAACAAGGCCGCGGCTTCGCCGTGGTGGCCAGCGAAGTGCGCAGCCTGGCTCAGCGCAGCGCGGAAGCCGCCAAGGAAATCAAGGGCCTGATCGGCGCAAGCGTGGACCGTGTGGAAGTCGGCTCCAAGCTGGTGGAAGCGGCTGGCGCCTCGATGAACGACATCGTCTCCAGCGTGCAGCGTGTGACTGACATCATCGGCGAGATCACCGCGGCCGCCAGCGAGCAAAGCGATGGCATCGGCCAGGTCAATGGCGCCGTGGTGCAGCTCGACCAGATGACGCAGCAGAACGCAGCCCTGGTCGAGGAATCGGCCGCTGCCGCCGAGAGCCTGAAGGACCAGGCACATCGCCTGACCGAAGTGGTCTCGGTGTTCCGACTGGGCAGCGACGAGGGCCACAGTCGCGCCGCCACCAGCACCCCACGCCCCGCCAGCAAGCCGGCCGGCAGCGCCAGCAGCGGCACGAGCCACAACGGCAGCGCCCATTTCACCAACAAGCCCGCCGCTGCCAAGAGCCCGGCGGCCAAACCTGCCGCACGTCCGGCACCTTCAGCGGGCAGTAGCAGCAGCAGCGCGCCCGCACCGGCTCCGGCGCCTGCTGCCAAACCGGCGGACAACGACGACGACTGGCAATCCTTCTGAGTGCCTGCCGCTGGCTGAGCAAGCGCAGCGGCCACTCAAAGCACAAGACTCAGGAAAGCGGGCTGCATCATGCGGCCCGCCCTCTTTTCCGGCACCTCAGAAACGGGAAGGCACTTGGAGGCAGATGCCTCAGCTGCCCCTGTCGCAGCTACTGCGTGTCGGCCTCACGCAAGGTCTGCATCACCGGCCGGCGCAGCACGCCGCGCAAGCTCCACCACCCCGCCAGCTGCGCCAGCAAGGCACCGGCCAGCATGCTGAACAGCGGCACCCAGAAGTTCAAACTCCAGTCAAAGCCGAAGGCGAAACGGGCCAGCAAGGCGCCCAGCAAGACCGCCACCGCGCCGGCCAGGAAGCCGGCCAGAGCGCCCACGCCCAGCAACTCGGCACGCTGCACCCGCGCCAGCAGTTGAGAGCTGGCACCCAACGCCCGCATCAGCGCGAACTCGCGGGTCCGGGCCTCGCGCGTGCTGCCCACCGAGGCCAGCAGCACGACCAGACCGGTGGCCAGGGTGAAGCCGAACAGCAGCTGCACTGCCTGGATCACCTGGTTCAGCACCGACTGCACCTGCTTGAGCTGGGCCGACACATCGACCACGGTCAGATTGGGCATGGCACGACTGAGCTCGCGGTCCAAGCTGGATTCGGCCGGCGCATGGAAGGCCGACACCCAGCTGGCGGGCAGATCGGCCATGGTCTTGCGCGGAAACAGCACGAAGAAGTTCACCCGCATGGAGGACCAATCGACCTTGCGCATGGAGGTGATGCGCCCTTCCACGGGCAGGCCGGCGACATCAAAGCGAAGGCGGTCACCGAGCTTGAGCCCCAGGGTTTCGGCCAGGCCCTGCTCCACGCTCAGGCCATCGGCCTCGTCCGCCACCCACCGGCCCTGAACCACGCTGTTGTGCGACATCAGCTCAGCGCTGTGGCTGAGGTTGAACTCGCGCTCCACCAGGCGCTGTGCGCGTTCGTCCTTGTACTGCCCGGGTTTGACGGCTTGATCGTTGATGCTGAGCAGGCGGCCACGGATCATGGGGAAGAGGTCGTAGGTTTTCACCCCCGCGCCTTCGATCTGGGTGCGGAAGGCCGGCACCTGATCCCCCTGGAGGTTGATCACAAAGCGGTCAGGGGCATTGGCCGGCGTGGCCTTGAGCCAGCTGTCAATCAGATCGGTGCGCAGCAGCACCAACAACGCCAAAGCCAGCAAGCCCACCGCCAAGGACGAAACCTGCACGACGGCAAAGCCCGGGCGCGCCGCGACCTGGCGCGTGGCCAACAGCAACCAGCGCGGCACGGCAGCGCTGGCGGCGCCCTGCCCGCTCAAGGGCACCCAGCGCTTGAGCACACGCACCGCCAACCAGGCCATGCCGGCGAACAAACCCAGCGCCAGCGCAAAGCCACCGGCCGCGATCAAGCCCAGGCTGAGCTCACCGGCCAGCACCATCAAGATGCCGGCAAAACCCAACACACCGGCCACCAGCACCAGGGTGGAACCAGCCTTGAGCCCGCCCATATCGCGCCGGATGACGCGCAGCGCCGGCACGGCCGCCAGCTGCAGCACGGGCGGCAGGCCAAAGCCCATCAACAGGCTCAGGCCCAGACCCAGGCCCAAGGCCGCGGGCCAGAAGGAAGGCGCCGGCAGGCTGACTTCGAACAGGCCCGAGAGCAAGCCCACGAAGGCGAAATGCAAGCCCAGGCCCAGCAGCACACCGATCAGGCTGGCCGTCAGGCCCGCCAGGGCGAACTCGATGCTGTAGGCCCAGGCGATGCGGCGCTGGGCCTGGCCCAGCACCCGCAACATGGCGCAATCGTCCAGATGGCGGCCCGCAAAGTCACGCGCGGCCAGTGCCACTGCCACCGCAGCCAGCAGGGCCGAAAGCATGGCCACCAGCTTGAGGAACTTGGTCGCCCGGTCGAGGGTCTGGCGCATCTCGGGGCGGCCGCTGTCCAGCGAGTCCAGCCGCACCCCGCGCCAGGCGGACGACGCAATCAAAGCCTTGGCCCGCTCCACGAACTGGTTCACCGCCTGGGCCCGCGGCGCGGGCTGCTCGCCGCGGGCCAGTGCGGCCACAGCCAGGCGGTAGGTCACCCGGCTGCCGGGTTGGATCAGGGCAGTGGCGGCCAGATCGGCCTCCGCCAGCATCAGGCGAGGCGCAAAATTCAAGAAGCCGGCGCCACGGTCGGGCTCGGTGACGATGACGCCGCCGACCTTGAGCGAGGCATCGCCAAGCAAAAGGCTGTCACCGAGGCGGATTTGCAGCGAATCCAGCACGGCCGCATCCACCCAGACCTCACCAGGCTTGGGCGCCCCCACCCGCCGGCCATCGGCCAACAGCAGCTGACCGCGCAGGGGATACGCAGCCCCGACCGACTTCACCGCCACCAGGCGATTACGCCCGCCCTGGGCCTCGCTGGCGCGCGCCATGCTGGGGAAATTGGCACTCAGGGTGGCGGTCAAACCCAGTTCCTGGGCCAAGTCTTGCAAGGCTTGCGGCACCGGCTGGTCGGCCAGCAACACGGCATCGCCGCCAATCAACTGCGCGGCATCCCGGCGCAAACCCTGCTCGAGCCGGTCAGACAAAAAGCTCACCGCACACAAGGCCGCCACCGCCAGGGCCACCGCCAGCATCAGCAAACGGAGCTCGCCGGCCCGCCAATCGCGCCAGAGCTGGCGCCAGGCCATGCGCAGCACATGGGGAGGACGGGCGGGCTGGAGCGAGGGCACGGGCGGCACGGCGGACACGGCAGAGCTTGAATTCATGGCTCGGACTGTAGCGAGTCCCCGCAAGCGCTGCTGTTCGTCAGGACATATCGGCCAGGCGAACGAACATGCAAGCCGGCTGAATGCTGTGTTCAGCCCCATGCGCCCCAGAAGAACCTGAGCGGGCATCCAATCAAGCCATGAACACCGCCGCCCTGATCCGCCGCTTCCCCAGCCTTTTCCTCTCGCATGGCTCACCCATGACCGCGCTGGAAGCGCACGAGACGGGCCCCTTCTGGCAGCAGCTAGGGCGCAGCCTGGAAGCGCGGCACGGCCGCCCCAAAGCCATCCTCATCATCTCGGCCCACACGGCGGCGCGGCAGCCGGTCTTGCTGGCCGGACCGCGCCATGAGGCCATCTACGACTTTGGCGGCTTCGACCCGCGGCTGCGCAGCCTGCGCTACGACGCACCCGGCGCCCCCGCGCTGGCGCTTGAAGTGCAAGCCCTGGCCGCTCAAGCTGGCATCACCGTGC
The DNA here is from genome assembly GCA_002255955.1 of Burkholderiales bacterium PBB2. Lineage (GTDB taxonomy): Bacteria > Pseudomonadota > Gammaproteobacteria > Burkholderiales > Burkholderiaceae_C > Paucibacter_A. The sequence continues at coordinate 55,980 of NKIM01000021.1, read as the reverse complement.
ATTCACTGCCACAGGGTGGCCTCGACCATGGCATCTGGGTCCCCTTACGCGCGATGTACCCGGGCGCCGACATCCCCGTGCTGCCCCTGGCCTTTGTGCCCTCGCAAAGCCCCAGCCAGCAGTTCGCATTGGGCGAGGCGCTTCAGTCCTTGACCGAAACCCAGGGTGTGCTGGTGATTGGCAGCGGCAGCCTGACCCACAACCTCGGTCTCGTGTTTGCCGGCGGGCAGATGCCGCCCATCGATGCGCCCGAGCTGCCGGCCTCCGCTGAATTCCGAGAGTGGTGGGAAGCCCGCAGCCTGGCACGCGACTGGCAGGCCCTGCTGGACTACCGCCAGCAAGCCCCGCACGCCGTGGACATGCACCCCAGCGACGAACACCTGCTGCCTTGGTTTGTCGCCGCTGGCGCCGCCGGGCGCACGCATGCACCGCAGCGCATCCACAGCGCACTGACCTACGGCAGCCTGGGCATGGATGCCTACGCCTTCGGGCCCGAGGCACAAGGCCTGGCCGAGGCACTGGCCGCAACTTCACCGGCAGAGAGCCAGGGCAAGGACTGACCCCAAGGCGCGAGCCAGGGGCTCGCTATACTTTCACCGCAATTACAAGTACGCACCGCGGGCGTAGCTCAATGGCAGAGCTGAAGCTTCCCAAGCTTAAGACGAGGGTTCGATTCCCTTCGCCCGCTCCATCTCCTCACTAGGCGCTGATCCACGCAAGGGTCAGGTCTTGCCCCATCGGCGCCCGCTTCAATCCCCCCGTGTTATCTGCCTAGCGCAGTTCCAGCGCCCTCCCCCATCAGAAGGACAAGGCTTGTAGGAGCCCGTGAGCTCACCCCCTCCAGGAGGATGGTTGAACGCCACGAGGCGGGCGATGCTGTCGGCATGGAACTCCCCAAGCCCGACATGCAGCACTTCGCCACCGCCCACCGTGTTCAACCGTCTCAGGCCACAGCGGCACAGCCAGCAAGACCTGACCCCGGCATCAGCACCGAGCTCAGCCATTGCGGGCTGGATGGCCTGGAAGTGAGCGAATCCAGTTTCGACGTCTGGGCCGCCGCGTTTGCGCAGCTGACCTTGGGCGGCCCCAAGCGCTGAGGCCGGCAAAGCGCGAGCGAGCCGGGCTTACGCCAGGGCTCCTCGATACCGGCCCAGTCCGCCGGTGGCTTGACTACTGCTTGCGAATCCGACCCGGCTCGATCTGTGCCATCGCGCCCGCAGGGTTCTCAGACAGCCACTCGACCATGGCATCGATGTCCACACCCAGAGGCACGCGGTCCTTGCCCTGGCGCAGCACGCTCAGGCCATCGCCGCCATCGGCCATGAAGTTGTTGACCACCACGCGGTAGTTGCGCTGCAGGTCCAGGGGCTGACCATCGACCTTGACCTCGGTCAGGCGAGAACTGCCATCGGCACCCTGCGTCCACTGGTAGCGCAGGCTGTTTGACACCTGCAGAAAGCGCGGCGGCGCGTCCCCTTTGGGCAACTGGCGCTGCAGCAGTTCCTGCAGCTGGGCGCCGCTGAGGCTCATCACCACCAGCTCGTTGGCGAAAGGCTGGATGGCGAACAGATCACTCATGGTCACCGGCCGTCCGGCTTCCACAGTGAGGTCGGCGCGAATGCCGCCGGGGTTCATCAAGGCGATGTCGGCAGCGCCGCGCTTCTTGGCGTAAGCCAGCTGAGAATCGGCCACCAGATTGCCCAGCGTGCCATCGCCAAAGGGCGCACGCGCATTGCGCTGCGCACCCTGGCTCAGCGTGGCCACCGGCTTGGTGCGCACCGCAGCCGTCAAGGCCGCCGCTCGCTGCACCAAGGCCACAAAGGCCGGGTTCGGCTGGTAGGCCGATTGCAGCACCGGGTGGTTGACCGCCTGCGCATCGAGCACCTTGCCGCTGGCATCCAGGGTCAAACGGCTTTCGGTGATCCAGCCACCGTAGCTGCCGGCTTGCACCAGCAGGCGGCCGTTGATTTTGCAGGTGTAAGCCTGGTGGGTGTGGCCGCTGATGATCAAGGCATAGGCGGGGTCCAGGCGCTGGGCGATGTCCACCCCGCGACCTTGAATGCCAGGGCAGACATAGCTGGGGTCGTTGGCCCCGCCCGGCTGGGTGGCACCCTCGTGCATCACCGCCACCAGAATCTGTGCCCCTTCGGCACGCAGCTGGGGCACCAGGGCGTTCAGGGTGTCGGCTTCATCGGCAAAGCGCAGGCCAGTGATGGCGCGTGGCACGACGACCAAAGGCGTGTCACGCGTCACCGCGCCCACAAAGGCGACCTTGTAGCCGCCCACCTCCTTGATCACATGGCTGGGCAGCAAGGCCCGGCCGGTGTTGGCGTCCAGCAAATTGGCCGCCAGATAAGGGAAGCCCGGGCCCTTGAACTCGGGCCAGGCACAACCCGTGGCCGGGCATTCGCCGCGCGCCTTGCGCATCAGCTCGGGCAAGCCGGCATCCAGCTCATGGTTGCCCAGCGAAGTGGCGACCAGGCCGAGTTCGCCCAGCGCGCTCAATGTCGGCTCATCCTTGAGCAGGGACGAGAGCTGCGGCGAGGCGCCGATCAAATCTCCCGCGGCCACAAACACCGAGTGCTGGCGAGGCGCGCGGAGCTTTTGCAAGGCGTCGGCCAGATAGGCCACGCCGCCGGCGGGCTGGGGCTTGATCTCGCCGGTCTGCGGGTCCGGCAGGCGCGGCATCAGGGGCGTCGGTGACTTGGGCTGAATGTGGCCGTGGAAATCGTTGATCGAAAAAATGCTGAGCTCACGCGGCGCCGTGGCCTCCGGCGGCACCGGAGATGCGCAAGCGGCCAGCAAAACCGCCATCGCGCTCACCGAACCGAGGCATGACAGGCGATGCGCAGTCATCGTTTGCGTGCGCGCCCGGCCGGAGGCACGAACCATGAGGTGCAGAAATGAAGACAAGGCAGACTCCCCACTATTCAAGTGATCAGCCCGCCTCTGGCGGCCCTGACCGACATATTGCTCGACATCGCTGTCATCGTAAAAAACCTGGATGACAGCGTTACACGTCGCCGCAAAGCCCTGTGAATTGGCTTTCGTCGCTAATTCACAACGCACACCTCGCAGGTCACGAACTGTCACGGAACTTCAACATCCCCTGGGCACAGTCCGTCCCGGAGTCAGATTTGGCTGGTTTTGGGCACCGAACACCCCCGACTTCCGGGTGCACCCGGATATCGCCAAGGCGCTCGGGGGCTGGAAAATTGGGTCATACGATCTAGTTCCGGTACAGCCCCAGGCCAAAGCTGGAACGACAATTGAACATTCTGCCCCGTCTGCCGCTTTTTTTTGAGTCCACGCGCAAACGTTTTCGAACTGAAGCGCTTGCGCTCAGAACGGATTGAATCGCGCGCAGACACAGGGCCCGACTTTTGACAAGAAGGACTTTCTGCAAGCCGAGGCCGATGTGGCTTCGATGCGGAAAGCAGGCGCAAGTAAACGTTTGCGACTGCCTTCGATGTACATTTTTGTGACAAATTTTTTACGCGTATTTCAGCGCTTTTATTGGAGTAATCACGATGAGCAGCAGGCATTGGTCAGATTTTTCCCGGACGGCGCTGAGCGTCGCGGTCGCCATCGTGGCGGCTGCCCCGGCGATGGCACAGAACACGACCTCGGCGGTGGCCGGTCGCGTCACCAGCGCTGACGGCAAGGCCCTGGCCGGTGTGGCCGTGAGCATCCGTCACGAAGAGTCGGGCTCGGTCAACAACGTGATCACCGATGCCGAGGGCCGTTACTCGGCCCGCGGCCTGCGCGTCGGCGGCCCCTACACCATCAGCATCAGCAAGGGTTCGGACAAAGACCTGCGTCAGGGCGTCTACCTGGCACTGGCTGAAAGCCTGAACCTCGACTTCACCCTGGGCGGCAATGTGCTGAGCACGGTGGTGGTGTCGGGCAGCAGCGCGGCCAACAACAAGTTCAGCAACTCGACCATGGGCTCGGGCACCAGCGTCAGCCGCAAGGAGCTGGACGCGTTCGCCTCCATCAGTCGCAGCCTGTCGGACTACGCCCGCAACGACCCGCGCCTGTCGCAAACCGACAAGGGCAGTGGCGAAATCTCCGCCGCCGGCCAAAACGCCCGCTTCAACTCCATCACCGTCGACGGCGTGCGCGTCAACGACACCTTCGGTCTTGAATCCAATGGCTTGCCCACCCTGAAGCAGCCGATCTCGGTCGACGCGATCCAGGCCGTTCAAGTCAACATCTCGAACTACGACGTCACCCAGCAGGGTTACACCGGCGCCAACATCAACGCCGTGACCAAGTCGGGTACCAACGAGTTTGCCGGCAGCGTGTACTACGTGTTCCGCAACGACAAGACGTCCGGCGACCGCTACACCCTGGCCAACAAGGCCTATGCCCGCCCTGGTCCGTTCACGGAAGATCTGAAGGGCTTCACCCTGGGTGGCCCGATCATCAAGGACACCCTGTTCTTCTTCGCCAGCTACGAAGAGCTGAAGAGCAGCCGCACCGCACCGAGCTTCGGCCCGGTCGGCAGCAGCCAGGCCAACGTCGGCATCACCACCGACCAAATCGCCGCTGCGCAAGCTCTCGCCAAGGATGTCTACAACATGGACATCGGTAGCTTGGCCGTACCCAGCGGCATCAAGCTGGTGGCCAAGGACACCCTGCTGAAGCTGGACTGGAACATCAGCGAGAAGCACAAGGCCAACCTGCGCTACACCAAGTCCGAGGAAAGCAACCCGATTTTCCCGAACCTGAACTCCACGACCCTGTCGCTGTCTTCGCACTGGTACAAGCAAGACAAGACCCTGGAAACCGTGGTCGGCCAATGGTTCGCCGACTGGACCGACAACTTCTCGACCGAACTGAAGCTGTCGCAGCGCGACTACAAGAGCGATCCGGTCAACGCCAGCGATCTGCCTCAGGTCAGCCTGACCTGGACCACCCCGGCCCCGGCTGGCACCGCCACCGGCAACCGCACCCTGCGCTTTGGCACGGAAGCCAGCCGTCATTTCAACAGCCTGCAAACCAAGACCTTCGATGCCTTCTTCGCCGGCACCCTGGCGCTGGACAAGCATGAAATCAAGGCCGGCGCCGACCTGCAGCGCAACGAAATCTTCAACGCCTTCCTGCAGAACACCAAGGGCACCTACACCTACAGCGGCAACGACCCAGTCGCCCTGTGGAAGGCCAACACCGTGACGGGCTACACGGTCCAGCTGCCGCTGGCCGGCAGCGTGCTGCAAGACGGCGCGGCGGACTGGAAGCTGACCAATGTCGGCCTTTTCCTGCAAGACACCTGGACCGTCAGCAAGCAGCTGACCCTGACCGGCGGCGTGCGCATCGACACGATGAGCACCAACGACCGTCCTAAAGCCAACGCCAAGGCCTCGGGCCCGGTGGTGGCTGGCAATGTCGCCACCAACACCCGCCAGACCGGCGGCTTCGGCTACGACAACACCAACACCCTGGACGGCGAAAAGTTGATTCAGCCGCGTTTCGGCTTCAACTACGCGCTGGACCCGGTGGACAAGCGCAAGTCGCAAGTCCGCGGTGGCGTTGGCCTGTTCATGGGCTCGGCCGCTTCGGTCTGGCTGACCAACCCCTTCCAGAACAACGGTGCGGCCACGGCCAACTTCAACTGCGGCAATGGCGCCACGCCTTGCTCCAGCATCAAGTTCACGCCGAACACCGCCTCGCAACCGACCGTGGACGGCACCCCGCCGGCCGCATTGGTCGATTTCGTGGCCCCGGGCGTGGGCCAACCGTCGGTGTGGAAGAGCAATATCGCGTTTGACACCGAGCTGCCCTGGCATGGCCTGGTGGCAGGTGCCGAGCTGCTGAACACCCGCGTGGACAACGGCCTGTACTACAAGTTCCTGAACTTCGGCCCGGTCATGTCCACCTCGCCGATCGATGGTCGCGAGATGTACTACAACGCGGCCGGCCGTTCGCCTCTTTGCTACGCCGGCGGCAATGACTCCAGCCCCAGCAACTGCGGCCGCCTGACCCGCGCCCTGAACAACAACGCGTTCACCAACGTGACCGTGGTGGAAAAGACCAAGAAGGGTGGCGGCAATGCCCTGACCCTGAGCCTGTCGCTGCCCAACACCCAGGGCTTCGGCTGGGGCGTGGCTTACACCCGCACCAGCGCCACGGAAGTCAGCCCGCTGACCTCCTCGACGGCCAACTCCAACTTCATCAACCGGGCTGTGTTCAACCCGAACGAAGAAGTGGCAGCCAACTCGGCCACCCTGGTTCGCAACCGCTTCAACGCGCAAGCCAGCTGGTCCAAGGCCTTCATCGGCAGCTACAAGACCACCGTCGGCCTGGTCTACGAAGGTCGTGAAGGCCGCCCCTACAGCTGGACCTTCAACAACGACATGAACGGCGACGGTGTTGCCGGTAACGACCTGCTGTACATCCCCAAGGCTCCGGGTTCGGGTGAAGTGCTGTTCCGCCTGCCTGTCAGCGGATCGACCATCGCCAACCAAGCCGCTCTGGACGCTTATCAGAAGAGCACCGCCGCCGCGGCTGAAGCCAAGTTCTGGACCATCGTCGAAAGCGAATCGGGCCTGCGCAATGCCAAGGGCGGTGTGACCGGACGGAACAGCTCGTTCTCGAAGTTCACCAACAGCCTGGACGTGCGTGTCAGCCAGGAACTGCCGGGCCTGTTCGGCAAGAACAAGGGCGTGGTCACGCTGGACATCCTGAACTTCACCAACCTGCTGAACAAGCGTTGGGGCCGCATCGACGAAATCGGCTTCGGCACCGGCGGCAACGTTCGCAACTTCGTGAACTTCGCCGGTATCGACCCCGCCACCGGCAAGATGATCTACTCGGTCAACGACCCGACGGACTACACGACCAAGCAAACCCGCGGCGAATCCGCATGGGCTGCTCAGGTCACGCTGAAGTACGAGTTCTAAGCATCCGTGACCGCCCACCCCGAGACTGCAAAGCCTCGGGGCAGGCAGCCAGAAAACGAAAGGGGCCGCTCACGCGGCCCCTTTTTTCATGGACGCTGAACTCGTCAAGAGCTCAGCGCCACATTCGCTTCAGTCCAGGCGAGCCGGGCTCACTTCTGGATGTCACCCAGACACAGGTACTTGATCTCGACGTAATCATCCATGCCGTGATGCGCGCCTTCGCGGCCCAGGCCCGATTGCTTGACGCCGCCGAAGGGCACTTCGGCGGTGGCGATCAGGCCGGTGTTGACACCCACCATGCCGTACTCGAGCGCCTCGCCGACGCGGAAGATCCGGCCGATGTCCCGGCTGTAGAAGTAACTGGCCAGGCCGAACTCGGTGTTGTTGGCCAGGGCGATGGCCTCGGCCTCGGTCTGGAACTTGAACACCGGCGCCACCGGGCCGAAGGTCTCTTCGCGCGAGCACAACATCTGCGGCGTGACGTCGGCCAGCAAGGTGGGCTCGAAGAACTGCGCACCCAACTCGGTGGCGCGCTTGCCGCCGCTCAGCAGGCGTGCGCCCAGGGCCAGCGCGTCGTTGACATGCGACTCCACCTTGGCCATGGCTTGCTCGTCGATCAGCGGGCCGACGTTCACGCCCGGCTCGAAACCATTGCCCACTTTGAGCGCGGCGACCTTGGCGCTGAGCTTGTCCAGGAAGGCCTCGTACACACCGGCCTGCACATACAGGCGGTTGGCGCAAACACAGGTCTGGCCGGCATTGCGGTACTTGCTGGCGATGGCGCCTTCCACAGCACTGTCGAGATCGGCGTCGTCGAACACGATGAAGGGCGCATTACCACCCAACTCCAGGGACAGCTTCTTGACCGTCTGCGCGCACTGGCGCATCAGGATGCGGCCGACCTCGGTCGAACCGGTGAAGGACAGATGGCGCACCACATCGCTGTCGCACAGCACATGGCCGATGGCGATGGAGTTGCTGGCGTCCGCCGTCAGCACATTGAGCACACCGGCCGGCATGCCGGCGCGCTGCGCCAGCTCGGCCACAGCCAGGGCCGACAACGGCGTCGCTTCGGCCGGCTTGATCACCACCGTGCAACCGGCCGCCAGGGCCGGCGCCACCTTGCGGGTGATCATGGCGATCGGGAAATTCCAGGGCGTGATGGCCGCACACACACCCATGGCCTGCTTGACGACCAGATAGCGCTTGTTGTTGTCGGTGGTCGGGATGGTCTCGCCGTAGACCCGCTTGCCCTCTTCGGCAAACCAGTCGATGAAGCTGGCACCGTAGGCCACTTCGCCGCGCGCTTCGGCCAGCGGCTTGCCCTGCTCGGCCGTCATGATGCGGGCCAGGTCGTCAGCATGCTTGTGGAGCAGCTGCGACCAGCGCATCAGGATGGCGGCGCGCTCCTTGGCCGTCTTGCTGCGCCAGGGGCCGAAGGCGTTCTGCGCCGCGGCAATCGCCGCCTCCGCATCGCCGGCGCCCAGATTGGCCACCTCGGCCAGTTGCGCGCCAGTGGCCGGGTCGACGACGGCAAAGCGCTCGCTGCCGGCCACCCACTCGCCGTTGATCAAGGCCTGGGTGCGCAGAAGGCTGGCGTCATCGAGGGCGGCCAGGGGTGAATTCTTGCTGTGGTCCATTGCAGAGGTCTCCAAGGTTCGTGGCTTCTTGGGGCCACACTCTACCTGCTTCGCCCACACCGCTCGCCCGGACGGTGCGGCCCGCGACCTATAATCAAAAGTCCACAAAAATCAAGCATTTACCCTGTTCGAAAGACAGGGCTGCCCGCAGAAAGCCACGGAATGAAAGCAGCTGAAATTCGCCAGACGTTTCTGAAGTTTTTTGAATCCAAAGGTCACCAGATCGTGGCGTCCAGCCCCGTGGTTCCTGGCGACGACCCGACGCTGCTGTTCACCAACGCGGGCATGAACCAATTCAAGGACGTGTTCCTGGGCTTCGACAAGCGCGCCTACACCCGCGCCACCACCAGCCAGAAATGCATCCGCGCCGGCGGCAAGCACAACGACCTGGACAACGTCGGCTACACCGCGCGCCACCACACCTTCTTCGAAATGCTGGGCAACTTCAGCTTCGGGGACTACTTCAAGCATGACGCCATCTCCTACGCCTGGGAGTTGCTGACCACCAAGTTCATGCTGCCGGCCGAGAAGCTCTGGGTCACCGTCTACGCCGAGGACGACGAGGCCTACGAGATCTGGAACAAGGTGGTGGGCGTGCCCGCCGAGCGCATCGTGCGCATCGGTGACAACAAGGGCGGCCGCTACATGTCCGACAACTTCTGGATGATGGGCGACACCGGCCCCTGCGGCCCCTGCACCGAAATCTTCTACGACCACGGCCCCGATGTGGCCGGCGGCCCTCCGGGCAGCCCGAACGAAGACGGCGACCGCTACATCGAGATCTGGAACAACGTCTTCATGCAGTTCAACCGGACTGAAGACGGCGTGATGCACCGCCTGCCCAAGCCCAGCGTCGACACCGGCATGGGCCTGGAACGCTTGGCTGCGGTGCTGCAGCATGTGCACTCGAACTACGAGATCGACACCTTTGTGGCCCTGCTGGCCGCAGCCAAGGCGGCCGTGGACAGCTCCGGCGCTCAGGATTGCGACAAGGACAGCGCCTCGCTCAAGGTCATCGCCGACCACATCCGCGCTTGCAGCTTCACCATCGTCGACGGCGTGATCCCGGGCAATGAAGGTCGCGGTTATGTGCTGCGCCGCATCGCCCGCCGCGCCATCCGTCACGGCTACAAGCTGGGCGCCCGCACCCCCTTCTTCCACAAGATCGTGGCCGAGCTGGTGAACCAGATGGGCGAGGCCTATCCCGAGCTGCGCCAAGCGCAAGCCCGCGTGACCGAGGTCCTCAAGCAAGAGGAAGAGCGCTTCTTCCAGACCATCGCCAACGGCATGGAAATCCTGGAAGCCGCCCTGCTCGAGATGGGCAAGAGCGGCAGCACCGTGTTCGACGGCGACACGGCCTTCAAGTTGCATGACACCTACGGCTTCCCCGCTGACCTGACCGCCGACGTCTGCCGCGAGCGCGGCGTGACCGTCGACCAGGCCGGCTTCGACGCCGCCATGACGCGTCAGCGCGAGCAAGCCCGTGCCGCCGGCAAGTTCAAGATGGCCGCCGGCCTCGAGTACAAGGGCCAGCCCACCGCCTTCCACGGCTACGAGCACCTGGTCTGCGAGAGCAGCAAAGTTACGGCCGTCTACGTGGACGGCGCCCTGGTCGAGCAGGCGAATGCCGGCGATGACGCCGTCGTCGTGCTAGACCACACGCCCTTCTACGCCGAAAGCGGCGGCCAGGCCGGTGATGCCGGTGAGCTGCGCAACAACAGCAGCCGCTTCGCCGTGGAAGACACGCTGAAGATCCAGGCTGATGTCTTCGGCCACCACGGCCGGGTGCTGGAAGGCAGCATCAAGGCCGGCGACAGCTTTGTCGCCCGCGTCAACGCCGAAGCCCGCGCCAAGACCGTGCGCAACCACAGCGCCACCCACCTGATGCACAAAGCCTTGCGCGAAGTGCTGGGCGCCCACGTGCAGCAAAAGGGTTCCTTGGTCAACGCCGAACGCACCCGCTTCGACTTTGCCCACAACGCCCCGGTCACCGCCGAGCAGATCGCCAAGGTCGAGGCCATCGTCAACGCCGAAATCCTGGCCAATGCCGGTGCCAAGGCCGAGGTCATGGCGCTCGATGATGCGCAGAAGAGCGGCGCCATGATGCTGTTCGGCGAGAAGTACGGCGAAACCGTGCGCGTGCTGAGCATCGGCTCGTCCAAGGAACTCTGCGGCGGCACCCACGTCAAGGCCACCGGCGACATCGGCCTGTTCAAGATCGTGTCCGAAGGCGGCGTGGCCGCCGGCGTGCGCCGCATCGAAGCCGTCACCGGCGACAACGCTCTGGCCTATCTGCAGCAGCTGGAAGGCACGGTCAGCCGCGCCGCCCAGACTCTGAAGACCGCGCCGGCCGATTTGGAGCCACGCCTGCATGCCGTGCTGGACCAGGTCAAGGCCCTGGAGAAAGACCTGGCCACGGCCAAGAGCCGCCTGGCCGCAGCCCAGAGCAATGAGTTGTTGACTCAGGCTATCGATGTGAAGGGTGCCAAGGTCCTGGCCGTCACCCTCGATGGCGCCGATGCCAAGACCCTGCGCGAAACCATCGACAAGCTGCGCGACAAGATGCACTCGGCCGTGATCGTGCTGGCCGCCGTCGAAGGCGAGAAGGTGCACCTTTCGGCGGGCGTCACCGCCGACTACATCGCCCGTGGCCTGAAGGCCGGCGAGCTGGTCAGCTTCGTGGCCCAGCAATGCGGCGGCAAGGGCGGCGGCAAGCCCGATCTGGCCATGGCCGGCGGCACGCAGCCGGCCGCCGTGCCGGCCGCACTGGCCTCGGTCCAGGCCTGGGTGGCAGAACGCCTGTAAACCCCCTACCATCCTCTCCACACGCAAGGGCCCAAGCGAATGGGCCCTTGTTCTTTTCAGCTGCACCCCACCAGGAGTCCGCATGAGCGACACCATTGACCACCAAAACGCCGAGCGCCTGGCCGCTCTCCTGCAGATCCTCGTGGCCGCCACCCCTGAAGACGAAACCGCCGTGCCCATCGACATGCTGGACGGCTACCTGACCGCGCTGATCTGCGGCCCGGTGGTGGTCACGCCCATCCAGGCCATGGACGCGCTGTTCGGCGAAGACTGGGCGGATGCCCTGGACGAGCAGGACGCGACCGAAGAGTTCATGGGCGTGCTGCACGAGCGCTGGAACGAAATCGCCGACAGCCTCAATCCCGAAGCCCTGGCCGCCAACCCGGAAGCCATGCAGCTGACGCCGCTGATCACAGAGTTCGACGAGGCCACCAAGGCCGACCTGCTGAGCCAGGGCGTGCTGACGGCCGAGCAGCTGGAACAGCTGCCGCCCAATGGCCTGATGTGGGTCGAAGGCTTCATGCAAGCCGTCGATGACTTCGAAGAAGCCTGGTACATCTTCGACAGCGAAAGCGAAGAAGGCCAGATGCTGGACGCCATGCTGATGTCCGTGGCCGCCGTGGCCATGGCCCCGGGCGAGCAGCGCGAAGCCTATATCGCCGAAGCCTACGACGAAGGCGAAGAAGTCGACCAGGACGTGCTGCTGGACGACGCCCTGTTCTCGGCCCAGGACCTGCGCCTGTTCTGGGTGCAGCAAGCCGACCGGGACGAAGCCGCCAACGACGCCGAAGGCCCGGACGCCTAAGTCCTGACGCCGAAGTCCTGACACCTGAGCCTCTGCACCTGAACCCGGCGAGCTCAGACTCGCCGGCGACGGCGCTGCCGGGTTCAGATCACAAACGCCCAGCGCAGTTGGGCGCGCCACAGCGGCAGCGCAGCCGCCCCTCGTGGTGGCTTTCGCCGTAATCGCAGGTCAGCTCTTCGCCGGCCTCGATATCGCGCAAGGCATAAAACTCCACCCGCCCCTGACTGATGCGCAGCACCGCGTTCGCGGCACAGCTGTGGTTGATGCAACGCAGCGCGTCGGTGGACAAAGTGGCATCCACCGCCCGGGTCTCCGAAACCTCGACGATGTGGATGCGCTCACGGCCCTTGGCCCGGCGGCGCGCCTCGCGCACCGAGATGGCCTCACCGCGCAGCTCACCGATCTTGCGCCGATGCGGAATCGGCTCGGCCGCAAACACACCCAAGCCATCGATGGGGCTCTCGCCCACGCGCAAGGCGAAACGCTCGGCCGGCAAGGGCGGGCGCTTGCCCGCCGGTGCTGCGTCGGCGGGCGCCGCCTCCTGGGTCACAGATCGGGGTTCGGTGGGCAAAGCTGAGAGGCGCGGCATGGTGGGGCGATTGTCGCAGCCCCTGTCGCTGCCGCGCCGCAGTTCGCCCGCTTTGCATCGGCGCCCATCGCCTCGCGCTTGACCCAGGGCCGGGCGGGCCGACATACTGGGTCGCATGAACTCCGCCGCCACCACCCCAGCTCGCCGCAACGCCGGCCGCAGCCGCGTGATGCATCACCCAGCACATCACGTGCAGGCGATGGTGGTGGGCATGATGACGTCCTCCATGCGTGCCGCGCTAGCGGTGCAACTGCACGCAGCGCTGCACGTGCATTTGGCGGGTCTGCAACAGCGGGCAGCCCACCCAGTCTGAAGGCCCAGCCTCACACCAAATTCAGATCCCCACAGAAAAAGCCCGCTGCAACCCAGCGGGCTTTTTCTTTTCTTGCCCCGCGCATTTCAACAAGCGCTTGCTTTCCAACCCAAGGAGCCCCCGATGGAGAAGATCACGATCCGACGCAGCCAGGTTTCAGACGCCGCCGCCATGGCCCAGCTGATGTCCCACCCTGAAGTCTTCTCCGGCCTGCTGCAACTGCCCTACCCCAGCGAGGAGCTCTGGCGCGCCCGCCTGCAGGACAACGCGGTGCCGGGCAAGCCGGACTTGTCGCTGGTGGCCGAGGTTCAGGGCCAGGTGGTCGGCAGCGCCGGCCTGCATCCGGCGGGCGCCTCACTGCGCCGGCGACACGCCATGAGCCTGGGCATCTCAGTCGCCGCCGAAGCGCAGGGCCGAGGCATCGGCCGAGCCCTGATGGCTGCCTTGATGGACTATGCCGACAACTGGGGTCAGGTCTTGCGCACCGAGCTGACGGTCTATGCCGACAACGCCCGGGCAATTCGGCTCTACGAAAGTTTCGGCTTCCAGCGTGAAGGCCTGATGCGGGCCTACGCCCTGCGCAAGGGGGTCTATGTCGACACCCTGGCCATGGCTCGCCTGCACCCCAATCCGCCGCGCTGGAACTGAAAACGGTTCAAGCGCTCAAAAAAGCAAAAGGCCGCGAACGCGGCCTTTTGCTTGGGGCGTGAGTGCCGCGCCAGAAGCGCCGGCTTCAGTCAAATCGGTCGGAACTGAGCGCGGCGCAGATCGGCCATGCGCATCTCTTCCGGCGTGGCCTGGCCTTCCACCACCACCTTGGGCAGTTGCTTGGCCGGGGCGCGAACGACCGGGGCCGAGCTCAGGCGCTTGCCGGTGACCACCAGACGCGCCAGCTTGACGACCTCACTGGCCTGAGCCGGCGCGGGCGGAAACACTAGCCCCAGAAAAGCGGCGCTCAAGGCCAGGGGCGCGGCCCAGGCACGAGAGAAGGGCTTGACGCTGTGCTGGGCCCGTGTCTTTTCAAGCTGCTGCATTTCCAATACTCCCCCGCCTGCTTTGGGCGATCTGTCATCAATGGAGCGAAGTATCACCAAGGCGCAGGGTCAGCTCCAGCAAAAAGCGACGAACTGCAGTTTTAGGCGATGAGGCAGCGGTGCAGCCGCCTGAATTTCGTTCCACCCCCGGTGAAACCCGGGTTGATCGGCATCAAGCATACCGAAGCTCACTCGACTTTCCCCAAAATACCCGGTAAGCAAACCATGTGTAGACCAGAATCGCCGGCAAAGTGACCAAGACCCCCCAGAGGATGACGGTCAAGGACTTGGGTGCGGCCGCGGCTTGCCAAACTGTCAGGCGGTCGATCAGCACATAGGGATAGAGGCTGTAGGCCAGGCCCAGCGCGCCCAACAACATCACGGCCACCATCAGGGCAAACGGCAGCCAGCACAGCTTGCCAAGCACCCGATGCGAGTTCAGCAAGGAGCGCAAGCCCAGCAGGCTCAGCGCCGTCATCAGCGGGATGGGCAGCAGGGCGATCAACTCGGGCATGCGGAACCAGCGCTCGCTGACCGTGGCACTGACCCAGGGCGTCATCAGCGACACGCCCGCCAGACCCAAGACCACGGCCGGCCAGGCCAGCTTGGCCCGCTGCACGGCCAGGGCCTGCACGGCGCCATCCATCTTCATGATCAACCAGCCGGCGCCCAGCATGGCGTAGGCGGCCGCCAGGGCCAGGGCAATCAGCAGGGCAAAGGCGGTGTAGCCCGGGCCCTCGGCAAAGCCGGTGATGTAACGCGCCAGCATCCAGCCCTGGGACAGGGCCGCCAGGGCCGAGCCGAAAATGAAGGTGCCGTTCCAAAACGGCTTCCAGTCGGCCGGCGCCTTGACGCGGAAGTCAAAGGCCACGCCGCGCAGCATCAGGCCCAGCAGCATCAGCGCCACCGGCAAATAGAGCGCCTGCAGGATCAGGCCATGGGCTTTGGGGAATGCCACCAGCAAGATGCCCACGCCCAGCACCAGCCAGGTTTCATTGGCATCCCAAAAGGGGCCGATCGAGGCCACCATCTGGTCCTTGTGGGCATCGCTGGCGCCGATCATCAGCAGGCCGACGCCCAGGTCATAGCCATCCAGCACCACGTAAATCAAGAGGGACAGGCCCATCAGGCCGAGAAAGACCAAAGGCATCCAGCCTGCGGCTGAGCTGAGGTCCGGCGTCAAAAAACTGGCATTCATGGTCACGCCCTCCTATCA
This sequence comes from Burkholderiales bacterium PBB2, assembly GCA_002255955.1. Lineage (GTDB taxonomy): Bacteria > Pseudomonadota > Gammaproteobacteria > Burkholderiales > Burkholderiaceae_C > Paucibacter_A. The sequence continues at coordinate 40,673 of NKIM01000021.1, read as the reverse complement.
AGCAAAAGTGCGGCTCTGGGTCAGGCGCGAGGGCGTACTCGGGCCATGCTCCAGCGGCTTCTCGGCCATGTACTTGAGTACGCCGACGTAAGCCACGATCAGGAACAGGTACAGCGTCACATAGCCGGCCAGGGTCAGGGCGATATAGGGCGCCGGCGTGGTCGAGGCCACCTCGCTGGTGCGCAAGAGGCCGTAGACGATGAAGGGCTGGCGGCCGATCTCGGTGACATACCAGCCGGACACGGTGGCCAGCCAACCCGAGAACGCCATGCCACTCAGACCCCAGAGCAGCGGCCGCGGCAGCTGCTCGGCCACCCAGGCGCGGCGGCGGTACAGCCACAGGCCCGCCCAGCTGAAGGCCAGCATCAAGACGCCTGTGCCAACCATGATGCGGAAGCCGAAGAACAGCGGCGCCACCGGCGGATGCGCGCCCTTGAACTCGTCCAGCCCGCGGATCTCGCCCTCGGCTTCATGAGTCAGGATCAGGCTGGCCAGCTTCGGGATGCCCAGCGCAAAGTCATTGCTGCGCGTCTTCTCGTTTGGCCAGGCGAAGAGCAGCAAGGGCGCGCCACGCTCGGTCTGCCAGACGCCTTCCATCGCCGCCACCTTGGCCGGCTGGTGCTTGAGCGTGTTGAGCCCGTGCATATCGCCCACCAGGATCTGCAGCGGGATCAGCACCGCGCCCAGCGTCAGCCCCACCCGCAGCACGCGGGCGGTGCTGGGCTGGCTCTTGCGCTTGAGCAGCTGCCATGCGCTCAAACCGGCCAGCAGAAAGGCCACGGTCAGGCCCGAGGCCAGCAGCTTGTGGGCCAGGCGGTAGGGGAAACTGGGGTTTAAGATCACCTCGGCCCAGCTCAGCACATGGAACTCGCCGTTGATGATCTCGAAGCCCTGGGGGGTCTGCATCCAGGAGTTCAGGCTCAAGATCCAGAAGGCGCTCAAGCTGGTGCCAAAGGCGACCAGAAAGGTCGCGGCCAGATGCACCCGCTCGCTGACCCGGCCATGGCCGAACAGCATCACGCCGAGGAAACTCGCCTCCAGGAAGAAGGCCGTCAGCACCTCGTAGCCGAGCAGCGGCCCGGCGATATTGCCGGCCCGCGCCATGAAGCCGGGCCAGTTGGTGCCGAACTGGAAGCTCATGGTGATGCCGCTGACCACGCCCAGCGCAAAGCTCAGCGCAAACACCTTGGTCCAGAAACGGTAGGCATGGAGCCAGGCCTCCTGTTGGGTACTCAGCCAGCGCCAGCGGAAGAACAGCAGCACCCAGGCCAGGGCGATGTTGATGGTGGGAAAGAGAATGTGGAAGGTGATGTTGGCGGCGAACTGCATGCGGGCCAGCACCACGGGGTCGAGGGCATGAAGGGCGTCCATGGCATCAAGCCTCCGAAGCCGGCTTAGCCGCAACACCGCTGACGGCGCGGCCGATGCGGCCCGGCAGCTCCAGCATCTTCTGCACCTTGGAGCCCATCTTCATCAGCTGGCCCAGGGTCTGCGAATCCATCTTCTGCACATCGTCGAACCAGGTCGTCATCAGTTCGATCAGGTCGTGCATGCCGCGCATGCGTTCCTGCGCCACACGGTCCTCTTCGCAGGTTGGCGCCTCCAGCAAGGCATTGCGCAGCATGGACAAGGTCGGTTCGATTTCGCGGCGGCGGCGCTCTTCGGCCAGGGTGCGGAAGATTTCCCAGGCATCTGACGGCGCCTCGAAATACTCGCGCCGGTCGCCCGGCAGGTGGCGCAGGCGCACCAGGCGCCAGGCCTGCAGCTCTTTCAGGCCCATGGAGACATTGGAGCGGCTGAACTCCAGGTTCTCGGCGATCTCATCGGCATTGATGGCTTGGGGCGAGACAAAAATCAGGGCATAAATCTGCCCGACGGTGCGGTTGATGCCCCAACGGCTGCCCATTTCCCCGAAATGGGCCACAAAACTACGAACCAGGGGACTCATGGCTTGCATGGCGGCGTGTCCTTGCGCCAGCGCAAAGCCGGCGTCTTTTGAGGGTGGAGGAATTTGATCTGCTTCAAGATTTTGCTGAATTTTCAAGAATTCCTGAAAATTCAGCAAGTCCACAGATCCTTGACCGTGCGAGCAGCGAGGTTGCTGCGTCATGAGGGGCGCCAATAATGCGAGGAAAGCTGGGCAGGCTCATCGCCCCCCCCCCGCTCCTTGACCGCCTCCACCCACCTGATCCCCATGCCGAGCCGCCCCGGACTTCTTCTTGCCCTGCTGCTCCAGGGGCTGCTGGCCCTGTGCGCCGCGACAGCCGCTGTCGCCAGCGACGCCGCGCACCGTGTGGAAATCGCCAGCCTGCCGCAGCAGGACGGTCAGCCCCTGGCCTTGAGCGGCTATTGGTTTCCGGCCGCCAGCAGCGCCGAAGCCCGGGCGCGGCCGGCCGTGCTGCTGCTGCATGGCTGCGGCGGCGCCCTGGGCCGCCAGGCGGATCGGTTGTCCGAACGCATGCAGAGCTACCGCACGCTGCTGAATCAGGAAGGCTGGCATGTGCTGGTGCTCGACTCCCTGAGCCCGCGCGGCGAGCGCGAGCTCTGCACCCAGCGCATCGGCAGCCGCCAAGTCACCATGCGCGAACGCCGCCGCGACACCCTGGGCGCCCTGCAATGGCTGGCGGCCCGGCCTGAGGTGGACCCGGCACGCATCGCCTTGCTGGGTTGGTCCAACGGCGGCAGCACGGTGCTGGCCAGCACGGCCGCCGACCATGAGGAAGTGAAAGCCGCGCCCGTCAAGCCGCGCGCCGCCGTCGCCTTCTACCCGGGCTGCGAAGCCGAACTCAAGCGCGGCTACCGCGCCCAGGCGCCCTTGCTGATGCTGCTGGGCGCCGCTGACGACTGGACGGCCGCAGCGCCTTGCGAAGCCCTGGGCGCCCACAGCCGCGGTCAGGCCGGTGGCGCCGCCGTTCAATTCCAGACCTACACCGGCGCGTACCACGGCTTCGATGCAGCCGCGCCCGTGCGCCTGCGCCGCGAGGTGCCCAACGGGGTGAACCCGGGCGCCGGCGTGCATGTCGGCGGCAATGCCGAAGCCTGGGCCGCTTCGCGCGAGGCCATGCTGGGCTTTTTGCGCGAACAGCTGAAATGACGACAACGATGACGATGACAAACGCAGGCGCCAGCCCTGAGCTGCACAGCCCCCGCCTGCTCTTGCGGGCGCCCTCCCCCGCCTTGTGCGAGGCGGTGCGCGATTTCCAGCTGCGCAACCGCGAACACCTCGCCCCCTGGGACCCACCCCAGCCGCCAGACTTTCTGACGCCCGAGGTGGTGCTGGCCCGCTTGCAGCAAGGCGCCGATGAGTTTGCCGCCGGCAGCGCCCTGCGCTATTGGTTCGCGCGCCGCGAGGCACCGACCGAGTTGATCGGCCAGATCGGCATCTCGCAGCTGAGCCGCGGGCCCTTTCAGAACGCCAGCCTGGGTTACAGCCTGGATGCCCAAGCCCAGGGTCAGGGCCTGATGCACGAGGCCTTGCAGGCCGTCATCGCCGAGCTGTTTGGCCCGCGCGTGCGCCTGCACCGGCTGCAGGCGGCCGTGCGGCCCGAAAACCGGCGCAGCCGCGCGGTGCTGCAGCGCCTGGGCTTCAGCCCGATTGGCCTGAGCCGTCGCTACCTCTTCATCGCCGGCGCCTGGCGCGACCATGAACTCTTTGACCTGCTGAACCCAAGCTGGCCCGAAGACCAGGCGCCCTGATCGCGCTGCTGCGCGCACCGCCCCAGGTGCGTGGCACGCCACGCTCGGCATCGCACCGCGCTGCCGCGCGAATTGCTGGCTTATTTTGATAAATTATTGTTTTACAGAAATTTATCAAGAGAGAATGCCGGCCATGCGCAGCGACACCCAAGCCCAAACCTTGCCCCGCCGGGCGGCCGTCACACCCCGGCCACTGGAGCGAGTGCGCCGACTGGCCCTGTGGGTGCAGCTGCTGTGCGTGGCCGGTGCCGCCATCGTGCTGATCGTGCCCGCCCAGCTCTGGAGCCGGGCCGAGTGGCTGGAAAAAGTGGCGCGCAGCTACTGGGTGACCGACACCGACATCCCTTTGCAACTGGACGCCGCCTCGCGCGCCTGGGGCTGGGCGGCCAGCTGCTTGCCCAGCGCCGTGCTGCTGTTCGCGCTCTGGCAGGTTTGGTGCCTGTTCGGCGCCTACCGCCTGGGCCAAGTCTTCACCACCGAGCCGGTGCGGCGCCTGCGCCGCCTGGCCCTGGCCTTGGTGGTGCACGCGGTGGCCCAACCGCTGGCGCACACCCTGTCCATCCTGGCGCTGACCCTGGGCAACCCGGCCGGCCAGCGCCAGCTGGTGCTGGGCCTGGGCTTCGATCACTTCATCAGCTTGTTCATCGGCCTGGTGATCTGGGGCATTGCCCAGGTCATGCAGCAGGCGCAGGCGGTGGCCGAAGAGAACGCGGAGTTCATCTGATGCCCATCGTTCTGACCCTGGACGTGATGCTGGCGCGGCGCAAGATGCGCTCGCGCGAGCTGGCCGAGCGGGTGGGCATCACCGAGGCCAATCTCTCGCTGCTGAAATCCGGCAAGGTACGCGGCGTACGCTTCGACACCCTCAGCCGCATCTGCAACATCCTGGACTGCCAGCCCGGTGATTTGCTGCGTTATGAGCCCGGCCCCGAGCCTGATGCCAGCGAGGCCGAATCGTGAACCGCAGCCGCACTGACTATCTCCACCCGCGCAGCCCGACCCGGCGCTGGGCCTGGCTCGGTGTGGCCCTGCTGCACCTGCTGCTGCTCGCATTCTTCCTGCATGTTCGCCAGGCCAGCCTCAGTGCCACGCCGAAGGCCGAGCCGCAAGCGCAATGGGTGACGATGCGGCTGTTCAGCCGACCCTCGCTGCGCCCGCAAGCGCGACACAGGGACGGGGCTGAACGCATGAAGGCCGAGACCCGCATGCCCAGTCCGCTCCCGCGCCAGGCGCAGAGCACAACGCCTGAAGCCGCGCTGATCACAGCATCCGGCGAGCCCACCACCGCCCGCGTCACAGCGCAGTTGCCGGCGCTGCCGCCGCCCGAACCCGCGGCCAGCAGCCCAGACCCCTTGAAGCTCAAGCTCCCGCTGCGCCAGGCGATCGGCGCAGCGATCAGCCCCGCGGAGATGGCGCGCCTCGATCCGCGCAGCAACACCCGCCGCCCCGATGTGGGCGAGCGCATCGCCAGCGCGCTGGGCTCGCCCGAACAGACCGAGGAGCAGATTGCGCCCGGCCACACCCGGATCCGCCAAGGCAGTACCTGCCTCGATGTGCAGGACGCCCGCGTCAGCCAGCTTTTTGCATTCGACCCCATGGCCCGAGGCGCACCCAAGCTGGTGTCTTCGTGCAAAAAGTAGATCAAGCCGCGCCGGACAAGACGACCCACGGCGCAGCACCTGCCCCCCCCCCAATTCACCGGCCACCCACCCGCTGCTCATGACCCACTCTTTCGCCACCTTGTCCGCGCGCCTCTCCGGAGCCTTGCTGACTGCGCTCAGCACAATCGCCCTGCAGGCGCAGGCACAGACACAAACACCGCCGCCCTCGGAAACAGCCAGCAGCCCGGTGCAGCTGGAGACCGTCTCCATGACCCTGCAGCGCGACGGCTCGCTGATCCCCTACGGCAAGATGAACGAAATCCTCGGCCTGATGCAAAAGCACGGCGAGGGCCAGTTCTTCATGGAATTCAAGATCAGCTTCAAGGACGGCAAGCCGGCCGGCTTCACGCCCAAGCTGGCCTTGCAGCACAACGAGGGCAACGTAGCGATTCCGCTGAGCGAGGACGGCACGTTCCGGCTGCCCGTGCTGCCGGCGGAGCTGGGCAAGGATGCCGATCTGGCGCGCAACTGGAAGCGCGGCTCGGCCTCGCTGATGGCCACGCTGCGCCTGAGCACGCCGGCTGAACAGCTGACCATGGGCCAGGTGCGCCGCATTGCACGCCTGGCACACAAGCTACGCAGCGAGCTGCTGCCCTGGTATCTGCGCCCGATGTTTCCTCAGTTTGAAGGCGTGCGCATCTGCAGCAGCAAGCCGGCCTGGGAGCTGGAATGGCGCGAAAAAGGCCAGCTGCTCGGCCTGCCGCTGACGGCCGATCCGCAGGACCGCGACCCGGACGCGGTCAAGGGCCAGCCGCCGCGCAGCTGCACCAGCCTGACCGGCCAGGAGAGCTGGCCGGACGAAGCGCGCTTGATCTCTCCGGCGGGCAGCCGCCTCAGCGTCAAGGGCCTGGGCAGCAAGTGAGCCCGTGCAAGTGAGCCAGGCCGCGCCTCCTACACTGGCGCCATGACGACACTGCAATTGCTTCACAACCCGCGCTGCTCCAAATCGCGCGAAGCCCTGGCCTTGCTGGAACACAGCGGCCGCCAAGTCGATGTCATCGACTATCAAAAAACGCCGCTGGACCTGCCCGCGCTGCAGGTCTTGCTGAGCCAGCTGCGCGCCGCCGAACCGGGCTTCAACGCCCGGGAACTGCTGCGCAGCGGTGAAGACGAATACCAAGCTCTGGGGCTGGGCAGGGCCGAACTGAGCGAGGCCGAACTGCTGGCGGCACTGGCCGCTCATCCCAAGCTGCTGCAACGCCCCATCGTCAGCGATGGCCAGCGCGCGCTGATCGCCCGGCCGCCTGAGCGGCTGAAGGCCCTGCTCGGCTGAAGAAGAAGGCTGCGGCCTACTTTTTGTAGCGCTGCAGATCGGGGCCAGCCAGGCGGCAGATGCGCCACTCGGGCAGCACATGGGCGCCCATGCGCTCGTAGAAGCGGATCGCGTCTTCGTTCCAATCCAGCACGGTCCACTCGAAGCGGCCGTAGTCGCGCTCGACGGCAATCTGCGCCAAGCGGGTCAGGATGCCCTGGCCCAAGCCGCTGCGGCGGTGCGCCGAGCGCACGTACAAGTCTTCCAGATACAGGCCCGGCTTGCCGAGGAAGGTGCTGAAATTGGTGAAGAACAGGGCATAGCCCACCACCTCGCCGCCGATTTCACCGACCAGGGCCTCGACCACGGGCTTGGGGCCGAAGAGATGCAGTTGCAGCTTGTCCGCCGTCAGCTCCAGAAGATGGCTGAGGTTCTCGAACTCGGCCAACTCCTTGACCAGGCCCACAATGGCCGGCACATCTCGGGGCTCGGCGGAACGCAAGGTGTATGAAATCATGCGCCCCATTCTGCCCGGGGAATGGGGTCAGGTCTTGCTGCCCAGCCGTTTGATCGCGCACTTGAACGCTCGCTGTCGCGCCAGCTACATCGGCGCAGCGCCATTCGGCCTACAGTGCGTGTCATGAATGCCACCACGCCCCCTCCACGCACCGAAGCCGCTGATCGCAAGCCCTACCCGGTGCAGCGCGCACACCGCAGCGAGTTCCTGGAACTGCGCGGCCTGCGCCACCACCTGATGCACTGGCGCAGCGAGGCCGCAAGCGAGCATTCGACCGCCAGCGCGCAGCCACTGTTGGTGATGGTCCATGGCTGGATGGACGTGGGCGCGTCCTTCCAGTTCGTGGTCGACGCGCTGAGTGCGCTGAACGACCGCCGCCCCATCGTGACCCTGGACTGGCGCGGTTTCGGCCTCAGTGACAACGCCCCGGGCAGCAATTACTGGTTCCCCGACTACCTGGCCGATCTCGACGCCCTGCTGGACCGACTCAGCCCCGAGGCTCCGGTCGATCTGCTGGGCCACAGCATGGGCGGCAATATCGTCATGAGCTATGCCGGCGTGCGGCCCGAGCGGGTGCGGCGGCTGATCAATCTGGAAGGTTTCGGCCTGCCGGAAGCCAAGCCCGAGCAGGCCCCGGGCCGTCTGGCCACCTGGCTGAAAGAACTGAAGGAACCACCGCAGCTGCGCCCCTACGCCAGCGTCGAGGCCGTGGCCCAGCGCTTGATGAAGACCAACCCGCGCCTGAGCCCGGACAAGGCCGCCTGGCTGGCGCCGCACTGGTCGCGCCAGCAGGCCGACGGCAGCTGGCAGTTGCTGGCCGACCCGGCGCACAAGCGCGCCAACCCCATCCTCTACCGCAAAGATGAAATCGTGGCCGGCTGGAAGCTGATCACCGCGCCCACGCTCTGGGTCGAGGGCGAAGCCAGCGATTTGAGCCAGTTCTGGGGCGACCGCTACCCGCGCGCCGATTTCGAAGCCCGGCTCGGCGCCGTGCCCCAGCTGGCAAAACACCGCATTGCCGATGCCGGCCACATGCTGCACCACGACCAACCCGAAGCGCTGGCGCGCTGCCTCGAAGACTTTTTGCTCGCCTGAAGCGAGCTCAGGGGCCGATCAGCCCGGCCCGGCATGGAGTTGGTCCAGCCGGTGCATGGCCCAGGCATACACGGCCACGATCAGGCAGAACACCAGCAGCGCCCCTTGGGCGCCCACCCAGAAGCTGAAGGGCCAGCCAAAGAAATCGAAGCTCAGCTCGCGGGCAAAGTAGCTCAGTCCGAAAGCCACGCCCGACCAGATCAGCAGCAAAACACCGGTGAGGCGGCGGGTGCGCTGCCAGTAGCGCAGCTGCTGCGCGCTGGGCGGCGCGGTCGGCAGCGATCCCGGCAGGGGCGCAGGGCGGTCGAAATCATGCAGATTCATGGCTGGGCAGTGTGCAGCATTTCCCCCGGAAGGCGGCCTGGGGCAAGCGCTTTGCTACCAGCGCGCGCCGGCGTGTGAAAATAGCAGGTTCGGATGCGCGAGCACCCGGGCTTGGCCGCGTCCTGAACCCGGTGGGGCCCGCCAGGCGCCCCGCACGGCGCGCCCCAGACCGCACGCATCCCACCGCAAGTACTCCTTGGGAACCAAGAACATGGACATCGAACGCATCAACACCATCGGTAGCACCCTGGCCGACCTGACAGCGCGGACTGCCGCGCTAAGGGGGTATCTTTGACTACGATCGCAAAGCACTGCGACTGAACGAAGTCAATGCCGCGCTGGAGAACCCCAGCGTCTGGAACGAGCCCAAGCGCGCCCAGGAACTGGGCAAGGAAAAGCGCACGCTGGAAAACGTGGTCAACACCGTCGACCACCTCGAGAGCAATCTGGCCGACAACGCCGAGCTCTACGAGATGAGCAAGGCCGAGGATGATTTCGCGGGCCTGGAAGCCATCGAGGCCGATGCGGCCAAGCTGACGGAGATCGTCGAGCAGATGGAATTCCGCCGCATGTTCAACAACCCGGCCGATCCGCTGAACTGCTTCGTCGACATCCAGGCCGGCGCCGGCGGCACCGAAGCCTGCGACTGGGCCAGTATGCTGCTGCGCCAGTACCTGAAGTACGCCGAGCGCAAGGGCTTCAAGGCGACGCTAGAAGACCAGACCGACGGCGACGTGGCCGGCATCAAGAGCGCCACCATCAAGGTGGAGGGCGAATACGCCTTCGGCCTGCTGCGCACCGAGACCGGTGTGCACCGCCTGGTGCGCAAGAGCCCATTCGACAGCTCGGGCGGCCGCCACACCAGCTTTGCCTCGCTGTTCGTCTACCCGGAAGTCGATGACTCGATCGAGATCGACATCAACCCGGCCGATGTGCGCACCGACACCTTCCGCGCCTCCGGCGCCGGCGGCCAGCACATCAACAAGACCGACTCGGCCGTGCGCCTGACCCATATCCCGACCGGCATCGTGGTCCAGTGCCAGGACGGCCGCAGCCAGCATTCCAACCGCGACGTGGCCTGGAAACGCTTGCGCTCGCGCCTGTACGACCATGAAATGCGCAAGCGCATGGAAGAACAGCAGAAGCTGGAAGACACCAAGACCGATGTGGGCTGGGGCCACCAGATTCGCAGTTATGTGCTGGACCAGAGCCGCATCAAGGACCTGCGCACCAACTACGAAACCTCGGCCACCCAGAAGGTGCTGGACGGCGACCTCGATCCCTTCATCACCGAGAGCCTGAAGCAAGGCGTCTGAGACCCAGATGCCCGCCCGGCTCTTTCCCTGACCGTTCCCTGCCTTGCCTCTGACCCCGCGCCACCCGCGCGGGGCTTGAAACCTCTTGCCACCCAAGGATGCCCGCCATGCGTGAAGGCACTGCCACCCTGATCCGCCGCGAAGACTACTGCGCGCCCGCGTTCTGGATCCGTACCGTCGACCTGACTTTCGATCTGGACCCGGCCAAGACCCTGGTCACCTCCAAGATGCAGCTGGAGCGCAATGCTGCCGTCGCCCACGGCGCCCTGCGCCTGCATGGCGAAGAGCTCAATGTGCTGCGCGTGCTGATCAATGGCGAGAGCGTGTCCTTCCGCCAGGAAGGTCATGAGCTGATCATCGACAACGTGCCCGATGCCGATTTCGCGCTCGAGATCCGCAACACCTGCGCGCCCGACAAGAACACCGCACTCAGCGGCCTCTACACCTCGGGTGGCAGCTTCTTCACGCAGTGCGAGGCCGAGGGCTTCCGCCGCATCACCTACTTCCTGGATCGCCCCGATGTGATGGCGGTCTACACCGTGCTGCTGCGCGCCGACAAGGCCAAGTTCCCGGTGCTGCTGTCCAACGGCAATCTGCTGGACTCGGGCGACCTGGACAACGGCCGCCATTTCGCCAAATGGCACGACCCCTTCCCCAAGCCCAGCTATCTCTTCGCCCTGGTGGCGGGTGATCTGGTGGCGCGCGAACAGCGCGTGCGCACCCGTGCAGGCAAGGACCATCTGCTGCAAGTCTTCGTGCGCCGCGGTGACCTGGAGAAGACCGAGCATGCGATGAACTCGCTGATCGCCTCCATCGTCTGGGACGAAGCCCGCTTCGGCCTGCCCCTGGATCTGGAACGCTTCATGGTCGTCGGCGTGTCCGACTTCAATATGGGCGCGATGGAGAACAAGGGCCTGAACATCTTCAACACCAGCGCCCTGCTGGCCTCGCCGGCAACCGCCACCGACGCTGACTTCGGCCGCATCGAATCCATCGTCGCGCACGAGTACTTCCACAACTGGACCGGCAACCGCGTCACCTGCCGCGACTGGTTCCAGCTCTCGCTCAAGGAAGGCCTGACCGTTTTCCGCGACCAGGAATTCAGCATGGACATGGCCGGCGGCGCCAGCGCCCGCGCGGTCTGCCGCATCCAGGACGTGCGCGCCCTGCGCGCCAGCCAGTTCCCCGAAGACTCGGGCGCCATGGCCCACCCGGTGCGCCCCGACACCTTTGTCGAGATCAACAACTTCTACACCCCCACCGTCTACGAAAAGGGCTCGGAAGTGGTGCGCATGTACCAGACCCTGGTCGGCCGCGCCGGCTTCGAGAAGGGCATGAAGCTCTACTTCGAGCGCCATGACGGCCAGGCCGTGACCTGCGACGACTTCGCCGCCGCCATCGCCGACGCCAACCCCGGCTCGGCTCTGAGTACACGCCTGGACAACTTCAAGCGCTGGTACTCGCAAGCCGGCACGCCGCGCCTGCAAGCCCGCGGCGTGTACGACGCGGCCGCCCAGACCTACACCCTGACGCTCAAGCAGCACAACCCCGCCACCCCGGGCCAGGAGCACAAGCTGCCCCAGGTGATCCCGGTGGCCCTGGGCCTGCTGAGCACTGAGGGTCAGGCCTTGCCTCTGCAATTGCAGGGCGAAGCGCAGGCTGCCGGCCTGGAGCGCGTGATCGTGCTGGACGAAGCCGAACAAAGCTTTATCTTCACCAACGTGACCAGCCAGCCCGTGCCCTCGCTACTGCGCGGCTTCTCGGCCCCGGTGGTGCTGGACGACGGCCTCAGCGATGCAGACTTGCTGGTGCTGCTGCAGCACGATGCCGATGCTTTCAACCGCTGGGAAGCCAGCCAGCGACTGGCCCTGAACCGCATCCTCGCGGCCGTGCGCAGCGGCAGCGCCCTGCAACTGGACAGCGCCTTCATCGAGGCCATGCGCGCCGTGCTGCGCCACCCCGAGCTGGACGCCGCCTTCAAGGATCTGGCCCTGACCCTGCCGGGCGAAGGCTATATCGCCGAGCAGCTGGAGGTGGTGGACCCGCAAGCCATCCACGCCGCCGTGGAGGCCGCGCGCGGCCAGCTGGCGCAAGCCCTGCGCGAGGACTGGATCGAAGCCTTCGAGGCCAACCAGATCCAGGGCGGCTACACGCCCGATCCGGTGTCCTCCGGCAAGCGCGCCTTGGCCAATCTGGCCCTGAGCATGCTGGTGTTGGACGCCGCCCGCAGCGGCGACACGGTCTGGCCCGGCCGCGCCTACCAGCGCTTCAAGGACGCCGGCAATATGACCGAGCGCCTCGGCGCCCTGAGCGCCCTGGTCAACGCCCATGCCGAGCTGGCCGAGCCGGCCCTGGCCCGCTTCCACGAGCTGTTCAAGGACGACGCCCTGGTCATCGACAAGTGGTTCGCCCTGCAAGGCCGCACGCCGGAGCTGGATGGCAAGAGCTTCGCCCGCGTCAAGCAGCTGACCCAGCACCCGGACTTCACGCTCAAGAACCCGAACCGCGCGCGCAGCCTGATCTCCTCGCTGTGCATGTTCAACCCGGCCGCCTTCCACCGCGCCGATGCAGCGGGTTATGTGTTCTGGGCCGAGCAGGTGCTGGCCCTGGACGCCATCAACCCGCAGATCGCCAGCCGCCTGGCGCGCGCCATGGACCGCTGGACCACCCTGGCCCAGCCCTACCGCAGCGCCGCCCTGGAAGCGATCCGCCGCGTGGCTGCCAAGCCCGACCTGTCCAGCGATGTGCGCGAGGTCATCGACCGCGCGCTGGAGTCCGACAAGTCGGCCGACGCCGCCGCCTGAACGGGCAGATGACAAGGGGCCGCGAGGCCCCTTTTCTTCGTCTGCCGCGTTCTGATCCGTTTTTTTACTTCCCCGAGAAAGACCGTCACCATGACACGTCGCATCAGCCTGACTCAATACCTGATCGAACAACAGCGCCAGCACGGCCACATCCCGCAGGAGCTGCGCCTCCTGATCGAGGTGGTTGCGCGCGCCTGCAAGCGCATCGCCATCAGCGTCACCAAGGGTGCGCTCGGCGAGGTGCTGGGCACGGCCGGCAGCGAGAACGTGCAGGGCGAGATCCAGAAGAAGCTCGACATCATCGCCAACGAGGTGCTGATCGAGGCCAATGAATGGGGCGGCCATCTGGCGGCCATGGCCTCCGAGGAAATGGAAGGCATCTACCTGGTGCCCAACCGCTTCCCCAAGGGCGAATACCTGCTGATGTTCGACCCGCTGGATGGTTCGTCCAACATCGACGTCAACGTCTCCATCGGCACCATCTTCTCGGTGCTCAAGAAGGCCGAGGGCAGCAAGGGCGTGTCGGAAGACGATTTCCTGCAGCCGGGCAAGCAACAAGTGGCCGCTGGCTACTGCGTCTACGGCCCGCAAACCACCCTGGTGCTCACCTTCGGCGCCGGCGTGGCCATGTTCACCCTGGACCGCGAGCAAGGCAGTTTTGTGCTGACACAAGAAGGCGTGAAGATCCCCGAGGACACCAAGGAGTTCGCCATCAATATGTCGAACATGCGCCACTGGGATGCGCCGGTGAAGCGCTACATCGACGAATGCCTGGCCGGCGAAGAAGGCCCGCGCGGCAAGAACTTCAATATGCGCTGGATCGCCTCCATGGTGGCCGATGTGCACCGCATCCTGACCCGCGGCGGCGTCTTCATGTACCCCTGGGACCAGCGCGAACCCAACAAGGCCGGCAAGCTGCGCCTGATGTACGAGGCCAACCCCATGGCTTTCCTGGTCGAGCAGGCCGGCGGCGCCGCCACCAACGCCCGCCAGCGCATCATGGACCTGACCCCCACGCAATTGCACGAGCGCGTGGCCGTGGTGCTGGGCTCCAAGAACGAGGTGGAGCGCGTCACCGCCTACGTTCTTGATTCGGCCAAATAATTCCTGCTAGAATTTAAGGCTTGATGCCGGTGTAGCTCAGTCGGTAGAGCAGCTCATTCGTAATGAGAAGGTCGGGTGTTCGATTCATCTCTCCGGCACCATCAAAAAAAATCCGCAAAGCCCAGTTCGCAAGAGCTGGGCTTTGTTGTTTCTGGGCTGAAACGGGACTGCAGGCACAGCCGGCCAGGACACGCAGGCGGCTGCGTTGACATGGCAAACCGGCTCGGCCCCTGTCAGCGCGTCACACAAAGCTGCCACGATGCCATGCCGGCCGGGCGACACTCCCGGCTTCACTGAATTCGCGCCGCACCGTGACACGACCTGACCCTTTGGCCCACGCCTCAGCCTCTCACGCATCGCCCCTCGGCGAGCCGGATTTTTGGCAACAGCCCTGGCTCCATCGCGCCTTGCTGGGTTTGTTCCTGCTGATGCTTGCGGTGATTTCCTTTCTGGCGCTGAGCTCGGCTCCACCCAAGCAAGCAACCCTGGGCTGGGACAAGCTCAACCATGCCAGCGCGTTTGCGGGCTTGTGCACGGTCGGCCTGCTGGCCTGGCCGCGGCGCCGGGTGGCGCTGTGGATCGGATTGCTGGCCTACGGCGGTGCGATCGAGGTCCTGCAAAGCCAGGTGCCCGGGCGCAGCGGCGAGTGGGCCGACCTGCTGGCCGACAGTGCGGGCCTGGCCCTGGGCCTGCTGCTGGCCTGGGCGCTGCAGCGCGCGGCCCGCGTACTCTGGCACCCACAGCGCACGCCCGCTGCGCGGGAAATGGGTTAGTCTCGCTCCAAAGCGGTCGCCGTGCCCCTGGGTCGACCGCAGGGAGCGCACATGAAACATGGCAGCAAGTCCGGAGCCTGGGCTCTGGCAGTGCTGCTGGGAGGCTGCGTGCTGGCCTTTGCCACCACCCTGACCTTGCAGCGGCAGCAAGAGGCACAGACCGAGCGGCGTTTCGCCGACTTGGCCGAGCAGACCCTGGGCCAGGTGCAGGCGCGCATGCGCAGCTATGAGTACGGGCTGCGCGGCGCCCGCGGGGCCGCCCTGGCGGCAGGCCTGGATCAGCTCAGCCGCGAGGGCTTCCGGGAGTACATGCGTTCGCGCGATCTGGCGCGCGAGTTCCCGGGCGCCCGAGGCTTCGGCTTGATCCGCCGCCTGCAGCCTCAGCAGGAAGCCGCCTTTCTGCGCAAGCTCAAGCAGGAAATCCGGCCTGATTTCCACATCCAATCCCTGAGCCCCAACCGTGATGAACGCTGGGTGATTCAGTTCATCGAACCCGAGGCACCCAATGCCGCGGCCCTGGGCCTGGACATCGCCTCGGAGGCCTCGCGGCGCGAGGCCATGCTGGCCGCATTGAGCAGTGGCCAGGCCACGCTGACCCGCCCCATCACCTTGCTGCAAGCCAGCGGCAAGCCAGGCCAAGGCCTGCTCTTCATGCTGCCCATCTACCGCAGCGGCAGCACGCCGAGCAGCCTGGCTGAGCGACAGGCCGAGGTGCAAGGCCTGGCCTATGCGCCCCTGCTGGTGGAAGAGATGCTGGCCGGCCTCGACCTGCACCAGGACAGCGCCGCCGTGCGCCTGCTGGATGCCGAGAGCCAGGCCGAGCCACTGCCCTTTTTCGACTCCCGACCGGGTGCGCCTGCGGTGGCCGGGCTCAGCCTGCGCCTGCCGCTGCAGCACTACGGGCGCCAATGGCTGGTCGAGGTGCGCGCGCAGCCCGGCTTCCTGGCCCTGCAGCCGCAGCTCAAGCCATCGCTGGTGGGCGCCAGCCTGGCGGGCGTGTCGGCCTTGCTGGCCTTGCTCGTGCATCTGCTGGCCAGCAACCGCCAGCGCCGCCGCCAGGCTGCCGCCGATGCGGCGCATATGGCCACCATCGTGGCGGGTTCCAGCGACGCCATCGTCAGCAAAGACCTGCAAGGCCGCATCACCAGTTGGAACCCGGCCGCCGAGAACATCTTCGGCTACCGTGCCGAGCAGGCGCTGGGCCGGCCGCTGGGCGAGCTGATCGTGCCGCCCGAGTTGCAAGACGAGGAGGTCAGCATCCTCAGCCGCATCGCCCGCGGCGAGCGGGTGCCGCATTTCATCACCGTGCGCCAGCGCGCCGATGGCAGCCGGGTCGATGTGTCGGTGACCGTTTCGCCCATCCACGACGCCCAAGGCCAGGTCATGGGCGCGGCCAAGATCGTGCGCGACATCACCGAGCAAAAGCAAGCCGAGGCCCGCATCCTCCAACTCAACGCCAGCCTGGAAGGCCAGGTGCAGGAGCGCACGCAAGAGCTGGAAACCGCGCGCCGGCGCCTGCGCAGCGTGCTGGACGGCGTGCCCTCGATGATCGGCTACTGGGACAAGCAGCTGATCAACCAGGTGGCCAACCATGCCTACTCCAGTTGGTTCGGCATCGACCCGCTGCAGCTGCCCGGCCGCAGCTTGCAAACCTTGCTCGGGCCGGAACTGTTCGAGGCCAATCGCCACCACATCGAAGGGGCTCTGCAGGGCGTGCCGCAGACCTTTGAGCGCAGCATCAGCCGCCCCGATGGCCGGGTGCGGCACTCGCTGACGCAGTACCTGCCCGACTGGGTCGAGGGCGAGGTGCAAGGCTTTTACGTCGTCGTCAACGACATCACCGAGCTGACCCTGCAGCGCCGGCAGCTGCAGCAGAACGAACGCTTCCTGCACTCGCTGCTGGACATCGTGCCCGGCATGATGCTGTATTGCACGCCCGACCGGCTCTGCGCCTTTGCCAACGCCGCTTTCAAGAACTGGCTGGGCCTGGGCGACATCGAGCTCAAAGGCCGGCCCATGGTCGAGCTGCTGGGCGAAGAGCGCTCGGCCTGGTTCCGCCCCTTTGTCGAAGGCGCGCTGCGCGGCGAGAGCCAGCAGATGGAGCGGCGCATCGAGCACGCCGATGGCCACTGCAGCGAGGCCTGGATCCACTTCATCCCCGATCTGGAGCAAGACGCCGAGCCGCAGGAAAGCACGTCGCATCAGCCGCCCAAGGTGCGCGGCTTCTTCGTGCTGGTGACTGATGTCAGCGCCCTCAAGCAGGCCCAGCTGCGCTTGCAAGAGCTCAACCTCGTGCTGCTGGAACGCAGCGAACAGGCGCAATCGGCCAACCAGGCCAAGAGCGAATTCCTGGCCAATATGAGCCATGAGATCCGCACGCCCATGAACGCCATCCTGGGCATGTGCTACCTGCTGCAACGCCAGCCGCTGGAGGCGGGTACGCTGCAGATGGTGCGCAAGATCGAGCAGTCGGGCAGCAGCCTGCTGACCATCATCAACGACATCCTGGACTTCTCCAAGATCGAGGCGCACCGGCTGGACATCGAGAACATGCCCTTCCGGCTCGAGGATGTGCTGGACCAATTGGCCTCGCTGATGGCCACGGCCGTGGGCAACAAGCCGGTCGAGGTGCTGGTCGGTGCGGCGCCGGCCGGCGCGCTCTTCCTCAAGGGCGACCCGCTGCGCCTGGGCCAGGTGCTGACCAATCTGGCCAGCAACGCCATCAAGTTCACGCCCAAGGGCGAGGTGGTGGTGGCGGTGCGCAAGCTCGACCTGCCCGACCCGCGCGGCCCCGACTTCATCACCCTGGAGTTCAGCGTGCAGGACAGCGGCATCGGCATCGCCGAAGACAAGCTGGCCAGCATCTTCCACGCCTTCAGCCAGGCCGACAGCTCGACCACCCGCCGCTTCGGCGGCACCGGCCTGGGCCTGACCATCAGCCGCCAGCTGGCCGAGCTGATGGGCGGCAGCATCGCCGTGCAAAGCCGGCTGGGCCAAGGCAGCACCTTCACCGTGCGCCTGCCCTTCCAGCTCAGCGAGCCGGCTGAAAACTCCCTGCCCGCCATGGTCCACCAGCGCGTGTTGATCGCCGACGACCACGCCATCGCCCGCCAGGTGCTGTGCAGCACGGCCAAGAGCCTGGGCTGGCATGCCGATGCGGCCGACTCGGCCGACCAAGCCCTGAAGCTGGTGCACGAGCGCGCCACCCAACTGCCCTACGACGTCATCCTGCTCGACTGGCGCATGCCGGTGGTGGACGGCCTGGCGGCGGCGGTGCTGATCCGCGAGCAGCAGCACCAAGACGCTGATGGCAGCGATCGCCCCGACGCGCCCATCATCGTCATGGTCACCGCCTACGACCGCGACCACCTGCGCGACGAACCCGGCGCCCAGGCCATGGATGCGGTGCTGACCAAGCCCGTCACCGCCTCGGCGCTCTACAACGTGGTGCTGGAAGCCAAGAGCCGCCGCGGCGCCCTGCTTGGCAACGCCCTGCAGCCGCCCCTGCAGCAGCAGCGCTTGCGCGGCCTGCGCCTGCTGGTGGCCGATGACAGCGAGATCAACCGCGATGTGGCGCAGGACATCCTGCGCGGCGAGGGTGCCGAGGTGCTGCAGGCCGTCGATGGCCTGGACGCACTGAATCGCCTGCTCGGCGAGGGCGACGCCATCGACCTGGTGCTGATGGATGTGCAGATGCCGGTGATGGACGGCTATGCCGCCACCGAGAAGATCCGGGCCACGCCCCAGCTCCAAGCGCTGAAAGTGGTGGCCCTGACCGCCGGCGCTTTCCAGCAGCAGCGCCAGGCCGCGCTGGCCGCCGGCATGGACGCCTTTGTCGCCAAGCCTTTCAATGTGGATGAGTTGGTGGGCACCATCAACCGCCTGCTCGGTCGCGACGAAGCCGGCGCCGCGGGCAAGCCCGGTCCGCTCATCGCGGAGAACAAGGCCGAGGTGGCCGCCGCGACCGGCGAGGCCGCGGCGCCCAATCCCACCACACCGCCCGCCACACCAACAACCACGCCTCCCACCGCCGCCCCCACCAGCCCGGGTGACGTGCCACCTCCCTTCGATCACACGCGCGGCCAGGCGGCGTTTCGCCAGCCCGGTCAGCTCCAGGGCCTGCTGCAACGCTTCCTCAGCGACACCCAGGTGCGCATGCACGCACTCGACGAGCAGGACCGCGCCGGCTGGGCCCAGCTCGGTCATGCCACCGGCACGCCGGCCGGCTATCTGGGCATGCAGGCCCTGAGTGAGGCTGCGCAAATCCTGGAACAGCGCTGCAGCGAGGGCGAGCAGCCCTACGAGCAGGCCTTGCAGCGCTTCCGCCAGGCCTTCGAGGCCGCGCGCCTGGCGGCGCTGGACTTTCTCGCCGACACCGCTTGAAGGGCGGCTCCAGGTGACACGGGGTGCGCGCCTGCCAGGCAGCGTGCGCCCCGAACAGCCCCCAGCCTTTGTCACCAAGGCTTCACGGCGCGCGGTGATGCTGGATCTGCACCACCGTCGCGCCCCTCGGCAAAACCACCGTGCATGCACGTGCGCGCAGGCGGATCTGATCCTTCAGATCCCGCCACGCGCTCGCGCCTCCCGGCGATTGCAGTTCCATCCATCCACCGCGCCCCAAGCAGGCGCACGAACGAAGGAAGAGACGATTCCCATGAGCCAAGCCCAAGACCGCCAAGACCTGCCCGAAGACGCCACGCAGGAGCTGCTGGACGACGACTTCGAAACCGTGGCCGACTACCACCGCCTGGCCGCCCGCCACTTCTCCGCCGCGGCCGACCACCACCTGGCCGCCGCCGCTGCCGCCGAAGACGGCGAGCACGAAGCCACCGCCCGCCACGCTCATCTGGCCTACCGCCACCAACTGCATGGCGTGCAGTACGCGGAAGTGGCCACGCTGGACAACGACGAGCTGGAGGATGAATACCTGGAGCCCGATGATGAGGTCGATGGCGAAGGGGATGAAAGGCAAGACCACGCCCAATAAGACTTGCGTTTGCAGCCGCGGGCCTGCGCGGCCGGGCTGTTCTGCGGGCCCCTGGCCTCAGCTCGCACCCGCCGGGCCTGGCACGGCGGCCAAGAAGATCCTGCGAGCGCCTCCGCATTGGCGGGGGAGGCGCTCGCAGGCAAGGAGCAGTCCTGTGAAGCACGGGCTCGGCGCGACTCATCCAGCGCACCCTGGCCCGGGTCCTGGCACGCACGGTGCATGCCTTGTCGCTGCATGGGGCGCAGCCGCGGCACCCCAGCGCCCGCCCTGCCCCACGACACAGGCCTGACGATAGAGCCTGATCCCGTGTAACGCAATTCCCCAGCGGCAGCGTCTGCGCGGCGGCGCATGGGTGGGCCCGGCCGCTGTTTCCCCTGGCGTCATAGGCTTGCGCGGGCAAGCCCCGGACGGTGGCGCCGATTTCGCGTGTTACGTTATTTAACGTGGCCACAAGCCCCGGAACACGGGCGCTCTGCGGCCGATGCCGCGAAAGCCCCAATCGCCAAGTGCGCCGCGGGTCTGAACAATTGTCACAAGCCTCTCCGTGCTGTCTGCCCGTGCCTTACACAAGCTCACCGAAGTCCAACAAATCCTTGGCCCCGCGCCTGCCCCTGCGAGGCAAGATGCCGGCCATGCTTGCATTGGTCACCTCACTCGCCCTGCTGCAGCCGGTGTCGGTGCCGGCGGCGCCGCCCGCGGCATCCAGCAGCACAGGCACGAGCAGCGGCAGCGCCGGCAACAGCAGCAATGCGGCGCTCAACCAGGAGCTCAATGTGCTGCACTGGTGGACCTCGGCCGGCGAGCGCGCCGCAGCCGACCATGTGGCCGCTCGCATGGCCGAGCAAGGCCTGCGCTGGATCGACGGCGCCGTGGCAGGCGGCGGCGGCGGCGGTGCCATCAAGGTGCTGAACGAGCGCACCCTGCGCGGCCAGGCGCCGCAGGTGGCCCAACTCAACGGCCAGGCCTTGCGCGAATGGGCCGAGCTGGGCCTGCTGCTGCGCCTGGACGGTGTGGCGCAGCGGCGCGACTGGCGCGGCACCCTTTTCCCCCAGGTGATGAGCCAGCTCAATGTGCGCGACCATGTGGTGGCCGCGCCCCTGGGCATCCATCGCATCAACAACCTCTACCTCAACCTGGCCCTGTTCCGCCAGCTCAAGATCGAGCCGCCCAGCGACTGGGCCGGCGTGATGCGGGCGGCCAGCGCCCTGCGCGCCGCCGGCATCACGCCCGTGGGTTTCAGCGACGAGCCCTGGCAGGTGGCCACGGTGTTCGAAGCCATGCTGCTGGGCGAGGCCGGCCCGGCCCTCTACCAACGCATGGTGGTGCAGCGCGACCTCCAGGCCTTTGACGACCCGGCCCTGGAGCGCAGCTTCAAACGCCTGCGCGAATGGCGCAATCTGGCCGCACCGGTCAGCGCCACCGGAGGCGGCGGCAGCCAGCCCGGCAACGCCAACCCCGGCGAGCGCCGCTGGACCGAGCTGGTCGCCGACTTTGCCGCAGGCCGCACGGCCATGCTGATCAGCGGCGACTGGGTGCGCGGCGAGCTGGGCGCGCTCGGCCAGGAAGGCGGGCGCGATTTCGAATGCAAGGCCGTGCCTGGCACGGCGCAAGCCCATCTCTTCAGCATCGACACCCTGGCCATGCTGGCCGGCGACAACGCCAAGCAGGCCGCGCAGGAGCGCATGGCCGAGCTGCTGGGCAATGCCACGCTGCAGATCAGCTACAACCGCATCAAGGGCTCGGTGCCGGTGCGCCGCGATGTGCCGGTGGATGAGCTCGATGTCTGCGCCCAGCGCTCCTACCGTCTGTTCGCCAACCCTGGCACGCCGCGCGTGCCCAGCCTGGTGCACCGCATGGCGTTTGATGAAGTCGGCAAGAACGCCTTCATTGAGACCGTGCACCGCTTTGCCCTCGACCCCAACCAGACCCCCGCCGCCGCGCAGCGCCGCCTGCAGGCCCTGCTGCGCGCGCTCGGCCCGCGCCCCCCGAAAGCCTTGCCATGACCCGCACCATCCTGCTCGTCGACGACGACCAGAAGATCCGCACCCTGCTCAAAACCTACCTCGAGAAAAACCAGTACGAGGTGCGCCTGGCCCACGACGGTGCCAGCTTCATGGCCGAGTTCGAGCGCTTCCGTGACGAAATCAGCCTGTGCATTCTGGACGTCATGCTGCCCGACACCGAGGGCTTCGCCTTGTGCCAGGCGGTGCGCCGCCGCTCCGACGTGCCCGTCATCATGCTGACCGCCAGCGCCGAGGAGACCGACCGCATCGTCGGCCTGGAACTGGGCGCCGACGACTACATCGGCAAGCCCTTCAACCCGCGCGAGCTGCTGGCCCGCATCAAGGCCATCCACCGCCGCAGCGGCCAAGAACGCAACCAGACGCCGCGCTACTTCCGCTTCAACGGCTTCACCCTCGATGTGCTGGAGCGCAGCCTGATCGACCCCGAGGGCGCGACCTCGGCCCTCTCTGGCATGGACTTCCAGCTGCTCAAGTTGCTGGTGGAGCACCCCGGCGAGGTGCTGGACCGCAGCCGCCTGGCCGAGGTGACGCGCGGCCGCGACCTCGGCCCTCTGGACCGTTCGCTCGATGTGCAGGTCAGCCGCCTGCGTCAGCGCCTGCACGACGACGGCAAGCAACCGGCCCTGATCAAGACCGTGCGGGGTTCTGGTTATGTCTTTGCCACCACCGTCAGCGCCTCGCATGCGCTTTGAGGCCCAGGGCCTGAGCGGAGAAACCCAGAGCTGGCCGCGGCGCAGCCTGGGCTTCTGGTTCGACAGCCTGCAGGGCCGCTTCACCCTGGCCATGCTGGCCGGCCTCTTGATCGTGCAGCTGCTGGTCAATCTGCTCTGGTACCGCCAGGTCGAGCAGCGCACGCGCCGCCAGGCCGAGCTGGCCGCCCACCATGTGGCCAGCGGCGTGCTGGGCGCGTTGCGCGCCCTGCGCGAGCTGCCGGCGCCCTACCGGCCGCTGGTGATCGAGCAGCTGCGCACCATGGGCGGCACGCGCTTTCTGGTCTTTCTCAACAAGGGCGAGGTGCCGACCCGGGCTCTTCCCGATCTGCCATTGGCGCGCTCGGTGGAAGCCATCGTGCGCCAGGAGATCGGCGCCCAGCTGGCACCCGGCACGCCCATCCGGGTCGCCCTGGCTTCACCGCAAGGGCTCAAGGTGGCGCCCAGCGGCGCCTTGCTGGCCGACCTGCCCGACAGCTGGGTCGACCCCTCGCTGCTGGCCAGTGAACGGCCGGCGCCGTTCTTGGTGATCCAGGTGGAGACGGAACCGGGCCAGTGGCTCTACCTGACCAGCGCCATGCCCGACCCCTACTTTCTGGAGCAGCTGGACTTTTTCACCTGGCAACGCCTGGCCCCGCAGCTGCTGACCCTGTGCCTGGCCCTGATCCTGACCGTGATCGCCGCGCGCGCGCTGACCCGCCCGCTGCGCGGCCTGAGCCGGGCCGCCGCCCTGGTGGGCCACCGCACCACGCCGCAGCCGCTGCGCCTGAGCGGCACCTCGGAGGTGCGCCGCGCCATCCAGGCCTTCAACGACATGCAGGAACGCATCCGCCGCTACCTCAGCGACCGCGAGCGTCTGTTCGCCTCCATCTCGCACGATCTGCGCACCCCCATCACCCGCTTGCGCCTGCGCAGCGAGCTGCTGGACGACCCGGCCGTGCAGGACGAGTTCCACGAAGACCTGGACGAGCTGGACATGATGGTCAAAACCGCCCTGCAGATCGTCAAGGACACCGACATCCACGAGAACCGCGCGCCCGTGCGCATCGACCTGGTGCTGCAGAAGATGGTGCGCGACGCCCGCATGACCGGCCAACAAATCGAGCTGAAAGAGCTGCCCCTGACGGTGTTCGGCAAGCCGCTGGCCCTCAAGCGCGCACTCGGCAATCTGCTGGACAACGCCATGTTCTACGGCGCCGGCGCCCAGCAGCACCGCACCGAGCTGGAGATGGCCTCGGGCGAGCCCGGCAGCGCAGAAGAGGGTCAGGTCTTGCTGACCGTGCGCGACCACGGCCCCGGCGTGCCCGAAAGCGCCCTGGCCAAGCTGGGCCAGCCCTACACACGGCTGGACCATGGCTCCAAGCTGCGCGGCGAAGGCCTGGGCCTGGGCCTGTCCATCGTGCGCGACATCGTGGCCGACCACGGCGGCAGCCTGCGCTTTCGCAACCATCCGCAGGGCGGCTTTGAGGTGAGGCTGGCCCTGCCCGGCCATGCCGCTGCGGCGCCGCCGGTGTTGGCGAATCCGCCTGACAGCGCCGATTCGGCGGCAGCTGCTTCTTCCGCATCCTCTGCTTCATGACTTCCGCGCCCACTGCCTCCCCTCACTTCATCATCGTCGGCGGCGGCACGGCCGGCTGGATGAGCGCCTGCCTCCTGGCGCGCCAGCTGGGGCCGGCCTGCCGCTACACCTTGGTCGAGTCCAGCGACATCGGCATCATCGGCGTGGGCGAAGGCTCCACACCCTATTTGCGCGATTTCTTCCGCCAGCTCGGCCTGGAGGAGCGCGACTGGATGCCGGCCTGCCACGCCACTTACAAGGCCGGCATCCGCTTCCCCGGCTGGTCCACGGTGCCGGGCTACGAGAGCTACGTCCACCCCTTCTTCAACGAGGCCGACCGCCCGCTGGGCCAGGCCTTCATCCAGCAAGCGAATCAGCGCCGGCGCGGTGAGGATGTGGACGCCAACCCGGCAGACTTCTTTCTTGCCGCTGAACTGGCGCGTCAGCGCCGCGCACCCCACTACATCCATCCGGCGCAGCACCCGGCCACCGACTACGCCTACCACTTCGACTCGGGCCTGCTGGGCAGCTTCCTGAAGCGCCATGCGCAGGAGCAACTGGGCCTGCAGCACTGCGTGGACACCGTGGCGGCGGTGGAGCGCCACGCCGAGAGCGGCGACATCACCGCCCTGCGCCTGCAGAGCAGCGGCCAGCGCCTGGAGGGCGATTTCTTCATCGACTGCAGCGGCTTTCGCGGGCTGCTGATCAACGAGGCTCTGGGCGAACCCTTCATCCCCTGGGTCGACCGGCTCTTCAACGACCGCGCCATCGCCATCCCCACAGCGCTGGAGCCGGATCAGGACATTGCGTCAGAAACCACCTCCACCGCCCTGGGCCACGGCTGGGCCTGGCAGATTCCGCTGACGCATCGCTACGGCAATGGCTATGTCTACAGCTCTCAGTTCATCAGCGATGACACAGCCGAAGCCGCGCTGCGCGCCCACCTCGGCCCGGCGGCCGAGGGCGCCAGTGCCCGGCGCCTGGAGATGCGCGTGGGCCGCGTGGCGCGCCACTGGCGCCACAACTGCGTGGCCATCGGCCTGTCCCAGGGTTTCATCGAGCCGCTGGAAGCGACCGCGCTGATGCTGATCCAGTTCTCGGTGCAGCACTTGATCGAAGCGCTGCAAACCGGTGGCGACGACCCGGCGACCTTGCGTGAGCGCTACAACGCCGAGATCAACCGCATGTTCGACGGTGTGTGCGATTACGTGCAAACCCACTACCTGCTCAACACCCGCGAGGACACCGAATACTGGCGCGCCAACCGCGCGAAGAAGCCCGGCTCGGATCGCCTGGCGGAGCTGCTGGCCAGCTGGGACGCCGGCACTGACTTCGATGCGGCCCTGGGCCGGCATGAAGCCGCGCTGATGTACCAGCGGCCCTCCTGGTACTGCCTGCTGGCCGGCATGGGCCGCTTCCCCTCGAACGCGCCTGGCCACAAGGCGGCGCCCTCGCAGGCCATGGCACTCAGCGGCCTGCAGGCGCGGGCCTCCCTGGTGGATCAGGCCCGAAAACACTTCCTCCCGCACCGCGAGGCTTTGCGGCGGCTGGTCACCAGCGCCTGACCACGCAAGGAAAGCGCCCCATGAGCAAGTACCTGATCTCCTTCCCTGCCGCAGCCATGCTTGTGCCCGCCGAAGAGTTGCCGGCGGTGGCCGAGGCCGCCCATGCCGTGATTCGCGAGGCCAAGGCAGCAGGGGTGTATGTGTTCGCAGGTGGGATTGACGCGGCCGTGACGCCGCTGCGGGTGGCGGGAGATGGCTCGGTTCGAGAAGGCGCGGGCACCACGAACCCGACGCTGGACGGTGGCTTTACAGTGCTGGAGCTGCCCTCGCGTGAGGCCGCGCTGACCTGGGCGGCGCGCCTGGCCGCCGCCTGCCGCTGCGAGCAGGAGCTGCGGGTCTTCATGTTCGACCCGGAGTCCTGAGCCCGCTTGCCGCGTCTCGCCCGACAGCGGCGCCTTGGCCAAACACCGTGCGGGGCAGCAGATCAGGAGCAGCCCCGGGCCTTCAGTTCAGCAAATCAGGTGCGAGCTGACGCAGGAAGGGCTTGGTCAGCTGACTGACCTCGCGGGCGAAGTCGCACCAGTCCGCCGTTTGGGTGTTGATATTGGCGGCCACGACCAGGTCCCACTGCGGATAGATGATCAGCAGGCTTTGCGCGCCATCGGACACACCGCCATGATGCACATAACTGACGGCGGATTGGAGCGGATGGGCTCGGTCGCAGTACAGGTGCTGCAAGTTGGAGTGGCGCCAACCCAAGGCGTAGGACTGCTCGTTCTCGCGCCCATCGGCCAGTCGCTGGGGCGTCCAGAAGTCCTGTCGAACCGGCGTTGCAATGAAGGACGGGCGCAACCAGGCAGCGCCCAGCTTCGCCAGATCCACCGAACTGGCCGCCAGGCCGCCTCCGGCCCATTTCTGGCTCAGATCGACCGGCCGGTGCAGGCGCGCCACGCCGCCGCGGGTCTCATAGAAACGCGCTTGCTGTTCATGCGGCTGCTCTGCCGCTGCGAGCGAGCTCAGGCCCAAGGGCTCGCTGACCTGGGCATGAAGATACGACAGAAAGGGCTGAGCGGTGGCGCTCTGCAAGACGGCACTGGCCAGGACCGTGCCGAAGGAGCTGTAGTGGAAGCGTTGCCCGGGGGCGGAGAGCAGCTGGGCGTCGTCAAACAAGCCCAAGGCCTCATTCACATCGGTGTAGCGCCGCCACTTGAGCCAGCTTTGCAGCTTGCCTGACCAATCCGTGTTCTCGGCATAAGCCGGCATCCCCGCGGTATGAGACATGAGCTGACGCAGGGTCATCGCTTGCCATGCAGGGTTGGGCAGATCGGCCTTGTACTGCCCAATCGGAGTGTCCATGGTCAGCTCGGATCGAGTCACGGCCCGAGCCATGGCGGTGGCGGTCACGGCCTTGGAGGTACTGCCGACGCGAAACTGGGTTTCAATCGTTGCCGGCGCCTGGCGCTCCAGATCGGCATAGCCGCTCGCCGCCGCCCAGACCAGATCACCTCGCCAGGACACCGCCGCCGTGAAGGCGGGCCAGCGCTGCTGTGTGCGAGCTTGCGCCAGCGCTTGGGTGGCCTCGGTCGCGCTCCTTGCGAACTGCGGCTGATAGACCTCGGACTGCTGCGGTGCCTCGGCAGGGACAGGCAGCGCCCGAGGGAACAGCTGGCAGCCACTGAGGCCGACACAGAGCAGCAGGCCCAGGCTTCGGAGTTTGTATTTCAGCATCGCGGGTTCCTTGAGGGTTGAAGAGAAGAGAAGAGAAGACTGAGGAGAACGTTGAGAACTCAGGAAAAAGCGGCCGGGTCGACAGAACAACAAAGGGCGCGGCGCCAAGGCGGAACACTGGGCAGCAGACCTCCCTGGCGGCCGGCGGCACCATGGGCACCCTCACGAAGCTGCGCGAGGGTGATGAACAGGACGGGAAGGCAAAGGTCGGCAGCGCCGCGCATGCCTGCGCGGCCCGACACAGCCCGGAGTCAGGGGCCTCGGACGCGGGGTAGCAGCAGCATCAGCGTGCTCCTCGCTGCAAAAGCAGCTCGCGCATGGCGGGCGTCGACGCTTGGTTCAGGGCCGAACGCCAGACCCGACCATCGGACATCGGGGTCTGCACCTGCAGATTGATCAGGGCGCCATGCGCCAGGAGCAACTGGGCCATGGCCAGGTCGCCCCGCCGTGCGGCCTGGATCAAAGGCGTTTCATCGCCCAGCACGGCGGCATTGACATCGGCACCGGCGTCCAGCAGGTGCCGGGCGATGGACAGCTGGCCACCCTGAGCTGCCAGGATCAGCGCATTGCCGTCGCCCCGGCTGCTGATATTGGCGTCGGCGCCGGCCTTGAGCAGCAGTTCCACCAGCGCGAGGGACTGGCGGCGTACCGCCATCATCAGCGGCGTTCCG
This sequence comes from Burkholderiales bacterium PBB2, assembly GCA_002255955.1. Lineage (GTDB taxonomy): Bacteria > Pseudomonadota > Gammaproteobacteria > Burkholderiales > Burkholderiaceae_C > Paucibacter_A. The sequence goes on along the minus strand of NKIM01000021.1, from coordinate 12,948 downwards.
TCGCCAGGCCGGGCCAGATTCAAGGGCGCGCCCTCGGCCAGCAGTGATTGCACTCCCGGCACATCCTGGCTCGCCACGCGCTCCAGCAGCACGCTCAATCGGCCCAGCTCGCTGACGCTCACCTGGGCATGGCGAGCCGGCAGGTCGGCCAGCTGCAAGTGCTGGGTCAAAAACAGGCTGCTGCCCAAGAGCAGCAGCGCCAGCAGCCCGCCCTGCCACAGCCGCTGCGGGCGCTGTTCCTGCAGCAGCACCTCGTCAATGCGCAAGGCAAGCAGTGGCGCATGCCACCAGCGCTGAGCCAGCGCGCGCCCCGGTCCCCGATCCCCCGGCTGCTTCTGCTGCAGCAAAGCGCAATCCAGAAGCGTTTGTGCGTAGCGATGCGGCTGCGCCTGCTGGCGGCTGACCAGGGCATCACAACGAAGCTCGCGCCAGCGACTCAGCTCTTGCGCCGCGATCCGCCAGGCCGGGCTCCACCAGAACAAGCAGCTCAAGGCTTGCTGGAGCACATGCTGGCGCAGATCACCCTGCTGCTGATGGCAGAGCTCATGCTGCACGATCAGGGCCAGCTGCGCGGCATTCAGATGCTGGAGGTAGGCGCTTGGCAGCAGGATTTCCGGCTGACGCAGCCCCACCAGCATGGCGCTGTCCACGCCGGGGTGAACCCGCACAGGCACAGGGCAGCCTGCCGGCGCCTCCTTCCAAATCAGGGCCTGCTGGCGCAGTGCGCGAGTCCGGCGATAGCTTTGCCCCAGACGCACGGCCTTGAAGGCACTCACCATCGGCAGCAACCACCACAACCAGGTCGGCGGAGCCAGCCTCGCCAGGAGCTCGGAACTCAAAGGCCAGCTGATCGCGAGCGGGGCCAAGGGGTCCAGAACCGCCTCTGGCCCTGGAAGCGCTGAAGACGTAGCGCCCAAAGGCTGCACACTGGCATGAAACCAGGGCAGCAATTGCCGATCCATGGCCCAAGGCTGCAACATCAGCAATGGCAGCAGGAACAGGGCCCCGGCCCAAAGCCACCACAGGCCGAGCATGCCGCCCGGCGACACGCGCCCCTGGAGCCCGCGACTCCACCCCAAGATGGGCAGCAGCGCCAGGCTCAACAAGCCGTGCAACAAGACATACAGACCCCAGCCCGTGGCATCCATCGCGCGCCTCCTCGCCGCCTTGTGTTGCGACCTCAGCCGCGGGGGCGTTTGGCGTGGAGCTGAGGCTGGGCCGCGGTGGCTGCAGAGGGACCCGGCGCCGCGGCTTGCGCTGCAGCCCGATCGATCTGGGCCTGCAACTGACTGGCCACCTCAGGTGACAAGGCCTCCTGGTTCAGCAGATGCTGGGCCAGCAAGGTCGGCGAGCCGCCAAAGAATTTCTTCAACAAGCCCAGCAAGGCCTGGCTTCGGGCTTCTTGCTGCACCGTGAGCGCCTGGTAGACAAAGGCCTTGCCCTGCTTCTCGCAGCTGACATGCCCCTTGTCCAGCAGGATGCGGCACAGGGTCTGAACCGTGGTGTAGGCAAGCTCATGCTCAGTCGACAGCTCCGCCGCAATCTCGCGCACCGTCATGGCACGCCCGCGCCAGAGGACCTGCATGATGCGCTGCTCTGCGGGGGTCAGTTCGATGGACTTGGGGCGGGCCATGAAGCGCTCCTACTAATTAATTAGTTTCATTCTGGCTCAAAGACGTCATCCTGACAACTAATTCTTTAGTACTTAAGTACAACTCGGCTCCAGACCATGGAACCCGCAGGAGTCCGCGGAGGGACGCGCCCGGGCCAATGAAAAGGGGCGATGTCGATGCGACCCGCCCCACGATCCGGCTGAAATGCGCTCCGCCCCGCTCGATCAGGCGCGCTTGAGCGCGCGCTCTGACCCATCCCCCCAGTGCCGCAGCTTGTGGCCGAGGGTGGCGTAGAACAAGATGAACACATAGCACGGCAGCATCACCCAATAGGCACTTTGCGGGCCACTGGCGTCCGCAAAATGGCCGTAGGCCATGGGCAACAGGGCGCCGCCGGCGATGCCCATGATCAGCAAGGCCGAACCGCTGGCCGTGTGGCGGCCCAGGTCTTGCAGAGCCAGGGGCCATACGGCCGGCCACACCAAGGCATTGGCCAGGCCCAGGGCCGCCAGGCAGAACACGGTGTTGGGCACGGCCGGCACACCGGCCCAGCCCAGCAGCAGCTGCGAGATGCCGCTGTCCTGGCTGGAACTCAAAGCCACAGCCGCCGACAGCAGCACACCGAGCACGGCCGAGGCCTGCAGAGCGGTCTTCTGCGAAACGTAGCGCGGAATCAAGAGCACACCGGCCAGATAGCCCAGCACCATGCCGCCCATGGTGTAGCTGGTCAGCACCGCATAGTTCGCCACACCCAGCTGCTGGCCGTACAGGCCGATGGTGTCACCAGCGATCACCTCGACACCCACGTAGACAAACAGGCTCAAGGCACCCAGCACCACCTGCGGGAAACGGAACACCTCGCCCAGGCGCACCGGCGCGCTGTCGCCCGCGTCGTCCAGATCGGGTTCGGCCATGGAGGAGAAATGGATGACAGCGGTGAACACCAGCAGCACACCGGCCATCACCAGATAGGGCGTGATCAGGCGCGAGGCCAGCTCGGCACGGGCCAGGGCGCGCGCCGCAGGCTCCAGCGCAGCCAGGTCAACGGCCGCCTTCTGGTCGAAGCCGGAGAGGATCAGGGCCGAGAACACCAGGGGCACGACGATGCCCGCACCCTTGTTGAACAAGCCCATGATGCTGATGCGCATGGCTGCGCTCTCGCGCGCACCGATGCAGACGATGTAGGGGTTGATAGCCGTCTGCATCAGCGTCATGCCCGAGGCCAGCGTGAACAGCGCCAGCAGGAAGAGACCGTAGTGGCCGACTTTGGCGGCCGGAATGAAGAGCAAGGCGCCCACGGCCATGACCGCCAGGCTCAGCGTCATGCCACGCTTGTAGCCGGTGCGCGCCAGGATGGCGGCCGAGGGCAGCGCCATCACGGTGTAGGCGATGTAAAAGGCAAAGGTGACCCAGAGCGCCTGGAAATTGTTGAGCTCGCAAACAATCTTGAGGAAGGGGATCAGCGAGCCATTGAGCCAGGTGACGAAGCCGAGGATGAAGAACATCAGGCCGATGAAGATCATGGCCAGGACCACGCTGCTGGCGGTGGCGCCGGCGCGGGTGGCGGATGAGGTCTGCTGCTGGTTCATGAGGAGATCCAAAAAATCACAAAAAGGCGCGAGCCATGCCTTGCCTCGCGCCGTGTCGCCTGCACAGGGCTGCAAACAACCATCACACAGGCCTCCGCCTCAGGAGTCCGAGGCTGGAGGCCTGCTGCGGCGCCCGGGTTTGCCGGCCGCGGTCGGCAGACACCCGGGCCGCACGCGCTCGTCAGAACTTGGCGCGCAGGCCGATGCCGAAGCGGCGGCCGTTTTCGTAGATGCCCAGCGGCAGACCGTCCGTGGTGTTGCTGCGCACCAGCTCATTGCCGATGTTCACGGCCGAGGCGAACAGCGCCACCTTGGGCGTGATGTCCCAGCTGGCCGAAGCATCCCACTGACCGTAGGCGCTGTTGACCACTTGGCCGCCCATGGTCATGCCACCGTAGGACTTGGAGCGGTAGTTGTAGGACACGCGGGCGCTGATGCCGTCGCGCTCGTAGTACACGCTGGCGTTGTACTGGTCACGCGAATTGCCCACCACCTGCAGGCGCGGCTGGCCGGCCACAGCACCCGCCTTCGCATCGGTGAAGGTGTAGTTGGCTGTGGCGCCGAAGCCGCTGCGGCCGAAGGCCTGTTGCCACTGCAGCTCGAAGCCCTTGATATCGGCGCCATTGTCGGCATTCAAGGGGCGCGAGACATTGAGCACCTCGCCGTTGATGGTTTCCTGCTTGGTGTCGGTGTAGTTGAAGGTATCCAGCTTCTTGATGAAGACCGTGCCCGAGAGCAGCGAGCCTTCCTCGAAGTACCACTCGGCGCCCAGCTCGGCCTGGTTGGAGTGGATGGGCTTGAGCAGCGGGTTGCCGGCCTTGGCCTTGGTCAGCACGGTGCCGTCGCGGGTCAGGCCCGGGTTGAGCACGTCGAAGGTCTGGCGTGCCATGGCCTTGGAGACGGCGCCGCGCAGGATCAGGTCCTTCTGCAGCGAGTACGCGACGTTCAGGCTGGGCAAGGTGTCGGTGTAGTTGTTGTCCTGACTGATCGGCTTGAAGGTCTTGTCGGCCGCCTGGGCAAAACCGTTCGAGGTCTGCTGGGTCTTGACGAAGCGCACACCAAAATCACCGCGCCACTTGCCCGTGGAGAAGTCGGCCTTGACATAGCCGGCCGTGATCTTTTCCTGGATCTTGTAGTGCTCGTTCAGCACATCGGCGTACGTCATGTTCTTGTCGAACATGGGAATGGCCTTGCTGGCCACCAGCGCATCGTCAAACCACAGGTACTGGGTCAGCGCGCCGGGCGACGCAGCGGCCTGGCTCAGCAGCGGCGAAGGGCCGGTGGAGAGATCGCCCAGGGTCAGGTTTTGCCAGCTGGCGGCGGCGCCATTGGCCGTGCCCTGGCTGCGGAAGTTCTGCTGCGTGCTGTCGCGGTGCTTGGCACCGAACTTGACGGTGCTGATGAAACCGTTGTCCACGTCCAGGGTCACATCGCCCTGCAGGTAGTTCTCCTTGCTCTCCATGCGGCGCACGCGGTCGCTGGTGCCGCCACCGGGCTTGAGCACCAGGCCCTTGTAGCTCAGCGGGTCCATGTCGTACTTGACGCCGTACTTGTCCAGGCCCATGTCGATGGTGGCGGTGGCATTGCCTTCCATCCAGAAATGGCGGTCATGGCGGCTGCCGCCTTCGGAAGAAGTGGTGCCAGCCTGGCCGTGCACCGTCCAGCGATCGGACTTGTAGCTGCCATCCAGATCCAGCACCTTGGTCTTGATGTAGGAGTCGCGGTAGATGGGCTCGAAGGACACATTGGTCGGTCCGATCGAGCCGCCGACCAGGGCCTTGGTGCCGTCCGAGGTGGTGATGAAGCTCGGGTTCTGGACCTTGATGACACCATCCACCGCCTGACCGCTGGCCTGCCAGAGGTAGTTCTGGTTGCTGTTGTCCATCTTCATGTCCGAATTCATGTAATTCAGGACGATGTCGGTCTGCTGGTTGGGCTGGAACTGCAGGGCCAGGTTGCCGGTGGTGCGATCACGGTCCTGGCGGAAAATGGCTGAACCACCACCCCAGGCGGCATAGGCCTTGGTCGAGGCTGCGCCGGTGGGCACATTGTTCTTGTCGACCGGCTGGACGTCGTACTTGCCGTCGTCGAACATCTCCAGGCCATCGCGGCGCATGGTGCGGGTTTGCTTGCTCAGAGCCAGCATCACACCGAAGGTCTTGTCGGCGCTCTTCCAGTTCAAGAGGCCGGAAACCTGCGGGTCGGTCTTGCCGGGTAGCTGGCTGTAGATGGCCTCGGCCGAAGCCTGTAGGGTCAACGGGTCCTTGAAGGCCAAAGGCTTGCGGGTCTTGACGATGACCAGACCGCCGATGCTGCCTTCATCCAGATCGGCCGATGGGCTCTTGTAGACATCGAGGCTGCCGACAATTTCAGACGGCAACACGTCGTAGTTGAAGCTGCGGGTCTGTGCTTCGTTCAACCACCATTCCGAACTCGCCACGGCCTGGCCGTTGAGCTGGGTCATGTTGAGGTTCTTGTCGGTGCCGCGCACGAAGATGGCCTTGCCCTCGCCCCAGCTGCGGTCCACCGAGATGCCGGGCACGCGCTGCAGCGAATCGGCCACGTTCTTGTCGGGGAACTTGCCCACATCCTCGGCCGAGATCGAATCGACGATGCTGGAGTTCTCGCGCTTCTCCACGAGGTTCTTGTTCAGCGTGGCGCGGATACCGCGGACCTCCACCTTCTCCAGCTCATTGGCCTTGGCCGGCTCATCCGCTGCATGGGCAGCCTGCAAGGCCAGCGAGCCAATCAGGGCACTGATCAGTTGGGGCAGAACTTTTTTCTGGAACGACAAGGGCTGATTCATGGAACAGGTCTCCGAAAGTATTTTGCGTCTTGCTTGATGTGATGATGAGTCCGCTGCCACAGCGCAGGCAGCAAGCCGGGCAGGCCCATGCTTCGACCTCGGCAATTTAGCGGCCCGCTGCAGCGCCAGATCAGCACGTTGCGTTTTGCAGGACTTCATTGCACCGGTCTTACAAAGCAGGGGCTGATGCAAGACGGAAGCGCGGGGATACCCGGAGTCTGAAGGGCGGGAAGCGACACATAGCGGAAGTTCGGTGTCCGGGTTTCCGCGCTGCGGTGTCTCGTCCCGCCGCCGGGCTCATGGTTCGCGGGTCGGCTCTGCGAGCCGACTCCCCTCGCTGCTCACTGCGCGGCTCAGCGGCGCCAAACTCCCTCCGTTCGCTGCGCTCACTGTGGTCAAACAGTGGCGCCGAGTCAGAGCTTGAAGCGCGTGGGACCACGCGCCTGAGCCGCTCCGCTGCGCCCTCGGCCGCGCACAAATCGCCCGTCGGCGGGCCGAGCCACCTTCGGATGTGGCGTGCTCCACTGTCGAAGGGGCAGATCGCCCGCGATGCAAGCGCCCTGCAGCCCGTGCCGCTGCGGGGCGATTTGTGAAGGGCCGAGCAGCGCAGCGCCTCGGGGCGCGCACGTACCCGTGCGCTTCAAGTTCTGACTTGGCGCTTCTGTTTGAACGAAGCGAACGCAGGGAGCGGAGTGAGTTATGCGCCAGCCCCGAGGTGCGAGCAGCGCAGGGAAGTCGGCCCGCCAGGGCCGACCCCGGAACCATGAGCCCGGTAGCGGCGCGTGCTGCAGGGCCTCACGAGCAAAACCAAAGGCGGCTTCGTGCCGACTCCGGACCACCAAACACAGGTTTCGGGCTCTCGCGGCCCCCGCAAAGAAATGGCGCCTTGCGGCGCCATCTGAGTTCAGGCCGTATCGATCAGAGCTGCGGCGCCGGCACGATGGTGGCGCTGCAGTCACCGAAGCCGATGCGGCGAGCGCCGCCGGCCAGGCTGCTGGTTTCGGCATAGCCGCGCAGGCTGATGGTGTCGCCGTCTTGCAAGAAGGTGCGTGTCTCGCCATTGGGCAGGGTCAGGGCTTGCTTGCCGCCCAGCGACAGCTCCAGCAGCGAGCCGCCTTCAGCCGCCTCGGGGCCGGACTGGGTGCCCGTGCCCATCAAGTCGCCCGGCTGCAGATTGCAGCCATTGCTGGCGTGGTGGGTCAGCATCTGGGCCAGGGTCCAGTAGGCGTGCTTGAAGTTGGAGCGCATCAGGCGCGTGGCGGGCTCTCCGGCGGCGCGCATCTTCTCGGTTTGGATCCAAACTTCGAGTTCGATTGCATAGCCGCCTTCGCTGCGGTTGCGGGGCGAATCGATGTAGGCCAGGGGCTGGGGATCTTCAGCCGGGTGCGAGAAGGGCACGCGGAAGGGCTCCAGCGCTTCCATCGTGACGATCCAGGGCGAGATGGTGGTGGCGAAGTTCTTGGCCAGGAAGGGGCCCAGCGGCTGGTACTCCCAGGCCTGCACATCGCGGGCCGACCAGTCGTTGAGCAGGGTCACACCGAACAGATGCTCGTCGGCCTGCTCCATCGGGATGGGGGTGCCCAACTCATTGCCGCTGGCCACAAAGACGCCCAGCTCCAGCTCATAGTCCAGGCGCTTGCAAGCGGCCAGCACCGGCACTTCGGCGTCGGGGCTTTTCAGCTGGCCCAACGGGCGGCGCACCGTGCCGCCGCTGACGCCGATGGACGAGCTGCGGCCGTGGTAGCCGATGGGCACCCATTTGTAGTTGGGCAGCAGCGGGTTGTCCGGACGGAACAGCTTGCCCACCGTGGTGGCGTGGTGGATGCCGGTGTAGAAGTCGGTGTAATCGCCGATGCGGCAAGGCACGGCCATCTGCGCCTCGGCCTGGGCCAGCAGGCAGTCGCGCAGAGCGGCCTCTTGCTTGGATCCCGCCAGCAGTGCATCGAACAAGGCATGGCGCAGCTCCAGGCGCGCCGCCGAGGGCTGGCCCATAAAGGCGTTCAGATTGCCATCGGCCAGGGGCTGCAGCAGCACCTGCACGCTGCTGCTCCACTTGCCGGCAGCAGCAGCCAGGCGCAGATCGAGGATCTGGCTGCCAATGGCCACGCCGACGCGGGCGCTTTCATTGCTGCCGGCACGACGGAACAGGCCGTAGGGCAGGTTCTGGATCGGGAAGTCGGTGTCGGCCGCGTTGGCGCTGTCCACCCAGGACTGGGCGCTGGGGCTGTGGGTGTGGTCGATCAAGCTCATGGGGGAGGTTCTCAAACTATCGGTCAATACTTCTGAAGTCGATTCAGGCGCTGAAGCGGTCTTGCAAGCCGCTCCAGCACTGGGCATAACTGGTTTCCAGCGCGCCACCGTTCATGGCGAACTCGGTGGGCAGCAAGCGCCAGCGGGTCTCGAACATGAAGGCCAGGGTGTGGTCCAGCTTGTGCGGCGCCAGGTCCACGCTGCTGGCCTTGGCGAAGGCTTCGGTGTCCGGGCCATGCGGCACGTAGGCATTGTGCAGGCTGGAGCCCCCGGGCTTGAAGCCCTCGGGCTTGGCGTCGTACTGACCCAGCACGAGGCCCATGAACTCGCTCATCACGTTGCGGTGATACCAGGGCGGGCGGAAGGTGTCTTCGGCCACCATCCAGCGCGGCGGGAAGATCACAAAGTCCACATTGGCCCAACCGGCGGTGTCGCTGGGCGAGGTCAGCACGGTGAAGATGCTCGGATCCGGGTGGTCGAAGCTGATCGAGCCGATGGTCATGAAATGCGCGGTGTCGTACTTGTAAGGCGTCAAGTTGCCATGCCAGGCCACCACATTGAAGGGCGTGTGCCCCTGCTCGGCGCGCCAGAGCTTGCCGCCGAACTTCTTGATGATCTCGTAGGCGCCGGCCTCGGCTTCGAAATGCGCCACCGGGGCCAGGAAGTCGCGCGGATTGGCCAGGCCGTTGGAGCCGATCGGGCCCAGCTCAGGCAGGCGGAAGGGCGCGCCGTAGTTCTCGCAGATATAGCCGCGCGAGGGGCCGTCCACCGCCACCTTGAAAGCCAGGCCGCGTGGGATCAGCGCAATCTCGCCCGGCTTCACATCCAGGCGGCCGAGCTCGGTGGTGATGCGCAGGGCACCCTGCTGCGGCACGATCAGCAGCTCGCCGTCGGCGTTGACGAAGGCGCTGCGCTCCATCGAGGCATTGGCCAGGTAGAGGTGGGCAGCCATGCCCACTTGCGCATCGGGGTCGCCGTTGACGACCAGGGTGCGCAGGCCGGCGACAAAATCGCTGCGAGCCTCGGGGATGGCGCTCGGCGCCCAGCGCAGCGGGTCCGGCGGAGCGGCCTGGCCCTCGGCCGCGCCGGTTCTCAGAAAGTCATGGCTGAGGGGCTGATAACTGCCCACCACGACGGAGGGCTGGCGGCGGTACATCCAGGTGCGCAGGTTCTCGGAACGCGGCGCGGTGAAGGCCGCCCCCGAGAGCAACTCGGCGTACAGGCCATGGGCCACCTGCTGCGGGCTGTTACGACCCACGGGCAGGCTGCCGGCCACGGCCTCGGTGACATGCTGGTTGCCGAAACCGGCTTGGTAGTTCAAGGCTTCACTCATGGTGCAGATTCGTTGGAAGTCAAAGTCGGAGATTCGGGTTCGCGAGCCAGGTCGATCGCTTCTCGCAGCAGCGCGCTGTCGCCGATCTGGTTGGCCAGGATCAGGCTCAGCTTGGCCAGAAAGCGCTGGGCCTGGCCCTCGTCCAGATCACTCTGGGCGGCGATCAGGTGTTCGTAAAAACCGTCGGGGTCTTGCAGATTGGGTTGGCGCTTCAGGGCGGCGCTCGCGGGGGCAACTGCGGGCGCGGTCGAGGCCGCCGGGCTGCGCGCCAGGGCGCGGTCCAGGGCCTGCGCCACAGCCGCCGCGTCAAAGCTGCGCCAGCGTGCCGCCACCACTTGGTCGGGGCGGATCAGGTAAGCGGTGCTGGGTCGGGCGTTCAAGCGGGCGGCCAGCAGGCCCTCAGCGTCGATCAAGTCTTCGCCCACCACGAGCGCATGACACTCAGCCGGCACCCCTGTCGCGGCCACCGCACCGAAGCTCAGGAGCACAAAGCCCGCCCCCGCCCGGTGCAGCTCGCGCAACAGCCACGTCGGCTGGCCGGCGCGGTTCACAGGCGCATCAGGCACAGGCTCACCCGGCGCCGGGCCGGCCTCGAACGCACCCGGCGCATCGGCCGTGTTCAGCGGCGAATCGCGATAAACCGTGGGCATGGACAGCCGACCACTGTTGACCAGAGGGCGGGCCAAGGGCTCGCGCCGGGCCAGCTCCAGCACGGCATTGCGAAGCTGCAGCGAGGTGGCGGTCTTGGGGGTGATGAAATCGGTCGAGCGGGTGGACTGGCGCAGGTTGTCGTCGGCGGCGGCGGCGCGCTCCGCGTGGTAGCTGTCCAGCAGGGCTTCGGGCGCACGGCCTTGCAACACGGCGGCCAGCTTCCAGGCCAGGTTGTCGGCGTCCTGCACGCCGCTGTTGGCGCCGCGTGCGCCAAAGGGCGAGACCTGGTGCGCTGCATCGCCGGCGAAGAGCACTCGGCCATGGCGGAAGCGGTCGATGCGGCGGCAGGCGAACTGGTAAACCGAGACCCACTCCAGTTCGAACGGCACCTCCGGGCCCAGCATGGCGCGCACCAGGCGCTGCACGTTCTCGGGCTGGCGTGCCTGCTCGGGGTCGGCTTGCCAGCCAAGCTGGAAATCGATGCGCCAGATGTTGCGGCTCTGACGGTGCAGCAGCACCGACTGGCCGGGGTGGAACGGTGGGTCGAACCAGAAGCGCCGCTCGGTCGGGAAGCCTAGCGCCTCGGGGATGTGCACATCGGCGATCAGGAAGCGGTCCTGGAAGGCCTTGCCGCTGAACTCCGCGCCCACCATGCGGCGGACGTCGCTGCTGGCGCCGTCGCAGGCGAGCAGCCAATCAGCGAGCAGCTCGAACTCTTCCCCCTCAGGCGACTCGATGCGCAGGCGCAGCGGGCCACCCTCCTCGCTGGCATCGTCGGTCAGCGCCAGCAGCTTGTGCTTCCAGCGCAGATCGATCAGCGGCTCGGCCATGCAAGCGGCCACCAATCGCTCTTCCAGGTGGTACTGCTGCAGATTGATCATGGCCGGCTGCTCATGGCCGGCCTGAGGCAGCAAGTCAAACTCGTAAGCCAGACCCTCGCCATGGAAGACCCGGCCCAGGCGCCAGCTCACACCCTGCGCCACCAGATCCTGCGCCAGGCCCAGGCGCGACCAGATCTCCAGCGTGCGCTTGGCATAGCAGACCGCACGCGAACCGACGCTGACGCTGTTGTTGTCGTCCAGCAGCACGACGGCCAAGCCACGCGCAGCGCAATCGAGCGCCAGGCTCAGGCCCACCGGCCCGGCGCCGACGATCACTACCGGGCGGCGCAGCGCCTCGCCGGTGGCTCGCCAGTGCAGTTCTTCGGCGCTGATGCGCGCCTCGTACTGCGGGTAGACGTAGGGATCGCGCATGGGCTTGAGCCTCAGACGCCTTCCAGCGCCTTCCACATGGCCACATCGCGCTCGGCCGTCCAGATGCGCGGGTCGGCGTGGCCGCTGGCCTCATCAAACGCCCGGGTCACATCGAAGGGCATGCAATGGGCAAAGATCACCCAGTGGCCATAACGCTCAGCCAAGCGGGCATAGGTCTCGCGGTAGACGGCGTTGAGATCCAGGCCCGCTGCGGCGCCAGCCTTGACGCTCTCGTAGAGCTCGCTGACAAAGGCGCGTGTGCCGTTCAGGCCGGCCTGCACTTGCTCGGGCGTTTGCAGCGCGGCGCCACGGCCCGGCACCAGCTTGGCCGGGTTGAGCGCAGCCAGGCGGTCGAGGGTGGCGGGCCAGTCCTGGAAGTAGGCGTCGCCGGCGTAGGGCGTGGCGTCGAACTCGACCAGATCGCCCGAGAACAGCACCCGGTCCTGCGGCAGCCAGACCACCGTGTCGCCCTTGGTGTGGCCACGGCCCAGCTGCAGGATCTGCACTTCCAGCTTGCCCAGCCAGAGCGTCATCTTGCCGGTGAAGGTCAGGGTCGGCCAGGTCAGGCCCGGCGGCACCGATTCCACCGCATTGAAGAGACGAGGAAAGCGGCCGATCTCGCTGGCCTTGTCTTGCTCGCCGCGCTCGACGATGAGGTCGTAGGTGTCCTGGCTGGCAATGATCTGCTCGCAGCCCTCGGCCCGGTAGGCGCTAGCGCCGAGCACCCTCACTGCGTGGTAGTGGCTGAGCAGCACGTACTTGATGGGCTTGTCCGTCACTTCACGGATGCGGCGGATCACGTCCTGCGCCATCACCGGCGTGGCCTGGGTGTCGATCACCATGACCGCGTCATCGCCGATCACGATGCCGGTGTTCGGGTCGCCCTCCGCCGTGTAGGCGTACGCGTGCGGCGACAGTTGGTCAAAACTGACCTTCTTGACCTCCAGATCGGCTTGCGAAGCGAAAGTCTTGGGGCTCGTCGGGTTCGGGTGGCTCATGACAAAGCTCTCGTTGAGGGGCCATCGCAGGCGCCGGAACAGCACAAAGCGGCAGGCCTCGATTTAACCAAAGTCAAATGAATTTGTCTATATTTAACAAATTCAGCAAACGCAAATCAAATTCATGATGGGCAAGATTCAGCTCATTGCGGACCTTCGTTGAGCCGATCACTCACGCTGCGGTGGCTCGCCCCGCCGCCGGGCTCATGGTTCGCGGGTCGGCTCGGCGAGCCGACTCCCCTCGGTGCTCACTGCGCGGCTCAGCGGCGCCAAACTCCCTCCGTTCGCTGCGCTCACTGTGGTCAAACAGTGGCGCCGAGTCAGCGCTTGAAGCGCGCGAGTACGCGCGCCTGAGCCGCTCCGCTGCGCCCTCGGCCGCGCACAAATCGCCCGTCGGCAGGCCGAGCCACCTTCGGATGTGGCGCGCTCCACCGTTGATGGCGCACATCGCCCGC